>NZ_JBIAQC010000004.1:0-591846 GCF_042888685.1 Streptomyces sp. NPDC002779
ATGTTGCGGGCGTTGATGGGGCTGTTCGAGTCGGGTGTGCTGGAGCCGTTGCCGGTGCGGGCGTGGGATGTGCGCAGGGCGCCGGAGGCCTTCCGGTTCATCAGCCAGGCGAAGCATGTCGGCAAGGTCGCTCTGACCATGCCGGTGCCGGTGGATCCTGACGGCACCGTCCTGATCACCGGCGGGACCGGCACCCTCGGCTCGCTCCTGGCCCGGCACCTCGTGACCGAGCACGGCGCACGGAACCTGCTGCTGACCAGCCGCAGCGGACCGGAGGCACCGGGGGCGCAGGAACTCATCGCTGAGATAGAGGAGTTGGGGGCGGCGATCCAAGTGGCCGCATGCGACGCCGCCGACCGTGATCAGCTCGCCGCCCTGCTGAACGGCCGTACGCTGACCGGTGTCGTCCACGCAGCAGGGGTCCTGGCCGACGGTCTGGTCACCGCGCTCACCCCGGAGGAACTGGCCACGGTCTGGCGGCCCAAGGCACAAGCCGCCCTGCACCTGCACGAACTCACCCAGGACTCCGACCTCGCCTTCTTCGCGCTGTACTCCTCCGCCTCCGGCGTCTTCGGCGGTGCCGGGCAGGCCAACTACGCCGCCGCCAACAGCTTCCTGGACGCCCTCGCCCATCACCGCCGCGCCCAAGGGCTGCCCGCGACCTCCCTGGCCTGGGGGCTGTGGGAGCAGGCCAGTGCCATGACGGGTGAGCTGGACCTCGCGGATCGTCGGCGGCTGAGTCGCAGTGGGTTGGCTCCCTTGTCGTCCGCGGAAGGGCTGGCTCTGCTGGACCGGGCCCTCGCATCCGCCGAGCCCGCGCTCGTGCCCGCCCGCCTCGACCTGGCCGGTCTGCGCGGCTCGGAGACCGTGCCTGCCATACTGCGCGGACTCGTCCGTCCCGCGACCACCCGCCGCACCGCCGACACGACAGCCGGGATGCGCGACGCGGGGTCGGCGCTCACCGAGCGGCTGGCCGGGCTCGGCCGGGCCGAGCGGGAGCGGCATCTGGTGGAGCTGGTGCGCCGGAGCGTCGCGGCCGTTCTCGGCCATGCCTCCGGGCAGTCCGTCGACGCCGAGCGCTCCTTCAAGGAACAGGGCTTCGACTCGCTGACCGCCGTCGAACTGCGCAACCGTCTCGGCACGGCGACCGGGCTGCGGCTGCCCACCGCGATCGTCTTCGACCATCCGACGCCGACCGCGCTCGCCGCCCATCTGTATGAGGCGCTGTTCCCGCGGGACGTGGAGGCTGTTGACGAGGCGCGGACGCGCGTTGCGGCCGTGGCGGGGACGGACGAGCCGATCGCCATCGTCGGCATGGCCTGTCGGTTCCCCGGCGGTGTGGCCTCGCCCGAGGATCTGTGGCGGCTGGTCGCCGAGGGCGTCGACACCATCGGCGGCTTCCCCACCGACCGCGGCTGGGACCTGGAAGGGCTCTACCACCCCGACCCCGCGCACCCCGGAACCGCCTACACCCGACAGGGCGGATTCCTGTACGACGCGGCCGAGTTCGACCCCGACCTGTTCGGGATCTCGCCGCGCGAGGCGCTGGCGATGGACCCGCAGCAGCGGCTGCTGCTGGAGACCACGTGGGAGGCGTTCGAGCGGGCGGGGCTCGCGCCGACCTCGCTGCGTGGCAGCAGGACCGGTGTGTTCGCCGGTGTGGTCGCCACTGACTACGCGGCGCGGCTGGACGAGGTGCCCGACGATGTCGAGGGGTTCCTCGGCATCGGCAACACCTCCAGCGTCGCCTCCGGCCGGCTCGCCTACACCTTCGGTCTGGAGGGCCCGGCCGTCACCGTCGACACGGCCTGCTCGTCGGCGCTGGTGGCGCTCCACCTGGCCGCGCAGTCGCTGCGGAACGGCGAGTGCGACCTCGCCCTCGCGGGCGGCGTCGCCGTGATGCCGTCGCCGTACATGTTCGTGGAGTTCAGCCGGCAGCGCGGGCTCGCCGCCGACGGCCGCTGCAAGGCGTTCTCGGCGGCGGCGGACGGCACTGCCTGGTCCGAGGGTGCCGGGGTGCTCGTGGTCGAGCGGCTGTCGGACGCGGTCCGCAACGGCCATCAGGTGCTGGCGGTGGTGCGGGGTTCCGCCGTCAACCAGGACGGTGCGTCCAACGGCCTTACGGCGCCCAATGGTCCGTCCCAGCAGCGCGTCATACGGCAGGCCCTCGCGGGCGCCGGGCTGGCCCCCTCCGACATCGACGCCCTGGAGGCGCACGGTACGGGCACCGCGCTCGGCGACCCGATCGAGGCCGACGCCCTGTTGGCGACCTACGGGCAAGGGCGGGACGAGGAACGGCCGTTGTGGCTGGGGTCGGTGAAGTCGAACATCGGGCACACGCAGGCCGCGGCCGGTGTGGCGGGCGTCATCAAGATGGTGATGGCGATGCGGGCGGGCGTACTGCCCCGCACCCTGCACGCCGACGAGCCCACGCCGCATGTCGACTGGACAGCGGGCGGGGTACGGCTGCTGACCGAGAAGCGGGAGTGGCCGGCGGACGGCCGTCCGCGCCGCGCCGGGGTCTCCTCCTTCGGGATCAGCGGCACCAACGCGCACGTCATCCTGGAGCAAGCCCCGGAGCCCGCCGGCGCGGTGACTCCGGCCACGGCGTCCCCCGGCACGGTCCCGTGGGTGTTCTCCGGCCGTACGGAAGGAGCCCTCCGGGCCCAGGCCGACCGTCTCGCCGCCTTCGTCGCGGACCGGCCCGAGCTGCCTGCCGACGGCATCGCGCTGTCGCTCGCCGCGACCCGGGCCGCCCTCGATCACCGGGCCGTCGTCCTCGCCGATGACAACGCCGGGTTCGGGCGGGGGCTCGCTGCCGTCGCCTCGGGGGGCCATGCGCCCGAGGCCGTCACCGGTGTCGCCGCGTCCGAGGGTGCCGTCGCCGTCCTCTTCACCGGGCAGGGCGCCCAACGGGTCGGCATGGGCCGTGAGTTGTACGCCGCGTATCCGGCGTTCGCGCGGGCCCTGGACACCGTGTGCGAGGCGCTGGACGCCCATCTGGAACGGCCGCTGCGTGAGCTGCTGTTCGCGGAGCCGGGCAGCGCGGAGGCGGCGCTGCTGGACCGTACCGTGTGGGCACAGCCCGCACTGTTCGCCGTCGAGGTGGCCCTGTACCGGCTGGTCGAACAGTTGGGCGTGCGCCCCGACTACGTCGCCGGGCACTCCATCGGTGAGCTGGCCGCCGCCCATGTCGCCGGGGTCCTCTCGCTGCCCGACGCCGCCGCGCTGGTCACGGCGCGCGGACGGCTGATGCAGGCGATGCCGGAGGGCGGGGCCATGCTCTCCGTGCGGGCGGGGGAGGACGAGGTCCGCGAGACACTTGCCGGGCGGGAAGCCGTCGTGAGTGTGGCCGCCGTCAACGGCCCGGCGTCCGTGGTGATCGCCGGTGACCGGGAGGCCGTCGCCGAACTCGACGCCCTCTGGCGCGAGCGTGGCCGCAAGACGGCGTACCTGCGGGTCAGCCACGCCTTCCACTCCCCGCACATGGACGGCATGCTCGCGGAGTTCGGGACCGTCGCCGCCGGGCTGGAGTACGTCGAGCCCCGCATCCCGGTCGTCTCCAACGTCACCGGCGCGGGCGCGGCGCCGGGTGAGCTGGGCACCGCCGCGTACTGGGTACGGCATGTCCGCGAGCCCGTCCGTTTCCGGGACGGTGTGCGCTGGCTGCGGGACCAGGGCGTGACCACCTTCCTGGAGCTGGGCCCCGACGGCGTGCTGACGGCCATGGCCGACGACTGCCTCACCGAACCCGCCGCGCGCGAGGCCCACGAGCCCTCTACACCTCCCGCGTTGCTGCTCTCCGCCCTGCGCAAGGACCAGCCGGAACCGCGCACGCTGCTGCGCGCCCTCGCCCACCTGTACGTCCACGGCGGGACCGTCGACTGGGCCGCGCTGCACGACGGCGGCGCCGCCCGCCACGTCGAGTTGCCCACCTACCCGTTCCAGCGCTCCCGCTTCTGGCTGGAGTCCGCCCGTACCGGTACCGCCACGGTCGACACCGTGGACGCCCGGTTCTGGGAGCTGGTCGAGAACCAGGACGCGACGGCCCTCGCCGCCACCCTGGACCTCGGCCCGGCCGACGGCGCCGCCGGCCTCGACGCGCTGCTGCCCGCCCTCGCCTCCTGGCGGCGCGGCGAACGGGACCGGTCCACCCTGGACACCTGGCGCTACCGCACGGTGTGGAAGCCCGTCACGGTCCTCGGCTCCGGCCGCCTGGACGGCACCTGGCTCGCGGTACTTCCGGCCGACGACGGTACGTCCGACACGGCATGGGCACGCCTGTCCTACGCGCTGCGCGCCCTCGGCGCCGACGTCGTCGAACTCCGCCTCGGCGCCGCGGCGTTGGGGCTCGGTGCCGAGCACGTCGCGGGGCTGCTGCGGGACGCCGCTCCCCAGGGTGCCTCCGGGCTGGTCTCGCTCCTCCCCGGCGCCCACGGGCTGGGTGCCACCCTCACGCTGCTCCAGGCGCACCTGGCCGCCGGGCTCGACGCCCCGCTGTGGTGCGTCACCCGAGGTGCCGTCGCCGTCACCCCCGACGAGCGGATCACCGACCCCGCCCTCGCCCAGGTCTGGGGCCTCGGCCGGGTCTTCGGTCTGGAACACGCCCCGCTCTGGGGCGGCCTCGTCGACCTCCCGGCCGAGGTCGACGAGCGGGCCGCGGCCCGCCTCGCCGCCGTCCTGGCCGGCACCGACGGCGAGGACGAGTGCGCCGTCCGCGCCGCAGGGACCTTCCTGCGCCGCCTCACCCGGGCCGCCACCACCGGGGCCCGGGCGGCCACCACTGGCACTCGGACCGCCGTCCCCGGCGCCCGGACCGACACCACCGGCGACCGGACCGAGACCACCGGCCCCCGCGCCGCCGCCACTGGCACTGGGGCCGCCACCGGCGCCCCGACCGAGACCACCGACTCCCGCGCTGCCATCACCGGCGCCCCGACCGAGACCACCGGCCCCCGCGCCGCCGCCACTGGGGCCGCCACCGGCGCCCCGACCGAGACCACCGACCCCCGCGCTGCCATCACCGGCGCCCCGACCGAGACCACCGACCCCCGCGCTGCCATCACCGGCAACCCGACCGAGACCACCGACACCCGGGCCGCCGCCACCCCCGCCGCCACCACCCACTGGCAGCCCCACGGCACCGTCCTGATCACCGGCGGCACCGGTGGCCTCGGTGCGCACATCGCGCGCTGGCTGGCCCGGAACGGCGCCGAGGACCTCGTGCTGACCAGCCGCCGCGGCCCCGACGCGCCCGGCGCCGCCGAACTCGTCGCCGAACTGACCGCCCTCGGCGCCCAGGTCTCCGTCGTCGCCTGCGACATCGCCGACCGGGACGCCGTCGCCGCGCTCCTCGACACGCTGCCCGGACGCCGTCCCCTGAGCACGGTCGTCCACGCGGCCGGCGTCGGCCACTTCACCGCCGTACCGGAGCTGACCCAGGAGCAACTCGCGGACGTGCTGGCCGCCAAGGCGGACGGCGCTGACCACCTCGACGTCCTCCTCGGCGACCGGGACCTGGACGCGTTCGTGCTCTTCTCCTCCATCGCCGGTGTCTGGGGCAGCGGCCACCAGGGCGGGTACGCCGCCGCCAACGCCCACCTCGACGCCCTCGCCCAGGACCGGCGCGCCCGCGGCCTCGCCGCCACCGCCGTCGCTTGGGGCGCCTGGGCCGACGGCGGCATGGCCGACGCCGAGATGACGGCCCACCTCGAACGGCGCGGCATCCGCACGATGCGGCCCGAGCTGGCCCTCGCCGCTCTCCAGCAGGCCCTGGACCGGGGCGACACCGCCGTCACCGTCGCCGACGTCGACTGGGAGCGTTTCGTCCCCGCGTACACCGCCACCCGGCACCGCCCACTCATCAGCGAACTCCCTGACGCACAGCCCTACTTGACGGGCCCGGAGGGCGACCCGGCCGGCGCCGCCGACAGCGACCTCGCCCGCAGGCTCGCCGGACGCACCCCCGATGAGCAGGAGCACCTGCTCATCGAGACCGTCCTCACCGAGGTGGCCGCCGTCCTCGGCCACAGCGGCACCGCGAACCTCCAGCCCGCGCGCGCCTTCAAGGACCTCGGCTTCGACTCGCTCACCGCCGTCGAACTACGCAACCGGCTCACCGCCGCCACCGGGCTGCGCCTGCCGTCCACCCTGATCTTCGACCACCCGACGCCGACTGCCCTCACCGCCCACCTGCGCGGCGAACTCCTCGGTGCCACCGCCGACGCGACCCCGGCCGCCCCCACCACGGCGGCGGCGCCCGACGAGCCGATCGCCATCGTCGGCATGGCCTGCCACTACCCGGGCGGGGTCACCTCGCCGGAGGACCTGTGGCGGCTGGTCGCCGAAGCGGGCGACGCCATCGGCGCCTTCCCCGCCGACCGAGGCTGGGACATCGACGCCCTGTACGACCCCGACGGGCGCCGCCCCGGCACCTCGTACATCCGCGAAGGCGGCTTCCTACACGACGTCGCCGGATTCGACGCCGAGTTCTTCGGGATCTCGCCGCGCGAGGCGCTCGCCATGGATCCGCAGCAGCGGCTGCTGCTGGAGCTGTCCTGGCAGGCCCTGGAACGCGCCGGACTGCCCCCGACCGGGCTGCACGGCTCCGCGACCGGCATGTTCGTCGGCTCCAACGGCCAGGACTATGCCACCCTCCTGGGCCGCGCGCCCGAAGCCGTCGCCGGATACCAGGCCACCGGCAGCGCCGCCGCCGTCGTCTCCGGCCGGGTCGCCTACAGCCTCGGCCTCGAAGGCCCGGCGGTCACCGTCGACACCGCCTGCTCCTCCTCCCTGGTCGCCCTGCACATGGCCGTCCAGTCGCTGCGCAACGGCGAATGCGAACTGGCGCTCGCGGCCGGTGTGACGGTCATGTCCACGCCCGGCCCGTTCGTGGAGTTCAGCCGCCAGCGGGGCCTCGCCGCCGACGCCCGCTGCAAGCCCTTCGCCGAATCGGCCGACGGCACCGGCTGGTCGGAGGGCGCCGGTGTGCTCGTCGTCGAGCGGCTGTCCGACGCGGTCCGCAACGGTCACCAGGTGCTGGCGGTCGTCCGCGGCTCCGCCATCAACCAGGACGGCGCCTCCAACGGCCTCACCGCGCCCAACGGCCCCTCCCAGCAGCGCGTCATACGGCAGGCTCTCGCGAGCGCCGGACTCACCCCCGCCGACGTCGACGCCGTCGAGGCGCACGGCACCGGCACCACCCTCGGCGACCCCATCGAGGCCCAGGCGCTGTTGGCCACCTACGGACGGGCCCGGGACGCCGAACAGCCGCTGTGGCTCGGCTCGGTGAAGTCCAACATCGGCCACACCCAGGCCGCCGCCGGTGTCGCCGGTGTGATCAAGATGGTGATGGCGATGCGGGCGGGCGTCCTGCCGCCGTCCCGTCACGCCGGGGAGCCCACCAGCCACGTCGACTGGTCCGACGGCACCGTCGCCCTCCTCGACCGGGCGGTGCCCTGGACCGAGGGCCGCACCGGCCCGCGCCGGGCCGGAGTGTCCGCGTTCGGCATGTCCGGCACGAACGCCCACGTCATCCTGGAGGAAGCCCCGCCGGGCACCGCGTCCCGTCCCGTGGTCGTCGCCGGGCCCGCCGGACTGCCCGGTTCACACGTCCTCCCGTTGGTCGTCTCGGCCCGTACTGCCGAGGCCCTGACCGCCCAGGCCGCCCGGATCGCGGACGTCGTGGCAGCCGGGACGGACCCGGCCGACACCGGCTGGAGCCTGCTCACCACACGCTCCGCCCTGGAGCACCGCGCGGTGGCGTGGGGCGCCGAGGCGGGCGAGCTGACCGATGCCCTCCGGGCGCTGGCTTCCGGTACGCCCTCCGCACACGCCATCACCGGCACCGCCTCCGAAACGGGCGGCGGAACCGTCTTCGTCTTCCCGGGGCAGGGGGCGCAGTGGCTGGGAATGGGGCGGGGGCTGCTGGAGTCCTCGCCGGTGTTCGCGGCGCGGATCGGGGAGTGCGAGAGCGCGCTCGGGCCGTACGTGGACTGGTCGTTGACCGAGGTGCTGAAGGGCGACGACGACGCCTGGATGGAACGGGTGGACATGGTCCAGCCCGTGCTGTGGGCGGTCATGGTGTCGCTGGCTGCGGTGTGGGAGTCGTTCGGTGTGACTCCGGCGGCCGTGATCGGTCACTCGCAGGGGGAGATCGCCGCGGCTGCGGTAGTCGGTGCGCTGAGCCTGGAGGACGCCGCCCAGGTGGTCGCTCTCCGATCGGCTGCGATCCGGGACGAACTGGCCGGTCGTGGCGGGATGCTGGCGCTGGCGACCGGCCCGCAGCAGGCATCGCAGTGGGTGTCGTCGTTTGGCGAGCGGGTCTCGATAGCCGTCTTCAACGGTCCCGATGCCACGGTCGTTGCCGGTGATCCGGAAGCCTTGGAGGAGATCGCCTCGGTGGCGGAGGCCGCTGGTGTGCGGGCACGGCGGGTCCCGGTGGATTACGCCTCGCACTCCGCGCATGTCGAGGACATCAAGGCCAAGCTCCTCGACGTCCTGTCGCCGGTGACACCGCAGACCTCCCGCATCCCGGTGATCTCCACCGTCACCGGCGAGGTGTTGGACACGACGGCCATGAACGCCTCGTACTGGTACGAGGGCCTGCGCCGTCCGGTGCGCTTCACCGAGGCCGTCCAAGTAGCCCTGCAACAAGGCAATTACACCCTCATCGAGGTCAGCGCCCACCCCGTGCTCACCATGGGCGTGCAGGCCATCGCCGAGGCGGCGGAACAGCCGGTCACGGTCGTAGGCACCCTGCGCCGGGACGAGGACGAGAACGCCCGCTTCCTCGCGAGCGCGGCCGAACTCTGGGTCCATGGCGCCGACATCGACTGGTCCGCCGTCTACGCCGGGCGCCCCGTCAGCCGCGTCGATCTGCCCCCGTACGCCTTCCAGCATCGCCGCTACTGGCTGGAGCCCAGCGAGGACACCGCGGCCGACACCAGTCGTGGCGGCACCCTGGACTCCGCGTTCTGGGAGGCCGTCGAGAGCCAGGACATGGACGCTCTCTCCGGGGCGCTCGCTCTCAACGGTCAGCGGGACGCCTGGCGGGAGGTGTTGCCGGAGCTGGCCTCCTGGCGGCGCCGGCACCGTGAGCTGTCCACCGTGGACGGCTGGCGCTACAAGGTCGCCTGGAAGCAGCAGGCCGACCCCGCTGTACCGGCCGCGCTGTCCGGCCGCTGGCTGCACCTGGCCCCCGAGGGCGCCGGGGACGACTGGTGCACCGGTCTCACCGCGCTGCTCACCGGGCGCGGCGCCGATGTCGTGACCGTGCCCGTGCCGGTCGGTGGCGCCGACCGCGGCCTGCTGGCGCGGCTGTTGGGCGAGGCGGTCGGTTCGGAGGGGGTGACCGGGGTGTTGTCCACCCTGGCGCTGGCCGACGTGCGGTCCGTCGAGGGGCAGCCCGTGGTGGCCGAGGGCGTGGCAGCCACGCTCGCGCTGATACAGGCGGTCGCCGACACCGGGCTGTCCGCCCGGGTCTGGTGCGTCACCCGCGGGGCCGTCGCCACCGGCTACGGAGACGAGATCACCCACCCCGTCCAGGCCGAGGTCTGGGGCATGGGCCGGGTCGCCGCGCTCGAACTGCCGCAGCAGTGGGGCGGCCTCCTCGACCTGCCCGCCGACCTCGACGACGAGCGGGTCCGCCGCCGGATCGCGGCCGTGCTCGCCCAGCGCGACACCGTCGAGCACGACCAGGTCGCCGTCCGGCCCGGAGGTCTGTTCGCCCGCCGGATGGTGCCCGCGCCGCTGCCCGCCGACGGGCCGGTCCGGGACTGGAAGCCGCGCGGCACGACCCTCGTCACCGGGGGCACCGGACTGCTGGGCGGCATCCTCGCCCGCTGGCTCGCCCGCAACGGCGCCGACCACCTCGTCCTCACCAGCAGGCGGGGCCCCGAAGCCCCAGGAGCCGCCGAACTACGGTCGCAGTTGGAGGAGTTGGGCGCCAGGGTCACCATCGCGGCCTGCGATGTCACGGACCGCTCCGAACTCGCCTCGCTCATCGGCGGGCTGGACGCGGCCGGTGACGAGATCCGTGCCGTCTTCCACACCGCCGTCCGCTACGAGCTCGGCGCCCTCGCCGACACCACCCTTGCCCAGTACGCCCACGTCATCGACGCCAAGATCACCGGCGCCCGGATGCTCGCCGAACTGCTCGGCGAGCGGGAACTGGACGCCTTCGTCGTCTACTCGTCCGTCGCCGCCCTCTGGGGCAGCGGTGACCACGGCGCCTACTCCGCCGCCAACGCCCACCTCGACGCCTGGGCGCAGGGGCAGCGGGCCCGCGGGGTGCCGGTCACCGCCGTCGCCTGGGGCATCTGGGACGCCGTCAACGAGTGGGACAGCCAGGACGCCGCAGAACGGCCCGTCCTCAACCGGCGCGCCCAGCGCCAGGGCCTGCCGCTCATCGACCCCGAACTCGCCCTCACCGCCTTCCAGCAGGTCCTCGACCACGACGAGGTCAACATCGCCGTCGCCGACGTCGAATGGGAACGCTTCACCCAGCTCTTCACCTACGCCCGCACCACCCACTTCCTGGACGACCTCCCCCAGGCCCGGCCCCACCTCCCCACCCCCGGACAGACCGCCCCCGCCCCCGGCGCGGACACCTCCGAACTCCGCGCCCGCCTGCGCGCCCTGCCCGCCGGTGAACAGGAGCGTGAGCTCCTGGAGCTGGTACGGAGCCAGGCGGCGGCCGTCCTCGGCCACAGCGGCCCGGCGACCATCGAACCGACCCGCGTCTTCCGCGACCTCGGCTTCGACTCCCTGACCGCCGTCGAGCTGCGCAACCGCCTCGGCGCCGCCACCGGCCTCGCCCTCCCCACCACCCTGGTCTTCGAATATCCCACCGCCGACGCCGTGGTCGCTCTGCTCCGCGACGAGATGGCACTCGACGGCGACGCCCCGGGCAGCGGAGACGTGCTCACCGAACTCGGGCGACTCGAAGAGGCGTTGGCCGCGGCCACCCCTGATACCGACACCCGGCTCAAGCTCACCCGGCAGCTCCAGACCCTGCTGCTGCGGCTGAACGACGACGCGGCAGGCACCACCACCACCGGCACCGACACCACCGACGAAGGGGACCTCGAAGCGGCGACCGCCGACGAGATGTTCGCACTGATCGACCGCGAATTCGGTACCTCCTGACACCCGCTCCGGCCCGACCACCCAGCAACAGTGGAGATGTCGACGATGGCGCAGAACGAAGCGAAGCTCCTCGAATACCTCAAGCGGGTGACCACTGACCTCCGCCACACCCAGAACCGCCTCGCCGCCGTGGAGGAGAAGGACCGCGAGCCGATCGCCATCGTCGGCATGGCCTGCCGCTACCCGGGCGGCATCACCTCGCCCGAGCAGCTGTGGCAGCTCGTCACCGAAGGCGGCGACGCCATCGGCGGCCTCCCCGCCAACCGCGACTGGGACCTGGACAACCTCTACGACCCCGACCCCGACCGGCACGGCAAGAGCTACGTCCGCGAGGGCGGCTTCCTCCACGACGCCGACCGCTTCGACGCCGCACTCTTCGGGATCTCGCCGCGCGAGGCGGTGGCCATGGACCCGCAGCAGCGGATCCTGCTGGAGGTCGTGTGGGAGGCCTTCGAACGGACCGGGATCCCCGTCACCTCCCTGCGCTCCACCGCCACCGGGGTGTTCGTCGGCTGCAACCCGCTCGACTACCGCTCCGGCATCCACCAGGTCCCCGAAGGCGTCGAGGGCCACCTCGTCACCGGCAGCGCCAGCAGCATCGTCTCCGGCCGGATCGCCTACACCTTCGGCCTCGAAGGCCCCGCCGTCACCCTGGACACCGCCTGCTCCTCCTCGCTGACCGCCCTCCACCTCGCCGCGCAGTCGCTGCGCGGCGAGGAGTGCGGCCTCGCGGTCGCCGCGGGCGTCGCCATCATGTCCACCTCCGACGAGTTCAGCGGCTGGAGCCGCCAGCGCGGACTCGCCGCCGACGGCCGCTGCAAGGCCTTCGCCGCCGACGCCAACGGCATGGGCCTGTCCGAGGGCGCCGGCGTCCTCGTCCTGGAACGGCTCTCCGACGCCCGCCGCAACGGCCACCGGGTGCTGGGGGTCGTCCGCGGCTCCGCCCTCAACCAGGACGGCGCCTCCAACGGCCTGACCGCCCCCAGCGGCCAGGCCCAGCAGCGCGTCATCCGGCAGGCGCTGCTGAACTGCCGCCTCAATCCGGCCGACGTGGACGCCGTCGAGGCACACGGCACCGGCACCCCGCTGGGCGACCCGATCGAGGCCCGGGCCCTGCTCGCCACCTACGGCCAGGGCCGGGACCCCGACCGTCCGCTGCTGCTGGGGTCCATCAAGTCGAACATCGGCCATGCACAGGCCGCGGCCGGTATGGCGGGCGTGATCAAGATGGTGATGGCGATGCGGGCGGGCGTACTGCCCAAGACCCTGCACGTCGACGAGCCCACCCCGCACGTCGACTGGTCCGCCGGAAGCGTCTCCCTCCTCACCGAGCCGATGCCCTGGCCCGCGACGGGCCGTCCGCGGCGCTCCGCCGTCTCCGCGTTCGGGATCAGCGGGACGAACGTCCACGTGGTGCTGGAGGAGGGTCCGGCAGAGCCCGTCGAGCCGTCATCCGCCCCGGCTGAGGTCGGCGGGCTGCTGCCGTGGGTGCTGTCGGCCGGTTCGGCGCAGGCGTTGGTGGCGCAGGCCGAGCGGTTGTCCGGGGTGGTCGGGGCGCTGGATCCGGTGGATGTGGGGTGGTCGCTGGCGACCGGTCGGGCCGGGTTGGGGCATCGGGCGGTGGTGTGGGGGCGGGACCGTGCGGAGTTGACGGCGGGGCTGGCTGCCGTGGAGTCCTCCGGCGGGACGGTGGACGGGCGCCTCGCGCTGCTGTTCACGGGGCAGGGGTCGCAGCGGGCGCGGATGGGCGCTGAACTGGCCGCCGAGTTCCCGGTGTTCGCGCGGGCGCTGAACGAGGTGTGCGCCGGGTTCGAAGGGCTGCTGCCGGGGTCGCTGGTGGAGGCGCTGTCGGACGAGACGGGCGGGCTGCTGGACCGGACGGTGTTCACACAGGCCGGGCTGTTCGCGGTCGAGGTCGCCCTGTACCGGCTGGCGGAGTCCTGGGGCGTGTGTCCCGACTTCCTGATGGGGCATTCGGTCGGTGAGCTGGTCGCCGCGCATGTGGCGGGCGTGTTCTCGCTGGAGGACGCCTGCCGGCTCGTCGCGGCACGCGGGGGACTGATGGACGCGCTGCCCGGGGGCGGGGCGATGCTCGCGGTGCGCTCGGGCACTTCCCAGGTGCGCGACGTCCTCGCCACCCTCGGCAACGCGGTCGACGTGGCGGCGGTGAACGGGCCGACGTCGGTGGTGGTGTCGGGCTCGGTGTCGGATGTCGAGGCGGTGCGCGAGCGTTTCGACCTGGCAGGCATCAAGACCCGGCGGCTGACCGTCTCGCACGCCTTCCACTCCTCGCTTATGGAGCCCATGCTGGGCGAGTTCGAGCGGGTCGCCGCCGAGGTCGCGTACGCCGAGCCGCGCATCCCCGTCGTCTCGAACGTGTCGGGCCGGGTGGCGGGCGACGAGATACGCACCCCCGAGTACTGGGTCCGGCACGTCCGGGAGTCGGTGCGGTTCGCGGACGGCATGGCGTGGCTGGCCGGGGCCGGGGTGAGCAAGTTCCTGGAGCTGGGCCCGGACGCCACGCTCACCGCGATGGGCGCCGAGAACGTGGAGGGCCTGTTCCTCCCGGCCACGCGCCGGGGCCACGGCGAGGTGAAGACGTTCACGCAGGCGGTGTCCCGGCTGTGGACCAGCGGCGTCGACGTCGACTGGGCCGCCCACTTCACCGGGCGCGATCCGCACCCCGTCGACCTGCCCACGTACCCCTTCCAGCGTGAGCGCTACTGGCTCCAGGTCCACGACGGCTCCGGCGACCCCGCCGGACTCGGCCTCGCCGCGGCCGGTCACCCCTTGCTGGGCGCGGCCGTGCGCCTCGCCGCGGACGGCGGTGCCGTGCTGACCGGCCGCCTCTCCACCCGGACCCACCCCTGGCTCGCCGATCACGCGGTGGCGGGGACTGTGCTGCTGCCGGGGACGGCCTTCGTGGAGCTGGCGGTGCGTGCCGGTGACGAGGTCGGTTGCGGGAGTGTGCGCGAACTGACGCTTCAGGCGCCCCTGGTCCTGCCTGAACAGGGTGGTGTGCAGATCCAGGTCGTCGTCGGTGCCCCCGAGGAGGACGGGCAGCGCTCCCTCGCCGTCCACTCCCGTCCCGAGGACGCGGGCCCGGACGCCCCCTGGACCACGCACGCCGAAGGCATCCTGGCCGACGCCCAGGACACGACCCCCGCCGACCTCACGGCCTGGCCGCCGGACGGCGCGGAGCCGGTCGACGTCACCGGCTTCTACGCCGCCGCCGAGACCGCCGGTTACGGCTACGGCCCCGCCTTCCAGGGCATGACCGCCGCCTGGCGCAGGGGGGAGGAGGTCTACGCCGAGATCACGCTGCCCGAAGCCGTCCGCGCGGACGCCGACGCCTACGGCCTGCACCCCGCCCTCCTCGACGCGGCCCTGCACCCGCTCGGCGTCCTCGCCGACGCCGAGACCCACACCATCCGCCTGCCCTTCGCCTGGCGGGACGTCACCCTGCACGCCGCCGGAGCCGGACAGCTCCGGGTGGCCCTCACCCCCGGCGGCCCCGACGGCACCTCCCCGGCCGTCACCGTCGCCGACCCGACCGGCCGCCCGGTGCTCACCGCCGCATCCCTCACCCTGCGCCCGCTGCGCCCCGACCAGCTCCCGGCCGCCCCCGTCCATGGCGACCGGCTCTTCCGCCTCGACTGGCAGCCCCTCGACACGACCCTGCCCGAGACACCGCACGACGAGGCCTGGGCGACCCTCGGCCCCGACCCGCTGGCCCTCGCCGCGGGCCTGCAGTACGCCGGTACGACCGTCTCCGCGTACCCGGACCTGGCCGCGCTGACCGCCGTACTCGACGCGGGCGTCCCCGCGCCCCCCGTGGTGCTGCTTGCCTGCGCCGCTCCCGCCGACCCGTCCGCGCGTAACGCCGAAACCGCGCACGACGCCGAGACCCCCCACGACGCCGAAACCGCGCACGGCGCCGTCCGGACCACCCTCGCCACCCTGCGCGCATGGCTCGCCGACTCACGGCTCGCCGAGACCCGCCTGGTCCTCGTCACCGCCGGCGCCGTCGCCACCCGTACCGGCGAGGACGTCCCCGACCTCGCCCACGCCCCGCTGTGGGGCCTCGTCCGCACCGCCCAGAGCGAGCACCCCGACCGCTTCCTCCTGGTGGACGCCGAGGACGCCACCGGGGCGGAACCCGAGCTGCTGGCCGACGCGGTACGAGCCGCCCTGGCCGCGGGGGAGCCGCAGGCCGCCCTGCGCGGCGAGCGCGTCCTCGTGCCCCGCCTCGCCCGCTGGACCCCCACCGGTCCCGACGACCGCACCTCCCCCTGGCGCACCGAGGGCACCGTGCTCATCACCGGCGGCACCGGCACGCTCGGCACCTTGGTCGCCCGCCACCTTGCCGGGCACCACGGCGTCCGCAGGCTCCTGTTGACCAGCCGCTCCGGCGACAACTCCCCCGGGGCGGACGCCCTCGTGGCCGACCTGGCCCGGCTCGGCACCGACGCCGAGATCATCGCCTGCGACGTCGCCGACCCCGGCGAACTGGCCACCCTCCTCGACAAGATCCCCGCCGAGCACCCGCTGACCGCGGTCGTCCACGCCGCCGGAGTCGTCGACGACGCCGTCCTGACCGCCCTCACCCCCGACCAGGTGGAGGCCGTGCTGCGCCCCAAACTGGACGCCGCCCTCACCCTCCACCACCTCACCCGCGACCTCGACCTGTCCGCGTTCGTCCTGTTCTCCTCCACCGCCAGCGTCTTCGGCGGCCCGGGCCAGGCCAACTACGCCGCCGCAAACGCCTTCCTGGACGCGCTCGCCCATCACCGCCGCGCCCACGACCTGCCCGCCACTTCCGTCGCCTGGGGCCTGTGGGGCGAGACCAGCGGGATGACCGTCCGCCTCGACCAGGCGGACCTGGACCGCATCACCCGCTCCGGGCTCGCCCCGCTCTCCTCCCCGGCGGCCCTCGCCCTCCTCGACACGGCGAGCGCCGGCGGCGACGCCCTGCTCGTCGCCGTCGAGATCTCCATGGCCACCCTGCGACGGAACGCCCAGGCCGGCATGGTGCCCCCCATCCTCGGCGGCATCCTCCCCACCCCGCCCCGGCGCGCCTTTGCCCGCGCCACCGACACCGGCGGCCCGAGCCTCGCCCGGCAACTCGCGGGCAAGGACGCCAAGGAACGCCTCGCCCTCTTCCAGGAACTGGTCCGCGGCCATGTGGCCGAAGTGCTGGCCCACGGCAGCTCCGTCGAGGTCGCCGTCGACGCCGACCGCGACTTCAACGACCTCGGCTTCGACTCGCTCACCGCCGTCGAACTCCGCAACCGGCTCGGCACCGTCACCGGACTGCGCCTGCCCACCAGCCTCGTCTTCGACTACCCCAGCCCCCGCGCGCTCGCCGCCCACCTCAACAGCCGACTCACCCCCGAGGACGAGGGGCAACCCACCGCCCTCGGTGAACTGGAGCGGCTGGAGGCGGCCCTGGCCGCCGCCCCGCCCACCGCCCGGGGCCGCTCCGCGCTCCTCAAGCGCCTCCAGTCACTGGTCTGGCGACTGGAAGCCACCGACGAGGACGACAGCCCCGAAGCGCCCGACGGCACCCCCCTGGGCGCCGGGCCGCAAGCGACCGCCTCCCTCGACACCGCCACCGACGACGAGATGTTCGCCCTGATCAACAAGGAACTCGGCCTCGGCTGACCACCCCGAGCACCCCCGCTCCCCAGCGCCCGCCCCAACCCCTCCTGGAGACAAAGGCAGATGTCCGGCAACGAAGCCAAGCTCCGTGAGTACCTCAAGTTGGTCACCGCCGACCTCCAGGAGACCCGTCAGCGCCTGCAGCGGACCGAGGCCAAGAGCCACGAGCCGATCGCCATCGTCGGCATGGCCTGCCGCTTCCCCGGCGACGTCACCTCCGCCGACGACCTGTGGCGGCTGGTCGCGGAGGGCGGCGACGGCATCACCCCCTTCCCCGTCAACCGGGGCTGGGCCGAGGACCTGTACGACCCCGACCCGGACACACCCGGCAAGAGTTACGTCACCGAGGGCGGCTTCCTGCACGACGCCGACCGGTTCGACGCCGAGTTCTTCGGCATCTCACCGCGCGAAGCACTAGCCATGGACCCCCAGCAGCGGCTCCTGCTGGAGACGGGCTGGGAAGCGTTCGAGCACGCGGGGATGGCCCCCGGCTCCCTGCGCGGCAGCCGCACCGGCGTCTTCGTCGGCGCGTCGAGCTTCGGCTACCTCACCGACATGCTGAACGTCCCCGAACAGGTCAGCGGCTTCTCCCTGACCGGCAACGCCACCAGCGTCCTCACCGGGCGCCTCTCCTACACCCTGGGCCTGGAAGGCCCCGCGGTCACCGTCGACACGGCCTGCTCGTCGTCACTGGTCGCCCTGCACCTCGCGGTCCAGGCGTTGCGGAACGGCGAGTGCGACCTCGCCCTGGCGGGCGGCGTCACCGTCATGCCGAGCCCCGGCGTCTTCGTCGAGTTCAGCCGCCAGCGCGGTCTGTCGGCCGACGGCCGCTGCAAGGCCTTCGCGGCCGCAGCGGACGGCACCGGCTGGTCCGAGGGCATCGGCGTGATCGCCGTGGAACGCCTCTCGGACGCCCGCGCCAAGGGCCACCGCGTCCTCGCCGTCGTCCGTGGCTCCGCCGTCAACCAGGACGGCGCCTCCAACGGCCTCACCGCCCCCAACGGCCCCTCCCAGCAGCGCGTCATCCAGCAGGCGTTGGAGAGCGCCCGCCTCACCCCGCGCGACGTGGACGCGGTGGAGGCCCACGGCACGGGCACGACGCTGGGCGACCCGATCGAGGCACATGCGCTGCTGGCCACGTACGGCCAGGAGCGCTCGGCGGAACGGCCGCTGTGGCTGGGGTCGGTGAAGTCGAACATCGGTCATACGCAGGCCGCCGCGGGCGTCGCGGGCGTCATCAAGATGGTGATGGCGATGCGGGCGGGCGTACTGCCCCGCACCCTGCACGTGGACGAGCCCACCCCGCACGTGGACTGGACGGCCGGCCACGTCTCCGTGCTCACCGAACCGCGAACCTGGGACGCGGCAGAGGAGGGCGGGACGCGACGCGCGGCGGTGTCCTCCTTCGGTATCTCCGGGACGAACGCGCACGTGATCCTGGAGGAGGCACCCCCAGAGCCGGCGCCGGAGCCGGTGGTCGCCGCCGGTGCTGGGTGGCCTGTAGTGCCCTGGTTGGTGTCGGGGCGTACGGCGGGAGCGTTGGCTGCGCAGGCGGGTCGGTTGGCGGGAGTGACGGGTGACCCGGTGGACGTGGGGTGGAGCCTGTGGGCTTCGCGTACGGCGCTGGAGCATCGGGCGGTGGTGTGGGGCCGGGAGACCTCCGAACTGACGGCTGGGCTGGGGGCGCTGGCGTCGGGTGCTGTCGCGGGTAATGCGGTGTCGGGTGCGGCTGTGGCGTCGGGTGCGCCGGTGTTCGTGTTTCCGGGGCAGGGGTCGCAGTGGTTGGGGATGGGGCGGGGGTTGTTGGAGTCCTCGCCGGTGTTCGCGGCGCGGATCGGGGAGTGTGAGGCGGCGCTGGGGCCGTTCGTGGACTGGTCGTTGAGCGAGGTGCTGACCGGTGACGATGACGGGTGGATGCAGCGGGTGGACATGGTCCAGCCGGTGTTGTGGGCGGTCATGGTCTCGCTGGCTGCTGTGTGGGAGTCCTTCGGTGTGACTCCGGCGGCTGTCATCGGTCACTCGCAGGGGGAGATCGCGGCTGCTGCGGTGGTCGGTGCGCTGAGCCTGGAGGACGCGGCTCGGGTGGTCGCGCTGCGTTCGGCTGCGATTCGGGATGAACTGGCCGGTCGTGGTGGCATGTTGTCGCTGGCGACGAGTGCTGAGCAGGCTTCGGCTTGGGTGTCGCCGTACGGGGATCGGGTCTCGATAGCGGTTTACAACGGTCCGGACGCCACGGTGGTGGCCGGTGATCCCGAGGCCCTGGATGAGATTTCTGCGGTGGCGGAGGCCGCTGGTGTTCGTGCGCGGCGGGTTCCGGTGGATTACGCCTCGCACTCCGCCCATGTGGAGGACATCAGGGCCAAGCTGCTGGAAGCCCTCGCCCCGGTGGCACCGCAGACCTCCCGCATCCCGCTCATCTCCACCGTCACCGGTGCCGTGTTGGACAGCGAGACCATGGGTGCCGCGTACTGGTACGAGGGCCTGCGCCAGCCGGTGCGCTTCACCGAAGCAGTTCAAGTCGCCCTGGAACAGGGCCACTTCCGGCACATCGAGATCAGTGCGCACCCCGTCCTCAGCACGGCCGTGCAGGCCATCGCGGAGGCGGCGGAGAAGCCGGTCACCGTCGTCGGCACCCTGCGACGGGACGAGGACGAGAGTGCCCGCCTCATCGCGAGCGCCGCCGAACTCTGGGTCCACGGCACCGACATCGACTGGTCGGCGGTCTACGCCGGCCGTGCCGCCACCCGGGTCGATCTGCCGACGTACGCCTTCCAGCGGGAGCGCTTCTGGCTGGAGTCGGCCGGCTCCGCGGGTGACCCCGCCGAGTTGGGTCTCGGTGCCGCAGGGCATCCGCTGCTCGGGGCGGCCGTCAGTCTCGCGGCGGACGGGGGACTGGTGCTGACCGGCCGGCTCTCCACCCGGACCCATCCGTGGCTCGCCGATCACACCGTCGCGGGCACTGTCCTCTTCCCCGGCACCGGCTTCGTGGAACTGGCGATCCGCGCCGGGGACGAGGTGGGCTGCGGGCATCTCACCGAACTCACCCTCCACGCCCCGCTCCTCCTCCCCGAGAGCGCGGGCGTGCAGGTCCAGGTCGTCGTCGCGGCCCCCGACGACACCGGCCGCCGGGCCCTGAGCGTCCACGCCCGGCCCGAGACCGACGCCACCGTGGACACGCCGTGGACCCGCCACGCCGAGGGCGTCCTCGCGGCCGCGACCCCCGTCGCGCCCGAGCCCGAGGCCGAGCTGACCGTCTGGCCTCCGCAGGGCGCCGAAGCCGTCGACCTCGCCGTCTTCTACACCGAGGCGGAGGCGGCCGGGTACGGATACGGCCCCGCCTTCCGCGGTCTGCGCACGGCCTGGCGGCTCGGCGACGCGGTCTACGCCGAAGTGGAACTGCCGGAGGAGCAGCACGCGGGCGCCGCCCGCTTCGGTGTCCACCCGGCTCTGCTGGACGCGGTGCTGCAGGCGATCGGCCTCGGCCGGTTCGGCGGGGACGACGGCCGGGACGAGGGTGTGGTGCGGCTGCCGTACGCCTGGTCCGAGGTGGCGCTGGCGGCCGTAGGAGCGGCGGCGGCCCGGGTACGGCTGCGGCCAGTGGGTCCGGACGCCGTGACCATCGACGTCGCCGACGCGGCGGGCCGCCCGGTGGCTCGCGTGGGTTCCCTGGCGCTGCGGCCCGTGCGCCCCGAGCAGGTGGCGGCGGCCATCGCCCCGGCCAACGACGGTCTGTTCGCGCTGCGGTGGAGCTCCGTACCGGCGGTGGCGGCCGAGACTTCGACCGCTTGGGCGGTCGTCGGTGACGACACCCTCGGCCTGGCCGCCGCCGTGCAGGTCGCGGGCGTGGCCGTCGACTCGTACCAGGATCTCGCCGGGCTCCGTGAGGTCGTGGAGGCCGGGGTCCCGGCCCCGCGCACGGTCCTGTACGTGCCGCCCGCCGCGTCCGGCGCAGGGCTCGCCCGGGACGCGGAGGCGGTGACGGCCGCCCTGCTCGCCCTGCTCCAGGAGTGGCTCGCCGACGACGCGCCGGCGGAGTCCCGGCTGGCCGTGGTCACCCGGGGCGCGGTGGCCACCCGGACCGACGAGGACATCCCGGACCTGGCGGCGGCCGCCGTCTGGGGGCTGGTCCGTACCGCCCAGACCGAGGCGCCGGGCAGGTTCCTGCTGGTCGACCTCGACCCCGGCGAGCAGGCGGTCGACGAGGTCACCGACGCCGTCGCCGCCGCGCTGGCCGCGGACGAGTCGCAGGTCGCGGTCCGCTCCGGCGAGGTGCTGGCACCGCGGCTGACCCGTGCCGACACGGGCGGCGCACTCGTGCCCCCGGCCGGCGAGCGGGCCTGGCGGCTGGACACGGCCGCCTCCGGCACCCTGGAGGGCCTGCGGCTGCTGCCCGCTCCGCAGGCGGCGGCCGAACTGGCCCCCGGTGAGATCCGGATCGGGGTCCGCGCCACCGGCGTGAACTTCCGGGACGTGCTGATCGGGCTGGGCATGGTGCCCGGCCAGACGGTCATGGGCAGCGAGTGCGCGGGCGTCGTGCTGGAAGTGGGCGCGGAGGTCACCCGCTTCGCCCCGGGTGACCGCGTCGTCGGCATCGTCGACGGCGGCTTCGGCCCGCTGGCCGTGGCCGACGCGCGCATGGTGGCGCCGGTGCCCGAGGGCTGGTCGTACGAGCAGGCCGCCTCCGTGCCGGTGGCCTACCTGACCGCCTACTACGGGCTGATGGACCTCGGAGGCATCGGACCGGGGCGCACCGTCCTCGTCCACGCGGGCGCGGGCGGCGTCGGGATCGCCGCGATCCAGCTCGCCCGGCACTTCGGCGCCGACGTCCTCGCCACGGCCAGTCCCGGCAAGTGGGACGTGCTGCGCGGCCTGGGGCTCACGGACGACCGGATCGCCTCCTCCCGGGATCTCGAGTTCAGGGAGAAGTTCAGTGCCCAGCGCGTGGACATCGTTCTCAACTCCCTCGCCCGCGAGTTCGTCGACGCCTCCCTCGACCTGCTGCCGCGCGGCGGACGGTTCCTGGAGATGGGCAAGACCGACAAGCGCGACCCCGAACAGGTGGCGCGCGATCACGCGGGCGTCGTCTACCGGGCGTACGACCTGAAGGAAGCCGGAGCGGAGCGCTGCGGCGAGATGCTGGCCGAGGTGCTGGAGCTGTTCCGGCGGGGCGCGCTGCGGCCCATGCCGATCACGACCTGGGACGTCCGGCGCGGGCCCGAGGCGTTCCGGCACATGAGCCAGGCCAAGCACACGGGAAAGGTGGTCCTCACCGCGCCGCCCGCCCTCGACCCGGACGGCACGGTCCTCATCACCGGCGGCACCGGCACGCTCGGCTCGCTCCTCGCCCGCCACCTGGTCACGGACTATGGCGTCCGCAACCTCCTCCTCACCAGCCGCACCGGCCCGGCGGCACCGGGAGCAGCCGAACTCATAGCCGAGCTGGGCGAGTTGGGGGCGACCGCGACCGTCGCCGCCTGTGACGCAGCCGACCGCGACCAGCTCGCCGCCCTCCTGGACGGCCTGAACCTGACGGGTGTCGTCCATGCGGCGGGCGTCCTCGCCGACGGCCTGGTCACCTCCCTCACCCCGGACCAACTCGCCGCCGTCTGGCGGCCCAAGGTCGACGCCGCCGTCAACCTCCACGAGCTGACCCGCGACGCCGACCTCGCCCTGTTCGTGCTCTACTCCTCCGCCTCCGGCGTCTTCGGCGGGCCCGGACAGGCCAACTACGCCGCCGCGAACGTCTTCCTGGACGCGCTCGCCCAGCACCGCCGCGCCCAGGGACTGCCCGCCACCTCCCTCGCCTGGGGTCTGTGGGCACAGGCCAGCGCCATGACCGGACACCTCGCCGACACCGACATCAACCGGGTCGCGAAGAACGGCTTCGTCCCTCTCACCGACCGGACCGGCATCGCCCTCTTCGACGCCGCCGCTGCCCGTGACGAGGCCCACTTCGTCGCCGCCCAGGTCGACACCGCCGCCCTGCGCGCCGCCGTCGCCGGAAAGCCGGTACCGCCGCTGCTCCGCGGCCTCGTGCGCGGCACCGCCCGCCGCACCGCCGAGACCGGGGAGGCGGACCGCACCGGCTCCCTCGCCGCACGGATCGCCGCGCTGGCGCCCGCCGAACGCGAACGTCACCTGCTCGACCTGGTCCGCTCCCATGTCGCCGCCGTCCTCGGCCACACCACCCCGGGCTCCGTCGACGCCGAACGCCCCTTCAAGGACCTCGGCTTCGACTCCCTCACCGCCGTCGAGCTGCGCAACCGCGTCAACGCGGCCACCGGCCTGCGCCTCCCGGCCGCCCTCACCTTCGACCACCCCACCCCGGCCGCCGTGGCCCGCCTCGTCGCAGGCGAGCTGTCCGGCGTACGGGACGACTCCGCCACCGCCCCCGTCACGGCGGCGGCGCCGGACGAACCGATCGCGATCGTCGGCATGGCCTGCCGCTTCCCCGGCGGCGTCGGCTCGCCCGAGGACCTGTGGCGCCTCGTCGGCGACGGCCGCGACGCCGTCACCGTCTTCCCCGCCGACCGCGGCTGGGACATGGAGTCGCTCTACGACGCCGACCCCGACGTCCGCGGCAAGACCTACCTGCGCGGCGCCGGACTGATGGCCGACGTCGCCGGGTTCGACGCCGGGTTCTTCGGGATCTCACCGCGCGAGGCCCTGGCCATGGACCCGCAGCAGCGGCTCGCGCTGGAGGTCTCCTGGGAGGCCGTCGAACGCTCCGGCATCGACCCGGCCTCGCTGCGCCGCAGCCAGACCGGAGTCTTCGTCGGGGCACTCAACTCGGAGTACCTCTCCCGGCTCGACTCGGTCCCCGACGAGGTCGAGGGCTTCCTCGGCACCGGCAACATGCTCAGCGTCACCTCCGGCCGCATCGCCTACCAACTGGCCCTCGAAGGCCCGGCGGTCACCGTCGACACGGCCTGTTCCTCCTCCCTGGTCGCCCTGCACATGGCCGTCCAGGCGCTGCGCAACGGCGAGTGCGACATGGCCCTCGCCGGCGGGGTGACCGTCGTCTGCACCCCGGCCGGATTCGTCGAGATGAGCCGCCAGCGCGGTCTCTCCCCGGACGGCCGCTGCCGCGCCTTCTCCGCCGACGCCGACGGCTTCGGCCCGGCGGAAGGCGTCGGCATGCTGCTCGTGGAGAGGCTGTCGGACGCTCGCGCCAACGGCCACCGCGTCCTCGCGGTCGTCCGCGGCTCGGCCGTCAACCAGGACGGCGCCTCCAACGGCCTCACCGCCCCCAACGGCCCCTCCCAGCAGCGCGTCATCCGCCAGGCACTCGCCGCCGCCGGGCTGGCCGCCGCCGAGGTGGACGCGGTGGAGGCACACGGTACGGGGACGACGCTCGGCGACCCGATCGAGGCCGCCGCCCTCATGGCCACCTACGGCCAGGACCGGGACCCCGACCGGCCGTTGTGGCTCGGCTCGATCAAGTCGAACATCGGGCACACGCAGGCCGCGGCCGGTGTGGCGGGCGTCATCAAGATGGTGATGGCGATGCGGGAGGGCGTACTGCCCCGCACCCTGCACGTCGACGAACCCACCCCGCACATCGACTGGACGGCAGGCGGCCTACGACTGCTGGCCGAGGAGCAGGACTGGACGGCGAACGGGCACCCCCGCCGGGCCGGAGTGTCGTCCTTCGGGATCTCGGGGACCAATGCCCACGTCATCGTAGAAGAAGCCCCGGAGGACACCCGGGCCGAACCGGCGCCCGTCGTGGTCGCCGGTCCCGAGGGCCTGTCCGTCTCGCCCGTCGTGCCGTGGCCGCTCTCCGCCCGCGGCGCGGCAGGACTCACCGCCCGCGCCGCCTCCCTCGCCGAAGCGCTCACGGACGCCGACCCCGTCTCCGCCGGCTGGACGCTCGCCTCCGGCCGCTCCCCGTGGGAACACCGTGCGGTCGTCTGGGGAGGGGACACCGGTGAGCTGACCGGGGGCCTGG
This sequence comes from Streptomyces sp. NPDC002779, assembly GCF_042888685.1. Classification (NCBI taxonomy): domain Bacteria; kingdom Bacillati; phylum Actinomycetota; class Actinomycetes; order Kitasatosporales; family Streptomycetaceae; genus Streptomyces; species Streptomyces sp. NPDC002779. The sequence continues at coordinate 24,761 of NZ_JBIAQC010000004.1, forward strand.
CCGCACTGGCGTCGGGTCGGGTGACGGGGAACGTCGTCTCCGGTGTGGTGGGTTCAGGCTCCGGCGCTGTGTTCGTGTTCCCGGGGCAGGGGGCGCAGTGGCTGGGGATGGGGCGGGGGCTGCTGGAGTCCTCGCCGCTGTTCGCGGCGCGGATCGGGGAGTGCGAGAGCGCGCTCGGGCCGTACGTGGACTGGTCGTTGACCGAGGTGCTGAAGGGTGACGACGACGCCTGGATGCAGCGGGTCGACATGGTCCAGCCGGTGCTGTGGGCGGTCATGGTTTCCCTGGCGGCTGTATGGGAGTCATTGGGCATCGAGCCCGCTGCCGTCATCGGCCATTCGCAGGGGGAGATCGCGGCTGCGGTGGTGGCTGGTGCGTTGAGTCTGGAGGACGCCGCCCAGGTGGTGGCGCTGCGGTCCGCCGCGGTCCGGGACGAACTGGCCGGCCGTGGCGGGATGCTGGCGCTGGCGACCGGCCCGCAGCAGGCATCGCAGTGGGTGTCGTCGTATGGCGAGCGGGTCTCGATAGCCGTCTTCAACGGTCCCGATGCCACGGTCGTTGCCGGTGATCCGGAAGCCCTGGAGGAGATCGCCTCGGTGGCGGAGGCCGCTGGTGTACGGGCCCGGCGCGTCCCGGTCGATTACGCCTCGCACTCCGCGCATGTCGAGGACATCAAGGCCCAACTCCTCGACGTCCTGTCGCCGGTGACACCGCAGACCTCCCGCATCCCGGTGATCTCCACCGTCACCGGCGAGGTGTTGGACACGACGACCATGAACGCCTCGTACTGGTACGAGGGCCTGCGTCAGCCGGTCCGCTTCACCGAGGCCGTCCAAGTAGCCCTGCAACAAGGCAATTACACCCTCATCGAGGTCAGCGCCCACCCCGTGCTCACCATGGGCGTGCAGGCCATCGCCGAGGCGGCGGAACAGCCGGTCACGGTCGTCGGCACCCTGCGCCGGGACGAGGACGAGAACGCCCGCTTCCTCGCCAGTGCCGCCGAACTCTGGGTCCACGGCACCGACATCGACTGGTCCGCCGTCTACGCCGGGCGCCCCGTCAGCCGCGTCGATCTGCCCCCGTACGCCTTCCAGCACCAGCGCTACTGGCTGGAGGCCAGCGCCACCACCGCCGATGTCAGCGGCGCAGGTCTGGCCACCACCGATCACCCGCTGCTGGGTGCCGCCGTCAGTCTCGCCGCGGACGGCGGGGTCGTGCTCACCGGGCGGCTCTCCACCCGTACCCACCCCTGGCTCGCCGACCACGCCGTCGCCGGGACGGTCCTGCTGCCCGGTACCGGGTTCGTCGAGCTGGCGATCCGGGCCGGGGACGAGGTCGGCTGCGGGCACCTCGGCGAACTCACCCTGCACGCGCCCCTGGTCGTCCCGGCGGACTCGGGAGTGCAGGTCCAGGTGGTCGTCGGAGCGCCGGACGAGGGCGGGGTGCGCGAACTGGCCGTCTACTCCCGGCCCGAGGGCGCCGAGCACGACCATCCGTGGCTGCGGCACGCGGAAGGGCTGGTGAGTGCGGAGCCGGTCGATCCGGCGTCCGCGATCGACCTCACCGCCTGGCCGCCGCCCGGCGCCGAGGCGGTGGACGTGTCGGCGTTCTATCCGACGGCCGCTGCCGCGGGATACGGCTACGGGCCCGTCTTCCAGGGCCTGCTGGCCGTCTGGCGGCGGGGCGAGGAGGTCTTTGCCGAGGTCGCCCTGCCGGAGGAGGAGCACGCCTCGGCGGCCCGCTTCGGCGTTCACCCCGCGCTGCTCGACTCCGCCCTGCACGCCATCGGTTTCGGCTCCTTCGGCGGCGATCCGGCCGCGCTGCGGCTGCCGTTCGCCTGGACCGGTGTCTCGCTGTTCGCGGGCGGTGCCGAGCGGCTCCGGGTGCGGATCACCGCGGCCGGGGAGGACTCCCTGAGCGTTCAGGTCGCCGATGTGACCGGCGCTCCCGTGGCCGCCGTGGACTCACTGGTGCTGCGGACCGTCACCGCCGATCAACTCGCCGCCTCCGAGGCGCCGGAGGCCGACTCCCTCTTCGTCGTCGACTGGATCCCGGTGCCGGTGCCGGACGGCATACGCGCGGACCGCTGGGCGGTGCTCGGCGACACGGTGCCGTTGCCCTCCGGCGCGGTCGCGCACCACGATCTTGCGGCGCTGCAGGCGGCCGTCGAGGCGGGCGCGCCGGTTCCCGAGGCGGTTCTCTGGTCGCCGCCCGCCCCAGGTGCCGGTTTCCCGGCCGACTCGGCTCGGCAGGTCACCGCGGACGTCCTCGCCCTCGCCCAGGAGTGGCTGGCGGACGAGCGGCTGGCGGACTCCCGGCTCGCCGTCGTGACCAGGGGCGCGGTCTCCACCGGCAGGGACGCCGACCTCACCGACCTGGCCGCCGCGCCCTCCTGGGGCCTGATCCGCTCCGCCCAGTCGGAGAACCCGGGCCGCTTCCTCCTGCTCGACCTGGACCCGGCGGAGGAACCCGGCGGCGCCGCCGTCGCAGCGGCGCTCGCCGCCGCCCTGGCGGCCGACGAGACCCAGGTCGCCGTGCGCGAGGGCACCCCGCTGGTGTCCCGGCTGGTGCGCCCCGGAGGATCGGACGCCCTGGTCCCGCCCCCGGGCGCCGCCTGGCGGCTGGACACGGCCGCCTCCGGAACCCTGGACGGGCTGACCCTCCTGCCGTACCCGGAGGCCACCGCGCCGCTCGCCGCCGGAGAGGTCCGGGTCTGCGTCCGTGCCGCGGGCGTCAACTTCCGCGACGTCCTGATCGGCCTCGGCATGGTCCCCGGCCAGACCGTCATGGGCAGCGAGGGCGCCGGAGTCGTCACCGAGGTCGGGCCCGGCGTCACGCGGTTCGCCCCCGGTGACCGGGTCCTCGGCCTCATGGGCGGCGCCCTCGGCCCGCTCGCCGTCACCGACCAGCGGGTCCTGGCCCCCGTACCGGAAGGATGGTCGTTCGAGCAGGCGGCGTCCGTGCCGGTGGCGTTCCTGACCGCGTACTACGGCCTGGTCGACCTCGGCTCCGTGAAGGAGGGCGACTCCGTCCTTGTGCACGCGGGCGCGGGCGGCGTCGGAATGGCCGCGATCCAGCTCGCCCGGCACTTCGGCGCCACCGTCCTCGCCACCGCCCACCCCGCCAAGTGGGAGGCGCTGCGCGAACTCGGTCTGCCGGACGAACGGATCGCCTCCTCCCGGGACCTCGACTTCCGCGACACGTTCAAGTCGGCCACCGGCGGTTCCGGCGCCGACATCGTCCTCAACTCCCTGGCTGGCGAGTACGTCGACGCCTCCCTCGACCTGCTGCCGCGCGGCGGCCGGTTCCTGGAGCTGGGCAAGACCGACCGGCGTGACCCCGCCCGCGTCGCCGAGGACCACCCCGGTGTCTCCTACGCGGCCTACGACCTCGCCGACGCCGGGGCCGGCCGCATCGGCGACATGCTCACCGACATCCTGCGGCTCTTCGCCACCGGAGCGCTCCGGCCGCTGCCCGTGACCACGTGGGACGTCCGCAGGGCCCCGGTGGCGTTCCGGCACATCAGCCAGGCCCGGCACACCGGCAAGGTCGTCCTCTCCATGCCGCCGGTCCTCGACCCCGACGGCACCGTCCTGATCACCGGCGGCACGGGCACCCTCGGCTCCCTCCTCGCCCGCCACCTGGTCGCCCGGCACGGCGTACGGAACCTGATGCTCACCAGCCGGCAGGGACCGGACGCCTCCGGCGCCGGTGACCTCCTGGCCGAACTGACCGAGCTGGGTGCCACCGCCGAGATCGTCGCCTGCGACACGGCTGACCGCGAGCAACTGGCCCGCGCCCTCGCCGCCGTACCCGCCGCGCATCCGCTCACCGGCGTCGTCCACGCCGCCGGGGTCCTGGCCGACGGTGTGCTCGCCGCGCACGGGCCCGAGACGCTGGCCCAGGTGTGGCGTCCCAAGGCGGAGGCCGTCATGCATCTGCACGAGCTGACCCGCGACCGCGACCTCGCCCTGTTCGCGCTCTACTCCTCCGTGGCCGGGATCGGCGGCGGCGCCGGACAGGCCAACTACGCCGCCGCCAACACCTTCCTGGACGCCCTCGCCCACCAGCGGCGCGCCCAGGGACTGCCCGCCCTCTCCCTCGTCTGGGGCCTGTGGGAGCAGGCCAGCGCCATGACCGGCCACCTCGACCGCACCGCCGCCGACCGGGCCCGTCAGAACGGACTGGTCAAGCCGATGGACAGCGACACCGGCCTCGCCCTCTTCGACGCCGCCCGCCGACTGGACGAGACCCTGGTCCTCCCCGTCCGGCTCGACCTGCCCCTGATGCGGGCCCGCGCCCGCACCACCGCCGACGTCCGCCCCCTGTTCCGCGCCCTGGTCAAGGTCAGCGGGCGGGGCCGCGCCGCCGACACCCGGTCGACCGCGGACGGCGCCGCCGCCCTCACCGCCGCCCTCGCCGGACTCAGCGCCCCCGAACGCGAGCACCACCTGCTGGACCTGGTGCGCACCCACGCGAGCGCGGTCCTCGGCCACACCGGCACCCGGGCCGTCGAAGCCAACCGGCCCTTCAAGGACCTCGGCTTCGACTCCCTGACCGCGGTCGAACTGCGCAACCGGCTCGGCGCCGCCACCGGCGTCCGCCTCGCCACCACCGTGGTCTTCGACCAGCCCACCCCGCTCGCCCTCAGCCGGCACCTCCTCGCCAAGGTCGCGCCGGACACCGGAACCACCGCCGCACCCGCCGCCCCGGACCAGGAGACCGGGGACGCCGAACTCGGCCGCGCGCTCGCCGCCATCCCGCTCCACCGCCTCCGCGAGGCGGGCCTCGCCGAGACGCTGCTGCGGCTCGCCCGGGACGAAACCGCACCGAACACCCCCAGCGACGACGACGGAACCACCGAAGCCATCGCGGACATGGAGGTCGACGACCTCGTCCGGATGGCCCTCGGGGATGCCGACTCCGACTGCTGAGACGACAGACCCGAGAAGACGGAGGCGACATGACCACCGCGCACGGAAATGACAGGAACGACAAGGTCGTTGCCGCCCTGCGCGCCTCGCTGACCGAGGCGGAACGGCTGCGCAAGCAGAACCGGCAGCTCCTGGCGGCCGCCCGGGAGCCCATCGCGATCGTCGCCATGGCCTGCCGCTACCCCGGCGACGTCCGCTCGCCCGAGGACCTGTGGCACCTCGTGGAGACGGGCACGGACGCCATGTCCGCCTTCCCCGCCGACCGCGGCTGGGACCTCGACACCCTCTACCACCCCGACCCGGACCGCCCGGGCACTTCCTACGTCCGCGAAGGCGGCTTCCTCCACGACGCCGCCGACTTCGACGCCGACCTCTTCGGCATCTCCCCGCGCGAGGCGCTGGCCATGGACCCGCAGCAGCGGCTACTGCTGGAGACGTCGTGGGAACTCCTCGAACGGGCCGGCGTCGACCCGGCCCGACTGCGCGGCCGACCGGTGGGCACCTTCGTCGGCGGCGGCCACTCCGGCTACGGCGTCGGAGGCGCCCGCCTCCCCGAGGGATACGCCCTGACCGGCAGCACCTCCAGCGTCATGTCCGGCCGGGTCGCCTACACCTTCGGCTTCGAGGGCCCCGCCGTCACCGTCGACACCGCCTGCTCCTCCTCCCTGGTCGCCCTGCACATGGCCGTCCAGGCGCTGCGCAGCGGCGAGTGCGACATGGCCCTCGCGGGCGGCTCCGCCGTCATGCCCACCCCGTTCACCTTCGTCGAGTTCAGCCGTCAGCGCGGGCTGGCCGCCGACGGCCGCTGCAAGTCCTTCGCTGCGGCTGCGGACGGCACGGGCTGGGGTGAGGGCGCGGGCGTGCTGCTGCTGGAGCGCCTGTCGGACGCGCAGCGCAACGGCCACCAGGTGCTGGCGGTGGTGCGGGGTACGGCGATCAATCAGGACGGCGCGTCCAATGGCCTCACGGCGCCCAACGGGCCGTCGCAACAGCGCGTGATCCGTGCCGCGCTCGACAACGCCGGGCTGACCGCCGCCGACGTGGACGCGGTGGAGGCCCACGGCACGGGGACGACGCTGGGCGACCCGATCGAGGCCCACGCGCTGCTGGAGACGTACGGCCAAGGCCGGGACCCGGAGCGGCCGTTGTGGCTGGGGTCGGTCAAGTCGAACATCGGGCACACGCAGTACGCGGCCGGTGTCGCGGGTGTCATCAAGATGGTGATGGCGATGCGGGCGGGAGTGCTCCCGCGTACCCTGCACGTCGACGAGCCGACCTCGCACGTCGACTGGACGGCAGGCGCCGTCGAACTCCTCACCGAAGGCATCGACTGGCCCGAGACGGGCCGCCCGCGCCGGTCTGCCGTGTCGGCCTTCGGGATCAGCGGGACGAACGCCCATGTGGTGTTGGAGCAGGCACCGGAGGTCGCGGAGGCGGTTGAGTCTGCGCCTCGGGTGGGTGGGGTGCTGCCGTGGGTGTTGTCGGCCGGTTCGGCGCAGGCGTTGGTGGCGCAGGCCGGGCGGTTGTCCGGGGTGGTCGGTGGGCTGGATCCGGTGGATGTGGGGTGGTCGCTGGCGACCGGTCGGGCCGGGCTGGGGCATCGGGCGGTGGTGTGGGGGCGGGACCGTGCGGAGTTGACGGCGGGGCTGGCTGCCGTGGAGTCCTCCGACGGGACGGTGGACGGGCGCCTCGCGCTGCTGTTCACGGGGCAGGGGTCGCAGCGGGCGCGGATGGGGGCGGAGCTGGCGGCTGAGTTCCCGGTGTTCGCGCGGGCGTTGGATGAGGTGTGTGCCGGGTTCGAGGGGCTGTTGCCCGGGTCGCTGGCGGACGTGTTGGCGACTGATACCGACATGTTGGACCAGACCGTGTTCACGCAGGCCGGGTTGTTCGCGGTGGAAGTGGCGCTGTACCGGCTCGCTGAATCGTGGGGTGTTCGTCCCGACTTCGTGATGGGGCATTCCATCGGTGAGTTGGTCGCCGCGTATGTGGCGGGGGTGTTCTCCCTTGAGGACGCCTGTCGCCTGGTCGCCGCCCGCGGTTCGTTGATGCAGGCGTTGCCCGGCGGTGGGGCGATGCTCGCGGTGCAGGCCGGTGTCGAGGACGTTGTTGCGGACCGGGTTGACGTGGCTGCCGTCAACGGGCCTACGTCGGTGGTGGTTTCGGGCGCCGAGGCGGATGTCGAGGAGGTGCGGGAGCGGCTGACGGCGGCCGGGGTCAAGACGCGGCGGCTGGCGGTCTCGCACGCCTTCCACTCCTCCCTGATGGAGCCGATGCTGGCCGACTTCTCCGAGGTGGCCGCGAGCGTCGACTACGCCGAGCCGCGCATCCCGGTGGTGTCGAACCTCTCGGGCCGGGTGGCGGGCGAGGAGATCCGGACCCCGGAGTACTGGGTACGGCACGTCCGTCAGACCGTGCGCTTCGCGGACGGGATGGCGTGGCTGGCCGGCGTAGGGGTGAACAAGTTCCTGGAGCTGGGCCCCGACGCCACGTTGACCGCGATGGGTGCCGAGAGCGTCGAGGGGCTGTTCGTCCCGGCCACTCGGCGGGGCCATGGCGAGGTGGAGACGTTCACGCAGGGCGTGTCCCGGCTGTGGGCGAGCGGTGTCGACGTGGACTGGGCCGCCCTCTTCGAAGGCCGCAACCCGCACCGCGTCGACCTGCCCACCTACGCCTTCCAGCGCGAGCGCTACTGGCTGGAGTCCGCCGGCACCCCCGCAACGGCACCCGAGGACCCCGAGGAGCTCCGGTTCTGGGAGGCCGTGGAACGGGAGGACGTCGTCGCGGTCGCGGAGGCGGTGGACGCCGGTCACGACGGCACGGATGCCGCTCTGCGCGAGGCGTTGCCCGCGCTCGCCGCCTGGCGTCGGCGTCGGCGGGAACAGAGTGCGGTCGACGGACTCCGCTACACGGTGACGTGGAAGCCCATGACCGGTAGGGAGGTGACGGCCGCCGGGCGCTGGCTCGTCGCCGTTCCCGAGGCCCCCGCAGATCCGGCGTTCCAGGCCGCCGTCCTGGCCGCCCTCACCGCGGCCGGGATCGAGCCGGTCACCCTGACCGTTCCGCTCACCGGCACGGACTGGGCCGAACGGCCCGCCGAGGACGCCCCGTACACCGGTGTGCTCTCCCTCCTGGGCTGCGACCCCGCCGCCCTCACCCCCGATGCCGACGGGCTCGCGCCCGCCGTGACCGCCACCGTCGCCCTGCTGCACGCCCTCACCGCCGCCGGGACCGACGCGCCCCTGTGGTGCGCCACCCGGGGTGCCGTCAGTGCCGCGCCCTCCGACGCCGCGCCCGACGCGGGCGGCGCCTCGCTCTGGGGGCTCGGCCGGGTCGTAGGGCTGGAGCTGCCCGATCTGTGGGGCGGTCTCGTCGACCTGCCCGCGACGTTGGACGAGCGGACCGGCCGGTTGCTCGTCTCCGCCCTGCGCGGCGCCGGAGGCGAGGACCAACTCGCCGTGCGCTCCTCCGGGTTGCTGGCCCGGCGGCTCGTGCGGGCGACCGGTGGTGCCCGGGAGGAGGGGGAGTGGCCGCCGCGCGGCACCGTCCTGATCACGGGTGGCACCGGCGCGCTCGGCGCCCATGTCGCCAGGGCCCTCGCCGATGCGGGCGCCGACCATCTGCTGCTGCTCAGCCGACGAGGGCCCGAGGCACCCGGCGCCAACGCCCTCGCCGCCGAACTGCGCGCTACGGGAACCCAGGTGACGGTCACCGCATGCGACGCCGCCGACCGGGACCGGCTCGCCGAGGTTCTGGCCGGAATCCCGGAGGAGCTGCCGCTCACCGCCGTCGTCCACACCGCCGGAATCGTCGAGGACGGCGTGGCGGCCTCCCTCACCGAGGACGCACTGCGCCGGGTCCTGCGTCCGAAGACGGCCGCCGCCCACCACCTCCACGAACTGACGGCACGTCACCACCTGTCGGCCTTCGTGCTGTTCTCCTCCGTCTCCGGCACCATCGGCACCCTCGGCCAGGCCGCCTACGCCGCCGCCAACGCCTCCCTGGACGCGCTGTCCGCGCGGCGCCGGGCCGACGGGCTTCCCGCCACCTCCGTCGCCTGGGGGCCCTGGGCCGGAGCGGGCATGGCGGGGGAGCAGGTCGTGGAGAGCGGGGTGCGGCGCGCCGGTCTGGTGCCGCTGGACCCCGCGCGTGCCGTGGCCGCGCTGCGCCGGGCCGTGCTCGGCGGCACCGATCCCGCCGGTGCCGTCGCCGTACTGGACGTGGAGTGGGACCGCTTCGCCACCGCCTTCACCGGCAACCGCCCCAGCCCGCTGCTCGCCGACCTCCCCGACGTGCGCCGGGCCCTCGCCGGCCGGGTCGTCGGCGGCGACCGTACGGCCGACGCCGACGACCTCGCCACCCGGCTCACCACGCTGCCCGCCCGCGACCGGGAGCGGGCCGTGGTGGACGTCGTACGCGGCCATGTGGCCGGAGCGCTCGGGCACGCCTCCGCCCAACGCGTCGACCCCGAAAGGCCGTTCAAGGAGCTGGGCTTCGACTCGCTGACCGCCGTGGACCTGCGCAACCGGCTCATCGCCCACACCGGGCTGCGGCTGCCCACCACCCTCGTCTTCGACTACCCCACCACCACCGCCCTCGGCCGCCACCTCCTCACCCACCTCCTGCCGGAGACGGAGGAGAACGGCAGCGCGACAACGGCCACGGGGCCGGGCGGCGACCTCGACGACGACCCGGTCGTCATCATCGGCATGGGCTGCCGGCTGCCCGGCGGGGTCGACTCGCCCGAAGCGCTGTGGGAACTGCTGGCCGAGGGCCGCGACGCCATCACGCCCTGCCCCGACGACCGCGGCTGGGACATCGAGGACTACTACGACCCCGACCCCGAGCGGCCCGGCAGCACCTACGGCCGCGCGGGCGGCTTCATGACCGGCGCGGACACCTTCGACGCCGGGTTCTTCGGGATCTCGCCGCGCGAAGCCCTCGCCATGGACCCCCAGCAGCGGCTCCTGCTCGAATCGAGCTGGGAGACCATCGAAGGGGCCGGGATCGACCCGCACAGCCTGCGCGGCAGCAGGACCGGCGTCTTCGTCGGCCTCGTCGCCTTCGACTACGCCGGCGCCTACGGCCCCGGACAGGAGGACCTGGAAGGCTTCCTCGGCATCGGCAACTCCGCGAGCGTGGCCTCCGGCCGGGTCGCCTACACGCTCGGCCTCGAAGGCCAGGCGCTCACCGTCGACACGGCCTGCTCCTCCTCGCTGGTCGCGCTGCACCTCGCCGCGCAGGCCCTCCGCAGCGGCGAGTGCTCGCTCGCGCTCGCCGGTGGCGTCACCGTCCTGCCCTCGCCCTCCATCTTCCTGGAGTTCAGCCGTCAGCGCGGACTGTCCGCCGACGGCCGCTGCCGCGCCTTCTCCTCCGACGCAGGCGGCTTCGCCCCCGCCGAGGGCGTCGGCATGCTGCTCCTCGAACGGCTCTCCGACGCCCGCCGCAACGGCCACCGCGTCCTCGCCGTCGTCAAGGGCAGCGCGATCAACCAGGACGGCGCCTCCAACGGCCTCACCGCCCCCAACGGCCCCTCCCAGCAGCGCGTCATCCGGGCCGCCCTCGACGGCGCCGGACTCACCACCGCCGACATCGACGCCGTCGAGGCGCACGGCACCGGCACCACCCTCGGCGACCCCATCGAGGCACAGGCGCTACTCGCCACCTACGGTCAGGGCCGGGAGGCGGACCGGCCGCTGTGGCTCGGCTCGGTGAAGTCCAACCTCGGCCACACGCAGGCCGCCGCCGGGGCCACCGGCATCATCAAGATGGTGCTGGCGATGCGGGCGGGCGTACTGCCCAAGACCCTGCACGTCGACGAGCCCACCCCGCACGTCGACTGGACCGCCGGTGACGTCGCCCTGCTCACCGAGCCGACGCCGTGGCCGGAGACGGGCCGGGTCCGCCGCGCGGGCGTCTCCTCCTTCGGGATCAGCGGCACCAACGCGCACGTCATCCTGGAGGCCCCGGAACCGCAGGACGCGGCCGGTGCCGTGCGGCCGCCCGGCTCCGGCGAGCCGGTCTGGCGGGACGGGCCCCCGCCGTGGCCCCTGTCCGCACGCGACGCCGACGCACTGCGCGCCCAAGCCGCCCGGCTGGCCGACCACTTGGCCTCCGGTGACGACGACCCGGCGGACGTCTCCTACGCCCTGCTGACCCAGCGCGCCGCCCTCGAACACCGCGCCGTCCTCCTCGGCCGGGACCGCACCGCCCTCCTGGGCGCCGCCCGCGCCCTCGCGGCGGATACGCAAGCCCGGACGCGCGGCACCCCGGCGGACACCGACGCCGCCGGTCTCGTCGTCACCGGGCGTGCCGGCTCCGCCGGCGGTGTCACGTTCGTCTTCCCCGGGCAGGGCTCGCAGTGGCTCGGCATGGGCCGTGAACTCCTCGCCACCAGCCCCGTCTTCGCCGCCCGCGTCGCCGATTGCGAGGCGGCCCTGGCGCCGTACGTCGAGTGGCGGCTCACCGACCTGCTCAACGGCCCTGCACCCGGTTCCCGTTGGGCGGAGTGGACGGAGCACGTCGAGATCATCCAGCCCGTGCTCTGGGCGGTCATGATCTCACTGGCGGCCGTCTGGGAGGCCCTCGGCGTCACGCCCTCCGCCGTCATCGGCCACTCCCAGGGCGAACTGGCCGCCGCCGTCGTCGCCGGGGCGCTGAGTTTGGAGGACGGGGCCCGCATCAGCACCGCCCGCGCGGCGCTCGGCGTGCCGTTCCAGGAACGCGGCGGCCTGGTGTCCGTCGCCGAGGGCGCCGAGGGAATCACCGCGCGGCTGGCCGCCCGGCACGGCACGCTCTTCGTCGCCGCCGTCAACGGACCCTCCTCCACCGTCGTCGCCGGCACCCACGAGGCGCTGGCCGACCTCATCGCCGAGCTGGAGACGGACGGCGTCTGGTGCCGCCGCGTCGCCCACTCCTACGCCTCCCACTCACCCCACATGGAGGAGATGAAGGAGGACCTGCTCGCCGCCATCGGCACCCTCGAACCCCGGCCCGCCCGCGCCGCCTTCCTCTCCACCGTCACCGGCGGCCCTTACGACCCCACCGCCCTGGACGCCGCCTACTGGTACCGCAACCAGAGCGAGCAGGTCGCCTTCCGTACCGCCGTCGAGGCCGCGCTCGACCTCGGCCACACCACCTTCATCGAGGTCAGCCCGCACCCCGTGTTCACCGCCGCCATCGAGGAAACCGCCGCCGCCGCCGACCGGTCCGCCGCCGTCACCGGGACCCTCCGCCGCAACGAAGGCGGACCCGACCGGTTCGCGACCGCCGCCGCCACCCTCTGGGCCGCCGGAGCCGACATCGACTGGACCACCCTGCACACCGGCCGCGCCCCACGCCGCGTCGACCTGCCCACCTACCCCTTCCAGCGACGCCGCTACTGGCTCACCGCCCCCGCCGGCGCCACGGGCGACCCCGCGGGCCTGGGCCTCACCGACACCGGCCACCCCCTGCTGGGCGCCGTCGTCCACCCCGCCGACGACGACACCCTGCTGCTCACCGGCCGACTCGCCGCCCACGGCCACCCCTGGCTCGGCCAGCACCGGGTGCTCGACACCGCGCTGCTCCCCGGCTCCGCCCTGACCGAGCTGGCCGTCCGCGCCGGCGACGAAGCGGGCTGCGGCCACCTGCGCGAACTCGTCCTGCGCAGCCCGCTGGTCCTGCCCGAGCGGGGCGGCGTACGGATCCAGGTCACCGTCGGTGCCCCGGGCGCCGACGGCGAACGCACCGTCGCGATCCACTCCCGCCCCGAGAGCGGCCCCGACGACGAGCCCTGGACCTGCCACGCGGAAGGAGTCGTACGCCCCGAGACCGGCTCCGAACCGGAACCGGCGGGCCTGACCACCTGGCCGCCGCTCGGCGCCGAACCCCTCGACGTCACCGGTTTCTACGACACCGCCGAGGCCGCCGGGTACGGCTACGGCCCCGCCTTCCGCGGCCTGCGCGCGGCCTGGCGGCTCGGCGAGGAGATCTACGCCGACGTAGCCCTCCCCGAGACACTCCGCTCCGAGGCCCAGCGCTACGGCCTCCACCCCGTCCTCTTCGACGCCGCCCTCCACGCGGGCGCCCTGACGCAACCCACCGATCCCGCCGCGACCGCCCTGGCCTCCGGTGTCACGGCCCCGGCTCCCGCTGCCACGGTCCCGGTCCCCGGCGCCACGGCCGCAGCCCCCGGTGTCACGGTTCCGGCCTCCGGCGCCACCGCCTCGGCCCCCGGCCTCACGGCCCCGGCCTCCGCCTCCGGCGCCCCGGTCCCGGCCTCCGGCGTCACGGCCCCGGCCTCCGCCTCCGGCGCTCCGGTCCCGGCCTCCGGCGTCACGGCCCCGGCCTCCGCCTCCGGCGCCCCGGTCCCGGCCCTCGGCGTCACCGCTCCGGCCCCCGCTGCCCCGGCCTCCAGCGCCACCGCCCCGGCCTCCCCTGCCACCGCCCTGCGGCAGCCCTTCGCCTGGACCGACGTACGCCTGCACGCCACCGGTGCCCCCGAACTCCGGGTCCGCCTCACCCCCGTGGGCCCCGACAGCACCCGGATCCTGCTCGCGGACCCGGCGGGCCGTACCGTCGCCGAGGTCGCCGCACTGGTCCAGCGCACCGTCGACGCCAAGCAGCTCGCCGCCGCGGCCACCGCCGACGACGTCCTCCTCCACATCGAGTGGACCCCGCTGACCGAGCCGGAAACCACCGTGCCCGGCGACGAGTTCGCCACCTGGGCCGTCCTCGGGGACGACCCGCTCGACCTCGCCGCCGCCCTTCAGAACGGCGGCCACCCCGTCAGCGACCACCCGGACCTCGACGGCCTCCTCGCCGTCCTCGACGCGGGCGTACCCGCACCGGAGTGGGTCCTGCTCCCCGCCGCCACCCGCGACCCGGCCGCCCCCACCCCCGCGATCCAAGCCGAGGAGGACCGTGCCGCGGCCCTCCTGGACCGCTGGCTCGCCGACGAACGACTGACCGACATCCGGCTGGCCGTCGTGACCCGCGGAGGCGTCGCCACCCAGGGTTCCGGAACCGTCGCGACCGACCCGGCGGGCGCCGCCGTCCACCACCTCGTCCGCCGCACCCAGGCCGAACACCCCGGCCGCGTCGTCCACCTCGACCTGGACACCGCCCCGGAACCGGACCTGCCGCACGCCCTGCGCACCGCCCACGCCACCGCGGAACCGGCCCTCGCCCTGCGCGACGGCACACTCCTCGTACCGCGCGCCCGCCGCCTGCCCCTGCCCACCACCGAGGAACACCCGCCCCTGAACGGCACCGTCCTGCTCACCGCCGCAGGCGACGGCGCCCCCGCCGCGGCCCTCGCCCACCACCTGGTGACCGAACGCGCCGTCCGCACCCTGCTCATCGCCGCCCCCGCCACCGACCCCCTCACCGAACTGACCACCGCCCTCGACGCCGACCTGCTCCGCAGCCATGGGGTGACCCTGCAACGGGCCACCGGCGACCCCACCGACCGCGGTTGGCTCGCCGGACTCCTCGACGCCCTGCCCGCCGAGCAGCCGCTCACCGCCGTCGTCGACACCGCGGCCGACCCCACGACCACTCTCCACCTGCACGAACTGACCACAGACCGCGCCCTCGGGGCCTTCGCCGTACTCGCCGCCGCACCCGACGCCCGCCTCACCGCCCTGGCCCACCACCGCCACGCCGCCGGACTCCCCGTCGCCCTCGTCACCAGCGCCCCCTGGGACCGCCGTACGAAGGCACCCGCGGCACCCGAACCGGACCCGGCCCCGCAAGCCGCGCCCCCGTCCGCCGCCCGCGTCCTCGCCGCCGCCCTCCACCTGAGCCTGCCGCCGCTCGTCACCACCCGGCTCGACCCGACGGACCTGCGCCGCCACGCCGCCGCCGGCACCCTCCCCCCGGAACTGCGGGAACTCGTACCCGCCGGCCCGACCCGCCGCCGCGGCGCCGCGGGCGCGGCCCAGGGCACCGACCCGGACGGCGGCGACGCCCTCCTCACCAGGCTCGCCGGCCTCACCGCCGACGAACGCCTCCGCCACCTCACCGACCTGGTACGCCGGGAAGCCGCCGCCGTCCTCGGCCACGACTCCGCGGACGCCGTCGACGCCCAACGGCAGTTCAAGGAGGTCGGCTTCGACTCGATGATGTCCGTCCAGCTCCGTAACCGCCTCGGCGCCGAGACCGGTCTCGACTTCCCGGCCACCCTCGTCTTCACCTACCCCGCCCCCGCCACCCTCGCCGCCCACCTCGACGAGCGGCTGCGCCTGGCCGACAGCGGCCCCGCCACCGACCGTACCGACCGCGTCCTGGCCGAGATCGAACGGCTCGACACCGCCCTCGCGGCCGTCGAGACCGACCTCACCGACCACGCCGCCCGCGCCCGCGTCGTCAAGCGTCTCCAGTCCGTGCTCTGGCGATGGACCGGCAACACCACACCCACGGGCGACAGCCCCGGCGAGGGCGTCATCGACGACACCGCCCTCGACTCCGTCACCGACGACGAGATGTTCGACCTGATCGACCGCGAGCTTGGAGCCTAGGAGTAACCGAGATGCCGACCAACGAAGACAAGCTCCGCGAATACCTCAAGCGCGTCACCGCCGACTACTCCCAGGTCCGGCAGCGGCTGCGCGAACTCGAGGCCAAGGACCAGGACCCCATCGCGATCGTCGGCATGGCCTGCCGTTTCCCCGGCGGCGCCGGATCGCCCGAGGAACTGTGGCGCATGGTCTGCGACGGCGTCGACGGCATCACTCCCTTCCCCACCGACCGGGGCTGGGACGAGGACCTGTACGACCCCGACCCCGACGCCTACGGCAAGAGTTACGTCGTCGAGGGCGGCTTCCTGCACGACGCCGCCGACTTCGACCCCGAGTTCTTCGGCATCTCACCGCGCGAGGCCCTGGCCATGGACCCGCAGCAGCGGCTCCTCCTCGAAGCCTCCTGGGAAGCCATCGAACGGGCCGGCATCGTCCCCGCCGGCCTGCGCGGCACCCGCACCGGCGTCTTCGCCGGAGCCGTCGCCTCCGACTACGCCGCACGCCTCGACTCCGTCCCCGAGGAGATCGAGGGCTTCCTCGTCACCGGCAACATGACCGCCGTCGTCTCCGGCCGCGTCTCCTACGTCCTGGGGCTGGAGGGCCCCGCGGTCACCGTCGACACCGCCTGCTCCTCCTCCCTCGTCGCCACCCACCTCGGCGTCCAGGCCCTGCGCAACGGCGAGTGCGACTACGCCCTCGCCGGCGGCGTCACCGTCATGCCCACCCCGTCGGGCTTCATCGGCTTCAGCCGCCAGCGCGGCCTCGCCCGCGACGGCCGCTGCAAGGCTTTCGCGGCCGCCGCGGACGGCACCATCTGGTCCGAGGGCGTCGGCGTCCTCCTCCTGGAACGCCTCTCCGACGCCCGCCGCAACGGCCATCGCGTCCTCGCCGTCATCCGCGGCTCCGCCACCAACCAGGACGGCGCCAGCAACGGCCTCAGCGCCCCCAGCGAACTGGCCCAACGCCGCGTCATCCAACAGGCCCTGGAGAGCGCCCGCCTCACCCCGCGCGACGTGGACGCGGTCGAGGCCCACGGCACGGGCACGACGCTGGGCGACCCGATCGAGGCGCAGGCGCTGCTGGCCACCTACGGCCAGGGCCGGGACGCCGACCGGCCGCTGTGGCTGGGGTCGATCAAGTCGAACATCGGCCACTCCGGCGCCTGCGCGGGTGTGGCCGGCGTCATCAAGATGGTGATGGCCCTCCGCGAAGGCGTCCTCCCGCGCACCCTCCACGTCGACGAGCCCACCCCGCACGTCGACTGGACCTCCGGCGACGTACGGCTGCTCACCGAACCCCGCGAGTGGGTCCCCCAGGGCGACCGGGCCCGCCGCGGCGCGGTGTCGTCCTTCGGCGTCTCCGGGACGAACGCGCACGTGATCCTGGAGGAGGCGCCGGCCGAGTCGGAGCCGGGGCCGGTGGTGGCTTCGGGTCCTGAGGGGTTGTCGGGGTCGGCGGTGGTGCCGTGGCTGGTGTCGGGGCGTACGGCGGGGGCGTTGGCTGCGCAGGCGGGTCGGTTGGCGGGGGTGTCGGGTGACCCGGTGGATGTGGGGTGGAGCCTGTGGGCTTCGCGTACGGCGCTGGAGCATCGGGCGGTGGTGTGGGGGCGGGAGCGCGCCGAACTGACGGCTGGGCTGGGGGCGCTGGCGTCGGGTGCTGTCGCGGGTAATGCGGTGTCGGGTGCGGCTGTGGTGTCGGGTGCGCCGGTGTTCGTGTTTCCGGGGCAGGGGTCGCAGTGGTTGGGGATGGGGCGGGGGTTGTTGGAGTCCTCGCCGGTGTTCGCGGCGCGGATCGCCGAGTGTGAGGCGGCGCTGGGGCCGTTCGTGGACTGGTCGTTGAGCGAGGTGCTGACCGGTGACGATGCCTGGATGCAGCGGGTGGACATGGTCCAGCCGGTGTTGTGGGCGGTCATGGTGTCGCTGGCTGCGGTGTGGGAGTCGTTCGGTGTGACTCCGGCGGCTGTGATCGGTCACTCGCAGGGGGAGATCGCGGCTGCGGTGGTGGCTGGTGCGTTGAGTCTGGAGGATGCGGCTCGGGTGGTGGCGCTGCGTTCGGCTGCGATTCGGGATGAACTGGCGGGTCGTGGTGGGATGTTGTCGCTGGCGACCGGTCCGGAGCAGGCATCGGAGTGGGTGTCGTCGTATGGCGAGAGGGTCTCGATAGCGGTTTACAACGGTCCGGACGCCACGGTGGTGGCCGGTGATCCGGAAGCCCTGGAGGAGATCGCCTCGGCGGCGGAGGCCGATGGTGTTCGTGCGCGGCGGGTTCCGGTCGATTACGCCTCGCACTCCGCCCATGTAGAGGACATCAAGACCAAGCTGCTTGAGGCACTTGCCCCGGTGACACCGCGGGTCTCGCGGGTTCCGGTGATCTCCACGGTGACTGGCGATGTGTTGGACACGACGACGATGGACGCCTCGTACTGGTACGAGGGCCTGCGCCAGCCAGTGCGCTTCACCGAAGCGGTCCAAGTAGCCCTCGAACAGGGCCACTCTCGCTTCAGCGAAGTGAGCGCCCACCCCGTCCTCATCATGGGCGTGCAGTCGATTGCCGAGGCGGCGGAACAGTCGGTCACGGTCGTCGGTACCCTGCGACGGGACGAGGAGGAGAACGCCCGCTTCCTCGCGAGCGCCGCCGAACTGTGGGTGCACGGCACCGACATCGACTGGTCCGCCGTCTACGCGGGCCGTACCGTGCACCGCGTCGACCTGCCCACCTACGCCTTCCAACACCAGCGCTACTGGCTGGAGTCCGGTGGTGCAGGCACCGTTGATGTCAGCGGCGCAGGTCTGGCCGCCGCGGATCACCCGTTGCTGGGGGCCGCGGTGAGCCTCGCCGCTGACGGAGGGCTGGTCCTGACTGGCCGGCTGTCTCTTCGTACGCACCCTTGGCTTGCGGATCACGCCGTTGCGGGCAGTGTTCTCCTCCCCGGCACCGGGTTCGTCGAGCTGGCGATCAGGGCCGGGGACGAGGTGGGCTGCGGCCACCTCACCGAACTCACCCTCCAAGCCCCGCTCCTCCTCCCCGAGCAAGGCGCCGTCCACCTTCAAGTCGTCGTCAGTGCCCCCGGCGCCCAAGGCGAGCGCGGACTTACGGTCTACTCCCGGCCCGAAGGCTCCGTGCCCGACCAGGAGTGGGCCCTCCACGCCGAGGGCCTGCTCAGCCCGGCGCCGGTCAACTCGCCCGGCATCGGGCTCACCGCATGGCCGCCCCCGGGCGCCGAGGCTGTCGACATCTCCGGGTTCTACGCGGGCGTAGAGGCGGCTGGTTACGGCTATGGCCCCGCGTTCCAGGGTCTGCGCGCGGTGTGGAGGCGCGGTGGCGAGGTGTTCGCCGAGGTTGAGTTGGGTGAGTCGGAGCGGGCGGAGGCGGCGCGGTTCGGGATGCATCCGGCGTTGTTGGACGCGGCGTTGCATGCCAATGGTTACGGCGATTTCGGTGCTGGCGGGGAGGTGTTGCGGCTGCCGTTTGCCTGGACGGGTGTTTCGCTGTTCGCGGCGGGGGCTGACCGGTTGCGGGTGCGGATCAGTGCGGCGGGTGAGGATGCGCTGGCTGTGGAGGTGGCCGACGGTACGGGGCAGCCGGTTGCCGAGGTGCGCTCGCTGGTACTGCGCCCGGTCTCGGCGGCTGCGTTGGGCAGCGGCCGGGGCGCGGAGGACGACGATCTCTACCGTGTGGACTGGACGTCTCTGCCGGTTCCCGAGGAGGTCACCGGGGCCGGGGTATGGGCCGTGCTCGGTGCGGAGGATCCGTACAACGTCGGTGCTGCCGTCCAAGGCGCCGGGCTCGCCGTGGACTCCTATCTGGACATCGAGGGGCTGCGTGCGGTCCTCGACGCCGGGGTTCCGGCACCCGAGGTCGCCATGGTCTGCGTCTCGTCGACGGACAGCGGGGAAGGGCTGGCCGAGAGCACTCGCCAGGTGACGGCGGATGCGCTGGCCTTGGTGCAGGAGTGGCTGGCGGTCGATGCGTTGGCCGACACCCGGCTGGTGGTGGTGACGCGGGGCGCTGTGGCGGCGCGTGAGGGTGAGGACGTACGGGATCTGGTGGCCGCTCCGGTGTGGGGGCTGGTCCGGTCGGCGCAGTCGGAGAATCCGGGTCGGTTCCTGCTGCTTGACCTGGACCCGGCCTCGGAGTTGGGCGCCGATCTTGTCGCCGAGGGTGTGCCGGCGGCGTTGGAGGCGGGGGAGTGGCAGCTCGCGGTGCGGGGCGGGGATGTCCTGGTGCCGAGGCTGGCGCGCGCTTCTTCCGGTACTGCGCTGGTTCCGCCGGCCGGGGAGCGGGCCTGGCGGCTGGACACCGTGGCCTCCGGCACCTTGGAAGGGCTCACTCTTTTGCCGGTCCCCGAGGCGACCGCGCCGCTTGCCGCCGGACAGGTGCGCATCGCCGTCCGGGCCGCGGGCCTCAACTTCCGGGACGTCCTCATCGGTCTGGGCATGGTGCCCGGTCAGACCGTGATGGGGAGCGAGTGCGCGGGCGTGGTGGCCGAGGTCGGCGAGGGGGTCACTCATCTCGCCGTCGGCGACCGTGTCATGGGCTTCGTGACGGGCGGCCTTGGGCCGTTCGCGGTCACCGACGCCCGGGTGGTGGTGCCTGTTCCCGAGGGGTGGTCGTTCGAGCAGGCGGCGTCCGTCCCAGTGGTGTTCCTGACCGCGTACTACGGCCTGGTGGACCTTGCCGCCGTCCAGCGGGGCGACACCGTGCTGGTGCATGCGGGTGCGGGTGGGGTCGGTATGGCGGCGATCCAGCTGGCCCGGCACTTCGGAGCCGAGGTCCTCGCCACGGCCAGTCCTGGGAAGTGGGATGTGCTGCGGGGGCTGGGTCTGACGGATGACCGGATCGCCTCTTCTCGGGATCTCGAGTTCCGGGAGAAGTTCAGTGCCAAGGGTGTGGACGTCGTCCTGAACTCCCTCGCCCGGGAGTTCGTCGACGCCTCCCTCGATCTGCTGCCTCACGGTGGCCGATTCCTGGAGCTGGGCAAGACCGACATCCGGGACGCCGAAGAGGTCGCCGCCGAGCGCTCCGGTGTCACCTACCTTGCCTACAGCCCCGGTGACGGCGGCCTGGACCGCGCGAGCGAGATCCTGCGGACCGTCGTCTCCCTCTTCGAGTCGGGTGTGCTGGAGCCGTTGCCGGTGCGGGCGTGGGATGTGCGCAGGGCTCCGGAAGCCTTCCGGTTCATGAGCCAGGCCAAGCACGTCGGCAAGGTGGTGCTCACCATGCCCCCGGTCCTCGACCCGGAGGGCACGGTTCTGATCACGGGCGGTACCGGCACCCTCGGCGCGCTCCTGGCCCGTCACTTGGTGACCGAGTACGGCGTACGGAACGTGCTGCTGACCAGCCGCACCGGACCCGATGCCCCGGGCGCTCAGCAACTCGTCGCCGAACTGGCAGAGTTGGGCGCGACCGCGACCGTCGCTGCTTGTGACGCCGCCGACCGTGACCAGCTCGCCGCCCTGCTGGAGGGCCGTACGCTCACCGGTGTCGTCCACGCGGCCGGCGTCTTGGCCGATGGCGTGTTGACCTCGCTCACCCCGGAGCAGCTGGCGACGGTCTGGCGGCCGAAGGTCGAGGCCGCCGTGAACCTGCACGAGCTGACCGAGGGCTGCGACCTTGCCCTGTTCGCTCTCTACTCCTCCGCCTCCGGTGTCTTCGGTGCGCCGGGCCAGGCCAACTACGCGGCGGCGAACGTCTTCCTGGACGCGCTCGCCCAGCACCGCCGCTCCCAGGGCCTGCCCGCCACCTCCCTGGCCTGGGGCTACTGGGAGCAGGCCAGCGCCATGACCGGCCACATGGAGAACCGCGACCGCGCCCGCCTCTCCCAAGGCGGCCTGATCGCGCTCTCCTCCGAGCACGGCCTGGCCCTCTTCGACCGAGCCCACAGCTTGGACGAAGGGTTGCTCCTCGCCAGCCCGCTGGATTTTGCGGAGCTGCGCGCCCATGCGGCGAGTGGCGTGCTGCCGATGTTGCTGCGGGGCTTGGTGCGTGCGCCGACCGTGACTCGGAGGGTAGCGGCCTCGACGGGGGCGGCCGGGGATGCGAGTTCGCTCGCGGAGCGGCTGGCCGGCCTGAGCGAGCCCGAACGGGAGCGGTTCCTGCTGGACTTGGTCCGTTCGCACGTCGCGGCGGTGCTGGGCCACGCCAACCCGCAAGCCGTCGACGCCGAACGCCCCTTCAAGGACCTCGGCTTCGACTCGCTCACCGCGGTGGAACTGCGCAACCGCCTCAACACCGCCACCGGCCTCCGCCTGCCCGCGACCCTCGTCTTCGACCACCCCACCCCCACCGCCCTCACCCGGCAGATCCGTTCGGAGATATCCGGGCTGCCCGCCGCACAGGAGCCGGGCGCCGTCGCTCGCACGGCGGTCACCGGTGGCCTGGCGGACGAGCCGATCGCGATCGTCGGCATGGCCTGTCGCTTCCCCGGCGGCATCGAGTCCCCGGAGGAACTGTGGCGGCTGGTGCGCGCCGGGGAGGACGCCATCACGGCCTTCCCGCAGGACCGTGACTGGGACGACGACCTCTACGACCCCGACCCCGAGGCCCAGGGCAAGACGTATGTCCGGGGCGGTGGATTCGTGGCGGACGCGGCCGGGTTCGACGCCGCGTTCTTCGGGATCTCACCGCGCGAGGCGCTGGCGATGGACCCGCAGCAGCGGCTCCTCCTCGAAGCCTCCTGGGAGGCCGTGGAGCGCGCGGGCATCGCCCCCGGCTCCTTGCGCGGCACCCGGACCGGCGTCTTCGCCGGGGCCCTGGCCTCCGAGTACGTGGCGCGACTCAACGCCGTACCGGACGGCATCGAGGGCTTCCTCGGCACCGGCAACATGTCCAGCGTCACCTCCGGCCGCGTCGCCTACCAACTCGGCCTGGAGGGACCGGCGGTGACCGTCGACACGGCCTGTTCGTCGTCACTGGTGGCGCTGCATCTGGCCGTGCAGTCGCTGCGCCAGGACGAGTGCGACATGGCACTCGCGGGCGGTGTGACGGTGATGTGCACGCCCACGGGCTTCGTGGAACTGAGCCGTCAGCGCGGTCTCTCGCCGGACGGCCGCTGCAAGGCGTTCGCGGCGGCCGCCGACGGCTTCGGTCCGGCGGAGGGTGTCGGCGTCCTCGTGGTCGAGCGGCTCTCCGACGCCCTCGCCAAGGGGCACCGGGTCCTCGCCGTGGTGCGCGGCTCGGCGATCAACCAGGACGGCGCGTCCAACGGCCTCACGGCGCCCAACGGTCCGTCCCAGCAGCGCGTCATCCGTGCCGCACTCGGCACCGTGGGTCTCTCGCCGACCGACATCGACGTGGTGGAGGCGCACGGCACGGGCACGACGCTCGGCGACCCGATCGAGGCGCAGGCGCTGCTGGCCACCTACGGCCAGGGCCGGGACGCGGAACGGCCGCTCTGGCTGGGATCGGTGAAGTCCAACATCGGGCACACCCAGGCCGCGGCGGGCGTCGCGGGTGTGATCAAGATGGTGATGGCGATGCGGGCGGGCGTGCTGCCCCGCACCCTGCACGTGGACGAGCCGAGCCCGCACGTCGACTGGACGACGGGTGAGGTCAGGCTCCTGACCGAGGAGCGGGACTGGGCGGCGAACGGTCACCCGCGCCGGGCCGGGGTGTCGTCCTTCGGCATCTCCGGGACCAACGCGCACGTGATTCTGGAGGAGGCGCCCGCCGCCTCGGAACCGGGACCGGTGGTGGTGTCCGGCCCGGAAGGGCTGTCGGGCTCGCCGGTCGTGCCTTGGCTGCTGTCCGGGCGGAGTGCGGGGGCGTTGGCCGTGCAGGCGGGTCGGCTGGCGGGAGTCACGGGCGATCCGCTGGACGTGGGGTGGCAACTGATCTCGGGGCGTACGGCGCTGGAGCATCGGGCGGTGGTGTGGGGGCGGGAGCGTGCTGAGCTGACGGCTGGGCTGGGGGCGCTGGCGTCGGGTGCTGTCGCGGGTAATGCGGTGTCGGGTGCGGCTGTGGCGTCGGGTGCGCCGGTGTTCGTGTTTCCGGGGCAGGGGTCGCAGTGGTTGGGGATGGGGCGGGGGTTGTTGGAGTCCTCGCCGGTGTTCGCGGCGCGGATCGCCGAGTGTGAGGCGGCGCTGGGGCCGTTCGTGGACTGGTCGTTGAGCGAGGTGCTGACCGGTGACGATGACGGGTGGATGCAGCGGGTGGACATGGTCCAGCCGGTGTTGTGGGCAGTCATGGTGTCGCTGGCTGCTGTGTGGGAGTCCTTCGGTGTGACTCCGGCGGCTGTCATCGGTCACTCGCAGGGGGAGATCGCGGCTGCTGCGGTGGTCGGTGCGCTGAGCCTGGAGGACGCCGCCCGGGTGGTGGCGCTGCGTTCGGCTGCGATTCGGGATGAACTGGCGGGTCGTGGTGGCATGTTGTCGCTGGCGACGAGTGCTGAGCAGGCTTCGGCTTGGGTGTCGCCGTACGGGGATCGGGTCTCGATAGCGGTTTACAACGGTCCGGATGCCACGGTGGTGGCCGGTGATCCGGAGGCCCTGGAGGAGATCGCTTCGGTGGCGGAGGCCGCTGGTGTTCGTGCGCGGCGGGTTCCGGTCGATTACGCCTCGCACTCCGCCCATGTCGAGGACATCAAGACCAAGCTGCTTGAGGCACTTGCCCCGGTGACACCGCGGGTCTCGCGGGTTCCGGTGATCTCCACGGTGACTGGCGATGTGTTGGACACGACGACGATGGACGCCTCGTACTGGTACGAGGGCCTGCGCCAGCCAGTGCGCTTCACCGAAGCGGTCCAAGTAGCCCTCGAACAGGGCCACTCTCGCTTCAGCGAAGTGAGCGCCCACCCCGTCCTCATCATGGGCGTGCAGTCGATTGCCGAGGCGGCGGAACAGTCGGTCACGGTCGTCGGCACCCTGCGACGGGACGAGGAGGAGAACGCCCGCTTCCTCGCGAGCGCCGCCGAACTGTGGGTGCACGGCACCGACATCGACTGGTCCGCCGTCTACGCGGGCCGTACCGTGAACCGCGTCGACCTGCCCACCTACGCCTTCCAACACCAGCGCTACTGGCTGGAGTCCGGTGGTGCAGGCACCGCCGATGTCAGCGGCGCAGGTCTGGCCGCCGCGGATCACCCGTTGCTGGGGGCCGCGGTGAGCCTCGCCGCTGACGGAGGGCTGGTCCTGACCGGCCGACTGTCTCTGCGTACGCACCCCTGGCTTGCGGATCACGCCGTTGCGGGCAGTGTTCTCCTCCCTGGCACCGGGTTCGTCGAGCTGGCGATCCGCGCCGGGGACGAGGTCGGCTGCGGCCACCTCACCGAACTCACCCTGCACGCCCCCCTCCTCCTCCCCGAGCGCGGCGCCATCCACCTCCAAGTGGTCGTCGGCGTACCGGACGAGAGCGGGGACCGGGCAGTGACCGTGCACTCCCGCGCGGAGGGCGCGGAGCCGGACGCCCCGTGGACGTGGCACGCCGAGGGGGTGCTCGGAGCGAAGACGGTCGAGCCACTCGCGACCGACCTCACCGTCTGGCCCCCGCAGGGTGCGGACCCGCTCGATGTGTCCGGCTTCTACGCGGGCGCCGAGGCTGCCGGTTACGGCTATGGCCCCGCGTTCCAGGGTCTGCGTACGGCCTGGAGGCGCGGTGGCGAGGTGTTCGCCGAGGTTGAGTTGGGTGAGTCGGAGCGGGCGGAGGCGGCGCGGTTCGGGGTTCATCCGGCGTTGTTGGATGCGGCGTTGCATGCCAATGGTTACGGCGATTTCGGTGGTGGCGGGGAGGTGTTGCGGCTGCCGTTTGCCTGGACGGGTGTTTCGCTGTTCGCGGCGGGGGCTGACCGGTTACGGGTGCGGATCAGTGCGGCGGGTGAGGATGCGCTGGCTGTGGAGGTGGCCGACGGTACGGGGCAGCCGGTTGCCGAGGTGCGCTCGCTGGTACTGCGCCCGGCTACGGCGCTGGGCGATGGCCCGGGCAGGGAGGCCGACGACCTCTTCCGTATGGACTGGGCGTCCTTGCCCGTTCCCGAGGAGGTCACCGGGGCCGGGGTATGGGCCGTGCTCGGTGCGGAGGATCCGTACGGCGTCGGCGCTGCCGTCCAAGGCGCCGGAATGGCCGTGGACTCGTACCCCGATCTTGGCGGGGTGCGAGTGGTGATGGAGGCCGGTGTACCAGCGCCCGAGGTGGTGCTCGTCTGTGTTCCGCCGGTGGACGGGGCTGACGGGCTCGCCGGGGCCGCGCAGCAGGTGACGGCGGACGTCCTGGCGCTGCTGCGGGACTGGCTGGCGGACGAAGGGCTGAGCGATACGCGGCTGGTGGTGGTGACGCGGGGCGCTGTGGCGGCGCGTGAGGGTGAGGACGTACGGGATCTGGTGGCCGCTCCGGTGTGGGGGCTGGTCCGGTCGGCGCAGTCGGAGAATCCGGGTCGGTTCCTGCTGCTTGACCTGGACCCGGCCTCGGAGTTGGGCGCTGATCTTGTCGCCGAGGGTGTGTCGGCGGCGTTGGAGGCGGGGGAGTGGCAGCTCGCGGTGCGGGGCGGGGATGTCCTGGTGCCGAGGCTGGCGCGCGCTTCTTCCGGTACTGCGCTGACTCCCCCCGCTGGTGAACAGGCCTGGCGGTTGGACACCGTGGCCTCCGGCACGCTCGACGGGCTGGCGCTGGTGCCGGCTCCGGAGGCGGCCGAGCCGCTTGCCGCCGGGCAGGTCCGCATCGCCGTCCGGGCCGCCGGAATGAACTTCCGCGACGTCCTGATCAGTCTCGGGATGTACCCCGGACAGCCCATCCTGGGGAGCGAGTGCGCGGGCGTGGTGGTCGAGGTCGGGGAGGGGGTCACCCATGTCGCCCCGGGCGACCGAGTCATGGGGGTCGTCCCGCACGCGTTCGCTCCGCTGGTCGTCGCCGACGCCCGGCTCGTGGTGCCGATCCCGGAGGGGTGGTCGTTCGAGCAGGCGGCGTCCGTCCCAGTCGTCTTCCTGACGGCGTACTACGGCCTGGTGGACCTGGGTGGCCTCAAGCGGGGTGACACCGTGCTGGTGCATGCGGGTGCGGGTGGGGTCGGTATGGCGGCGATCCAGCTGGCGCGGCACTTCGGCGCGGAAGTCCTCGCTACCGCCAGTCCTGGGAAGTGGGATGTGCTGCGGGGGCTGGGTCTGACGGATGACCGGATCGCCTCCTCCCGGGACCTGGACTTCCGGATGAAGTTCAGTGCCGAGTGCGTGGACGTCGTCCTGAATTCCCTCGCCCGCGAGTTCGTCGATGCCTCCCTCGAACTCCTCGCTCCTCAGGGCCGGTTCGTCGAAATGGGCAAGACGGATCTGCGTGACCCTGAGCGGTTGTCGCAGGCCAATCCGGGCATGAAGTACGCGCCCTTCGAACTGGGCGAGGCGGGGGCGCAACGGATGGGCGAGATCCTGGCCGAGGTGATGTCCCTCTTCGAGTCGGGTGTGCTGAAGCCGTTGCCGGTGTGGGCGTGGGATGTGCGCAGGGCTCCGGAAGCCTTCCGGTTCATGAGCCAGGCCAAGCACGTCGGCAAGGTGGTGCTCACCATGCCCCCGGTCCTCGACCCGGAGGGCACGGTTCTGATCACGGGCGGTACCGGCACCCTCGGCTCGCTCCTGGCCCGTCACTTGGTGACCGAGTACGGCGTACGGAACCTGCTGCTGACCAGCCGCACCGGACCCGATGCCCCGGGCGCTCAGCAACTCGTCGCCGAACTGGCAGAGTTGGGCGCGACCGCGACCGTCGCCGCCTGTGACGCCGCCGACCGTCACCAGCTCGCCGCCCTGCTGGAGGGCCGTACGCTCACCGGTGTCGTCCACGCGGCAGGCGTCTTGGCCGATGGCGTGTTGACCTCGCTCACCCCGGAGCAGCTGGCGACGGTCTGGCGGCCGAAGGTCGAGGCCGCCGTGAACCTGCACGAGCTGACCGAGGGCTGCGACCTTGCCCTGTTCGCTCTCTACTCCTCCGCCTCCGGTGTCTTCGGTGCGCCGGGCCAGGCCAACTACGCGGCGGCGAACGTCTTCCTGGACGCGCTCGCCCAGCACCGCCGCTCCCAGGGCCTGCCCGCCACCTCCCTGGCCTGGGGCTACTGGGAGCAGGCCAGTGCCATGACCGGCCACATGGAGAGCCGCGACCGCGCCCGCCTCTCCCAAGGCGGACTCGTCCCGCTCTCCTCCGAGCACGGCCTCGCCCTCTTCGACGAGGCTCTGCGCCTCGACGAGGGGCTGCTGGTGGCCAGTGGCATCGATCTCACCGAACTCCGCTCCCTCGCCGCCCGCGGTGTGCTGCCGGGGCTGTATGGGGGATTGGTGCGTCCGCCGGCCGTGACTCGGAGGGTAGCGGCCTCGACGGGGGCGGCCGGGGATGCGAGTTCGCTCGCGGAGCGCCTGGCCCGCCTCAGTGAGACCGAACGGGAGCGCTTCCTCCTGGACCTGGTCCGCTCGCACGTTGCCGCCGTCCTCGGCCACGCCAACCCGCAAGCCGTCGACGCCGAACGCCCCTTCAAGGACCTAGGCTTCGACTCGCTCACCGCGGTGGAACTGCGCAACCGCCTCAACACCGCCACCGGCCTCCGCCTGCCCGCGACCCTCGTCTTCGACCACCCCACCCCCACCGCCCTCACCCGGCAGATCCGCTCCCAGCTCCCGCTCGCCGAGGCGGCCGACACGGCGCCGACCCTCGCGGCGGAGCTGGAGCGGCTGGAGCGGGTCATCGGTGCGGCCGACTCCGACGACGTCGTCAGCCACCGTGTCACCGACCGGCTCCGGGCGCTGCTGGCGGCCCTGGAGGGCGCGGCGACCGCCGCCGACCCGGCGGAGGACGACGACCTGGACGGCGCCACGGACGACGAACTGTTCGACCTCCTCGACAGCGAGTTGGGGACAGCGTGAACCGATCCGGCCGACTCGACGCGCCCACGGGAGACCTCCGATGAACAACGAGCAGAAACTCCGCGACTACCTCAAGCGGGCGACTGCCGACCTCCGTCAGGCCCGCCGTCGCATCAAGCAGCTGGAGGAGCAGCCCGCCGTCGCGATCGTCGGCATGGCCTGCCGCTACCCGGGTGGCATCGCCTCGCCGGAGGACCTCTGGCGGCTCGTCCTCGAAGGCGAGGACGCCATCGGACCCTTCCCCGAGGACCGCGACTGGGACCTCGACGGCCTCTACGACCCCGACCCGGACGCCGAGGGCAAGACCTACGTCAAAGGCGGCGGCTTCCTGCGATCCGTCGGTGACTTCGACGCCGAGCTGTTCGGGATCTCACCGCGTGAGGCGCTGGCGATGGACCCGCAGCAGCGGCTGCTGCTCGAAGCGTCCTGGGAGGCCGTCGAGCGGGCGCGCATCGACCCGCACAGCCTGCGCGCCACCCCGACCGGCGTGTTCACCGGCGCCCCGTCGTCCGAGTACGTGTCCCGGCTGAACAGCCTTCCCGACGGCCTCGAGGGCTACATCAGCATCGGCAACGCCGTCAGCGTGGCCTCCGGACGGGTCGCCTACACCCTCGGCCTGGAAGGCCCGGCCGTCTCCGTCGACACCGCCTGCTCCTCCTCACTGGTCGCCCTGCACCTGGCGATCCAGGCACTCCGCAACGGCGAGTGCACCCTGGCGCTCGCGGGTGGTGTCACCGTCATGCCGACGCCCGCGACCTTCGTGGAGTTCGGCCGCCAGCGCGGGCTGGCCGAGGACGGCCGCTGCAAGGCGTTCGCGGCGGCGGCCGACGGCTTCGGTCCCGCGGAGGGTGTCGGCGTCCTCGTCGTGGAACGGCTCACGGACGCCGTCCGCAACGGCCACCCCGTCCTTGCGGTGGTCCGTGGTTCGGCCGTCAACCAGGACGGCGCCTCCAACGGCCTCACCGCCCCCAACGGCCCCTCCCAGCAGCGCGTCATCCAGCAGGCCCTCGCCAACGCGGGAGTGGCCGCCGCCGACGTCGACGTGGTGGAGGCGCACGGCACGGGTACGACGCTCGGCGACCCGATCGAGGCGCAGGCGCTGCTGGCCACCTACGGATTGGACCGGGACGCGGACCGGCCGCTCTGGCTCGGTTCCGTGAAGTCCAACATCGGGCACACCCAGGCCGCGGCGGGTGTCGCGGGCGTCATCAAGATGGTGATGGCGATGCGGGCGGGCGTCCTGCCGAAGACCCTCCACGTCGACGAACCCACCCCCCACGTCGACTGGACGACGGGCGAGGTCAAGCTCCTCACCGAGTCGCGCACTTGGACCACGGCCGACGAACGGCCCCGCCGCGCCGCTATCTCCTCCTTCGGCATTTCCGGTACGAACGCCCACGTCGTCCTGGAACAGGCCCCCGCGGACGAGCACCCCGGACCCGAGCCGGTCCCGGCCGACGGTGGCCTCGCCGGTTCCCCGCTGATCCCCTGGCTGGTCTCGGCCCGTACCGCCGAGGCACTGGCCGCCCAGGCGGAGCGCCTCGCGGATGCCGTGGCCGGCACCGACCCGATCGACGTTGGATGGAGCCTGCTGACCT
This sequence comes from Streptomyces sp. NPDC002779, assembly GCF_042888685.1. Classification (NCBI taxonomy): domain Bacteria; kingdom Bacillati; phylum Actinomycetota; class Actinomycetes; order Kitasatosporales; family Streptomycetaceae; genus Streptomyces; species Streptomyces sp. NPDC002779. Next base: position 54,622 of record NZ_JBIAQC010000004.1, read on the forward strand.
CCCGCGCCACGCTCAACCACCGTGCGGTGGTGTGGAGTTCGAGGACGGAGGAGCTGACCTCCGGCCTGCGCGTCCTGGCCTCGGCCGGAGTCGCGCCCAATGTCGTGACAGGTGCGGCGGACACGGGCGGCTCCGGCGTCGTGCTCGTCTTCCCGGGCCAGGGGTCGCAGTGGCTGGGGATGGGACGGGGACTCCTCGACTCCTCGCCGGTGTTCGCGGCGCGGATCGGGGAGTGCGAGGCGGCGCTCGGGCCGTTCGTCGACTGGTCGTTGACCGACGTGCTGAAGGGCGATGACGACACCTGGATGCAGCGGGTCGACATGGTCCAGCCGGTGCTGTGGGCGGTCATGGTCTCCCTGGCGGCGGTCTGGGAGTCACTGGGCATCGAACCTGCCGCCGTCATCGGCCATTCGCAGGGGGAGATCGCGGCCGCCGCGGTGGTCGGTGCGCTGAGTCTGGAGGACGCGGCCCGGGTGGTCGCCCTGCGCTCGGCTGCGATCCGAGATGAACTGGCGGGTCGCGGTGGGATGTTGTCGCTTACGACCGGCCTCGAGCAGGCGGCGGCGTGGGTGGCGCCGTATGGCGACCGGGTGTCCATAGCCGTCTACAACGGCCCCGATGCCACGGTCGTTGCGGGCGACCCCGAGGCCCTGGACGAGATCTGCGCGAGGGCGGAGGCCGCCGACGTTCGCGCCCGGCGGGTTCCGGTGGACTACGCCTCGCACTCCGCCCATGTCGAGGACATCAAGGCCAAGCTGCTGGAAGCCCTCGCCCCTGTAGTACCACGGACCTCCCGCGTCCCGGTCATCTCCACGGTCACCGGCGGGGTGCTGGACACGACGACGATGGATGCCACCTACTGGTACGAGGGCCTCCGCCGGCCGGTCCGCTTCACCGAGGCGATCACCACTGCCCTCACCACCGGCCACACCCGCCTGGTTGAGGTGAGCGCGCACCCGGTGCTCACCATGGGCGTGCAGGCCATCGCGGAAGCCGCGGAGCAGCCGGTCACCGTCGTAGGCACCCTGCGCCGGGACGAGGACGAGAACGCCCGCTTCCTCGCGAGCGCCGCCGAACTCTGGGTCCACGGGACCGACATCGACTGGTCCGCCGTCTACGCGGGCCGTACCGTGAACCGCGTCGACCTGCCCACCTACGCCTTCCAACACCAGCGCTACTGGCTGGACGCAGGTTCCGCCGAGGCCGATGTCGTCGGCGCCGGACTGGTCCCCACCGGTCACCCGCTGCTGCGAGCCGCCGCCGGGCTTGCCGCGGACGGCGGAGTCGTGCTCACCGGCCGGCTCTCCACGCGCACCCATCCCTGGCTGGCGGACCACGCCGTCGCGGGCACGGTCCTCTTCCCCGGTACCGGGTTCGTGGAGCTGGCGATCCGCGCCGGGGACGAGGTCGGCTGCGGGCATCTCGCCGAACTCACCCTCCAGGCACCGCTGGTCTTCCCCGAGCAGGGCGCGGTACAGGTGCAGGTGTTCGTGGAACTGCCCGACGGCTCCGGGCGGCGTGCCGTTTCCGTGCACTCCCGGCCCGAGGGCTCGGACGGCGCCGCGGAGGAGTGGACCTTGCACGCGGAGGGCGCCCTGCTGCCAGAACAGCCTGCCCCTGCCGAGCCGTTCGGTGAGGTGTGGCCCCCGGCGGGCGCGGAGCCGGTGGACGTCTCCGGCTTCTACACCGCTGCGGCCGAGGCCGGTTACTCGTACGGGCCCGCGTTCCAGGGCCTGCGCGCGGTGTGGCGGCGCGGTGCCGACATCTTCGCCGAAGTGGCGCTGCCCGAGGGCCAGAAGGGCGACGCCGCCCGCTTCGGCCTGCACCCGGCGCTGCTGGACGCCGCCCTGCACGCCCACGGCTGCGCTCCCGCACCGGAGGAAGCCGCAGAACCGGACGGGACGCTGCGGCTGCCCTTCGCGTGGAACGGGGTGACCCTCTTCGCCACGGGCGCCGACCGGCTGCGCGTCCGGCTCCGCGCCGAGGCCGCCGACGCCGTACGCCTCGACCTCGCCGACGGTACCGGCGCGCCGGTCGCCTCCGTCGACTCCCTGCTGGTCCGCCCGGTGACGGCGGCCGAGCTCGCGGCGGCCCGGACGCCGCCGACGCACGACATGTTCCGGGTCCGCTGGATCCCGGTGCCCTGCGATCCGGAGGCCGTGCGCCACGCCACCTGGGCCGTGGTCGGGGACGACCCCTACGGCCTGGGCGCGGCGGTGCAGGGCGCGGGGCTGGCGGCCGACGCCTACCTCGACGTGGCGGGGGTCCGTGGCGTCCTGGAGTGGGGGGTGCCCGCCCCGCACGTCACCCTGCTCGCGGTGGCCCCGGCCGCTGACCCGGCCCCCGGCGACCCGGCGAGCGCGGCCCAGGAGACGGCCGAGCGGATCCTGGCCGTCGTCCAGGAGTGGCTGGCCGAGGAGGGTCTGGCCGACTCCCGGCTGGTGTTCGTCACCCGGGGTGCCGTGCCCGCGGGCGGCGACGACACGCTGACCGACCTGACCGGCGCCCCGGTATGGGGTTTGATCCGCTCCGCGCAGTCGGAGCACCCGAACCGGTTCCTGCTGGTCGACCTGGACCCGGCCGAGCAGCCGGGCGGCCCGGACGCCGACCTGCTGCCGGCGGCTGTCACGGCCGCGCTGGACACCGGTGAGGGCCAGGTCGCGGTGCGCGGCGGGACGACCCTGGTGCCCCGGCTGGTGCGGCCCGGCGCCGAGGAGGCCCTGGTGCCGCCCGCGGACGCGGATGCCTGGCGGCTGGACGCCACGGGCAGCGGCACCCCGGACGGGCTGACCCTGGTGCCCGCCCTCGAGGCGGACGCCCCGTTGGCGTCGGGCGAGATCCGGGTCGCCGTGCGTGCCGCCGGTGTCAACTTCCGCGATGTGCTGCTGACCCTGGGCATGTATCCGGGGCGGCCGATCCTCGGCAGCGAGGCGGCCGGGGTGGTCCTGGAGGTCGGCGCCGACGTCACCGGCATCGCCCCGGGGGACCGTGTGATGGGCCTGATGACGGAGGGCTTCGGCCCGCTGGTCGTCGCCGACGCCCGGCTCGTGGTGCCGATCCCGGAGGGGTGGTCGTTCGAGCAGGCGGCGTCCGTCCCGGTCGTCTTCCTGACGGCGTACTACGGCCTGGTGGACCTGGGTGGCCTCAAGCGGGGTGACACCGTGCTGGTGCATGCGGGTGCGGGTGGGGTTGGTATGGCGGCGATCCAGCTGGCGCGGCACTTCGGCGCGGAAGTCCTCGCTACGGCCAGTCCTGGGAAGTGGGATGTGCTGCGAGGGCTGGGTCTGACGGACGACCGGATCGCCTCCTCCCGGGACCTGGACTTCCGGGAGAAGTTCAGTGCCGAGCGCGTGGACGTCGTCCTGAACTCCCTCGCCCGCGAGTTCGTCGACGCCTCACTCGAACTCCTCGCTCCTCAGGGCCGGTTCGTCGAAATGGGCAAGACGGATCTGCGTGACCCTGAGCAATTGGCGCAGGCCAATCCGGGCATGACGTACGCGCCCTTCGAGCTGAGTGACGCCGGTGCCGAGCGGATCCAGGAGACCCTGGGCGAGCTCATGCGGCTGTTCGAGTCGGGTGTGCTGGAGCCGTTGCCGGTGCGGGCGTGGGATGTGCGCAGGGCGCCGGAGGCCTTCCGTTTCATCAGCCAGGCGAAGCATGTCGGCAAGGTCGCTCTGACCATGCCGGTGCCGGTGGATCCTGACGGCACCGTCCTGATCACCGGCGGGACCGGCACCCTCGGCTCGCTCCTGGCCCGGCACCTCGTGACCGAGCACGGCGTACGGAACCTGCTGCTGACCAGCCGCAGCGGACCGGAGGCACCGGGGGCGCAGGAACTCATCGCTGAGATGGAGGAGTTGGGGGCATCGGTCCAAGTGGCCGCATGCGACGCCGCCGACCGTGATCAGCTCGCCGCCCTGCTGAACGGCCGTACGCTGACCGGTGTCGTCCACGCAGCAGGGGTCCTGGCCGACGGTCTGGTCACCGCCCTCACCCCGGAGCAACTGGCCACGGTCTGGCGGCCCAAGGCACAAGCCGCCCTGCACCTGCACGAACTCACCCAGGACTCCGACCTCGCCTTCTTCGCGCTGTACTCCTCCGCTTCCGGTGTCTTCGGCGGTGCCGGGCAGGCCAACTACGCCGCCGCCAACACCTTCCTCGACGCCCTCGCCCATCACCGCCGCGCCCAAGGGCTGCCCGCCACCTCCCTCGCCTGGGGCTTCTGGGCCGAGACCAGCGCCCTGACCAGCAGCCTCGGAGAGACCGAACAGGCCCGGATGACCCAGGCCGGGATGCTGCCGCTCACCACCGAGCGCGGGCTCGCCGTCTTCGACGCGGCGACCGGCTCGGACGGCGCTGTGGCCGTGGCCGCCGCGCTCGACACGGGCGGGCTGCGCGATCGGTCCCCCCAGCACGTGCCGCCGTTCCTGCGGGAGTTGGTCACCGTGACCCGGCGGCGGCGCGGCACCGCGGCCAACGAGGTCGTCGAGTCGGCCTCCGGGTTGGCCAGGCGGCTCGCCGGACTGGACCCGGCCGGCCGGGACGAGGCGCTGCGCGAGCTGGTGCGGAGCCATGTGGCCGTGGTCCTCGGCCACTCGGATGCCGCCGCCCTCGACATGGCACGGGAGTTCGTCGCCCTGGGCTTCGACTCGCTCACCGCCGTCGAGCTGCGCAACCGGCTCGGCACCGCCACCGGTCTGGCACTCCCGGCGACGCTGATCTTCGACCACCGGACGCCGGAGGCGCTGGCCCGGTACCTCTCCGGTGAGTTGGCGGGCAGCGGCGAGGCGGCGGATGGCGGACCCGTCACCGTCGTCACCGCGGAGTCCCGGCCCGCGGATCCCGACTCGCTCAGCGGGATCTTCCTGCGTGCCTGCCGCGAGGGCCGGTTCGCGGAGATCAGCACGGTGCTGCGGACGGCGGCCGACTTCCGTGAGAACTTCAGCGGCCCGGCGGAGCTGGCCAAGCTGCCGCAGCTCACCCCGCTGGCCCGGGGCGCCCGGACGCCCCAGCTGATCTGCTTCCCGACCTTCGCCTGGAAGCCGAGCGTCTACCAGTACCTCCCCTTCGCCTCCGCGCTCAGCGGCACCCGAACCGTCTCCGCCCTCTCTCTTCCGGGGTTCATGACCGGCGAGTCGATCCCGGCCGACCTGGACGCACTGGTGCGGACACTGGCCGAGGCGATCCGGCAGAACGCCGGGGACGAGCCGTACGCCCTGCTCGGCTACTCCAGCGGCGGCCTGATCGCCAGTGCGGTTTCCCGGCATCTGGAGGAGGCGGGTTCCGGTCCGGCCGGACTGGTGATGGTGGACACCCACTGGTGGGACACAGCGGGCGGTTTCGACCTCGATCCGTGGGCGAACAGCGTCCTCAGCGGGCTGCTGGACCGGGTCGGGGAGAGCGAGCACCAGGGGGAGAACTGGGGCGACGCCTGGGTCACCGCTCGCGCCCGCTACCTGTATCTGGACTTCCACCAGGCCGAGTTGGCGGCCCCCACGCTGCTGGTGCGGGCGGCCGACTCGCTCGGTCCGGAGGGCTCACGGCGGCGCGCCGACTGGGGCTACGGGCACACCGCCGTCGAGGTGCCGGGCGACCACTTCACCTTGATGGAGGGGGAGTTCGCCGCCGGAACCGCCGGGGCCGTGGACAGCTGGCTGCGGGCGCTGCCTGTGAACGACTGACCGACGACCCGTTTTCCTCGTCCTTCACCACCCCATCGACCACCACCCCCATCAACACGCACAGGAGAGGAGGCGCGGTGTTCGAACTCGCGGGACGGACCGCCTTCATCACCGGCGGCGCCCAGGGCATCGGACTGGGCCTGGCCCGGGCGCTCGCCAAGGAGGGCGTACGGCTCGCCCTCGCCGACATCGACACGGACGCGCTCGCCGCGGCCGACGTCGAGCTGTCGGCGCTGACCGGGGTGGCCACCTTCACCCTGGACGTCACCGACCGCGCCGCCTATAGCCGAGTGGCCGACGAGGCCGAGGAGCGCCTCGGTCCGGTGACGCTGCTCTGCAACAACGCGGGTGTCGGCGGCAGTTACCCGGTCAACGCGATGAGCTACGAACTGTGGGACCTGTTCCTCGGCGTCAACGTCGGCGGGGTGGTGAACGGTCTGCAGACCTTCCTGCCCCGCATGATCGCCCGCGGGGAGCCGGCGCACATCGTCAACACCGCCTCCACCGCGGGGCTGGCGCCCCAGGGCGGGCAGGCGGGCTACATGTACGAGGGGACCAAGGCCGGGGTGATCGGTCTGTCCGAGGGGCTTTCCCGGCAGTTGGCGCACGAGGGGCATCCCATCGGGGTGACGGTGTTCTGTCCGGGCCTGGTGGCCACCAACATGGTCGCCACCGGCCGGGCCGCGCGCCGCCGGCTCGGCGGTGACCTCGGGCTCACCGCCGAGCAGGAGGAGGACCGGGAGCGGCTCCTCACCGAGCAGGACTTCTATCTGCGCCAGCTCGGGCACTCCCCGGGCGCCGTGGGGGAGATGCTGGTGGAGGGGCTGCGGTCCGGAAAGCTGTACGTGATCACCGATCGAGGGGTGGCGGAGCCGCTGGCCGCCCGCTCGAAGGCCCTGTTCACGGCGCTGCCGCCGGAGACGGAGCACGACCGGCGGATCGCCCGCCATGTCGCGGCTCAGCTGCGGGAGGCCGCCCGCTCGGGCAGCAAGACCCACTGAGTCGCCCGTGAGGACGTGAGGAGGGGCCACCGCGCGAGGCGGACCTGCCTGCGGGGTGGCCCCTTTGCCGTTGCGGCCCCGGGGGAGGTCGGCCGCAGCGGCTGGGATGTCCGGGGCCGGACGCCCGGCGGTGTCCGGGGGTCAGGCGACGTCGCGCCGCCGGAAGCCGCTCAGCCCCGCCGCGATCAGCGCGGCGGCCAGCAGCACCAGCAACAGCAGCGGGGTCGCCCGGAAGTCCGCCGACGGCAGATCGGGAACATGGGTGAACGGGGACAGGTTCATGACCATCTGGTCGAGCTTGAGCACCTCACCGAACTGGCCGATGACCAGGACGACGGCCAGCACCGCCCACGCGACGGCCGTGTAGCGGGGCAGCAGCCCGAAGAGCAGCGCGCACAGACCGATCAGCGTCCATACGGCGGGCACCTGCGCTAGGGCGGCGCCCAGTACCCGGGGCACCTCACCGGCCACGTCACCGCTGTTGATGCCGTGTGCCAGGCCGGCCGAGAGTCCCGCCGAGGTGAGCATGACGACCGAGCCGAGCGCGGCGACGGTGAGATGACTGCCCGCCCAGCTCAGCCGGTTGACGGCCGTGCTCAGCACCGGGTCGATCCGGTGGGCGGACTCCTCGCCGGACAGCCGCAGCGCCGACTGGACGGCGTAGGCGCCGACGACGACGGCGATGAGCGAGGTGATGGTGGCCAGGAAGACGTCCACGATGCTGCCGCTGCCGCCGAGGTCGCGCAGCAGCTCGTCGATGTTCGGGTTGTCCTCGGCGACGTCGACCATGCCGTCCGCGACCCCGCCGAACGCGGCGCCGACGACCACGAAGGCGAGCGTCCAGCCCAGCATGGAACCGCGCTGGAGCCGCCAGGCGAGGGCGAAGGGGGAGCGCAGCGCGGGGGTCGCCTCGTTGGGCCCGAGCGAGGGCGGCAGCACACCGGCGCCGACGTCCCGCCGGCCGATGAGCACGCCGACCGCGGCGACGAGCACGGCCGCGGCGGCGACGAACAGCAGGGCCACCGCCCAGTTCTCGTCGGTGTACGGGCGGATCATCTGGGCCCAGCCGATGGGGGAGAGCCAGGTCAGCCACGACAGTCCGCCGTCGGAGGCGCTGGCCGCGTCACCCGTGGCGCGCAGCAGGTAGGCGAGGCCGAGGACGGTGGCCGCGATGCCGTTGGCGGAGCGCGCGTGGTCGGTGAGCTGGGCGGCGATCCCCGCCACGAGCGCGAAGAAGATGCCGACCCCGGCGCAGCCGAACGCGAAGGCCCAGGAGCCCGTCGCGGGCAGATCGGTGTTCTGCAGGCCGAGTCCGAGGAGCAGCGCGATGACCAGGTTCATCCCGGTGACCAGCAGCAGCGAGCTGGCGAGCCAGGCCTTGCGGCCGAGGACCGCCGAACCGGCCAGTTCCGCGCGGCCGCTCTCCTCCTCGGCGCGGGTGTGCCGCACCACCATGAAGATGCTCATCAGGCCGATGATCGTGGCCATGAAGGCGACCAGCTGGTAGGCGTTGACCCCGCCGGTCGTGGTCAGGTCGAAGGCGCGGCCGCCGAGGGCGAGCATCGCCGGGTTGGTCTCGACCGTCTCGGCCAGCTTCTCCCGCTCCTCGGCCGTGCCGTACAGGTCGTTGTTGCTCTGGGCGGATGCCGTGGTGAACAGCACGATGCCCAGGATCCAGGCGGTGGCGCGGACCCGGTCGAGCCGGAGGGCGAGCCGCAGCAGCGTCCCGGTGCCTGCGTAGTCCCTCACCGCGCGGCCTCCGCCCGGTCGTCGGCGCCTTCGGCGCCTTCCTTGTCCTGCGCGGCGGTGTAGTGGCGCATGAACAGGTCCTCGAGCGTGGGCGGCCGGCTGACGAGACCCCGCAGGCCCAGGGTCGTCAGATGCTGTACGGCGGTGTTGAGGTCGCCGGCGTCCACGTCGAAGGTGACGGTGTGGCCGTCCTCGCTGCCGATCCGCACGTCGTGCACGCCCGGGAGGCGGGAGAGGTCGCGGACGGGCTCGGTCAGTTCGGCGCGGATCGAGGTGCGGGTGAGGTGGCGCAGCTCGGTGAGGGTGCCGGACTCCACCGTACGGCCGCCGCGGATGATGCTGACCCGGTCGCACAGCCGCTCGACCTCGGACAGGATGTGGCTGGACAGCAGCACGGTCCGGCCCCGGCCGCGCTCCTCGTCGATGCAGTCCTGGAAGACGGATTCCATCAACGGGTCCAGGCCCGAGGTGGGTTCGTCGAAGATGAGCAGTTCGACGTCGGAGGCGAGGGCGGCCACCAGGGCGACCTTCTGCCGGTTGCCCTTGGAGTAGGCGCGGCCCTTCTTCTTCGGGTCCAGCTCGAACCGCTTGATCAGGTCGTCCCGGCGCTTCTTGCTCGCGCCGCCGCGCAGCCGCCCCAGCAGGTCGATGACCTCACCGCCGGAGAGGGTGGGCCAGAGCGTCACGTCACCGGGGACATAGGCGAGCCGCTTGTGCAGCTCCACGGCGTCCGCCCACGGATCTCCGCCGAGTAAGGACAGCCGGCCGCTGTCGGACCGCATGAGCCCCAGCAGGATGCGGATGGTCGTCGTCTTGCCGGAGCCGTTCGGGCCGAGGAATCCGTGCACCTCCCCGGCCTCCACGCTGAGGTCCAGCCCGTCGAGAGCCCGGACGGGGCCGAACGTCTTGACCAGTGAGGAGATTGAGATGGGTGGCGTCATGATTTTAAGAGTACTTGAACATTCGGAAATTTGCGAGAACTGGAAGAAGCTCGAATGGCCGGTTAAGGTGGCTGCAGGAGGTGCAGAACACGTGTCCACAGGCAGAGCAGAGTCAGCGGGCGATGCGTCCACGGGACCGGAGGGGTCGGCCGGAGGCGAGAGCAGGGCCGTGGAGCGGCTCGCGAGCCGGTTCGCCGAGACGGGCCTGCCCCGTATGTCCGCACGCGTCTTCGCCGCTGTGCTGGTGTCCCCGAGCGGCGCGCTCACGGCGGCCGAGATCGGCCAGTTTCTTTCCATCAGCTCCGGCACCGTCTCCACGGCCCTGCAGAGCCTCGTCCGGATCGGCCTGATCAACCGGGAGAACCAGCCCGGCTCCCGCCGGGACCTCTACCGAGTGCGGGAGGACCCCTGGCCCGACGTCTTCGCCATCCGCAGCCTGTGGCTGAGGGAGTTCGCGAAGGGGGCCATGGAGGACATGGAACTGCTCGACGAGGCCAACACCGGTGGCCGCGCGCGCCTGATGGACATGCGGGACTTCGGGCTCTTCGTCATGCCCAAGCTGGAACAGATCGTCGCCGACTGGCGCGAGCACCGGGCCTCCGGTGCCGCCGACGTCCCGCCCGACGACGCCGGAGGCGCCCCCGCCTGACCGGCCCGTTCGGGGGAGGGGGCGACTCGCAGGGTGGGTCCGCGTGCGAATTCCCGCCACGCGATGTCCTGCCCGGCGTCGAGCGCGTCCAGCGCCTCCTGCCACTCCCGCAGGTCCCGGGGGGAGACCCACAGGTCGAGACCGCCCTTCACGAAAGGCGTCTCGACGACGAGGTCACCGGTCAGGACGCCGTCCGGGGCGCCCCCCCCGCGGAGTCCGTGCCGGTGATCCTCAGGACGACGCTGTTCCCGCCGCCCTCCAGCCGTACCAGGTCCACCGGCCCGTCCGTCATGGATGCTCCCCCGTTCGCTCAACTGGCCGAAGAGCAGCCCGCGTCAGGAGGCGAAAGGTGTCAGGGGACCGGAGGCATGTCGCTCGGGCGGGAGTCCAGGCCCGTGCGGTGCTTGACCCAGGAACCGCGGGTGAAGTCGGGGACCGCCACCGGACGGCCGCCCGCCGCGAGGGACTTGACGCTCAGCGGGATCGGGGAGCACCAGACCGCGCCGTCGTAGACGTCCATGTCGGGGACCAGCCCGGCGCGCATCAGCTGAATGGTGCGCCACTGCAGGACGTAGTCCATGCCGCCGTGGCCGCCGTTGTTGGCCGCGTCGTCGCCGATCTTCAGCCACAGCCAGTGGTCGAACTCCTTGCGGTAGGCGTCGAACGCCCGCCAGGTGTGGCCGCTGTGGTCGGGTTCGAGATAGATCCGGCCGCCGCCCGCGGACGTCACGCCCGCGTAGTCCTCGAAGATGCCCCGGCTGCCGGCGAGCGAGTTGATACGGCTGTACGGCCGCGGTGAGCTCACCTCGTGCTCGGCGCGGATCACCCGGCCCTCGGCGGTGTCGATCAGGCAGGTGACGAGGTCACCGTTGATGTACGTCTCCTTCCAGCTCGGGTGGGATTTGGGGATGAAGCGCTCGCGGTAGTCGGCCAGCCCCCGGGGCTCGGTCGCGGTGGCCCGCAGCGTCGTCATGCGGTCGCCGCGGTTGATGTCCATCGCCGCCGCGATCGGGGCCAGGCCGTGCATGGCGTAGAAGGACGCGGTGCTGCGGGTGTGCCACAGCCGCCGCCAGGAGTCGGTGTAGTAGGTGTCCGAGAACAGCAGGGCCCGCAGGTCGTGCAGATAGCCGCCGTGACCGTTGGTCACCTCGCCGAACAGGCCGTCGTGGGCCATCTTCAGCATCGCCAGCTCGTTGCGGCCGTAGGAGCAGTTCTCGGAGAGGATCAGATGGCGGCGGGTGCGCTCGCTGGTGTCCACGAGGTCCCACAGTTCGTCCAGCTCGGTGGCGATGGGCAGTTCGACCAGCGCGTGCTTGCCGGCGAGCAGGGCGGCGCGGCCCTGCTCGTGGTGGAACTCCCAGGGCGTCGCGATGTACACGAGGTCGATGTCGTCGCGGCGCAGCATGCGCGCGTAGGCGTCGGCCGAGCCGCCGTACTCGGCGGGGCGGGGGCGGCCCTCGGCGACGAGCCGGTCGGCGGTGCGTCTGGCGCGGTCGGCGCGGATGTCGCACACGGCCGTCACCGTGCAGCCCGGGACCGCGGCCCAGCCCGAGGACATCCCGTGGCCCCGGTTCCCGAGACCGATCAGACCGACGCGGACGGTCGGGTACGCGCCGAACGGCACGTCGATCATCGATTTCTGCCCCGGGCGCCGCGACGGGGTCACGTCGGCGGTCGGGGCCGTGGGGGCGGCGGAGGCCTGGGTGCCGAGTCCGGCGACGACGGCTCCGGAGGCCAGGGCCCCGCCCATGAGGGTACGGCGTGAGACAGCAGGGATTTCAGGCATGGCGCGGATCGCTCCCTTATGCGTGGCGGCCGGCTGCTCTTGCTGCCGCATGACTTTGTCCACGCGAGCGTCCTGTGTCAATAGGTGCTTGAAAAGAAGGTGTTGCGAGCAGAAACGAGCATGCGGTTCTCAAGTGGCCGAAGTCCGCCGGTCCTTGGGCAACGCGAAGGCCCCGCCGCCGGTCGGTGTCGGTGACCGGTGAACGGGGCCTTTCCGCGGGCCGGTTGGGCCCGGCGTGCGGTGGTCAGCGGGCGAGTACGTCCCTGATCCGGCCGTGGATCACGTGCCGCGCGTCCTCGGGAAGCGCGCCGAGGTCCGTGTTCTCGACGGCGTGCAGGACCGTTTCGACGTCGGTGTCGCAGGGCGTGGTCGCGGTGAGGAACTCGTAGCCGTCGCGGACGGCGACGCGCAGGCGCCTGGTGCCGTCGGGCTCCGCGTGCACCGCGGTGGCGACGACGAACGGCGGCGGGCCGCCCGGGTCGCCCTCCTGCTTCAGGTAGCCGCTGACCAGCGGGGTGCGCCAGGTGATGCCGAGCAGGACGGGGCGCTTGGCCAGGAGTTCGGTCAGGTCGGTCTCGTAGACGCCCGTCGTGTCCAGGACCGTCGCGCGGGTGTCCAGGACGAGCGCGGCGGGGAGCAGGCAACGCAGGGTGCTGCCCACGATGTTGCCGCCGACCGTGGCCGCGCGGCGCACGGCGCCGGTGCCTATGCCGCCGGCCGCCCGGCGCAGCACCTCCGGCACCCGGTCGTCGATCCGCTGGAGCACCACGGCCGAGCCCAGGGCCTCGGGCCCGAGGGCGTTCGCCTCCGGCAGGTTGCGCAGGGACATGGCCCGGTCGGGGAAGCCGTCGCGCTGGAAGGACGCCCAGACGAGCGTCGCCCCGCCGATCGGCAACGCCCCCTTGGCAAGGTGCTGTTGGACCTCGGACACGGATGTGGGCAGATGCAACAACACGGAGCGGCCTGCTTTCGCGACGGGTCTGTGGTGAACGCGTACCGCATTCTCCCCGCCGGGCAGGGGGCGCATGCAGGGTTCACCGGGTCACTCCGTGCGCCCCTGATGCTGGACTTTCTGTATAGCATCTGGACGTGTAGTCTAGGCGCAGGCTGACGGACAGGGAGTGAGCGATGGCGGGTGAACCGGGCCTGGAAGCCGAGCGGGACGCGATCATCTCGGCGCTGACGCCGGTCGTGGACGGGCTCGTGGCGACCTTCGGGCCGCTGTGCGAGGTGGTGCTGCACGACTACCGCCGGCCCGAGCGATCCGTCGTCGCGGTCGCCGGTTCCGTGACCGGGCGGACCGTCGGCGGGGCGATGAGCGAGATCGGCATGCGGATCGTCGCCCGCGGCGCCGAGGCGGACGACGACCTGAATTACGTCACCCGCACCCGGACCGGGAAGCTGGTCAAGGCGTCCACCCTGGTGCTGCGGGACTCCACCGGCGAGGTCTTCGGCGCCCTGTGCGTCAACCTCGACGTCACCGCCGTCAACGAGGCCCACGCCCTGCTCGGCGCCCTCGCCGGCATCGGCCGGGACAGCGCCGAGGCACCGGTCACCACCTTCGGCAACGACATCGACTCCGTCGTCGACGCCATCCTCGACGCCCACCAGCTCCGCCAGAACCGCGGCTGGGCGGAGCTGGACCGCACCCAGCGCCTGGAACTCTTCCGCGGCCTCGACGGCCGCGGCGTCTTCGCCGTGCGGCGCGCCGTCGAGCAGGTCGCCGCCCGGCTCGGCATCTCCCGCGCCTCCGCCTACCACTACCTCGCCCAGGCACGCGCCGCGACCGGCCCGGCTTCCGACCCCGATGGAGGACCCGCGTGACCAGCACCCCGCCCCTCACCCCCGACGACGTCCGGGACGCGGCCGCACGCCTCAAGGGCGTCGCCCACCGCACGCCGGTGCTGCGCTCGCGCACCCTCGACGGCCTCGTCGGCGCCGAGGTCTTCCTCAAGTGCGAGAACTTCCAGCGCGTGGGCGCCTTCAAGTTCCGCGGCGCCTACAACGCCGCCTCCCGGCTGACGCCGGACCAGCTCACCCGGGGCATCGCCACCTACTCCTCCGGCAACCACGCCCAGGCCGTCGCCCTCGCCGCCCGGGAACTGGGCACCACCGCCGTCATCGTCATGCCCGAGGACGCCCCGCCCGCCAAGCGGCGGGCCACCGAGGGCTACGGCGCCGAGATCGTCACCTACGACCGCTACACCGGCGACCGGGTCGCCCTCGCCGAGGCCCTGGCCGCCGAGCGGGGCCTAACCGTCATCCCGCCCTACGAACACCCCCACGTCATGGCCGGGCAGGGCACGGCCGCGCTGGAACTCCTCGAAGAGGTGGGTCCGTTGGACGCGCTGCTGACCCCGGTCGGCGGCGGCGGACTCATCGCGGGGAGCGGCACCGTCGCCAAGGCGCTGTACCCGCGGCTGCGGCTGATCGGCGTCGAGCCCGAGGCCGGGGACGACACCAAGCGGTCCCTGGAGGCCGGCCGGCGCATCGAGATCCCGGTGCCCAGAACCATCGCCGACGGCCAGGCCCTGCACACACCGGGCGAACTCACCTTCTCCGTCAACCGACGGCTCGTCGACGCCATCGCCCTGGTCGGCGACGACGAGATCCGGGACGCGATGCGCTTCGCCTTCGAGCGCCTGAAGATCGTCGTCGAACCGAGCGGCGCCACCCCCCTGGCGGCACTCCTCTCCGGCCGCGCGGGCGCGCTGCCGCCCCGGGTCGGAGTCATCGTCTCCGGGGGCAACGTCGACGCCGAGCGGTTCGCCCGGCTGTGCGCGCCCGCCGGCTGACACCCGGGCCGCGCGACCGCCGTGCCGCCGTCACCCGCATGGCGGCGCCGACTGGACAGGCGGACGATGGAGGGGTGGGGTCCGGCCCCCGCCGGGGCCGCTCGGCAGCGGCCGGGAGACGGAGACCGGCCCCGGCCGTACCGACGCGGCCGGAAGGAGATCCGTGATGATCGAAGTGAAGACGCTCGACAAGCCGGACGAGCGGCGCGATTTCCCCAGGGGACACCTGGAGGCCGTCCACCTGACCGGGCTCGACTTCGCCGTGGGCACCTTCGAGCCCGGCTGGCGCTGGTCGGAGTCCGTGGCCCCGATCGCGGGCACCGAGAGCTGCGAGGTCCACCACAACGGCTACGTCGTCCAAGGCCGTCTGCACGTCACGATGGACGACGGCGGCGAGGCCGAGGTCGGCCCGGGCGATGTCTTCGTGGTCCCGCCGGGCCACGACGCCTGGGTCGTGGGCGATGAACAGGTCGTCGTGTACGACTTCGCGGGCACCATGGCCACGGAGTACGCGAAGGCCAAGGAGTAGCGAGGAGGAGCGACGCTCAGACGGTGACGACGATCTTCGCGCGCGCGTGCTCCACCTCCAGGTGGCGAATCGCCTCGGCCGCCGCACTGAGCGGATACGTCCGCTCGACGACCGGCGCGATCCGCCCGGCCTCGGCCAGCTCCTTGAGGGCCGCGAGGTTCTCCCTGCTCTGGCGGGCGGGGAGTTCGAGCAGCCGCTGCCGTGTGAAGGGCGCCGCCAGCCGCCGCTTGAGGAACAGTCCCATGGGGCCGACGATGCTGCCGCCCTCGTAGAATCCGCCGCCGGACAGCACCAGGGTGCCGGTCGGGGTGAGCGCGCGCCGCAACGCCCGCAGTGAGTGGTTGCCGACCAGGTCCAGTACCACGTCGTAGCGCCGGCTCGTGCGGGTGAAGTCCTCGCGTGCGTAGTCGATGACATGGTCCGCGCCCAGTGAGCGGGCCATGTCCGCGTTGCGCGCGCTGCACACCGCGGTCACCTCCGCGCCGTACGCCTTGCCGAGCTGCACGGCGAAGGTGCCGACGCCGCCCGAGGCGCCGTTGACCAGCAGCGTCTGCCCCTGCCGCACACCGCCCACGTCCCGGACGCCGATCAGGGCCGTGTTCCCGGCGAGGGGTATCGCGGCGGCCTGCTCGAAGGTGAGGTGGGACGGCTTCGGGCCCACCGCGTCACCCGGCGCGCACACATACTCCGCGAAGGCGCCGTCGGCTTCGCCGAACACCTCGTCACCGGGCCCGAGACCGGTGATCCCGTCGCCCACCGCCGCCACCCGGCCCGCGAAGTCCCGGCCCCTGACCCGCGCCTTGGGTCCGCGCAGCCCCATCACCGCGCGCGCCACCTTCGGGTCGCCGTGCATGAAATGCCAGTCGTAGGCGTTGACCGACGCGGCGTGCACCCGCACCAGCACCTCGCCGGGTCCCGGCACCGGCCGTTCGATGTCCCGGAACTCCAGCACGTCCGCCGGGCCGTACCGGTCCTGCACCACTGCCTTCATGATCTCCCCCTTCACCGCTTTCGAGACTACGGATCCGGGCCGGTCAGGGACATCAGGGACGAACCCTGATTCGTCCCGGGGAGCGGAGCCCACGACCACCACCGAAGGTTCCGTCGCCCCGGTCACACCGGCAGCAGCCGGGATACCAGGTCGCTGAGCTGGCGGGCGTTGCGGCACTCGTGCATCTCCACCAGCTCGGCGTAGTCCGGCGCGGCGGAGTCGCCCGTGCCCCAGCTCGTGGTCTGCTCCGGGTTCAACCAGTAGACGCGGCGGGCCCTTTCGCTGATGAGCCGGACGGCCGCGAGGTTCGGGTCGCTCATGTTGGTGCGCGCGTCGCCGAGCACGAACACCATGGTGCGCGGGCCGACCGCGTCACCGTACCGCTCGGCGAACTCGCCCAGCGCCACGCCGTAGTCGCTGCTGCCGTGCCAGCCGGTCAGGGTGGCCTCGGTCCGGATGCGGTCGCCCAGACCCTCCGGGTCGGCCGTGCCGTGCACGAGCAGGCCGGTCACCTCGTCGATGCGGTTGACGAACGCGAACACCCGCACCTTGCTGAACTGGTCGTGCAGCGCCTGCACCAGCAGCATGGTGAAGTCCGAGAAGCCGGACACCGAGCCCGACACATCGCACAGCAGCACCAGTTCGGGCCGCACCGGCCGCCGCCTGCGCAGCACCGGCTTCATCGGCACCCCGCCCGTCGACAGCGAGCCGCGCAGGGTCCGCCGTAGATCGATCGCACCGCGCGCGGCCCGGCGCCGGCGGGCCG
Source organism: Streptomyces sp. NPDC002779 (assembly GCF_042888685.1). Taxonomy (NCBI): domain Bacteria; kingdom Bacillati; phylum Actinomycetota; class Actinomycetes; order Kitasatosporales; family Streptomycetaceae; genus Streptomyces; species Streptomyces sp. NPDC002779. Next base: position 71,510 of record NZ_JBIAQC010000004.1, read on the forward strand.
CCAGCCGGGTGGCGAGCTTGCGGGCGAGCGGCTGAACGGCCCTGCGCAGCTCGGCCAGTTGAGCCTTCCCCGCGAAGAGGAAGTCCACCCGGTCGGCGCTCGGCGCCACCGCCCGCCGGGCGATCTCGTCCCGGCCGCGCCGCTCCGCCACCCGGCGCCGCGCCTCCGCGGTGACCAGAGCCCGGAACCCCTCGATGCGCCGCCGGATCTCGTCCTCCAGCAGCCGGTCGGCGAACCCCGGAGCGCCGCCCCGAGCCCGCACGTCGTCGCGGACCCGGGCGAGCAGCGTCTGCGGGCGGAGCCGGTCGAGGGTCTGGTACGACGACCAGCCGTCCGACCTCGGGGAGGAGCCGTATCCGCCGAAGCCGTCGACCGCCTCCACCGCCAGCCGGCCCATCAGCGCCCGGTCGTTCGCCGCCAGCGCCGCCGCCAGCCGGTCGCGCAGGTCCTCCCGCCCCGCCGCCTCCTGCTCCGGCGCGCCGACGCCCCGCGGGAAGTACAGGTCGAAGACCGGGTCGAACACCGGCCGTTGGGCCGTACCGTGCAACAAGGTCGCCGCCAGGCCCTCGCGCAGCCGCTCCCGGTCCGTCAGGCCGAGCGCCGCCACCGCCTGCGCCGCGTCCACGGTCTCGCCGGTGCCGATCCGGATGCCGTGCGCGCGCAGGGCGGCCACCAGCGACGTCAGCCGCTCGGCGACCCCAGCGGGGGTGGTCACAGGGCGTCCAGGTCGAGCTTGGCGGTGGCCTTCAGCACGTCCTCCCGGTGCTTGAGGAGGACGCCGAGACTGTCCCGTACGACGGTCTCGTCCAGGGTGTCGGCGCCGAGCGCGAGCAGGGTCCGGGCCCAGTCGATGGTCTCGGCGACCGACGGCAGCTTCCGCAGGTCCATGGCGCGCAGCGCACCCACCACCCGTACCACCGAGCGGGCCAGCGCCTCGTCGAGCTCGGGCACCTTCAGCCGGACGATCCGGCGCTCCAACTCCTCGTCGGGGAAGCCGATGTGGAGGAAGAGGCAGCGGCGGCGCAGCGCCTCGGACAGTTCGCGGCTGGCGTTGGAGGTGAGGACGACGAAGGGGCGGCGGGTGGCGGTGACGGTGCCGAGTTCGGGGACCGTGACCTGGAAGTCGCTGAGCACCTCCAGCAGCAGGCCCTCCACCTCGACGTCCGCCTTGTCCGTCTCGTCGATCAGCAGCACCTTGGGGTCGTCGCCGCGGATCGCCGTGAGCAGCGGACGGGGGAGCAGGAACTCCTCGCTGAAGATGTCCGTGCGCGCCTCGTCCCAGGTCTCGTCACGGCCCGCGCTGATGCGCAGCAACTGCTTGGCGTGGTTCCACTCGTACAGCGCGCGGGACTCGTCCACGCCCTCGTAGCACTGGAGCCGGACGAGCCGGGCCCCGGCGACCTGGGCGACGGCCTTGGCGAGCTCCGTCTTGCCGACCCCGGCGGGGCCCTCGACCAGCAGGGGCTTGCCGAGGCGGTCGGCGAGGAAGACGGTCGTGGCGACCGCGGGCGAGGCGAGGTAGCCGGTCTCGGCCAGCCGCGCGGCGACGTCGTCGACGGAAGTGAACAACGGGGCCTCCAGGTCGGATACTGCCACCTATCTAAGCGCTTGTTCACCTCCTGTGTCACGGCGTCGAGGGGGCTCGCCGCCAGAACGCGCCGAGCCCCCCGCCATCCGTCACCCCACCGCGACCGCCGCCACCGCCGGAGTACGCAGCACCCGGCGGGTCGTCACCAGGCTGGTGCCCAGGGTCGTCGCGGCTGCTACGGCGATGACCGCGGCGGCGACGCCGTAGAACTCGGTGGGCAGGAGCCGGTCGGAGCGGACCAGCGTGAAGGGGATGATGCCCGCCAGCGCCGCCAGCGTCCCGCACACCACTCCGGTCAGCGTGAGGATCAGTCCCTCGGCGCCCACCATCCCCAGCACCTGGCCGGGCGTCGCCCCCGCCAGCCGCTGCTGGCCGAACTCCCGGACCCGGTACGTGGTCGCCGCGTACAGCGAGTTGACCAGCATCACGCAGACGAAGACCACGATGATGCCGACGACCGTGTAGTTGAGCGTCTCCAGGTTCTTCGCGTCGACCGACTTCACCGCGCCCGAGGCCGCGAGGGCGTCGCTCTCCACGGCCTGCGCGGTGAGCGTGGCCGTGGACACCGCCGTGAAGAGGATCAGCGACATCAGCGTGCCCGCCAGGTCGGCCACCCGCCGGCGCAGATTCCGCACCGCCAGCCAGCCGCTCGCACCCCGCGGCGCCAGCCGGTCCAGCACGCCCCCGAGCAGCCGGGGCGCCCGCAGCGCGAACCCCACCGACAGCAGGATCGCCCCGTACACGGCCGGCGCCATCAGCGCCTCGTCCGTCGCCGAGAAGGCGAAGGTGGCGCTCGCCGACAGGGCACCGGCCGCGAGCGCCGCGTACCCGAGATACGTCCGCCCCCTGCCCGGCCGTCGCGACCCGCGCGTGGCCCGCCGTACGGCGAGGAACGCCGCGCCCGCCGACGCGAGCAGCGTGATGCCGACGCCTGTCACGAGCACGACCGGGCCGAAGACGTGGCCGACGGAACCGGCCACCTGGCCACTCTCCTGGAAGACGGCCAGCAGCGCCCGCCCGCCGAGCATCGCCGCGCCGACCGCCGGTACCGCGCCCACCAGCGCCACCGCCACCGCCTCACCCACCACCATCCGCCGGAGCTGCCCCGGCGTCGCCCCCGAGCAGCGCAGCAGTTCCAGCTCCGCCGTCCGCTGACGGACGTTGACCGTCAGCGTCGAGGCCACGGCGAAGAACACCAGCAGGCTGCCGTAGCCGCCGACGACACTCGCCGCCGTCGTCAGCGTCTCCGCGCTCGTCGCGTCGATGCCGTCCCGCGCCGCGGTGTCGTGCAGGGAGTTGAACGTCATGATGATCGCCGCGCCCAGGAAGGCGGCGAGCAGCGTCGCCAGGAACCGTCCGGGCCGCTGCCGGATCGACCGCATCGCCAGCAGGAACATCGCTCACACCTCCGTCGCCACGGCGTCGCCCAGGTGCGCGAGGCGCTCGGCCACCGCGTCCGGGGTCGGCGCGTCCATCCGGCCCGCGAGCCGCCCGTCCGCCAGGAACAGCACGGAGTCGGCGTAGGAGGCGGCGACCGGGTCGTGCGTCACCATCACCACCGTCCGCCCGAGCCCCCGCACCGCGTGCTGGAGCAGCGTGAGGACGTCCCGCGCGCTGCGCGTGTCCAGGGCGCCGGTCGGCTCGTCCGCGAAGATCACCCGAGGTTCGGTGACCAGCGCCCGGGCGATCGCGACACGCTGTCGCTGGCCGCCGGAGAGCTGGTCGGGACGGTGGCCGAGCCGGTCGCCGAGACCGACCGAGGCCAGCACCTCCCGGACCCGCCGCTTGTCCACCCGCCGCCCGGCCAGCTTCAGCGGCAGCACCGTGTTCTGCGCGACGGTCAGCGTCTCCAGCAGGTTGTACTGCTGGAACACGAACCCGATCCGGCCGCGCCGGAACTTCGTCAGCGCCGTCTCGTCGCCGCCCGTCAGCTCGGTGCCGTCCACCCGCACGATCCCGCTGTCCGGCCGGTCCAGACCCGCCGCGCAGTGCAGCAACGTCGTCTTGCCGGAGCCGGAAGGACCCATCACCGCGGTGAAGGTGCCGCGCCCGAGCCCCAAGGTGACCTCGCGCAAGGCGGTCACCGCGCTGTCGTCCGTGCCGTAGGTCCTGGTGACCTTGACCAGCCGCAGCGCCTCGGCGGCGGGTCCCTCGTCGTGCGCGGGTGTGCCCGTGCGGAACATCGTCATCACTCCCCGGTGGGGCACTCCCTGTGCCCCCCACCACGAAGCTACGGAGACGGCGGGCTCGGCACATGGGGTGCAGAACCCGTATCGGGGGGTGTACTCAGGGACACCACGGCCCCGTCTCCAGGGCAGTGGCCCGCCGAGGTGACACACCGGTGACAACCGTCACGGGACTGGTGCGGCGAGCCGACTTCCCGGCCGTCACCCGCGGCGGTACAGGTACCCCATGACGGTCGACGGGGGACGCCGCCACTCGTGGTGGCAGGGATTGCGGGAGTCGGTCGAGGGGGCGGACACCGATCTGCGGCCCGAGGGACTGATGCACATCGTGCCGGCCGGACTCGGCCCGGCCTACATGAAGTTCGGGGACCTGTACCCCGAACAGCAGCTGCAACTGCAGCTCTTGTACGGCGCCTCGCAGCGCGCCTTCGAGCGCACCACGCGCGTCGCGGCGCGGGTCGCCGTGCGGCGCGTCCTCCACAACGCGCTGAGCGATCCACGCCTCGAGGACGCCAAGCCGAACGACCACCTGGCCGAGTACCTCGACGAGGAGGTCGCCGACCTGCGGGGACGACTCGCCCAGGACAGCGCGATCGCGGTCAGTCGCGGCCTCAACGTCGGCCTGACGCTCGGCTCCGCCGCCAGCCTGGTGCTGCTCGTCGTACCGCTGCTCTGGGGTGCCGGACTGCTCCAGGCCCTGGGGGTGACGCTCAACTGCACCAACCGCTGGCAGCTGCTGGGCGCGTTCGTGTGCGGCGGGGTCGGGGCGCTCGGCGCGGTGCTGAGTGTGCTGGTCCGACTGCGGGGACACACCGAACAGTTGACGCAGCGTCAGAACGGTGCCCAGGACGGTCTGGTCGTGCCCGGCCAGATGGCCCGCAGGATGCGCCACGAGGGCGTGTACCGGGTGGTCGTCGGCTGGATCCTCGCCCTCGCGGTGTACTTCCTGCTCAGCGGCGGCCTCGTGCCCGTCTTCGAGGTCCCGGCCACGGCGGCCGAGATCTGCCCGTCCGCCGCCACGCCCGGCTCTCCCGCGAAGGGCACGGACTTCTGGGGGTTCTGGTGCGCGATAGGTTTCGTCGCCGGGTTCAACGAGCGCTGGGCCTTCGGCATCCTGGCCCGCGAGTCGACCCGCAAGCCGAAGAACGCCTGAGTGCGGGGGCGGGGATGCGCGGGGGTTGGGGCACCGGTGCGCGACCGGCGCCCCGAGGGCGTACGGCATCTTCCCCGCCCGGCGATCGACCGCTCCGACGTCAGGGCGAGCGGACGCGTCAGCGCCGCGGACTCGGCGACCGTGGTCCACGACGACCCCCCACCCGCAGCCCACCTGGCCGACCGGCTCCGGCCGCCGCTACGCGCTTGCGTGTCCGGCGGCACGGCGGGTCGCCGGGCCCGTGCCACCGGTGGCCCCTGGCCAGTCCGCGCACCTGCACTTGCTCGGGTCGCCGCGCGTCGTGTGGCCGGGTCCGTGTCACGGGCGGCCGTCGGCCGTTGCGCGCTGGCCTGCGCGCTTGCGTGGTCCGGCGGCACGGCGGGTGGCTGGATCCCTGTCACACCGCGGCCCCCGGCCACTCCCCGCTGACCTGCACCTTTCCCTGGCTCCCCGTACGTCGTGTGGCCGGGCCCGTCCGGGGAACCCGGGCGCCATGGACGATCAGGCCCGCACCCGTAAGTCGCACTGGATCGAGACGGCGCCGCCCGGCGACCTCGCGCCCCCGCCGGACGGTGACCTCACCGTCGAGGTGGCCGTCGTGGGCGCGGGTATCGCCGGGATCAGTACGGCCTGGGAGCTGGCCCGGCGGGGCCACGGCGTCGCCTTGCTGGAGGCGGACCGGATCGCCACCGGCGTCACCGGGCACACCACGGCCAAGATGAGCGCCCAGCACACCCTGATCTACGACCGGCTCCGCCGTACCCGCGGCCGGGACGGGGCACGGCTGTACGCGGCCTCCCAGATGGACGCGATCCGGCACGCCGCCGAAACCGCTGAGGCGCTCGGCGTGGACTGCGACTGGGAGACCACGGCGGCCTACACCTGGGCCGAGAACGCCGACCGCACCGAGGAACTGCGGGCCGAGGCCGCCGCCGCCCGGGAGGCGGGGCTGCCCGCGCAGTACGTGACCGAGACGGACCTGCCGTTCCCGGTCGCGGGGGCCGTTCGGGTGGAGGAACAGGCCCAGTTCCACCCCCGCAAATACCTGCTGGCGCTGGTCGAGGACCTGCAGCGGCTGGGCGGTCGCGTGTACGAGCACACCCGTGTGGTCGGCCTCTCCGAGGGCGAACGCTGTGTGCTCACGACCGAGGACGGCGTGAAGGTGACGGCGCGGTCCGTCGTGGTCGCCACCCATTATCCGATCTTCGACCGGGCGCTGCTGTTCACCCGCCTCACGCCCCGCCGGGAACTCGTCGTCACCGCTCCCGTCGACGCCGCCACGGCTCCGACCGGCATGTACATCACCCCCGAGCAGAACACCCGCTCCGTCCGCACGGCGCCCTACGGCGACGGCAGGCGCCTGCTCCTCGTCACCGGGGAACACTTCACCCCCGGCGCCGGCGGCGATGTCGAGGCCCGCTTCGAGACCCTCTCCGCCTGGGCCCGGGAACGCTTCGGTGACCTCGACTTCACCCACCGCTGGGCCACGCAGGACAACGACCCCACCGACTCCGTACCGCTCGTCGGCCCCCTGCACCCCGGGAGCAAGCACGTCTACGTGGCCACCGGCTTCGGCGGCTGGGGAATGGCGAGCGGGATCATGTCGGGCCGCCTGCTGTGCGATCTGATCACCGGCCGGGACAATGCGTGGAGCGACCTGTACGACCCGCGCCGGGTGGCGCCCGTCCTGCGGGAGGGGATGGACTTCCTCAAGCACCAGGCCGACGTGGCACGGCACTTCGTCGGTGACCGGCTCCAGCACCTGCCGGGCCCCTCGGCCACGTCGGTGGACGAGATCGCCCCCGGGGACGGCGCCATCGTCCATGTGTCGGGCAAGCGCTGCGCCGTCCACCGCGACGAGGACGGCAAGGTGCACGCCGTCTCCGCCAAGTGCACGCACATGGGCTGTCTCGTGGCGTTCAACCGCGCGGAGCAGGCCTGGGAATGCCCGTGCCACGGCTCCCGTTTCGCCCCGGACGGCCGGGTGGTCCAGGGGCCCGCGGTGCGGCCCCTGGAGCAACGGGACATCTGAGCCGCCCCCTCAGCCGACCAGGATCACCTCCAGGGTGCGCGGCCCGTGCACCCCCTCGACCCGGTCCAGTTCGATGTCGCTGGTCGCCGAAGGGCCGGAGATCCAGGTCAACGGGCGGACGGGGTCGAGCCGTTCGAGGGCCTGCGGCACGGAGGAGACGACCTGGTCCGGCACCCGTACGACGCAGATGTGATGGTCGGGGACGAGCGTGATGCGGCGACGGCCCTGGTCGGGGCCGCCGTCGAGGACGATGGTGCCGGTCTCGGCGACGGCCACCGCGCACGCCGTGATCACACTGTCGACGCGGTCCAGCTCGTGCGGGGTGCTCTCGATCCGGTCCGGGACCTGCTCTGCATCGGCCACCGCGAGCCACGACGACTCCAGACCGGGCGGCACGAGCACCGTCCTCGCCCCCCGCGCGGCCAGCAGCCCGGCGAGCGTCGCCGGCAGGTCATCGGGGGAGCAACGGTGCACGATCGCCCGGTAGTCGGCCAGGTTCTCGGCCAACAAATCCACCGTCTCCTCCGCGCCCCGCTCCCCGTGCTGCCGCAGATACCCGCGCTCGACCGGCGTGTCCTCGTCCGGTCCTACGTCGGCCAGCGCGCGCCGCACCCGCCCGAGGATCCGTTCCCTGCTGCTCACTTGGCGTCGTCCTTTCCGCCGTGCGTCCGCTGCCACCAGTCCCGGAACGGCTCCCGGGGCACCGCGGGCAGTTCCCGGGTGCCGCTCCACGCCTTCCCGGGCCCCGGCAGGCTGCGGGGATGCAGGCGCCGGGTGCGGGAGGCGAGCCGCTGCCCGGTGCGCAGGGCGGCCGGGTAGGTGAACGCCCAGCGGGCCGCCCGCATCGCCGCCCGTTCCGCCGCGTGTCCCTTGGCGGGCTTGAGCACGACCTTGTTGCCGCCCCGGGTCACCGGCCCGCCCTGCACGACCCGTTCCCGCAGGTGCACCAGCACCTCGGGGATGTCGATGGCCACGGGGCACACCTCGTAGCAGGCGCCGCACAGGGAGGAGGCGTACGGCAGGGAGGCGTCGATCTCGCTTGCCGTGCCCCGCAGTTGGGGGCTGAGGATGGCGCCGATCGGGCCCGGGTAGACCGAGCCGTACGCGTGGCCGCCGGCCCGCTCGTACACCGGGCAGACATTGAGGCAGGCGGAGCAGCGGATGCAGCGCAGGGCCTGGCGGCCGACCTCGTCGGCGAGGGTGTCGGTGCGGCCGTTGTCGAGGAGGACGAGATGGAAGGTCCGGGGCCCGTCCGCCGTCCCGGAGTCCGTCGTACCGGTCCACATGCTCGTGTACGGGTTCATGCGCTCGGCGGTGGAGGAGCGGGGGAGGGTCTGCAGGAACACCTCCAGGTCCTGCCAGGACGGCACGACCTTCTCGATGCCGACGACCGAGATCAGTGTCTCGGGCAGGGTCAGGCACATCCGGCCGTTGCCCTCGGACTCCACGACCACCAGGGTGCCGGTCTCGGCGACCATGAAGTTGGCGCCCGAGATGCCGACCTTGGCGCGCAGGAACTTCTCCCGCAGATGCACCCGGGCGGCCTCGGCGAGTGCGGCCGGGGTGTCGGTGAGCCCTTCGGGGGCCGGACGGCCCCACTCGCTCATCTCCCGGGCGAAGATGTCCCGGATCTCGCCGCGGTTGCGGTGGATCGCCGGGACCAGGATGTGGGAGGGCCGGTCCTTGCCCAACTGCACGATCAGTTCGGCGAGATCGGTCTCGTAGGCGCGGATGCCCTCCGCCTCCAGCGCCTCGTTCAGCCCGATCTCCTGCGTGGCCATCGACTTGACCTTGACTACCTCCGACTCGCCGGTGGCCTTGACGAGTCGGGTGACGATCCGGTTGGCCTCGTCGGCGTCGGCGGCCCAGTGCACGGTGCCGCCCGCGGCGGTCACCGACTCCTCCAACTGCACCAGGTAGCGGTCCAGATGGCGCAGCGCACGGTCCTTGATTCGCGCGCCCGCGTCGCGCAGCGCGTCCCAGTCGGACACCTCCGCCACGGCCGCGGCCCGCTTGCCGCGGATGGTGTGCGTGGCGTGGCGGAGATTGCCGCGCAGGGTCTGGTCGTGCACGGCCTCGTGCGCGGCCTCCGGGAAGGCCGGCATCCCTACGAACGTCCCGCTCATACGGCCGGTTCCTCCTCCGTGCTCGCCAGGATCTCGGCGATGTGGACGGGCCGCATCCCCGTCCTGAGCCGGGCCATGGTGCCGCCGATGTGCATCAGACACGAGTTGTCGGCCGAGCAGAGCACGTCCGCGCCCGTGGACTCGGCGTTGCGCACCTTGTCCGCGCCCATCGCCGCCGAGACATCGGAGTTCTTCACGGCGAAGGTGCCGCCGAAACCGCAGCACTCGTCGGCGCCCGGCAGCTCGACCAGCTCAAGTCCCTTCACCGCCCGCAGCAGCCGCTGGGGCTTGTCACCGAGCCCCAGCCCGCGCAGCCCGTGGCAGGCCGGGTGGTAGGTCACCGTGTGCGGGTAGTACGCCCCGACGTCCGTCACCCCCAGCACGTCCACCAGGAACTCCGTCAGCTCGTACGTCTTCGGCACCACGGGCGCGAGGGTGGCGGCGAGCGCGTCCCCGCGCCCCTCCGCCCGCGCCCGCTCGCCCATCCGCGGGTACAGCTCGCGCACCATCGCCCCGCACGACCCGGAAGGCGTCACGATCGCCTCGTACTCCCCGAAGACATCGGAGAAATGCCGGGCCAGTGGCTCCGCGCCATGCCGGTAGCCGGTGTTGTAGTGCGCCTGCCCGCAGCAGGTCTGCGCCATCGGGAAGTCGACCTCGACACCCAGCCTGGTCAGCAGCTTCACCACGGCGCGCCCGGTGTCCGGATAGAGCGTGTCGTTGACACAGGTCAGGAACAGAGCGACACGCATCGCGGCTCCTTGTCGTCGATCATCGGATGAGTGCAGGGTAGTGCGGGGCAGCGGCCCGGGGGAGTCCCGCTCATCCGCGGGCGAACCGGGCCTCGGCCTCGCGCCACCGGGCGGTGTCGCCCCGTGGCTCGTAGCGGGTCAACGGCTGGGTACGGGTGAGCAGTTGCCGCCCGTCCATGAGATCCCGGACCAGGCCGTGCGGGCGGGCCTGGACCAGGACGTTGCCGAGGGCCGCGGCTTCCGTCGGCCCCGCCACCACCGGCAGCCCGCAGGCGTCGGCGGTGAGCTGGCACAGCAGGGCGTTGCGGGTGCCGCCCCCGACGACGTACACGACGTCGACCGGCCGGTCGGCCAGCCGCTGGGCGTCCGCGACGGCCCTGCGGTGGGCGAGGGCGAGCGAGTCGAGGATGCAGCGCGTGACCTCGGCGGGCGACTCGGGCGCCGGCTGCCCGGAGGCCCGGCACGCCTCGGCGATCCGCTGCGGCATCCGCCCCGGCGCGAGGAACGCCGCGTCGCCCGCGTCCACCACCGACCGCAGCGCCGGTGCCTTGGCCGCCCTGAGCAGCAGCCCGCCCAGATCCGGCTCGTCCCACACGCGCAGGCACTCCTGGAGCAGCCACAGGCCCATGATGTTGCGCAGGTAGCGGACCGTGCCGTCCAGCCCCAGCTCGTTGGTGAAGTTGGCAGCCCGGCTCTCCTCGGTCAGCACCGGCGCATCCAGCTCCAGACCGGCCAGCGACCAGGTCCCCGTGCAGATGTACGCGAAGTGCTCACCGGCGCCGGCCGGGACCGCGGCCACCGCGGAGGCGGTGTCGTGCGAGCCGACGGCGGTCACCGGCACGGGTCCGGTGAGCCCGGTGTCGTCCAGGACCTCGGGCCGCAGCAGACCGGCCGGCTCCCCGGGCTGCCGCAATGGCGCGAACAGGTCCAGGTCGACGCCGAGCCGGGCGGCGACATCGGTGGCCCACCGCCGGGTCCGCGGGTCGATCAGCTGGGTGGTCGAGGCGTTGGTCAGCTCGGTGCCCTGCTCGCCGGTGAGCCAGTACGTCAGCAGGTCGGGGATGAGCAACAGGCGCCGGGCACGGGCGAGTTGGTCCGTGCCGCGGGCGGCCATGAGCTGGTACAGGGTGTTGAAGGGCGCGTACTGCAGCCCGGTCGCCCCGTACAGCTCCTCGGCGGGCACGGTCGCCCACACCTTCTCCGCGACCCCGTCCGTACGGGAGTCGCGGTAGTGGACGGGGTTGCCGAGCAGCGCCCCGTCGGCGTCCAGCAGGCCGTAGTCGACGGCCCAGCTGTCGATGCCGACGGAGTCGACCTGCCCGGCGGCCCGCAGGCCGTCCAGCACCCCCGCGTACAGCCCGAGCACGTCCCAGCGCAGCCCCTCCGGAACGCGCACCGGCCGGTTCACGAACCGGTGCGCCTCCGCCAGCTCCAGACTGTCGGGCCCCACGCGGCCGACCATGACCCGTCCGCTGGACGCGCCGAGGTCGACCGCGGCGTACGACTTCACGGACCCGCTCACCGCAGGAAGGCGGCCGCGACGCCGGCGTCGACCGGGACGTGCAGTCCCGTGGTGTGCGTCAGCTCCCCGCCGGTGAGGGCGAAGACGGCGTTGGCGACATGCGCGGGCAGCACCTCCCGCTTGAGGATGGTCCGCTGGGCGTAGAACTCGCCCAGCTTGTCCTCCTCCACCCCGTACACGGCGGCCCGCTGGGCGCCCCAGCCACCGGCGAAGATCCCCGAGCCGCGCACGACGCCGTCCGGGTTGACGCCGTTGACGCGGATGCCGTGCTCGCCCAGCTCGGCGGCCAGCAGCCGCACCTGGTGGGCCTGGTCGGCCTTGGTGGCGGAGTAGGCGATGTTGTTCGGGCCGGCGAAGACGGCGTTCTTGGAGGCGATGTACACGATGTCACCGCCCAGACCCTGGGCGATCATCACCCGCGCCGCCTCCCTCGACACGAGGAAGGAACCGCGCGCCATGATGTCGTGCTGCAGGTCCCAGTCCTTGGCCGACGTCTCCAGCAGCGGCTTGGAGATGGAGATCCCGGCGTTGTTCACGACGAGGTCGACCCCGCCGAAGGCGAGCACGGCGGCCTCGAAGGCGTCGGCGATCTGCTCCTCGGAGGTGACGTCCACCGTCACCGCGACCGCCTTGTCGGGCCCGCCCAGCTCCTCGGCGACGGCGGCGGCGTTCTCGGCGTCGAGATCGGCGACGACCACACAAGCACCTTCGGCGACCAGCCGCTGGGCGATGGCCTTGCCGATCCCGCTGCCGGCGCCGGTCACCAGCGCGACCCGGGTGGCGAGCGGCTTGGGCTTCGGCATCCGCTGGAGCTTGGCCTCCTCCAGGGCCCAGTACTCGATGCGGAACTTCTCGGACTCCTCGATGGGCGCGTACGTCGAGACGGCCTCGGCGCCGCGCATCACGTTGATGGCGTTGACGTAGAACTCGCCCGCGACCCGGGCGGTCTGCTTGTCCTTGCCGAAGGAGAACATGCCGACGCCGGGGACCAGCACGATCGCCGGGTCCGCCCCGCGCATCGCGGGGGAGTCGGGCAGGGCGTGCCGCTGGTAGTAGGCGGCGTACTCCTCGCGGTAGGCGGCGTGCAGCTCCTTCAGCCGCGCCACGACGTCCTGAAGCGGCGCCGTGGGCGGCAGGTCCAGCACCAGCGGCCGCACCTTGGTGCGCAGGAAGTGGTCGGGGCACGAGGTGCCGAGGGCGGCGAGCCGGGGGTGCTCGGCGCGGGCGAGGAAGTCGAGGACGGCGTCGGAGTCGTCGAAGTGCCCGACCTGCGCCCGGTCCTGGGAGGCGACGGCACGCACGTGCGGCGCCAGAGCCGCGGCCCGCTCCCGCCGCTCGCCCTCGCCGAGGGCCTCGTACCCCTCGATGACGGGACCGAAGGGATCGGCCTTCCCCTTCTCCGCAAGGAACGCCTCGGCGGTGCGGATGATGTGCAGCGAATTGCGCTCGCACTCCTCGGAGGTGTCACCCCAGGCGGTGATCCCGTGCCCGCCGAGCACGCACCCGATGGCCTGGGGGTTGGCCTTCTTCACCGCGGCGATGTCGAGCCCGAGCTGGAACCCGGGGCGCCGCCACGGCACCCACACCACGGTGTCGCCGAAGCACTCGGCGGTCAGCTTCTCGCCGTCGGCGGCACAGGCGAGCGCGATACCGGAGTCGGGGTGCAGATGATCGACATGGGCGGCCTCGACGAGCCCGTGCATGGCGGTGTCGATGGAGGGCGCGGCACCCCCCTTGCCGTGCAGGCAGTAGTCGAACGCGGCGACCATCTCGTCCTCGCGCTCCACACCCGGGTAGACGTCGACGAGCGCCCGCATCCGGTCCAGCCGCAGCACCGCCAGCCCCGCCTCGGTGAGCGTCCCGAGATCACCACCGGACCCCTTGACCCACATCAGCTCGACATCACCCCCCGTGACGGGATCGGTGCCGGCGCCCTTGGCGGAGGCATTGCCGCCGGCGTAGTTGGTGTTACGGGGATCAGAACCGAGCCGACGGGACCGGGCGAGGAGAGCGGCGGCTTCGGGATGGATAGCCATGGAAAATTTCCTTACTTCTTGAAAAAGGGCGAGTGCACTTCCCAAGGGGCGCGGGGCAGTGCCGATTTGCGGCTCCGCCGCGTGGGCGCGACCAGCCACACACCACGCGCACCCCGCATACGACAGATCAGGGCAGACGCTCACGCCCCCCAACCGGCCTGCTCCCCACCGACTCGCTCAGCAACGATCTTCTCGGCCCACCCGGACCGCGCATACGCGGCAAGGGGCTCAGGATCCAGCCCCATCTCCTCCCGCACCTCCCGCAGCAGCGGCCGCACATCGGTGTTGTACGCGTCCATCACCACGGCATTCGCGGCCAGCACGTCCCCGGCGGCCTGCGCCTCGGAAAGAGAGACGCGATCCACCAGGAGCGCCTTCGCCGTGGCCTCCTGCACATTCATCACCGACCGGATGATCGCCGGGATCTTCGCCTCGATGTTGTGGCACTGATCGAGCATGAACGCGACCTCGGTGCTGAAGCCCCCGCCGCGGATCACCTCGTACATGATCCGGAACAGCTGGAAGGGGTCCGCCGCGCCCACCATCAGGTCGTCGTCGGCGTAGAAGCGCGAGTTGAAGTCGAACCCGCCGAGCTTCCCCTCCCGCAGCAGCGTGGCGACGATGAACTCGATATTGGTGCCGGGCGCATGGTGCCCGGTGTCGACGACGACCTGGGCCTTCGGCCCGAGCTTGAGGCAGTGCGCGTACGCCGTCCCCCAGTCCGGGACGTCCGTCGTGTAGAAGGCGGGCTCGAAGAACTTGTACTCCAGCAGCATCCGCTGCCCGTCCCCGAGCCGCTCGTAGACCTCGGCGAGACCCTCGGCCAGGCGGTCCTGGCGCCCGCGGATGTCGTCCTGCCCGGGATAATTCGTCCCGTCGGCGAACCACAGCTTCAGGTCGGTGGAGCCGGTCGCGTCCATGATGTCGACGCACTCCAGCAGGTGGTCGACGGCCTTGCGGCGCACCGCCGCCTCGGGGTGGCAGATGCTGCCGAGCTTGTAGTCGTCGTCCTGGAACGTGTTGGAGTTGATCGCACCCAGCTTCACCCCCCGTTCCTCGGCGAACTTGGCGAGAGCCGCGTAGTCCTCGACCTTGTCCCAGGGGATGTGCAGGGCCACCGTCGGCGCCACCCCCGTGAACGTGTGGACCTGCGCCGCGTCCTCCAGCTTCTCCTGGGGTGTCCGTGGCACCCCCGGTTGCGCGAACACCTTGAACCGGGTCCCGGAGTTCCCGTACGCCCACGACGGCGTCTCGACGGCCTGGGTCTTGAGCGCGGCCTTCACCGCGGCGAGGTCGGTCACTTCGGGCTCCTGTGACGTCGGGGCGGAAAGTCTTCAGAAACGCATCACTGTGAAACGATTCAAGACGGGAAGCTATGAGCCCCCCGAAGGGGTGTCAAGCCCCAGGCCCAAGCCTGTTGCTCGTGACCCGGCCGTGACCTTCGTTCATCGAAACTTTTTCGACACGGACCCATTGACGTGACATGCGTCGCATGCCTAACGTCCCGGCAACCAAGTTGAAACCTTTCACGACGTCGCGAGGGCCGTCCCGCCGACGTCGTCGAGGAGCCCCCATGACCCACCCGTCCACCACGGGTCCGGCCCCGGTACTCGCGCTCAGGGACCTGTCGAAGTCCTTCGGCGCGGTCCGCGCCCTGCGGGACGTCTCCCTGGAGCTGTTCCCCGGGGAGGTGCACGCCCTCGCCGGAGAGAACGGCGCGGGCAAGTCGACCCTCATCAAAACGCTCGCCGGAGTGCACCGGCCGGACGCCGGCCAGGTGCTGCTCGACGGCGCACCCGTCGTCTTCCACGGCCCCGGCGACGCCCGGGACGCCGGTATCGCCGTGATCTACCAGGAGCCGACCCTCTTCCCCGACCTGTCGATCGCCGAGAACATCTTCATGGGCCGCAGGCCCCGGCGCGCGTTCGGCCGGATCGATCACAAAGCCACCCATGCCGCCACGCTGGCCCTGATGCGGCGCCTCGGCGTCGAGCTCGACCCCGACCGCCCGGCGCGCGGTCTGTCCATCGCCGACCAGCAGATCGTCGAGATCGCCAAGGCGCTCTCCTTCGACGCCCGGGTCCTGATCATGGACGAGCCGACCGCCGCGCTCACCGGCAGCGAGGTCGCCCGCCTCTTCGGCGTCGTCCGCACCCTGCGCGACCAGGGCGCCGCCGTGCTGTTCATCTCCCACCGGCTGGAGGAGATCTTCCAGATCTGCCGGCGGGTCACCACCCTGCGCGACGGCGCCTGGATCGCCAGCGAGCCGATCGACGGCATGACCGAGGACGACCTGGTCCGCCGCATGGTCGGCCGTGACCTGGACGAGCTGTACCCCAAGCAGGACGTCACCCCGGGCGAGGTCGCCCTGAGCGTGCGCCGCCTCACCCGCGAGGGCGTCTTCACCGACGTCTCCTTCGACGTCCGGCGCGGTGAGATCGTCGGCCTCGCGGGGCTCGTCGGCGCCGGCCGCACCGAGGTCGCCCGAGCCGTCTTCGGCATCGACCGCTGGGACGCCGGGGAGGTGTCCGTCGGCGGGAAAGCCCTCGTCAACGGCGCCCCCTCCACCGCGATGGCCGCCGGCCTCGCCCTGGTCCCCGAGGACCGGCGGGCCCAGGGCCTGGTGATGGACATGTCCATCGAGCGCAACATCGGGCTCACCGGCCTGCGCACGACCGTCCGGGCCGGCCTGATGGACCGCGGGGCCGAGCGCAGCCGCTCCCTCGACTGGGCCGTCAAGCTCCAGGTGAAGTACGCCCGGATCGCCGACACCGTCGCCACCCTCTCCGGCGGCAACCAGCAGAAGGTCGTCCTCGCCAAGTGGCTCGCCACCCGGCCCGACGTGCTCATCGTCGACGAGCCCACCCGCGGTATCGACGTCGGCACCAAGGCCGAGGTGCACCGGCTGCTCAGCGGGCTCGCCGCCGACGGGGTCGCCGTCCTGATGATCTCCTCCGACCTGCCCGAGATCCTCGGCATGGCCGACCGCGTGCTGGTGATGCACGAAGGGCGGCTCACCGCCGAGATCGCACGCTCCGAAGCCACCGAGGAAGCCGTGATGGCCGCAGCCACGGGGAGGGCCGCCGCATGACGGTGACCACCCCCCAGCAAGCCCCCGCCCCAGAGGTGCCCAAGGCAGGCGCGACCCGACTGGTCGACCGCGTCTTCAAGATGCGCGAACTGGCCATCCTGGTCGTCTTCCTGGCGATGATCGCCGTCACCCAGGCCGGCAACAGCGAGTTCCTCACCGAACAGGGCATCAAGGACCTCCTCCTCAACGCGACGATCCTGGTGCTGGTCGCCGTCGGACAGTCCCTGGTCGTCATCACCCGCAACGTCGACCTGTCGGTCGGCTCGACCCTGGGCATCAGCGCCTTCGCCGCCGGTACGTATCTCCAGGGCGGCGGCAACCCGGTCCTGGCCGTGCTGCTCGCGGTGCTGATGGGCATCGGCTTCGGCCTGCTCAACGGCCTGCTCGTCAGCCTCGGCCAGGTGCCGGCCCTCGTCGTCACCCTCGGCACGCTGTACATCATCCGCGGCATCGACTCCATCTGGGTCGGCTCCCGGCAGATCACGGCGGCCGACCTGCCGGACGGCTTCGTCGACTTCGGCTCCGGCGGCATCTCCGCGGTGCCGTGGCTGGCCCTGATCGCCCTGGTGGTGCTGGTGGCCACCGCCTACTACCTCAAGCACTACGGCAGCGGACGCGAACTGTATGCCCTCGGCTCCAACCCCGAGGCCGCCCGCCTCGCCGGAATCCCGGTCCGCAAGCGCATCCTCGCCGCCTACACCTTCTGCGGGGCGCTGGCCGGGCTCGCGGGGGCGCTGTACCTGGCGCGGTTCGGCAACGTCGACTCCGGCACCGGCAACGGCTACGAACTCACGGTCGTGAGCGCCGTCGTGGTCGGTGGTGTCGTCTTCACCGGCGGCTCCGGCAGCGTCTACGGCGCCGCCCTGGGCGCCCTGCTGCTGACCTCCATCAACAGTGTGCTGCCCGCCCTCGGCGTCAGCTCCGTCTGGGTGCTCGCCATCAACGGCATCCTGCTCATCCTCGCCATCGCGGTCGACCGGGTCGTCGCGCTGCGCGTGGCCTCGGCCCTGAAGAAGAGGAACGCCCGCCATGCCTGAGTCCCTGCTGCGCGCGGTCCGCTGGGACACGGTGGTCGGCGCCCTGCTGATCGTGGTGCTCCTGCTGTCCTTCGGATCCGTGGACGGTTTCGGAAACGCGCTCAACCTGTCGTTCCTGATCGGGAACACCCTTCCGATCGCCTTGATCGCGCTGCCCATGACCCTGCTGGTCGTCTCGGGCGAGATCGATCTCTCGGTCGCCTCGACCGCCGGACTGTCCGGAGCGGTCATGGGCGCCCTGTGGAACCAGGGCATGACGATCGAGGCGATCATTCCGATCTGCCTGCTGCTCGGGGTGGTGTGCGGGCTGATCAACGGTCTGCTGGTGACCCGGCTCGGGCTGCCGTCCCTCGCCGTCACCATCGGCACGCTGGCCGCCTACCGGGGCATCGCGCAGATCGTGCTCGGCTCCGACGCGGTGACCGACTTCCCCACCCCGTACCTGGACTTCGCGTCCGGACGGATCGGCGACACCTTCATCCCGTACGCCCTCCTGCCCTTCCTGGTGCTGCTGGCCATCGCGGTGGTCGCGCTGCACGCCACCCCGTTCGGGCGGTCGCTGTTCGCCATCGGCGCCAGCCAGGAGGCGGCCCGGTTCGCCGGGATCCGGGTCAGGCGGCAGAAGCTGATCCTGTTCACGGTGACGGGCTTCATGGCCTCCCTCACCGGCATCTTCTGGGCCCTGCACTACGCCAGCGCCCGCTTCGACAACGCCACCGGACTCGAACTCTCCGTCGTCGCCGCCGTGTTGCTCGGTGGCATCGACTTCGACGGCGGCAAGGGAACGCTCGGCGGCGCGATCGCCGGTGTCTTCCTGCTCGGCGCCCTGCAGAACGTGATGAGTCTCCAGGACGTCTCCGCCCAGTCGCAGATCCTCGTCACGGGTGTGCTGCTGGTGCTCTCCGTGCTCGGACCCCGCGTCGCACGGCAGATCGCCGTCGCCCGCGCCGGACGCAGAGCCGCGGCCTCGCCGGCGGTGTCCAAAACCCCCGCCCCGACCTCGTAACCCCTCCGCTGACCCCGCCTCCCCTAAGGAAGAGCCCTCATGCGCAAGTCATCGCTCCGCCGTGCCTCCGCGGCCGTCGCCGCCGCCACCTCCCTCGCCCTCGCCCTCACCGCCTGCGGCGGCACCACCAAGGAGGACGTGGCCAAGGAGGACGCCTCCGCCGCCACCGCCGGAAAGGCCGACCCGAACGCCGAACTCGAGAAGGGCCTGACCGTCGGCTTCCTGCCCAAGCAGGTCAACAACCCCTACTTCACCTCCGCCGGCAAGGGCGGCGAGACGGCCCTCGAGCAGCTGGGCTCCAGCTACAAGGAGGTCGGCCCGTCCAGCGCCACCGACACCGCGGGGCAGGTCAGTTACGTCAACACGCTCACGCAGCAGCAGGTCGACGCCATGGCCGTCTCCGCGCAGGACCCCGGCGCCCTGTGCACCGCGCTCAAGCAGGCCATGAAGAACGACATCAAGGTCGTCACCTACGACTCCGACACCAAGGCCGACTGCCGCAACGCCTTCGTCTCGCAGGCCTCCGCCGAGGACCTCGGCCGCACCGAGGTGCAGCTGCTCGCCGAACAGATCGGCTACAAGGGCGAGATCGCGATCCTGTCCGCCGCGCAGACCGCGACCAACCAGAACGCCTGGATCGAGTTCATGAAGGACGAGCTCAAGGACCCGAAGTACAAGGACATGAAGCTGGTGAAGGTCGCGTACGGCAACGACGACGCCCAGCAGTCCTTCCAGCAGACCCAGGGCCTGCTCCAGGAGCACCCGAACCTGAAGGGGATCATCTCCCCGACCACCGTCGGCATCAAGGCCGCCGCCCAGTACCTGTCGGGCTCCAAGTACAAGGGCAAGGTCAAGCTGACCGGCCTCGGCACCCCGAACGACATGCGCAAGTACGTCAAGAACGGCACCGTCGAGGCGTTCGAGCTGTGGGACCCGGCCAAGCTCGGCGAGCTGGCCGCCCGTACCGCCGTCGCCCTGGTGTCCGGGCAGATCACCGGCAAGGAGGGCGAGACCTTCACCGCCGGCGACATGGGCGAGTACACCATCGGCAAGGACGGCGTGATCAGCCTCGGCAAGCCGACCGTGTTCAGCAAGGACAACATCGACCAGTTCGACTTCTGAGCGACAAGGGGCTGTTGATGCACCGCGTGTGCTTTCTGCTGAAGGTCCGGGCGGACCGCCTCGACGAGTACCGCGAGCGGCACGCCGCCGTATGGCCGGAGATGCTCGACGCGCTCTCGGCCACCGGCTGGCACAACTACTCGCTCTTCCTGCGGGACGACGGCCTGCTGGTCGGCTACCTGGAGACCGAGGACTTCGCCGCCGCCCAGGCCGGCATGGCAGCCACCGAGGTCAACGCCCGCTGGCAGGCGGAGATGGCGCCGTTCTTCGAGTTGCTGGACGGCGCCCGACCCGACGAAGCGATGAAACCCCTCACCGAAGTCTTCCACCTAGCCTGAGCCGGAGTTGCTTCCATGAGAAGACGCACTGTCCTGGCCACCGCGCTGCTGGCCGCGGTGGCCACCCCGGGCACGGCGCGGGCCGCCGATCCCGGCCCCTCCGTCACCCTCACCGGCACCACCACGCTCGACTCCCAGGCCATCTTCTTCGTCTCCTACGACGGCCTGGTCAACAACAACTCCTTCCAGAAGAACGGCCTGTTGACCTACAAGGGGTACCAGTACGCCGTCTGGTACACCGCCGACCGCAACGCCGTCGTCGGCCGGCGCGCGCTCGGCGCGAGCACCTGGTCGACCGTCAAGGTCGGCCACACGCTCCGCTACAACGACTCCCACAACGTCATCTCCATGGGCGTCTCCCGCGTCGACGGCCGACTGCACCTGAACATGGACTCGCACAGCGACGGCTTCACCTACGTCAAGTCGGTGGCCGGCCTGATGGACAACCCGGCCGGGCTCTCCTGGACCACCGCCCGCTTCGGCACACCCCAGTCGACGCTGGACGGCCTCACGCTGACGAGTCAGTTCACCTACCCGCAGTTCATCGCCACCCCCGAGGGCCGGCTCCAGCTCAGCTACCGGGTCGCCGTCTCCGGCAACGGCCGCAACCACCTCGCCGAGTACGACGGCACCAAGTGGACCGCGCTGGGGGAGTGGACCAGCTCCACCGGCACGTACACCAGCGAGCACGGCTCCTCGACCGCCCGCAACATGTACCTGCACGGCATCGACTACGACCGGGGCGGCCGGCTGCACTCCTTCTTCACCTGGCGCGAACAGAACGGCGCCGTGATGTGCGCCGGCGGCGGCATCACCAACCACGACACCGGCTACGTCTACTCCGACGACCGCGGCCGCACCTGGCGCACCGACGCGGGCACGGTGGCCGGCACCACCGGCGGCTCCGACAAGGTGTCCGTCACCGACGGCGGCCTGGTCGTGGACCCGCTCAACGCGGACCACTCCCTGATGAACCAGGAGAGCCAGTTCACCGACTCCGCCGGCCGGCCGCACGCGATCATCTCCTACGTCCCCGGCCGCTTCGGGCAGTGCACCACGAACTACGTCGCCGACCGCACCGCCAACGGCCGCGCCTTCCACCTCCGCAAGAACGCCTCGGGCAGCTGGCAGAAGACCGAGATCCCGGTCCCGCTCAACTCCAGCCAGCGCACCAGACTGGTCCTGGACAAGTACGACAACGCGTACGCGGTCCTCCCGTTCGGCCGGATCGCCGGCGCGTCCAAGGCGTCCGGCTACAGCGACTGGAGGCTGCTGTACGACGGCGCCGGGCTGAACGCCTTCGGCGAGGTCGTGATCGACGAGACGCGGATCGCGCAGGACCACGTCCTGTCCGTGATGTACCAGGTGAAGTCCAGCGGTACGACGCCCTCGGCACTGCGCGTCGTCGACTTCCGGCTCCCTGCCTGACCGATGCCGTCCCCGGGCGGCGTGACGGTAATGTGAAGACCCGCCCGCCGCCCCTCGTTCCCCCGGAGGTTCCTGCCTGATGGCCCAGTCGGTGGGTATCAAGGACGTCGCCCGCGCCGCCGGAGTCTCCGTCGGCACCGTCTCGAACGTCATCAACCGTCCGGACTCGGTCGCCACCGAGACCCGGGCCCGGGTGCTGTCGGCGATCGACCGGCTGGGCTATGTCCGCAGCGAGTCCGCACGCCAGCTGCGCGCGGGCCGCAGCCGCATCATGGGGCTGCTCGTCCTCGACATGGGCAACCCCTTCTTCGTCGACGTGGCGCGCGGCGCGGAACGGGCCGCGCGTGACGCCGGACTCGGCGTGATGGTCTGCAACAGCGCGCAGAGCGCCTCCGAGGAGGCCGACTACCTCTCCCTCTTCGCCGAGCAGCGGGTGCGCGGGGTGCTGCTGACCCCGGCGGACGCCACCGGGCGCAACATCGGCGCCTTCCGGCGGCACGGCATCCCCTTCGTCCTCGTCGACCGGGTCGCCGAGGGCGCCACCGAATGCTCGGTCTCCGTCGACGACGTCGCGGGCGGCGCGCTCGCCGTCCGGCACCTCGTCGACGCCGGGCACCGCTCCATCGCCTACGTCAGCGGCCCGCCCAGCCTCAACCAGGTCCGCGACCGCCGTACCGGCGCGCTGTCCGCGCTCGCCGAGGCCGGCCTCGCCCCCGAGGTGCTGCGCGAACTGCCCACCGAGCGGCTCGACGTCGCCGCGGGCCGGGACGCCGGCGCCCGGCTGCTCGGCCTAGCCGACCGCCCCACCGCCGTCTTCTGCGCCAACGACCTGCTCGCCCTCGGCGTCCTGCAGGCGATGTACGCGGCCGGGGTCGGAGTCCCCGACGACCTCGCCATCGTCGGCTACGACGACATCGAGTTCGCCGCCGCCGCGGCCGTCCCGCTCACCTCGGTCCGGCAGCCCGCCGTCACCATGGGCGCCCTCGCCGCCGAGCTGCTGCTGGAGGAGACCGAGGACGAGGGCGGCACCCGGGGCCACGAGCACCGCAGGGTCGTGCTCCAGCCCGAGCTGGTGGTCCGGCGCTCCAGCCTGTCCAGCCGCTGACCGGAGATTCAGTACGATCTCATGATCCCGGCCGGCGAGCAGCGGACGGACCTGTGCTGGACTGGGACGCGGCCCGCACATCCGTCCGCCCCGGGAGCCCTGTTGACCGCGACCTACCGCCAGCCCGGCGTCGTCCTCACCGACCGCCGCTTCACCGTGCCCCTCGACCACGACGACCCGGCGGGCGAGACCATCGAGCTCTACGCCCGTGAGGTCGTCGCCGCGGAACGCGCGCACCAGCACCTGCCGTGGCTGGTCTACCTCCAGGGCGGCCCCGGCTTCGGGGCGAACCGCTTCGTCGGCCGGGAAGCCTGGCTGAAGCGGGCGCTGACGGAATTCCGGGTTCTGCTCCTGGACCAGCGCGGCACCGGCGCCTCCACCCCGGCCAACCGCCAGACGCTCCCGCTGCGCGGCGGCCCCGCCGCACAGGCCGGCTACCTCGCGCACTTCCGCGCCGACTCCATCGTCCGCGACTGCGAGGCCATCCGCCGGCAGGTCACCGGCGGAGCCCCCTGGACCGTCCTCGGCCAGAGCTTCGGCGGCTTCTGCACCGTGACCTATCTGTCCCTCGCGCCCGAGGGCCTGAGCACCGCCCTCATCACCGGCGGACTGCCCTCCCTCGACGCGACCGCCGACGACGTCTACCGGGCCGCCTACCCGCGCATCGAACGCAAGGTCGCCGCCCACTACGCCCGCTATCCGCAGGACGTCGAGCGGGCCCGGCAGATCGCCGAGCACCTGCTCCAGCACGACGTCGTCCTGCCGAACGGCTACCGGTTCACCGTCGAGGCCTTCCAGTCCCTGGGCATCCTCCTCGGCCGCGGGGACGGCAGCCACCGGCTGCACTTCCTGCTGGAGGGCGCCTTCGTCCGCACCCCGCAGGGCCCCGCCCTCGCCGACTCCTTCCAGGAGGAGGTCCAGGGGCTGCTGTCATACGCGGGCCATCCCCTGTACGCGCTGCTGCACGAAGCGATCTACGGCCAGGGCCCGGGCGCCACGGACTGGGCCGCTGAGCGGGTGCGCGGCGAGTTCCCGCAGTTCGACGCCGCCAAGGCCCTGGCCGGTGACGGCCCGCTGCTGTTCACGGGCGAATCCGTGCACCCCTGGATGTTCGACAACGACCCGGCCCTGCGCCCGCTGCGCGAGACCGCGCAGGACCTGGCCCGGAACCGGGGCTGGCCGCCCCTGTACGACCCCGCCCGCCTCGCCGCCAACGACGTCCCGGTCGCGGCGGCCGTCTACCACGACGACATGTACGTCGACACGGCCCACTCCCTGGCCACCGCGCGCGCCGTCCGCGGCCTGCGCACCTGGGTCACCGACGAGTTCGAGCACGACGGCGTACGCGCGGGCGGCCCGCGCGTCCTGGACCGCCTGCTGGCGCTGGCACGCGACGAGGTGTGACGACGCGCCGCAACCCACCGCGCGCCTGTCCCGGCCGAGGCGGACGGTCCGCGCCACGGCTAGTCTGCGAGGCATGAGCGATCCGTCGATCACCCAACTCCACCCCATGCCCGAGGACTGGCAGCGCGCCCTCGCCGTCGTCGCGCACCCGGACGATCTGGAGTACGGCTGCTCGGCGGCCGTCGCCGCCTGGACCGACCAGGGCCGTGAGATCTGCTACGTCCTGGCGTCCCGTGGGGAGGCGGGCATCGACACCCTGGAGCCCGCCGAGTGCGGACCGCTGCGGGAGCGGGAGCAGCGGGCGAGCGCGGCGGTCGTCGGGGTGTCGGTGGTGGAGTTCCTGGACCACCGGGACGGTGTGATCGAGTACGGCACCGCGCTGCGCCGGGACATCGCGGCGGCCGTCCGCCGCCATCGGCCCGAGCTGGTGATCACCCTGAACCACCGGGACACCTGGGGCGGCGTCGCCTGGAACACCCCCGACCATGTGGCCGTCGGCCGCGCCACGCTGGACGCGGTCGGGGACGCCGGGAACCGGTGGATCTTCCCCGAGCTGACCGAGCAGGGCCTGGAGCCCTGGGACGGCGTCCGCTGGGTCGCCGTCGCCGGATCCAGCTCCCCCACACACGCCGTCGACGCCACGGCGGGCCTGGACCGGGCGGTCCGCTCACTGCTCGAACACCGCACCTACATCGAGGCGTTGACCGCAGAGGACCCCGAGACCTACGCACGCGACTTCCTCACCGGCAACGCCACGGCGACGGGGGAGCGCTTCGGCGGAAAACCGGCGGTGTCCTTCGAACTCTTCTCGCGCTGAGAGCTGTCAGATGTCCCGAACCGTTCGTATCCGGGCTCGCCGACCTTCCGCCAGCCTGCGCGGCCCGGAGTGCCAGCGGTGGG
This sequence comes from Streptomyces sp. NPDC002779, assembly GCF_042888685.1. Classification (NCBI taxonomy): domain Bacteria; kingdom Bacillati; phylum Actinomycetota; class Actinomycetes; order Kitasatosporales; family Streptomycetaceae; genus Streptomyces; species Streptomyces sp. NPDC002779. The sequence continues at coordinate 96,336 of NZ_JBIAQC010000004.1, forward strand.
TAAGGCCGCCATGTGGCCGCTGGAGGAGTTCACGGTGTTCGACGACGCGCGCATCCACGTGGAACTGCTCGCCGCGAAGGTGACAGTCACGGCCCCTGACAAGTTAAAGATCTACGTCCGGGCGTTCGCCCGCCTTATTGAGCTGGCCGAATACGGCGCGGACGCCCGCGTCCTGATCCTCAAGGCCATCGAGACCTTGCACTCACCGCGCCGGTCACACCGGTGGCGGGCATGGCCAGCGGACCCGCGCGAGGGTGCGGATTCTGATCTCGGGGTCTTGGAGATCGCCGTGCCAATGACCCAGTCCGACGTCGTGGCTTTGTGCTCCAGAAGGGGACGGCCGAGGAGCTGACCGGCCTGGCTGGTTCAATCCGTTCGGAATGGCGTCAGTGACGGCCAGTCGGTGAGGGGGCGTGGTTCTTGGAGGCGGCCCTTGCCGGAGCGGTCGCCCGCCGTGTGGGCGAGTAGGTACTGGTCGCCGGAGAAGACCCAGAAGCGGTGGTCGTCACCGGGAACCGGCAGGACTGCGTCGATTTTGTTCGTGAAGCGGTCCAGGCCGCCGAACGTCTTGCGCCACTGCGCGATCGGGGCCGGCCCGCTCACCCGCCGTGCCGATGCCGGGTCCGCCCCCATCTCGACGAGCATGTACTCGCTACCGGAGAACACCCAGAACCTGCCCTGCGCACCCGGGACCGGCATCACCGCATCCACACGGTGCGAGAAGTCCGGGGTCTCTCCGATGCTGTTGCTCCAGTCGGTGAGGGGGCGTGGTTCTTGGAGGCGGCCCTTGCCGGAGCGGTCGCCTGCCGTGTGGACGAGTAGGTACTGGTCGCCGGAGAAGACCCAGAAGCGGTGGTCGTCACCGGGAACCGGCAGGACTGCGTCGATTTTGTCCGTGAAGCGGTCCAGGCCGCCGAACGTCTTGCGCCACTGCGCGATCGGGGCCGGCCCGCTCACCCGCCGTGCCGATGCCGGGTCCGCCCCCGTCTCGACGAGCATGTACTCGCTACCGGAGAACACCCAGAACCTGCCCTGCGCACCCGGAACCGGCATCACCGCATCCACACGCGAGAGTGCATGGGCACCAGTGGACGTCTGCCCGGTCGGGTGGGGCGAACCAGAACCAGAACCGGAGTCGTCCCCGGCGACGGCGGTGATCACGCCCGCTCCGGCGAGGAGCACCACCACGGCGATCACCCCTGTGATCGCCGTGCGGCGCCGTTTCGCGGGTGCGGTCGCCGTGCGACGCCGGTTCCCGCGTGCGGGCTGCACCGGCTGCCGCAGTGTCGCCTGCGTCGTTCGGGGAACGCCGTCGGCTATCGACTGCAGCGCGTCTTTGAGTTGCGCGCTGGACGGGCGCTTGGCGGGGTCCTTGTCCAGCAACTGCTCGATGACGTCGCCCAGCGGGCCCCGGACGTGGACGGAGGGCGGTTCGAAGGCGACGGCGAACGAGGTGGCAGTGAGGTTCTCGCGGGCGAAGGGGGTCTGACCGGAGACCAGGAAACACAGAGTGACGCCGAGGGAGAACAAGTCGCTGGCCGGTCCGGTGGGCTGATCGCGCAGGCGTTCCGGGGCCATGTACTCGGCCGAGCCGACTACGCCCCCCGTGCCCGTGAGGCCCGTGTGACCGGACAGGGCGGCGATACCGAAGTCGGTCAGCACGCTGCTGCCGTCCGCACGCAGGAGCACGTTGGCCGGTTTCACGTCACGGTGCAGCGCACCGGCCGCGTGGACCGCCTCCAGCGCGGACAGGACCTCCAGACCCACGCGGGCTGTCTCCACCGGTGACAGGAGCCCGCTCGTTCGCACGCGCTCGCTCAGCGAGCCACCTGGCACCAGTTCCATGACGATCCAGAAACCGCCGTCGAACTCCACCAGGTCGTAGATGTCGATGACATGAGCGTGCGTCACCCGGGCGATCGCCCGAGCCTCCGACAGCACCCGCCGCATCGACGCCTGCTGCTCATACCCGCCGCCAAAGGCGTGGAGCTCCTTGACAGCCACCGTCCGCTGCAACAGGTGGTCCCAGGCGCGCCACACCGTGCCCATCCCGCCGCTGCCCAGCCGGTCGGCGAGCACGTACCTGTCGGCGACGACTCGCCCGCCCACACTTTCGATCACGACGAGACAATGTACATGCCGACTTCGAGGCGATTCCGGGTCGGGACAGTGGCACGCGGAGCACACGAGTCGAAGACGCTGTGGCCCTTTACGCTCAGGGACGCGGGAGATCGGCCGTAGGGCAGGCGTTGAACACTTCGGTGAGGACATCCGCAACCTCGGGGGCGGCTGACCACAGTGATCGCGCGGATCGGGAGCGTAGTCCCGCCGCGATTCGCCGGCCGCGCCCGGCGCCGGGTGCGGGGCGCCACCCCGTCGACCGAGCCCGACCTCGGCCGGCAGCGGCAGGTCCCCGACGCGTTCCTGGCGGCCTGCCGGGCCCGGGGACTTCGACGACCTCGAGATCATGCTTTGCGGGCCGCTGACCGGCGGTGCGGCGGCGCCGAAGCTGGTGCGCGGCGCGCGTCCGGTGGCCGAACAGGCCATGCTGTTCCGCCAGTTCGCACAGTACGCCCGGTTCGTCCTGGTCGACGGGTAGCTCGGCATGGTCGGCGCCCCGATGGCACGCCGGTGTCGGTCGCCGGTCTCGTCATTGCCGACGGGGGCATCACCGGGATGTACATCCTGGTCGGCCCCGAGCCGCTGGGCCTGCCTGACCTGCGGCGCTGGGTGGGGGCAGCCGCCCGTAGGGTGGTCGGTATGCAAGACCTCACCCTTGACCCGGCCGGCCTGCGCGGTGACTGCGCGAACTGTTTCGGGCTGTGCTGCGTCGCCCTGCCCTTCGCCCGCTCCGCCGACTTCGCGGTCGACAAGCAGGCCGGCACGCCCTGCCGCAACCTCCAGGACGACCACCGCTGCGGCATCCACACCCGGCTGCGGCAGGAGGGCTTCACCGGCTGCACGGTCTACGACTGCTTCGGCGCGGGGCAGCGGGTCTCGCAGGTCACCTTCGGCGGGGAGGACTGGCGTGCCGGTTCCGCCGAGCGCGCCCGGCGCATGTTCGAGGTGTTCCCGGTGGTCCGCCAGCTCCATGAGCTGCTCCGGTACCTCACCGAGGCGCTGACGCTGCCCGCCGCCCGCCCGGTCCGCGCGGATCTGCGCCGGATGCTGCGCAAGACCGAGGAACTGGCCGGGGGCAGCCCCGAGGAGCTGTCCCGGCTGGATGTGGGCCCGCACCGGCAGGAGGTCGGCGGGCTCCTGCTGCGGACGAGTGAGCTGACCCGGGCGGGTGTGCGCGGCCGCCGGAAGGACCGCCGCGGCGCGGACCTGATGGGCGCCCGCCTCAAGGGTGCGGACCTGCGCGGGGTGAGCCTGCGCGGCGCCTGCCTGATCGCCGCCGACCTCCTCGGCGCGGACCTGCGCGCCGCCGATCTCCTCGGCGCGGACCTCCGCGACGCCGACCTCACCGACGCCGACCTGACCGGCGCCCTCTTCCTCACCCAGCCCCAGCTGAACGCGGCCAGGGGGAGCACGGGGACCGGTCTGCCGGGGACGCTGACGCGGCCGGTGCACTGGGCGGGGGAAGCCTGAGGGGCGGGGTCGGTTGCCGTGTGGGTCACAGAAGCACCGGTGCCGGCGGGTTGCAGGCGGTCGCGCGGTGGCCGGTACTGGTCGCCCTCGTGACCGACCGGCTCGGGCTCAGTCGCCCGTCCCGCCCACCGGATGCGGTTGTTCCCGGGCCGCCGGGTCCACGGCGGTGCGGCGCTCCAGGCCCATCCGCAGGCCCTCCGGCATGAGGGTGAGGCGTTCCGTCACCCGCAGCCGGTACGCGGGGTCCGGGCGCAGGGTGTAGCGGCGCAGCAGCAGGCCGAGGACCAGCGTGGCCTCGTGCAGCGCGAACTGGCGGCCGATGCACGCCCGCGCGCCGGTGCCCCACGGCTTGAAGGCGTGCGGGGGCCGGGAGCGTACCGCCTTCGGGTCGAAGCGGTCCGGGTCGAAGCGCTCGGCGTCGGCGCCCCAGACCTCGGGGTCGCGGTGCAGCATCGGGGTCAGCACCAGCGCCCAGGCGCCCCGCCGCATGGGATGCTCCCCGGCCAGCACCGTGTCCTCGCGGGCCTCCCGGGCGAAGGCGGGCGCGGTCGGCCACAGCCGCAGCGACTCGTCCAACACCCGGCGCAGAAAGCGCAGTTTGGCCACCTCGTCGTAGCCGGGCCGGTCCGTATCGCCCCAGACGCGGTCCACCTCGGCGCGGGCGCGGGCGGCGACGTCCGGATGGCGGGCGAGGTAGTACAGGGCGAAGGAGAGCGCGCCCGAGGTGGTCTCGTGCCCGGCCACCAGGAACGTGATGACCTGACGCCGGACGTTCTCGGCCGACAGCCGTTCCCCGGTCTCGGGGTGGGCCGTCTCCAGCATCCGGTCCAGCAGATCGTCGTCCCCGCTCGTCGTACGGCGGGCCCGGACCAACTCGTCGACCGTGCGGTTGAGATAGGCGATGTCGGCCTCGTTGCGCCGCGCGGCGCGGCGGGTGAGGAACGCCGCCGGGACGGTGTTCAGCCGCTGCGCGTGGGCGAGCGTCCCCACCATCGCGGTCACGAAGGGGTGCGGGCGCGTGCGTTCGAAGGAGCCGAAGTCGTGCCCGAACCCGGTTCGCGCGATGGTCTCCAGGGTCAGCTTCGTCATGTCGCCGGGCACGTCCACCGTCCGCCCGGCCAGGGCCGCGCGGTCCCAGTGGTCGGTGAGCCGCCCGGCCACGTCCAGCATCGCCGTGTGGTAGCCCGCCATGGCCTCCCGGCTGAACCCGGGGGCCAGAACGTCGTGCGCGAGCTGCCAGTTGGGCTCGTGGTGGTAGGCGGTGAACAGCGCGTCCCCGACGACCGGCCGCAGATTGGCGATGCCGAGACCCACGTGCTTGGTGAACCGCGTCTCGTCCGCGAGGTCGGCGGTCAGGTCCGCGCCCCACACGAACACGAACTCCTTGCCGAACGCCTTGCGCCGGAAGATCGGCCCCAGTCGGCGGGCGAGCCGTACGGAGTCCTGGAGCGGTGTCGTCCGGCTCGCGCCCAGGAGGTCGCCCAGCAGCGGGATCCGGTGGGGCGGGTGCGGAATGCGGTGCAGCTCGGGCCAGCCCTGCTCGGCGCTGCGGAACCCCTTGGGCAGCGCGGACCCGGTCGTCTCCGCCATGACGCGATCTCCCTTGATCTTGCGGCACATTGAGCAGGCAGCGCGTGTTGTACGCCGGTTCAATAGCGCGTTTCAGTCTGGTCCGGTTGTTGAACCGGCGTCAAGTAAGGTGCGGACATGAGCGCGAACCAGGGCGAGCGCACGCGCCGTCGGCTCAGCACCGAGGAGCGCCGGGAGCAGCTTCTCGCCGTCGGGGCGCGGCTGTTCTCGGAGAGTCCGTACGACGAGGTGCGGATCGAGCAGGTCGCCGAGATCGCCGGTGTCTCGCGCGGGCTGCTCTACCACTACTTCCCGGCCAAGCGGGACTTCTTCGCCGCCGTGGTGGACCGCGAGAGCGCGCGCATGCTGCGGATGACGGCCGCCGTGCCCGGCCTTCCGGTGCGCGAGCAGCTCACCGTGAACCTCGACAGGTATCTGGCGTACGTCGAGGAACACGCCCACGGTTTCCGTGCCTTCCACCGCGCCGAGGCGTCCGGCGACCGGGCCGTGCGCAAGGTCTACCGGCAGGCCCTGGCCGCCCAGGAGAGGCAGATCCTCGCGGCGATGGCGGCGGACCCCGAGTTCGGCCCCGCCGTCGAGCGGCGCCCGGACCTGCGGTTCGCGGTGCGCGGCTGGCTGGCGTTCACCACCGCCGTCTGTCTGGAGTGGCTGCGGGGCCCGGAGGAGTTGACCCGGGACCAGGTGCGCGACCTGTGCGCCCGCGCGCTGTTGGGCGTCGTCGCCTCCTGAACGCGTCCCCGTGATTCCACGCGCTATGGCGGGGGGTGTTGGCGTGCACCCTGATCTTCGGTAAGTTAGGCAAGGCTTACCTTAGGAGGTACGGAATGGGTGACAGCCGGAGCTGGACGGCCACGCCTGCCGCGGCGGAACGCGCCCGGTCGGTGCTCGCCACCGCGTGGTCCTGCGCGGTGACCGCGGAGGGCGGCCGGGAGGAGTTCGTCGGCGCGCACAGCGTGACCGAGGACGGCCGGGTGCTCCTGCACGTGCCCGAGGACAGCGCCCTGGTGACGGCCGCGATCTGCGCCCCGCGCGGAGAACCCTCCGCGGTGCTGGAGTTCGCCGACGTCGCGCCCGTCCCGGTCCGCCACCGCATCCGGGCCCGGCTGTGGATCGCCGGATGGTTCGGGGCCGAGGAGGACCATCTCGCCTTCCGGCCCACCCGCGTGGTGCTGCGGGAACCGGACGGAGCCGTCGTCGTCGACCTCGACGAGTTCGCCGCCGCCGCACCCGACCCGCTGGCCACGGCCGAGGCCCGGCTGCTGACCCACCTCGCCGACTGCCACCCCGACGCGGTCGAGCGGCTCACCCGGCTCGTCGAGCCCGAGAGCCTGCACGGCGCGGTCCGGGTCCAGCCCCTGGCCGTGGACCGGCACGGACTGACCCTGCGCATCGAGCGCACTCGCGCCCACGGCGACGTACGCCTGCCCTTCCACCGGCCCGCCGACGACGTCGCCCAGCTCACCGAGCGCATGCACGTGCTGCTCGGACAGGCGAGCGCCGCCTCCTGCCCGCGGGCGCTACAGCGGCAGCGCACAGACCGCGACGGGTGACGCGAACGGCTCACCCGCGCGCCGCAGCTCCCCGCTGTCCTCGTCGACGCGGAAGACGCTGACGGTGCCCGACCGCTGGTTCGCCGTGAAGAGCAGCCCGCCGTCCGGCGAGAGGGTGAGCTGACGGGGGAAGTCGCCGCCCACCGGCACCGTGCCGAGCAGCCGGAGCCGGGCCCCGTCCGCCTCCACCGCGTACCGGGACAGGCTGTTGTCGCCCCGGTTGGCCAGCCAGGCGTACCGGCCGTTCGGGGTGACCACGAGCTGCGCCGGATAGCTGGTGCCCGGCCCGGTGCCCGTGGACTGCGCGTCGCCGACGGACATGCGGCCCGTTGCGGGGTCGTAGGCGCAGACGGCGACGGTGTTGTCGACCTCGTTGGCGAGATACGCGTACCGGCCGCCGGGATGGAACGTCAGATGACGCGGCCCCGCACCCGGGCGCGTCCGGGCCCGGGAGACCTCCGCGAGCGTGCCCTTCGCCGGGTCGAGCCGGTAGGTGTACACCGTGTCCGTGCCCAGGTCGACGGCGAGGACATGGCCGCCGTCGGGACTGGTGACGACCTGGTGGGCGTGCGGTCCGTCCTGGCCCGGACCCGGCGCCGGATCGGCGTGCGTGACCAGGTGGGTGCGTTCCCCGAGCGCCCCCGAGGCAGCCACGGGGTGCACGGCGACGCTGCCGGTGCCGTAGTTCGCGCTGAACAGCCAGCGCCCGCTCGGATGCACCGACAGATGACACGGCGCCTGCCCGCCGGTGCTCCGACTGCCCAGGACCTCGCGGTCGGACAGCCGTACGGCGGTCACGGCACCGTCCGCGCGCTCGTTCACGGCGTACAGCGTGCGGCCGTCCGGATGGACCGCGAGATACGACGGGTCGGCGAGGTCCGCGAGGACGCCCGCACCGGTGACCCGGCCCGTGCCGGGGTCGTACGACGCGACCCCGACGCCCTTTCCGCCGCCCTCCGCCGAGGTGTACGTGCCGAGGAACAGCGGGCGGGGGCCGGAGGGGCTCGCGGATCCGGGCGAGGTGCCCGGGGCTGCCTCGGGGGCCCCCGGTGCCGACGCCTCGTCGCACCCCGGGAGCGCCATCACGGCGGCGGTACCCGCGAGGGCACCGACGAACCGCCGCCTGCTCACGCCACCCCTGCCCATGCCCATGCCTTCCGCTCGTCCGTCGTCGCGACAGTCACCCTGACGCGGATCACCCGGCCGGTGCAACCGAGGACGCCCGGCCCGCCGGCTCGGTCACCGGGAACGGCGGACCGAGGCGAGACGCTTGCGGCCCACCCGCACGCTGTCCTGCACGCGGGTCAGCCGCGGCATCCGCTCGCGCTGCTCGCTGGAGACGCGGTCCAGCTCCTCCAGCAGCCGGCGCGAGCGGTGCTCGGTGTCCAGCTCGTCGAGGATGCGGTTGACCTCGGTCAGCACCGCGCCGTGCAGCTGCCACTGGCGGGCGTCGCGCTGGACCTCCGCCAGCAGCAGCTGGGCGAGCTTGTCGCGGGTGGCGGCGGCATGGCGCAGGTCGGAGGTGAGCCGCTCCTCCGCCGACTCGGCGTCATCGCTGACATGGGCGGTGACCAGCACCGCGAAGCTCACCATCGCGTCCGCGATCTCGGACAGCAGCTGTTCCACCGCGGCGCCGATCTCCGGTGTGAACAGCGGGTCGGGATCGCGCTCCTTGGCCAGGTCGGTGAGGGTGCGGGCGATCACCCGCAGCACCACGGTGCAGATCTCCAGGGTGTCCAGGCCGGTGCGCAGCACCACCCGGTGCAGCAGGCCCTCGCGGACCCGTGGATTGAGCCGCAGGCTGTCCTCGGCCTGCCGCAGCGCCGCGTCCACCTGGACGATGTCGTGGTCGAGCCGCCGCGCCTCGTGCAGCCGGGCCGCGGCCCGCTCGAAGGGCGTGCGGCCCGCGGCCTCCTCACCCATGCTCAGCATCAACTGGCGCACCCGGCGCGCCAGATCCTCGATGGACTCACCCGCCTCACCCACCCACACGGGCGGGGCCAGCAGCAGATTGCAGGCGAGGCCGACCACCGCGCCGATCAGGGTCTCCAGGACGCGCGCCCACGCGTAGTCGCCGACGGCCGTCACACCGAGCACCAGCATCGCGCTGATCGCCACCTCGGGCACGTACTCGTCCACCCGGACCAGATGCCCGACGGCCAGCGAGGCCAGGATCAGCAGGCCCAGACTCCACCAGGTCAGACCCACCAGCAGACTGAAGGCGATGGCGACGAAAACCCCGGCCACCACGGCGTTCACCCGGCGCACACCGTTGGTGAGGGTCGCGTAGAGGGTGACCTGGACCACCAGCAGCGCGGTCAGGGGCGCGGTCAGCGGGGCCGGCTCGGGGCTCAGATGCAGCGCGATGACGTAGGCCACCGTGGCCGCGGCCGCCGACCGCACGGTCTGGACGATCACGGGGTCCCGGCGCAGCCTCAGCAGCCGCTCCCGCGACACCCGCCACTCACGTACGTCTTGCATCCTTGCGCTGTTCCCCTCTCACGGGGCGCCGAACATGATCACCGCGACCGACTTTGCGGATCGCAACGGTCCGCCGCCCCTGCTCATCATCCTCGGCGCTCCGACGCCCGTCCTCCTGGCGGCCGGCCCCGTCCGCTGCCCGGGGGACGGCTCGGGCCCCGTCCGCTGCCCGGGGACGGCTCATGCGTACAGCTTGTCCAGGAAGGCCGTGAGGTTGGCCTCGGTGCGTGCCACCTGTTCCGCCTGTGTGAGGCTCTCCTCGATCCGGGCCCCCGAGTCGGGGACCTTCTTGCCGCGGAGGTAGAGGGAGCAGGCGAGGTCGGTGCACATGTAAAGGCCGACGGAATTGCCCTCGCGCCCGGCGGCACCGGCTTTGCGCGCGGTCATCAGGGACACCCCGCCGCCCCGGTGGGTCGTCAGGCACAGCGAGCACATGCTGCGGTGCAGGAACCCGCGCTGGGAGGACGGGAAGCGGAGCGTGATGCCGACGAGCCGTCCGTCCCGCTCGGTGACCAGATAGCTGCGGTCGGGCGCCCCCGGATCTCGCCAGCCCAGGAAGTCCAGGTCGGCCCAGGGGAGCCGGTCCAGGTCCCGGGGGACGGCGAGGCGCTTGGCCTCGCCCTTGGAGCAGTTGACGAACGACGTGCGGATCTCCGGCTCGGTGAGGGGTCGCATGGGGGCCTCCTGGGGCGCTGTCCTTACGTGAACCTAGTGTTCCTAGGTTTCTGGCTAAGGCTAAACGTGACTCTCCGGGAGGGGCCAGCGAATTAGGGTCCGTAGGCTGTGCCGCGAGCGCACGGGGGTGCGCGGGGCGACCGACCGAGGGGGCGACGTGGCGGACTCATGGGAGCGGGCCGGGCGGATCCTGAGCGTGGCGGGGCTGCCCCCGGGCGACCTCACCGGGGTGCGCCCGCTGACCGGCGGGACCTACAACACCGTGGAAGAGCTCCTGCTCGCCGACGGCAGCCGGTACGTGCTGAAGGTGCCGCCCGCCCGGACCGTGCCGGGGCTGCGGCACGAGCGGGACCTTCTTGTCTCCGAGGCGGACTTCTACCGCGCGGCGGCGACCGTCGGCGTGACGGCTCCGCGGGTCGTCGCCGCCACCCCGGGCGAGCTGCTGATGACGGCCTGCCCCGGCGACGGGTGGGACGACACGCTCACGGACGCCGAAGAGCGGCAGCTGCGCGCCGAGCTGGGCCGTCAGGTGGCCCTGCTGCACCGGGTGAGCGGGCCGGGTCACGGCTGTCCCTCCGGCGCCCTCGGTCCGCTCGCCGCCGACTGGCGGACCGCCTTCACCGGCATGCTCGACGCCGTCCTCGACGACGCCCGCCGCTATCGCCCCTGGCTGCCCCGCCCCGTCGAGGAGACGGCCCGCGCCCTCCGGGCCGGCTACCCGGCACTCGCCGCGATCACCGTCCCCCGTCTGGTCCACTTCGACCTGTGGCGCGGCAACATCCTGGTCGACCGCTCGACCGGCGCGCCCCGCATCGGCGGGCTCATCGACGGCGAGCGGATGTTCTGGGGCGACCCGGTCGCCGACTTCGTCTCCCTGGCGCTGCTCGGGGACATCGAGAAGGACGAGGCGTTCCTCGCCGGCTACCGGGAGGCCGGGGGCCTCGTCGAGTTCGACACGCCCACCCGGCTGCGGCTCGCCCTGTACCGGGCCTACCTGTACCTGATCATGCTCACGGAGACCGTGCCGCGTGCCGTCGGCGCCGGGCGGCTGCGATGGACGCGCGAGACCGTCGGGCCCGAACTGGTGGCCGCGCTCGACGAGATCGCCGAGCTGGGACGCTGAGCCGGTATCTTCCAGGTCGGACGGCGGGTCGAAGGGGGAGCCAGATGGTGGGCCGGAACAGGCGAACGGTACGTGATCTCCGCCGGGCCAACCGCGCGGTCGTCCTCCAGTGCCTCTACTTCGACGGTCCCCTCAGCCGCTTCGAGCTCGGCCCGGCCACCGGGCTCAGCTCCGGCTCGGTCAGCAACGTCGTCGCCGACCTGCTCGCGGACGGCGTGCTGGAGGAGGCCGGAAACGTCGACTCCGACGGCGGACGGCCCCGCACCCTGCTCAGGGTGGCGCCCGCCAGCGGCCATATGATCGGCGTCGACGTCGGCGAAACCCGGGTCCGGGTCGAGCTGTTCGACGTAGCGCTGACCGAACTCGCCCGCGCCGAAAGGCCGTTGGGCCCCGAGGGGTACGAGGTCGATGTCGTCGTCGGGCACATCCGGGACGCCCTCACCGAGGTGCTCACCGCCGCGGACCTCGCCCCGGAGCGGCTGCTCGGCGTCGGCATCGGCGTCCCCGGCATCGTGGAGCACACCCCGGACCGCGGCGCGGTGGTGCACGGGCAGACCATCGGCTGGGACGCCGTGGCCCTGGAGTCGCTCCTCCGCGAGCGGTGCGAACTGCCCTCTTCCGTCCCGTACTTCATCGACAACGGGGCCCGGACCCTCGGCCAGGCGGAGATGTGGTTCGGGGCCGGACGCGGCGCCCGCAGCGCGATCGTCGTGCTCTTCGGCTCCGGCGTCGGAGCCTGTGTCGTCACCCCGGAGGCCGAGGACGGACGGGCCGTGGAGGGCGGGCATCTGACCGTACGGGTCGGGGGCCGCCGCTGCCGGTGCGGCGCGCTCGGCTGCCTGGAGGCCTACGCCGGCGCGGAGGGCCTGCTCGAACGCTGGCGCGAGCAGGGCGGAGGCCCGCCGGAGGGCTCGGGACAGGAGGGCGCCCTGGCCGCCCTGGTCGCCGATCCCGGGGCGCGGGCCCTGCTGGACGAGACCGCCGAGTACATCGGGGCCGGTCTGGCGGACCTGATCAACCTGTTCCAGCCCGAGCGCATCCTGATCGGCGGCTGGGCCGGCCTGCGGCTCGGCCCCGCGCTGCTGCCCGGCATCCGGCGCCACGCGGGGGCGTACGCGCTGCGGCACCCCGCCGGGCGGGTCACCATCGACCTCGGCGGGCTGGGCCCGGACGCGGTCACCGTGGGCGCCGCGATCCTGCCGCTCGCGGACTTCTTCGCCCACGGCGGCAGCCGCGCCGCCCCGGCTCTCGAGAGCCCGCGGCCCGCCTGGCAGACGGCTCTGGACGAACGCACCCCGCGCTGACGTTTCGCCGCACGGCCCGGAGGTACTCGCGTGACCTTGGCCATGTGAGGGAAGGAGGACGCCGTGACCGACGAGAACGGCGGGCCCGTCCCGCGCGATCTGCCGGATCAGCAGGCGGGCGAGGGGGAGGACCACTGGGACGTGGACCCGGCCCCCGAGGACGTGGAACAGGGCGAGGACGTCCCGGAGTCCGACGAGGCCGGCGGCCGCCGCGGCGACACAGCCCCGTTGACCGATGACCCGGAGCCGGAGGAGTCGACGGCCTGAGACTTCGGAGCGCTGAGATCCGAGAGAGCGGGACGACCAATACTGGTCGTCCCGCTCTCGGCTAGCTGGCCTTACGACCCCGCAGGGGCGCCGTGTCCGCGCCCGCACCGTGCTGGAGGCCGTGCAGGAACTCCGCCAGGACCTCGGTCGCCGTGTGCCGGGGGCTCCAGCCCAGTTCCGTGCGAGCGCGGCTGCTGTCCATCAGGGGCAGCCGCAGCACGGCGTCGAACAAATGCGGCGAGGCCGGCAACAGATGCAGCCCCCAGGCGGCGGCGATCGCCGAGCGGGCGGCCGTGCGCGGCAGCCGTACCGGACGGGCGTGGAACATCTCGCCGAGCAGGTGCGCGTCCACCGGCGGATCGGCCGCCAGGTTGAAGGCGCCGCGCACGTCCGAGCCGATCGCGAGCCGGTACGCCTCGGCCGCGTCGTCGGTGTGCAGCGCCTGCACGCGCAGGCCCGGGATGTCGGGCAGGAAGGGCAGCAGCTCCGGGCGCGCCAGTGGCCCCGGCAGGAAGCGGCCGCCGAAGATCCTGCGCTGCTCGCTCGCCGACTCCCGCTTGAACAGGAAGGCGGGCCGCATCCGCACCACGCGCACCTTCGGGTGCGCCCGGTCGAAGGCGTCCAGCGTCCGCTCCAGATACGCCTTCTCCCGACAGTAGGCGGCGTCCGGCCAGCCGTGCGTCGGCCATGACTCGTCCACGGGGTGGTCCTTCGGACCGGGGGAGTACGCGCCGACCGACGAGGCGTGCACCAAGGTGGGCACCTTCGCCGCGGCCACCGCCTCGAAAACGCGGATGCTGCCCAGGACGTTGGTCCGCCAGGTCACCGCCGGATCGTGCGTGGGCTGGAACGCCCAGGCCAGATGGACCACGGCCGTGGCGCCGTCGAAGACCTTCACCAGATCGGTCTGCGCGGACGCCAGATCGACTGCCGCCCACTCCGTCTTCGGCGGCGACCACTCGGGAACCCTGCGGGCCAGCCCCAGTACGGAGCCGACCCCCGGATCCTCGGAAAGCAGCCGCACCACACTCGTGCCGACGTTCCCCGTGGCGCCGGTGACAACGATCCTGCTGCCCTGTGTGCTGGTCACCTTCGGCTCCTCTCGGCCGCTGCGGGGGAGTACCGAGTACCCGGAAATGCGCGAGGACACGAAGAGGACACAAAAAGGGGCCCCGACCGCGACGGGGGAATCACGATCGGGGCGATCAGGGGCGGGCGCGGAGGGCGGCCGCCGGGCGTGTCACCTCATGCGAACGGGCCGTGCTCGAGGGAGGCCAGCAGGTGCGCGGGATCGTCGTAGACCTCGTCCGCGCCCGCCTCCACCAGGTCGGACCGCGGAATGCCCCCGCACAGCACGGCGACGCACCGCACCCCGGCGCGGGTGCCCGCGCGCATGTCCCACACGGTGTCCCCGACGAACACCGCCCGCTCGGCGGGCACGCCGGCCAGTTCCAGCGCGTGCTCCACCGGCTCGGGCGCGGGTTTGCCCTGTTCCACGTCGTCCGCGCTCGCCGTCGCGGCGATGGCGTCGTCCGCGTCGATGGCCCGCCGCAGCGCGCCCAGTTCGCCGCCGCCCGCCGAGGTGGCCAGCACCACCGTCCAGCCGTCCTGGTGCAGCCGCCGCAGCAGCCGTCCGGCGTCCGCCAGGGCGGGCAGCCGGTCGAAGTACTGCCCGTACAGCGCCTTGTGCGCGGCACTCAGCTCCTCGTCGGCCTCCTTGTCGCGGTCGTCACCGAGGAGGTGGGCGATCAGGTCGTCGGAGCCGAGTCCGATCGCCCGGTGGATGGCGTGCATGGGCACCGTGTGGCCCGCCTGCCGGAAGGCCTCCCACCAGGTCACCGCGTGCAGGTGGTTGGTGTCGACGAGCGTGCCGTCGACGTCGAACACGGCCGCGCGTCCCATGCGCCGTCCCTTCGTCGTCCATGAGTCCCGGAAGTTGTCGAGTACCACGTCAGGAGCCCGCCAAGCGTGCCGGCAGGCGCCCCTCCCGGGTCCAGGCCAGCAGTTCCTCCAGCGGCCAGGTGGTGACCACCCGGTCCGCGGGCACCCCGCACTCCTCGGCCCGGGCGCAGCCGAGGACCTGCCAGTCCAGCTGGCCGGGCGCGTGGGCGTCGGTGTCGATCGAGAACAGCACCCCCGCCTCCACCGCCCGCCGCAGCAGCCGCCGGGGCGGGTCGAGCCGCTCGGGCCTGCTGTTGATCTCCACCGCGGTGCCGCTCTCCGCGCAGGCGCCGAACACCTCGTCCGCGTCGAACTGGGACTCCGGCCGCCCCCGCCCGGTGACCAGCCGCCCGGTGCAGTGCCCGAGCACGTCGGCATGCGGATTGCGGACGGCGGCCACCATCCGGCGGGTCATCGAGCGGGCGTCCATCCGCAGCTTGGAGTGGACGGAGACCACCACCACGTCCAGCCGGTCCAGCAGCTCCGGCTCCTGGTCGAGCGAGCCGTCGTCGAGGATGTCGCACTCGATGCCGGTCAGCAGCCGGAACGGCGCCCAGGTCTCGTTCAGCGCCGCCACCACGTCCAGTTGCTCGCGCAGCCGGTCCGCCGACAGGCCGCGGGCCACCGTCAGCCGCGGGGAGTGGTCGGTCAGCACCGCCCACTCGTGCCCCAGGTCGGCCGCCGTCCGGCCCATCTCCTCGATCGGGCTGCCGCCGTCCGACCAGTCGGAGTGCAGATGGCAGTCCCCGCGCAGCAGCGCCCGCAGTCCGGTGCGGTCCGCCCCGGACGGCGCCTCGGCCTCCAGCTTCTCCAGATAACCGGGGACCTGCCCGGCCAGCGCCTCCCGCGCCACCTGCGCCGTCTTCGGGCCGACACCGCCGAGCGCCTCCAGCGTCCCGGCGGCGGCCCGCTCGCGCAGTTCCGCCTCCGGCAGCGCCGCCAGCACCCGGGCCGCGGTGCGGAAGGCGCGTACCCGATAAGTCGGCGCCAAGGATCGCTCCAGCAGGAAGGCGATCCGCTCCAGTGCCTCGACGGGATCCATCGCCACCTCCGCCTCCAGGGTTCCCCAGCGGGGCGGCAGCCGCACGGCGGGCCCTCCGTTTGCGCGCCACCCGCCCCGGGTATTGCGATGCGCAGATTTCGTCCGCCCGAAGATCCGCCCGAGGAAGAGGCCCGATATGTCCCTCCCCACCGAGTCCACCGGCAAGGTGGCCGTCATCACCGGCGCCGACTCCGGCATCGGCCGGGCCACGGCGGTCCGTCTCGCACAGGCGGGACTGGACATCGGCATCACCTGGCACGGCGACCGGCGGGGCGCCGAGGAGACCGCCGCAGAGGTCCGCGCACAGGGCCGGCGGGCCGCCGTGGCGCAGATGGACCTCACCCGGCTGCCCGAGGCGGCCGACACGATCGACGAGCTGTGCGACCGGCTCGGCCGGCTGGACGTCCTGGTCAACAACGCCGGCATCGGCACCCGCACGCTCTTCCTCGACCTGAAGCTCGACGACGTCCGCGAGGTCCTCGACGTGAACCTGGTCGGGCCCTTCCTGTGCGGACAGAAGGCGGCCCGGCACATGATCCGGCAGGGCGACGGCGGCCGGATCGTCAACGTCACCTCCGTCCACGAGCATCAGCCGCGGGTCGGCGCGGCACCGTACTGCGCGGCCAAGGGCGGCCTGGGCCTGCTGACCCAGGTGATGGCCCTGGAGCTGGCCGAGCACGGCATCACCGTCAACGCGGTCGCGCCCGGCGAGATCGCCACGCCGATGACCGGCCAGGAGGACACCGACCCGCACACCGAGCGCCGCCCCGGCGTGCCGCTCGGGCGGCCCGGCGACGCCCGGGAGGTCGCCGCCGTGATCGCCTTCCTCGCCGGACCGGACGCGTCCTACGTCACCGGTGCCTCCTGGAGCGTCGACGGCGGCATGCTGCGCATGGGACCGCAGGCCGGTTCACACCTGACCGCCGACGACTGGCGGCGGCCGTGAGCGGGCGGCCCTGCGGTCCTGACGCGCTGACCGGGTGACCTGCGAGGTTCGCGAACGGCGGATGCGATTTACGCTCTATTGCATGACCGAAATCGCGAGCCCGTACATCTCCCATCCACGGATCATGGTGCTCGGGGTCCAGCCGGGCACGCCCCCGTTCCGCATCGTGGAGATCGACGGCATTGTGGTCGGGGAGGCGAAAGCCGTCACCGACGTCCTGTCCACCGCCGCCGCGTTCGGCATCACCGTCCATGACCTGGACGACCCGGACGTGGTGCGCTGGGTGGGCGGCGACAAGTTCACCTGGACCCGGCACTAGCGGCCCAGCCGACCTTCAGCGGTTCAGCCGACCTCAGTGGCTCTCAGCCGACCGTCCACTTCTGGTTGGCGGCGCCGGTGCAGGACCAGATCTGGAGCCGGGTGCCGTTGGCCGCGTTGTGGCCGGTCACGTCCAGGCATTTGTTCGCCTGCGGGTTGACGATGTCGCGGGCCGCGGTGACCGTCCACCGCTGGGCGGCAGTGCCATTGCAGTCCCACAGCTGTACGGGGGTGCCGTCGGCGGTGCCCGCCCCGGAGACGTCCAGACACTTGCCGAGCGCCCGGATCGTGCCGTCCGCGCCGACCGTCCACCGCTGGGCGGCGGTGCCGTTGCAGTCGTAGAGCTGTACCGGGGTGCCGTTGGCGGAGTTCGCCCCGGCCACGTCGACGCACTTGCCGGCCAGGCCCCTGATCGCGCCGCCCGTGGGAGTGTCGGCCGTGGTCACGGTCACGTGGTCGACGACCATCTGCTGCGGGAAGACGGTGGAGCCGTCCGGGTCGCCGGGCCAGTACCCGCCGACCGCGAGGTTCAGGATCAGGAAGAACGGCTTGTTGAAGACCCAGGCGCGGCCGCCCAGGTCGGCCGGGGTGCGCCGCTGGTAGACGTTGCCGTCCACGGACCAGGTGATCGAGTCGGGCGCCCAGTCGATGGCGAAGGTGTGGAAGGCGTCGGCGAAGGCCTGCCCGCCCGGCAGGGTGTATCCCGCGCCGATGCCGCCCGCGCCGGAGTAGCCGGGGCCGTGGATCGTGCCGTGGACCGTGGAGGGTTCGAAGCCGACGTTCTCCATGATGTCGATCTCGCCCGAGTCCGGCCAGTTCACCGGGGTGCCGAGCATCCAGAACGCGGGCCACATGCCCTGCCCGCGCGGCACCTTGATGCGCGCCTCGATGTGCCCGTACTGCGCGGTGAACTTCCCCGCGGTGTTCAGCCGGGCCGAGGTGTACTGGCAGGTCCCGTACCAGCACTGGTAGTTGGCGGGGTTCTCGCGCCGGGCCGTGATGACCAGGTTGCCCTGGCCGTCGAGGGCGGCGTTGCGGTTGCCGGCCGTGTAGTACTGCCGCTCGTGGTTGTTGACGTTGTCGCCGGTCTCCATCTGCCACTTCGAGGAGTCGACCGCCGATCCGGCGGGCCCGTCGAAGGTGTCGGAGAACGTCACCGCGGTGACACCGGCGTCCGCGTCGGTGTCGGCCCGGGCGGGGCCGGTCGCGGCGGTCGCGACCAGTACGGCCGACAGGGCAGCCGGCAGCCAGGCGCGTGGGCCGCGGGTTCTGCGTGATTCACGGGATCTACGGGAAGAGGGCACGACTCTCCCTTCTGTCGGCACCCCAGGGGGAAAGGGCGCCGAACCGAGGTGGGGGGGTGAAAGTGTCGCCTCTTGATTTAAGGAGTGAGGTAACGGGGCGTCAATACCTTGGTACGGACCAGGAGTTACCGTTACCGACTAGCGAGCGTGCACCGCCCGGCCCATCCGTCGGCCCAGCAGCAGGTAGCCGATGAGCGCGCCCGTGGTGTTCAGGATGACGTCGTCGATGTCGAACGCGCGGCCGGTGATCATGGCTCCCTGGGCGAACTCGACCAGGAGCATCACCGTCGCGGTGAGCAGCAGCACCCGGATCACCCCGCGGGTCTTGGGAGCGACGACCGGGGCGAGCACCCCGAAGGGGATGCCCAGGAGCAGGTTCCCGCCGATCTGCTTGACCGCGTCGCGCAGTTCGGGCTGGTCCAGATAGGCCCTGAGCGACCGGCCCGGACGCAGGTTGGTGTGCGTCAGGGACTCCGAGGCGGGGGACGGTTCGAGCGTCAGCTTGGCGAGCACCACCGCGAAGCCCACCATGAGCGTGAACGCGCACAGCATCGCAAGCAACCGGCCGAGGAAGCGGAGTGGGTGGGCGGAGCGGGGTGTCTTCTCGGGTTCGGTCACCGGCGGGGGCTTGCGCGGGCGCGGCCGGAACATCTCGGCGCGGGATCGAAAGGCTGCACGGGCCATGCGGTTGGTCCTCCGGTCTTCCATGTCCCTTTGTCGCAAGGCGGTTACCCGCTGACTGCCCGAGGATGCCGCCGAGCCCCCTCGAACCCGAGGCCGCCGCCCGCGTCCTGAACGGCCGACTGCTCACGGCGGTCGCGGAGGGCCCGCCCGGACCGGCGGCTTGCCGCGGCGGTCCGGGCGGTTCCGCTCAGGCGTCTTCAGGTCCGCCCCGGTGTGGACTGCTTGGCCTGGCTGATCGGCGCTCCGCACAGGGCTCGGGTGTCCGGTCACGTGGTGCCGAAGACGACCTTCACCTCCTTGAAGCCGAGCGAGCGCAGCAGGCCCTTGAGCATGCCCGTGGTGTTGCCCTCGGCGCGCCGGGTCAGCTCGCTCTCCTTCGCGGCGTCGCCGATGTGCTTCGCGGCGAGCTTCTGCACCGCCTGCTCGCTGTTGGGGTTGTCCGAGAACAGGTCGCCGAACCGGTCGAGCAGCCCGCGCTGCTTGGAGACGGCGTAGGAGCGGTCGGGGTCGAGCGCGGGCTCGCCGAGTTTCGCGTGCGGCAGCCGGATCGTGGCCGACGTCCGGTCCTCGTTGACCTTGACGTCGTTGTCGCCGACCTTGCCGAGGTCGACATAGGCGTCCACGCTGCCCGCCCCGACGTACAGCGTGCGCGAGCCGCGGATCGCGTCGGGCAGGTACTTGGCGTCCTTCTCCAGGTCCACCACGACCTGGAAGTTGCCCGAGGCGGCGTCGTAGCGGCTGATGTCCTGGATGGACTGCAGCAGCGCGGGACCCGATCGGTCGTGGGTCTCGGTGCCGAAGAGGTCCTTCAGCCCCGGGAGCACGGTCAGCCCGATCCCGGCGAACAGCACGGCCAGCACCAGCACTACGGCGCTCACGGCCTTCGCCCAGCCGGGCATGCGCCTGGGGAGGCGTCTGATGGGAGTCGACATGGCGACGGCCCTCCTTCCTACCGTTCGAATGCCCCCCAAAAGCCGTGCGAGACCCGGGGCTTGTCCGAAGGGCACACCCGGCGGAGGCAGGCGGGGGCGCAGGGGCGTGAAGCCGGTCAGTAGCATGAGGCGCGCCAGCCGGAGTGATCATGCGAGGAGCGGTTCGTGCGAGACATCGCGGTGTTCAGCGGTAGCGCCCACCCCGACCTGGCGGCGGAGGTCTGCGCGCACCTGGGCGTGCCGCTCAGCCCCACCCGGGTCAGCCGGTTCGCCAACGACTGCCTGGAGGTGCAGCTCCAGGCCAACTGCCGGGAACGGGACGTCTTTCTCGTCCAGCCGCTGGTCGCCCCGGTCCAGGAACACCTCGTGGAACTGCTGCTGATGTGCGACGCGGCCCGCGGCGCGTCCGCCGGCCGGATCACCGTCGTCATGCCGCACTACTCCTACGCCCGCTCCGACAAGAAGGACGCGCCCCGGATCTCGCTCGGCGGGCGCCTGGTCGCCGACCTGATGGTCGCGGCCGGGGCGAGCCGCGTGCTCGCCATGACACTGCACTCGCCCCAGGTGCACGGCTTCTTCTCGGTGCCCGTCGACCACCTGCACGCGCTGCGCGAACTGGCCACCCACTTCCGCCACCACGACCTGTCCCGCACGACCGTCGTCTCGCCCGACCTCGGCAACGCCAAGGAGGCCGCCGCGTTCGCCCGGATGCTCGGCGCCCAGGTCGCCGCGGGCGCCAAGCAGCGCTTCGCGGACGACCGGGTCAGCATCAACTCCGTGATCGG
Organism: Streptomyces sp. NPDC002779; assembly: GCF_042888685.1. Lineage (NCBI taxonomy): Bacteria > Bacillati > Actinomycetota > Actinomycetes > Kitasatosporales > Streptomycetaceae > Streptomyces > Streptomyces sp. NPDC002779. The sequence continues at coordinate 116,869 of NZ_JBIAQC010000004.1, forward strand.
TGAGGTCGCCGGCCGCGACGTCATCGTGCTGGACGACGAGATCGCCAAGGGCAGCACGGTCCTCGAACTCCTCGACCGGTTGCGGGAGCTGGGGGCGCGGTCCATCCGGGTGGCCTGCACCCACGGCCTGTTCACGTCCGGCGCGCTCAAGCGGATCGGTGAGCAGCCCGACGTACTGGAGATCGTGTGCACCAACACCGTGCCGGTCCCGGACGAGGAGCGCACCGACAAGCTGCGGGTGCTGACCGTCGCCCCGCAGCTCGCCGAGGCCGTACGGCGCATTCACAACGGTGAGTCCGTCAGCGCCCTGTTCGACGCGCCGCGGAGCGAATAGACAGGGGACAGCGGGTATCCGGCGATCCGCGAGGGCGGGCGGACCGTGGGCGCCGGACAGGTCACCAGGGTCGTGACGTAGCCGCCGGGTCACACCGAGCCGGACGCGGCCTCGGGCCGGCCCAGGGCCGCGTCCAGCGTCGGATGCGGAGGCAGCAGCCGGGAGAGCCCGGTCAGCCGCAGCACGCGCAGGGTGAGCGGATGGACGCAGACCAGGAAGAGCTGGCCGCCGTGGTCGAGGACCCGGCCGCGCGCCCGGTACAGCAGCCGCAGCCCTGAGCAGTCGAAGAACTCCGCGGGCCGCAGGTCGATCACGATCCGCGGGTGCGGGCCGGCCGTCAACCGGTCGAGCCAGGGAAGGAGTTCGACCGCCGCGGCGATGTCGATCTCGCCGTGGAACTCCAGGACCGTGTGCCCCCGGTCCTGGCGGACGCGCAAGTGGCGGGTGAGCGGCGCAGGCTCCTGCTGCACGACGACATCGCCTCCAACTTGCGGCCAGGGCGGCGGGGTTGTGGGTGGAACGAAAGCGTTCCCGCACTGCAAGTTACCCTCGATGGCGTGCATTTGAGCATGTTCGATTGACATATGTCTTTGAATCGAGCGCCGGAGTGCGCCGGGTGGCGCGGTCGACGACTCGAACCGCACCGCCCGATCGGCGGCCGTCCGTTCGCGGACCTCGATCAGGCGGTGCGGGAGACGAGCGCGCGGGCGGCGCCGGTCGAGCCGGCGCCGCTGGTCCGGGCCCGGTCACTCGCCGAGCAGGACCAGCTTTCCGGTGGTCCGGCCCGTGTCGCCGAGCCGGTGCGCCTCGGCGGCGTCGGCCAGCGGGAAGGTACCGGCGATCGTGGCCCGCAGGGCGCCCCGCTCGACCAGGTCCGCGACGGCCCTCATCCCGGAGTGCGAGGCGTCGACGAGCATCCGCAGGGCACGCACGCCCAGCCGCTCGGCCTCCTGGTACAGCTCGTCCGAGCCGACCGGCAGGATCGACACCAGCAGCCCGCCGGGGCGCAGCACCCGCAGCGAGCGCAGGCTGTAGTCGTCACCGATGGTGTCCAGGACGACATCGACGTCCCGCACGGCCTCGGCGAAGTCCGTCGACCGGTAGTCGATCAGCTCGTCCGCGCCGAGCTCGCGCAGGAAGTCGTGCTTGCCCTCGCTCGCCGTGCCGATGACGTAGGCGCCGCGCGCCTTGGCGATCTGCACGGCCACGTGCCCCACCCCGCCGGCCGCCGCGTGGATCAGCACCCGCTGCCCGGCCTGCAGGTCGGCCGTCTCGGCCAGCGCCTGCCACGCGGTCAGCGAGACCAGCGGCAGCGCGCCCGCCTGGACGTGGTCGATCACGGCGGGCTTCAGGGCGAAGGCGCGGGCCGGACCGGTCACGAACTCGGCGTGCGAGCCATGGCCGAAGGGGTACGGCAGCATGCCGAAGACCTCGTCGCCGGGCTGGAAGCGGGCGACGCCGATGCCGACCTCCTCGACCACTCCGGAGACGTCCCAGCCGAGGACGAAGGGCGGCCGGCCCAGGAAGCCGCCGTGGGCGCGGTGCTTCCAGTCGGTGGGGTTGATCCCGGCCGCCCGCATCCGGACCAGGATCTCGTTGGGGCGTGGCGACGGCCGCTGCAGCTCGACTTCCTTGAGGACCTCGGGACCGCCGAGGACGTCCTGACCGATGGCGCGCATGGTGTTCACAGTGTTCATGGTCATCCAGCCTGGCGGGTGCCGCCCATCCGGACAATGGCAAGATTGCCACCGTTCGATAGGATCGTGCCATGCAGCGAGAACATGCGGAGCGGGGAGTGGAGCGGGTCGTCGTCCTGGCGCTGGAGGGTGCCTACCCCTTCGAGCTGGGCATCCCGGCCCGGATCCTGGGCGCCGCGGAGGGCCGGTACGAGGTGCTGACGTGCAGCGTCGACGGACAGCCGGTGCGCACCAGCGCCGACTTCACCATCGGCGTCGCCCACGGTCCGGAGATCCTGGCCACCGCCGACACCGTGGTGATCACCGCGATCGAACCGGCGCACATCCCCGACGAGCTCCCGGACGAGATCGGCGTCGCCCTGGCGCTGATCCGCCCCGAGGCGCGCGTGGTCTCCATCTGCACCGGCGCCTTCGTGCTCGCCGCGGCCGGACTGCTCGACGGCCGCAGGGCCACCACCCACTGGCAGGTGACCGACTGGTTCCGCCGCAGATTCCCGCGGGTCGACGTCGACCCCGATGTGCTGTTCGTCGACGACGGCCGCATGCTCACCTCGGCCGGTGCCGCCTCCGGTGTCGACATCTGTCTGCATCTGGTCCGCAAGGACCACGGCAGCGAGCTGGCCAACCGTGTCGCCCGCCGCTGTGTCGTGCCGCCCTTCCGGGACGGCGGCCAGGCCCAGTACATCGAGCAGCCGGTCCCCGACCAGGGCGCCGCCGGCACCGCGGCCACCCGGGCCTGGGCCCTGGAGCGGCTCGGCGAGCCGCTGACGCTGGCCGACCTCGCCGCCCACGCCCGGATGAGCCGGCGCACCTTCGCCCGTCGCTTCAGCGACGAAGTGGGTCTCAGCCCCGGCCGCTGGCTGATCCAGCAGCGGATCGTCCGGGCCCGTCATCTGCTGGAGGCCAGCGACCTGCCGGTGGACCACATCGCCGGCGAGGTCGGCTTCGCCACGGGCGCCTCCCTGCGCCAGCATCTGCACGCGGCGATCGGCGTCTCACCCCAGGCGTACCGGCGCACGTTCCAGGAATCGCGCCGCGCCTGAACGTTCCCGGTGCGGCGTGCTTCGAGACCGAGCAGCCGAATGTGCCTCGCACCGGCTGCCGCGAGGGCGGCAGGGTGCTGCACTCGAGCCGGTTCCTGCTTACTCCCCTTGAGCTGCGTAGACCCGCGCGCCCCCCACATAGGTCCGTGCCACCCGGGCCTGCGCGATCTCCTCCGGCGGCCCGGCGAACGGGTCGCGGTCCAGGACCACGAGATCCGCCAGCGCCCCCGGCCGCACCGCACCGGTGTCGTCGAGATGGTTCACGTACGCCGATCCGGCCGTGTAGGCGGCCAACGCCTCGGCGAGCGCGATGCGTTCGGCGGGCAGGAACACCGGCCCGGTGCCGCCGGGCGCCACCCGGTTCACCGCCACATGGATGCCCTCCAGCGGGTCGGGGCTGCTGACCGGCCAGTCGCTGCCCGCCGCGAGCCGGGCACCGGAGCGCAGCAGCGCGCCGAACGGGTACTGCCATCCGGCCCGTTCGGGCCCGAGGAAGGGAATGGTCAGCTCGTCCATCTGCGGTTCGTGCGCCGCCCACAGCGGCTGGATGTTCGCCGTGGCCCCGAGCGCCGCGAACCGCGGTACGTCATCGGGGTGCACGACCTGGAGATGGGCCAGGTGCGGCCGTGTGTCGCTCGGCCCGTTCGCCCCGCGGGCCGCCTCGATCGCGTCCAGGGCGTCGCGTACCGCCCGGTCGCCCAGCGCGTGGAAATGGCACTGGAAGTCGAGCGCGTCCAACTCGGTCACGTACGCCGGGAGTCGGCCGGGGTCGATGAAGCTGGTGCCCCGGTTGGCGGTGGCGCAGCCGCACCGGTCCAGGTAGGGGTCGAGCAGGGCCGCGGTGCCGTTCTCGGCGACCCCGTCCAACATCAGCTTCACGGTGCCGGCCCGGAATCGGCCGTCGCTCAAGGCCCGTCGGCGCTCGACGAGTTCGGGGATCTGCTCGGCGCCGCGTCCGCGGTCCCACCACAGGGCACCGACGACGCGCGCGGTCAGTGAGCCGTCGCGGGCGGCCGCCAGATACGCCCCGGCCGGGTCGTCCATGCCGGGGAAGTCCCCGACGAGCGCGTCCTGCCAGGCGGTGATGCCGAGGGAGTGCAGATGGCGCTGGGCGTGCAGCAGCGCGGCGAGCCGGTCCCCGGGCGTGGCGGGCGGGGTGAGCCGGCCGACCAGATGCATCGCCCCCTCCTGCAAGGTCCCGCTCGGCTCGCCGGAGGCGTCCCGCTCGATCCGCCCGTCGGCCGGGTCGGGCGTGTCACGGGTGACCCCGGCCAGTTCCAGGGCGCGGCTGTTGACCCACGCGCCGTGGTGGTCGCGGTTGGGCAGATACACCGGCCGGTCGGGCACCACCGCGTCCAGCAGCTCCTTGGCCGGCGTACCGCCCTCGAACGCCTCCATGGACCAGCCGCCCCCGGTGATCCACTCCCGCTCGGGGTGCGCCTCGGCGTACGCGCGCACGGCGGCGACCGACTCGGCCGCGGTCTTCGCCCGGGTCAGATCGCACTGAGTCAGTTCGAGCCCGGCCGGCACCGGATGGACGTGCGCGTCCTGGAAGCCGGGCAGCAGCAGCCGTCCGGCCAGCTCCACCACCTCGGTGCGCGGCCCGGCGAGTTCCAGGACCTCGTCCCCTCCTACGGCGGTGACGCGGTCGCCGGTGACGGCCACGGCGGTGGCGGTGCGGCCCTCGGGGGTGAGGACAGGGCCGCCGGTGAAGAGCAGATCTGCGTGCATACGGGGTTCCTTGCAACTAGGAGGGTGACAGCGCCGCCTCAGGCCCGGTGACCGCACATGAAACTGGCCGCCCGCTGCACAAGTCAACAGTGTTGTCATAAGGTGCGCCCACCAGGCCACAGGGCATCCGGCCCCCCGGTCCCCAGGAGGCACCCATGAGCGACCGCGTCGTCCCGGCCGGCGGCCGTCGGCGTCGGCGCCCCACCAAACAGGGCGTCGTGCTGTCCGAGGAGCTGATCGTCGCCACCGCGCTCCGGCTGATCGAGGAGCACGGCGCCGACGCGCTGTCCGTACGCCGGCTCGGCCGTGCCCTGGGCGCCGACCCCAGCTCCCTGTACCGCTACTTCCGGCACACCGACGACCTGATGCTCGCCATCGCCGACGAGTTGATCGGCCGCACCCTGCGGACCTGGCGGCCGACCGGCGACTGGCGCGCCGACCTGCGCGACCTGGGCCTGCGCATGCACGCGGGGGCGCTCGCCCACCCCCGGGCCGCGGTGCTCAGCGCCTACCGGGTGACCGGGCGGGTGCACGAGATCCGGGCCGTGGAGACGATCCTCGGCGTGCTGCGCGGAGCCGGCTTCCCCGACCCCGACGCGGTGCGCGTCTACCACGCCTTCGTCGACCAGGCCCTCGCCTTCGGCGCCCTGGACTCGGCGAGCACCGCCCTGCCGAAGGCCGCCCGGGACGCCGAGAGCGCCGTCTGGGAGGCCACGTACGCCCGGCTGCCCGCCGACACCCACCCGCACATCGCCGCGACCGCCCGCCATCTCGTCGCCGACATGCGCCGCAGCTCCTATCCGGCCGCGCTGGACCTGCTGCTCGGCGCGGCGGCGGCCCGGCTCGCGGAAACCCGGGGACGTACGTGATCACCCGCTGTCACACTGGTCCGCACCGACCGACGTCCCGCCAGGAGGCTGTCCCCGATGACCCCGCCGCCCGCACGTCCCGCGAAGCAGCGCAAGCTCGACACCCTGCGCCGCCTGGAGCACGACGAGGATCTGTGGGTCGCCACCGCCGGCACCGGCGGAGGAGCGCCGTACCTCGTGCCCCTGTCCTTCCTCTGGGACGGCGAGACGCTGCTCCTCGCGACGCCCGCCGCCAGCCCCACCGGCCGGAACCTCAAGGCCACCGGCACCGTGCGGATCGGCCTCGGGCCGACCCGGGACGTGGTGATGATCGACGGCACTGTCGACGCGCTCACGGCCGACGGACTCCGGGCGGGTGAGGGGGACCGGTTCGCCGCCCGGACCGGCTTCGACCCGCGCGAACTCACCGCGGAGTACCTGTACTTCCGGGTGCGGCCGCAGCGCGTGCAGGCCTGGCGCGAGGCGAACGAGCTCGCCGGGCGGGAGCTGATGCGCGACGGGGTGTGGCTGGTCGCGGACTGATTTCCGCGGGCGGGGATATCCGAACGGGTAAGGGCGGCGGGGCAGTTCGGCTCCGCGCCCGCGACCGTACGGAGGAGACATGACGCTGGTGAAAGCGGGGGTCTTGGTGCTCGACTGCGCCGAGCCCGAGAAGCTCGCGGTGTTCTACAAGGAGCTGCTGGAGGCCGAGCAGACCGAGGCGAACGCCAACCGGGTGGAGATCAGGGGCGCCGAGGGTACCCGGCTGGCCTTCCGACGCGACGTGAACGCGACGCCGCCGAGCTGGCCCCGCCCGGAGAACTCCCTCCAGACGCATCTGGACTTCGTGGTGGAGGACCTGGACGAGGCCGAGCGCAGGGTGATCGGCCTGGGCGGCCGTCCGCTGGAGACCAAGGACGCCTCGGGCCCCTTCGAGGAACGCGGATACGCCGACCCCGCCGGCCACTCCTTCACCCTGCGCCTGGTGACGCCGACGGCGCCGAAACAGGGCTAGGGGTTGTTGCCGTCCTTGTTGACGTCGGACGGCCACACTCCAGTGGTCCGTTCGACGGCCTTGGCGCCCGTGCGGTTCAGGGCGCTGCGCACCACCGCGAAGATGGCGCCCTGAAGCGCGGAGGCGAGCAGGATCTCGCCCCAGCCGCGCTCCCGGTCCAGGGCGTCGGGGGCGTCGTCCTCGTCCCGGATCGCCTTCCACGTCTTCTGGAAGGCGAGGCCCGCGAGCGCGCCGCCCGCCCAGCCGATCGCGAATCCGAAGGGCTTGTAGGCGAGCGGAAGATTCAGCTTCTGTGCCTTCTTCTTGGCCACGTGTGTCTCCTAAAGGGTCAGGTCCGGAACCTGCTCGGCCGCGGGCACCGGCCCGGGCGGGGTGCCGGTGCCGAAGGGCCGGCCGCCCAGCCTCTCCCGGCCGTGCGGGGCGTGCCAGCCGGACAGGTCCGGGCCGAGCGGCACGATGCCGGTCGGATTGATGCCGGTGTGCACCTGGTGGTAGTGCCGTTTGATGTGATCGAAGTCGACGGTGTCACCGAACCCGGGCGTCTGGTAGAGATCGCGGGCGTACGCCCACAGCACCGGGTTCTCCGCCAGCTTCCACAGGTTGCACTTGAAGTGACCGTGATAGACCGCGTCGAAACGCACCAGCGTGGTGAACAGCCGGATGTCCGCCTCGGTGATCGTGTCGCCGACCAGGTACCGCTGCCCCTCCAGCCGCCGGGACAACAGCTCCAGCCGCCGGAACACCCCCGCGCAGGCCGCCTCGTACTCCTTCTGGTCCGTGGCGAACCCGGCCGCGTACACGCCGTTGTTGACGTCCCGGTAGATCTCCGCCATGACCGTGTCGATCTCGTCCCGCGCCTCGCGCGGGTACAGGTCCGGCGCCCCGTCCCGGTGCAGGGCCGTCCACTCGGTGGCGAGGTCCAGGGTGATGCGCTGGTAGTCGTTGGTGACCAGCTGCCCGCTCGGCACGTCCACGAGCGCGGGCACGCTCACCCCGCCGGGAGCGTCCTTCTCGCGCGCGTCGTAGGCCTCCGCGAGGAAGCGGATGCCGAGGACGGGATCGCGGTCGTCCGGGTCGAGGGTGAAGCGCCAGCTGCGGTCGTCCTGGATCGGGTCGGTGACGGCCATCGACAGGACGTCCTCCAGGCCCAGCAGGCGCCGGGAGATCACCGCCCGGCCAGCCCACGGGCAGGCACGGCTGACGACCAGTCGGTAGCGGCCCGCCTCCACCGGCCAGCCGTCCCGGCCGTCGGCGGTGACCCGGTCGGCGAAATGGCTCGCGGACCGGGTGAACGACTTGTGGCCGTAGGCGGCGTTGCCGTCGTCGGGCATCGCGCCCCTCCTCTCCTGTCGGACCTCCACCAAGTCCTCCACCGGGTCCCCCGATTTCACCGGACGGCACCGTGTGACCGGCCCGGTCCCGGGCATCCGCCGAAGCATGAGTGGCACGACTACAGAAGCGGACCGCAGGACTACGGATGCGGACCACAGGACGCGGGTCACGGTGCTGGTGGCGCTCGCGGCCAATCTCGTCATCGCGGTGGCCAAGGCGCTGGGCGGGCTGGCCGCGCAGTCACCGGCGCTGCTGTCGGAGGCGGCGCACTCGGTGGCCGACAGCGTGAACGAGGTCTTCCTCCTGGCCGCGCTGCGCCGCAGCCGCCGTCCCGCGGACCGCCGGCACCCCTTCGGCTACGGCAAGGAACGCTTCTTCTGGTCGCTGCTCGCCGCCGTCGGGATCTTCGTCATGGGCGGCTGCTTCTCCTTCTACCAGGGCGTCGAGGCCCTCCGGAGCGGCACCGAGGAGAAGCTGGAGGGCTATGTGGCCGGCCTGATCGTGCTGGCCCTCGCCCTGCTCGCCGAGGGTGCCTCGCTGGCCCGGGCGCTGTACCAGGCGCACCGGCAGGGCGGCCTCGACGGCGGGCTGCGCGACCCGGCGCTGCGCACGGTCGTCGCCGAGGACGGCACCGCGGTGCTCGGCGTGACCCTCGCCCTGACGGGCATGGCCCTGCACATGGTCACCGGCCAGGTCGTCTACGAGGCGGCCGCCTCCCTCGCCATCGGCGCCCTGCTGGTCTACGTCGCCTACCGGCTGGGCCGCGAGGCACGCGACCAGCTGATCGGCGAGGCGGCCGACCCCGAGGCGGCCGAGCGGATCCGGGCGCTGCTGTGCGAACAGCCCGAGATCGACAGCGTGGAGGCGCTGTTCACCATGAAGACGGGTCTGGAGAGCGCGCTGGTCGCCGCGCGGGTCGACCTGGTGCCGGGCCTGGACAGCGAAGAAGTGGAACAGGTCGCCGTACGGATCAAGCGGGCCGTCGGCGAGGCCGTGCCGGAGGCGGAGCAGATCTTCCTGGACATCACCGACCGGGCCGCCCAGGAGGCACGGCAAAGCCCCGCCGCGACGGGGGAGCGCGGCGGGGCCTGACGCTCGGGTGCCCGGCGGACGGGGGTTCATGCGCCCCGGAGGAAAAATCTCCCGCGAGGCCCGTCAACCACCCGTCAGCCGCCCGATAGCCGCCCTGGAGATGCCGGAACCCCCGACCTGTACAAGGCTGACGGGCATGCACATCGACATCGACAAGGACGTCTGCATCGGCGCCGGCCAGTGCGCCCTGGCCGCGCCCGGCGTCTTCACCCAGGACGACGACGGCTTCAGCCTCCTGCTCCCCGGCCACGAGACCGGCTCGGGCGACCCGGTGCTCCGCGACCCGATGCTCCGCGAGGCGGCCCGCGCCTGCCCGGTCGGCGCGATCACCGTGTCCGGCTGAGCCGCGGCGGACCGAGCACACCCACCTCCACCCGGCTGAGCCGGTCCGGGCCGGCGATCACCTCGTAGGAGCCGATCCGCTCGTCCTCGACGGTGACCCGCAGGGCCAGCAGCAGCCGTCCCTGCGGGGCGACGACGATCCCGGCCCGCCCGTCGACGAGGGCCACCGCCGCGTACCGGGAGCGCTCCCGCAGCAGTACGGTCCCCTCCGCCACGGCCCGGGCGCCGCGCAGCTCGGGTGCCGCCCCGGGCGGCAGGGCCGCGGGGTCGGCGCGACGCACCACGTCGGGGGCCAGCACATCGAGCAGCGCATCCATGTCCCCGCCCCGTGCGGCGGCCAGGAACGCCTCGACGACCCGTCGGTGCCGGTCGAGTTCGGCGCCGGACACCGCCGGTGTGCCGCGCACCTTGTGCCGGGCCCGGCTGGCCAGCTTCTTCGCGGCGGGTCTGGACCGGCCGACGACGGGGGCGATCCGGTCGAAGGGCACGCCGAAGAGGTCGTGCAGCACGAAGGCGACCCGCTCGGCCGGGCCCAGCCGGTCCAGGACCACCAGCAGGGCGAGCCCCACCGAGTCGCCGAGCAGCGCCGTGTCCTCGGGGCCGTCCGCGGCGCGGTTCCGCTCCGGCGGCTGCTGCCCGTACGGCTCCTCCCGCCGGGCCGAGGGCGCCCGCAGCATGTCGAGGCAGATCCGGGAGACGACCGTGGTCAGCCAGGCCGGGAGATTGTCGATGCCGTCGCCGCCGGTGCGGAACAGCCGCAGCCAGGCCTCCTGCACGGCGTCGTCCGCCTCGTCGGGCGAGCCGAGCATCCGGTGCGCGATGGCCCGCAGCCGCCCGCGCTCCGCCTCGAAGCGCCGCGCCAGCGTCTCGTCCCCGGCCATGGGTCACCTTTCCTCGTCGTGTGCCGTCACCCCTGTGACGCATCCCAGCCCACAGAGGTGACCGACATGAACCTGCTGCACATCGACTCCAGTGCCGACACCGCCGACGACTCGGTGACCAGGCGGCTGACCGCACTGTTCGCGACGACCTGGCGCACTGCCCACCGCACCGGGCACCACCGTCACCGCGACCTGTGCGCCGACCCGGTGCCCCCGCTCACCGCGGCCCAGGCCACCCTCGGCCGACGCGTGGAACTGGCGGGATTGGTCGCGCCGGAGAAGGTTCCCGCGCTCGTCGAGAACCCCGCCGAGGAACACGCGTGGGCGCTGACCCGCCCCCTGATCGAGGAGGTGCGCGCCGCGGACACCCTGCTGCTCGGCGTGCCGATGTACAACTTCTCGGTGCCCGCCTCGCTGAAGGCGTGGATCGACCGCGTCACCTTCCCCGGCGCCTTCACCGAGCCCGACACCGGCGAGAGCCTGCTGCGGGAGCTGCGGGTGGTGGTGGTCATGGCCCGCGGCGGGGGCTACGGCCCGGGCACCCCGCGCGAGCACGACGACTTCCAGACGCCGTACCTGCGGGCCTACTTCGGCCATCTCGGCGTACGACCGGAGAACCTCCACCTCGTCGCCGCCGAGCTGACCCTGGCCGGGCTGCTGCCGCACCTGGCCCCGTTCGCACCCCTCGTGCAGGACTCCCTGGCCCGGGCCCGTGATGCGGTGACGGCGCTCGCCGCCGCCTGACCTCAGCGGGACTCCAGCAGCCGCCACGCCGCCTCGCGGGCCTCGGCCGCGGGCTGTGCGCCGCCCGTGATGCCCGCCGTCACCATGGCGCCCTCGGCCAGCAGGAACAGCGGCCCCGTCAGCTCGTCCGGCAGGCCCGCGTCGGCCACGAGGGCGCCCAGGTAGTCGCGGAACGCCCGCTTGTGCGCCCGGACCTGCTCCGCCACCCGGTGCGAGCCGGCGCCGAGTTCGCCGTAGGCGTTGATCCAGGCGCAGCCGCGGAAGCCGTCCTCGGCGAACCACCGTGCCAGCCAGTCGAAGACGGCGAGGACCCGCCGGGCGGGATCCGGCTCGCGTTCCACCCAGGCGGCGAGACGGCCGCGCCAGCGTCCGTCGCGGCGCTCCAGGTAGGCCTCGACCAGCTGCTCCTTGGCGGGGAAGAGCTGGTAGAGCCGCTTGAGGGAGACGCCCGAGGCGCCGCGCAGCTCGTCCATGCCGACCGACTGGATGCCCCGGCGGTAGAACAGCTCCTCCGCGGCGTCCAGGGCCCGCTCCCGGGCGGTCGTGCTGTCCATGTCCGGCCACTCCCCGTCCGACGGCTCCTTGACGCGAGAACGTGCGTTCTCCTACCGTGCCGAGCGTAGCGGAGAACGCTCGTTCTCCCGTAGTCAGGAGGCCCCGTGCCCGACCGCCCGCCCCTGCCCCCGTTCACCCGCGAGAGCGCCGCGCGGAAGGTGCGCGCCGCCGAGGACGCCTGGAACACCCGCGACCCGCACCAGGTGGCGCTCGCCTACTCCGAGGACTCCGTCTGGCGCAACCGCGACACCTTCCTCACCGGCCGGGCGCAGATCGTCGAGTTCCTCACCGCGAAGTGGGCCCGGGAACACGCGTACGCCCTGCGCAAGGACCTGTGGGCCTTCGACGGCAACCGCATCGCGGTCCGCTTCCAGTACGAGTGCCAGGACGCCGACGGCCAGTGGTGGCGGTCGTACGGCAACGAGCTCTGGGAGTTCGACGCGCACGGTCTGATGACCCGGCGGGAGGCCAGCATCAACGACCTGCGCATCGAGGAGCACGAGCGCCGGATCCCCGGCCCGCGCCGCGAGGAGCCGCTGCCCGTTCAGTAGGGTTCCGGGATGACCGAACAGGCCGGGACACCCTTCCTCTACGTCGTCGTCTGTGCCGCCGGAATCGCCGCCGGCGTCGGTGAACTCGTCCTCGCCGCACGGCAGCGGGACTGGGAGGTCGGGGTCATCGCGACGCCCGTGGCCATGAACGGCTTCTTCGACACGGCCGCCGTGGAGACGCTCACCGGCCGCCCGATCCGCTCCGCCTGGCGCACTCCCGGCGATCCGCGCCCCTTCCCGCCACCGGACGCGATCGTGGTCGCGCCCGCCACCTTCAACACCGTCAACAAGTGGGCGCGGGGCCTGGCCGACACGCTCGCCGTGGCCACCCTGTGCGAGGCCCCCGGCCTGGGCGTCCCGGTCGCCGCCCTGCCCTGTGTGGCCGACGCGCTCGCCGCCCATCCCGCGTACCAGGAGAGCCTGGACCGGCTGCGCGGGATGGGCGTCCGCTTCGGCGAGCCGTACACCGGCGACCCCCGACCGGACGGCAGCCGGCCGGAGTTCGGGTGGGAGCGCGCCCTGGACCTGCTGGACCAGGTGTAGCACGGCAAGCAAGTTGCCGAAATTTGCAGCAAGTTATTGCAGTCCCGGGTGCCGGGCTGTTTGACTCGCCTCTCCGAGCCGAGAGGAACGACGCAACGCCATGAGCACCGAGACCGACGTCCTGGTCCTGGGCGGCGCGGGCGTGGACACGATCGTCCACGTCCCCGAACTGCCCCTGCCCTACGCCGACAGCTACATGATCCGGCCCGGCATCACCAGCCGCGCGGGACAGAGCGGGGACTTCGTCGCGCTCGGCCTGACCGCCCTGGGCCTGCGCACCCACCACCTCGACATGCTCGGCGAGGACCCGGAGGGTGACCTGGTCCGTGCCCTCCACCGCGACCACGGCATCCCGCTGACCGCCGTACCGCAGCCCGCGGGCACCAAGCGCGCGGTCAACCTGGTCGACCCCGACGGCCGCCGGCTGTCCCTGTACGACGACACCCGCTCCCGGGACGCCGACCGCTTCCCGGCGGAGACCGTGCGCTCCTTGGCGGCCGCCGCCCGTCACGCGCACGTCGTCATCACCCACCCGTGCGCCCACGCCCTGTCCCTGCTGCGGGAGTCGGGCCTGACCCTCTCCACCGACCTGCACAACTGGGACGGCGCCAACCCCTATCACGAGCCCTTCGCCCTCGCCGCCGACGTCGTCTTCCTGTCGACCACCGCCCTGCCGGACCATGAGCGCGCGATGCGGGACATCGCCGCCCGCGGCCGGGCCAGGGTCGTCGTCGCCACCGCCGGAGCCGACGGCGCCCACCTGCTGAGCGCCGGCACCCTCACCCACATCCCCGCCGTGCCCCCGCCTGCCCCGGTCGTCGACTCCAACGGCGCGGGCGACGCCTTCGCCGCCGGCTTCCTGCTCGGCTGGCTGAACGGCGAGGACCCCGTCCGGTGCGCCCGGTACGGAGCCGTCGCCGGGGCGTACGCCTGCACCGTGCCCGCCACCCGCGCCGACGCCATCGGCCGCGCCGAACTCCTCGCCCGCGTCGAGGAGTTGGCCGCGGACCCGGTATGACGCCGGACGGTCAGACGCAGTCGACCGTCGGCCCCGCCAGCATGCCGCCGGTGTAGAGGGCCTGCCCCTGCGGCATCCAGTAGCCGAGCTTGGAGACGACCGTGGAGCAGGTGTCCCGCAGGGCGACCCGGACGACCACGGTGGCCGGGTGGCCCGGCTGCAGGTCGGTCAGCGCGCAGTCGAGGGCGTACCGGTTGCGGCTCGTCGAGGGGTGCCGGCCGACCAGCGGGTTGACGCAGCGGGCGTCGTTCGTGGTGAGGACCACCCCCGAGGCCTCCTCACCGATCAGCCCGAACCGCGCGCTGCCGTCGCCCCGTTCACTGTCCCGGTGCACGGTGTACGTCAGCGTCGTCGCCGCACCGCGCCGCAGCGTCGACCGGTCCACCTCGACGCGGTGCGTGGGCGCCGCCTTGGGCGCGCTGAGCGTGAGGGTGGCCCGGACCGTGCCGGTCAGATCCACACCGGCGGGATCGGAACGGACCCGGACCTCGGCCTCCATGTCGTAGGTGCCGGGACCGGGGTACTCCCGCGACCCGGGCAGCGTCCCGGAGGCGACGGTCGCGCCCTTCCGCCGGGCGGTCCAGGAGCCCGAGGTCAGACAGGCCGACCGCGCGGACGAACCGGCCCGCCGGCAGGTCGCGGGCGCCGAGACCGACATCATCGGCGTACCGCTGCCCAGGCACAGGGACACCGAGGCCCGCTGCCCCTCCGGGCCGTGCAGCATCCCGGCGGGCGCGCACAGCGTGGCCGGGCCCGTGACGGCCGGCGCCGGGGGCGGGTCCGGCAGGCCCCACGCGGGTGCCACGAGCCCCAGCGGCAGCACCAGGGCCGCTCCGAGCAGAGTCCTCAGCCTGTCAAGACGCACCGCATTCCTCCCGCAGGGCCGTGACCGGCCGGTGGCCGGTCCTCTGCGCCGAGAATGCGGGAGCGATCCGGCCCGCGAGCCGCTCCCACGCCGCACGGTCACCTGCGGGCAGCAATGCGCGGCCCGTCCGCGTCGTACGCTCCCCCTGATACCGACCCCGAAAGCAGGAGCAGCAACGATGCAGTACGTGAAGCTCGGTTCGACGGGCCTGGACGTGTCGCGGATCTGTCTGGGCTGCATGACCTACGGGCTGCCCGACCGAGGCGTGCACGAGTGGACACTCGACGAGGAGGCGTCCCGCCCGCTGATCCGGCAGGCGCTCGAGGCGGGCATCAACTTCTTCGACACCGCGAACGTCTACTCCGACGGCACCAGCGAGGAGATCGTGGGCCGGGCGCTCGCCGACTTCGCCCGGCGCGACGAGTATGTGCTGGCCACCAAGGTGAACGGCCGGATGCGGCCCGGCGCCAACGGCGCGGGCCTGTCCCGCAAGGTGATCATGACGGAGATCGACCACAGCCTCAGCCGCCTGGGCACCGACTACGTCGACCTGTACCAGATCCACCGCTTCGACCCGCACACCCCGGTCGAGGAGACCATGGAGGCGCTGCACGACCTGGTGAAGGCCGGCAAGGTCCGCTACATCGGCGCGAGTTCGATGTACGCCTGGCAGTTCTCCAAGATGCAGTACACGGCGCAGCTCAACGGCTGGACCAGGTTCATCTCCATGCAGAACCACTACAACCTCCTCTACCGCGAGGAGGAGCGCGAGATGCTGCCGCTCTGCGCGGACCAGGGCGTGGGTGTCCTGCCCTGGAGCCCGCTGGCCCGCGGCCGCCTCACCCGCGACTGGGGCACCGTCACCGACCGCAGCGCGGCCGACGACTTCGGTGGCCGCCTGTACCGGGAGAGCGACCGCACGATCGTCGAGGCGGTCACCCGGGTGGCGAACGACCGGGGCGTCCCCCGGGCCCAGGTGGCCCTCGCCTGGCTCCTGCACCGGGAGACGGTGGCGGCCCCGATCATCGGCGCGGCCAGGCCCGGGCACATCGAGGACGCGGTCGCCGCGGTCGAACTCAGGCTGAGCGACAAGGAGATCGAGGAACTGGAACAGCCGTACACGGCCCGGGACATCGTCGGTCACTGACACCGTGCGGTCCGTGCGGGACGCCGGTTCCGGTTCCGCACGGGCCGTTCCTTTTTCACTGCAACAGAGTGTTCAACGCCTTTATTGACGCGTATTCGATTGCCGCGGAGCGCGCGCAATGCACAAAACCGCGGGAACTCTTGTTCCCTGTCGCTGACCTGTGCAAAGGTGAACCCCGCCCCCTCACCTCGCATGATGCCGCATGCCCTCCGGAGGAATGCCGCGTGCACGACGCAGGCTTGCCGAATTCCCCAGGAAACGCCCGCCTCCTCGAATTGACCGACGCGCAACTGAGCGCCGAACTCAAGAAGTGGACGGGCGCGTCACCCGCGCTCCAGCCCGTGGGTGAACTCCTCGACCGGCACTGGGCGGCGGGCTTCGCCTACGCGCGGCTGTGCACGAGTACGGCCCGCGCCGCCGGCATGCTCACCACCGCGGCGTTCACCCGGCTCTTCGGACAGACCCTGCGGCAGACCGGTCCGACCTCCGCCTGGCGCCCTCATCTCCTGGTCACCGTGCGTCAGGTGGCGGGGGAGTGGGACACCGACCAGCGGCGCGAACTGCTCCACCCCGAGCTGCGCTCCGATGCCCCCGGCGGCGAGCGCGTCGCCGCCCGGCTGCTGCCGCCGGCCCACCGCCGTCTGCTGTCCGGCGCCTTCCAGCGGCTGCCCCAGTCGGCCCGTTGCCTGCTGTGGCACACCGAGGTCGAGGCCGAGCCCCTGGAGACACCCGCGGGGCTGCTGGGCCTGGACGTGGAAGGCGCCCGCGTCGAACTCGGCCGCGCCCGCGAGCGGTTGCGCGAGGAGTGCCTCCAGCTCCACCGCGAACTCGCCCCCGACCAGGACTGCCGCCGCTACCTCCGGCTGCTCGACGTCACCTACCGTCGCGGCGGTGTCGACGTCGACCCCGATCTCCGTGCCCACCTGGACGGGTGCAGGCACTGCCGGGACACCGCCGGCCAGCTGGCCTGCTTCCCCCACGGACTCGGCCCGGCGCTGGCGGAGGCGGTCCTCGGATGGGGAGCACGGGAGTACGTCGAGTCCCGGGCGCGCAGCGCGGACGACGAGAGCGCGCCGGTGGCTCAGGCGGCGACCGTCCTCGGCGAGGACTTCGGCGCCGGACCGGCACCCGAGACACCTGCCGGACCCGCACCCGAGGCGCCCGCAGGGTCCGCACCCGATTCCTCCCCGGCGGTCTCGCGGCCCGGGTGCAGCCGTCGGGCCCGCAAGGCCGCCCGCCGTGCCGTGCGCCGACGCCATCTCACCGTCGCCGGGGCGGCCGTGGGCGCGCTGGTCGTGGTCCCCGTGGTGCTGTGGTCCGCCCTGGGCCCCAAGGACGGCACCGGCTCCACCGGCCGCGGCTCCGAGCCCGCCGGCTCCAAGGGCCCGACCCCGACGACCGGGCCCTCGTGGGCCGGGGCCGAGGAGGCCGCGCAGGGCACGCTGACCGGGCGGCTGCGCAACCTCGCCTCCGGGCTCTGTGTCGGCATCGTCGGCGGCACGGCCCTCAAGGGCGCCGAGACCGGGCTCGCGGAGTGCTCCGCGCAGGCCGGCCAGCAGTGGGTGTACGAGACCGACGGCCGGCTGCGCAGCGCCGCCGAGCCCGATCTGTGCCTGGACTCCCGCCTCGGCTACTCGGTACGGCTCGCGCCCTGCACGCACACCGAAGAGGTCCGCTACGACTTCACCCTCCAGGGCACCCTCGTCCCGCGCCGGGACCAGGAGCTGGCGCTGACACCCGCCGCGACCGACGGCTCCGGCGCACTGGTCCTCAAGACCCGCACGGACGACCCGGCCCAGCGCTGGGTGATCGACACCTCCACGCCCGAGCTGCAGCTGAAGGCCGTCAACTGGGCCGAACCCACCACCCCGGCGGCGCCCACGCCGAAGCCGTCCCCCACCCCGTCGAAGCCCCCGAAGGCAACCGCATCCCCGGCTCCCTCGCCCACCCCGACACCCTCCGCCACGGACGACTGCACCGCGGACCCGTACGCCTGCCGGGGCGACGACGACCACGACGGCCGGGGCGGTCACGGTTACGGCGGCGGACGCCGCTGACCCTCGGGACGGCCGGGCCGTCAGGGCCCCGAGCCCGGCGCGAGCACCGTCAAAGACACCGACGACGCGTTCCCGGCCACGGCACCTCGATCGGCCCCGAGCGTCCGGCGGGGGCACCAGCAGTGCCGCCGGACGAGCGGTGCGCGCCCCGCTGACCTCCGGACTGGAGTACGACAGACCCGCCGAGGCACTCTCCCCGGGCGCCATCGTCACCCGCGCCGGTGAACCGGGAGCGCGCTCGGGGTCAGGCCGAGCTGCTCACCGGACGCGTCGACGAAGGCGGCGCCCGGATGGCCGTACACGGTGCAGGTGCGCGCGGAGGTGTTGGTCAGGACGACCGGGAAGTTCCGCTGGCCGGCTCAGGGGTCCATGCGGCCGACCTCGCGCGCAGTTCGCCGGTGCGGCAGCGGCCCGACCGCCGCGCGTCTGCGGCCGTGGAGGGCGCCGGTTCAGTCGTGGTGGCGGTTTGTTCGCCGGGAGCGGTTCGGTCGCTCCGGTCGGGCGGCTGCCGGGGCGCGGTCGCCGCGCCGTCCGTGTTGGCGCAGGCGGTCAGTGCGCCGAGCGTCACGACCGCACCGGCGGAGGAGGAGGTGTTCGCCATGGCCTGCACGCTCCTGAGGGCTCGTCATCTACCCGGGTGCCCGCCGTGCGTAGGGGAAAAGCGGGGAGCCCGCGGCCGCTCAGCCCTCGCCCTCGTCGAGCAGGGCGATGTCCGCCCAGATCGTCTTGCCCTGCGCGGTGTGCCGGCTGCCCCAGCGCTGGGTGAGCTGGGCGACCAGCAGCAGCCCCCGGCCGCCCTCGTCCCAGGTCTTGGCCCGGCGCAGATGCGGGGCCGTGTGACTGGAGTCGGACACCTCGCAGATCAGCGTGGCCGCGTCATGGATGAGCCGCAGCCGGATCGGCTTCGAGCCGTACCGGATGGCGTTGGTGACGAGTTCGCTCACCACCAGTTCGGCCGTGAACGACGCCTCGCTCAGCTGCCAGGAGCCGAGCTGGTCGACGACCTGCTTGCGGATCGGCGCCACCAGTGCCGGATCGGCCGGGATGTCCCAGGTGGCGACCTGGGAGGCGGGCAGGCCCCGGGTGCGGGCCAGCAGCAGGGCCACGTCGTCGGAGGCCCCGCCGGGCGGGAGCAGCGTGCGCAGGACCCGGTCGCAGATGTCGTCCAGCGAGTCGTCGGCGGTCGTGAGCGCGTCGAGCAGCAGGGCGTGACCGGCGTCGACGTCGCGTCCGCGGTGCTCCAGCAGACCGTCGGTGAAGAACCCCAGCACACTGCCCTCGGGAAGATCCAGCTCGGCCGGTTCGAAGGGCAGTCCGCCCAGGCCCAGCGGTGGCCCGGCGGGCAGGTCGACCGACCGGGGCGCACCGGTCGGCGGGACCAGCACGGGCGGGGGATGGCCGGCCCGGGCCAGGGTGCAGCGCCGCGACACCGGGTCGTAAACGGCGTACAGGCAGGTGGCGCCGACCTCACCGGGGCTGCCCTCGCCGCCGGCCTCCTCGGAGAGCCGTACGACCAGGTCGTCGAGGTGGGTGAGGAGTTCGTCCGGGGCCAGGTCGATGTCGGCGAGGGTGCGGACGGCGGTGCGCAGCCGGCCCATGGTCGCCGACGCCTGGACGCCGTGGCCGACCACGTCCCCCACGCACAGGGCGACCCGCATCCCGGACAGCGGGATCACGTCGAACCAGTCGCCGCCCACACCGGAGCGGGCGGCCGGGAGGTAGCGGGAGGCCGCGTCCACCGCGGGGGTGCGCGGGAGCCCCTGGGGGAGCAGGCTGCGCTGGAGGGCGAGGGCGGTCTCGCGTTCGCGGGAGTAGCGGCGGGCGTTGTCCACGCACACGGCCGCGCGGGCCGTGATCTCCTCGGCGAGCAGCACATCGTCGGGGGTGAAGGGGTCGGGGCGCCGGAACCGGGTGAGCACCGCGACGCCGAGGGTCACCCCGCGGGCCTGGATCGGCACGGACATCGTGGAGTGGATGCCGTGCTCCCTGACCCGGTCGCTGCGCTTGCGGTCCCAGCTCAGCCACGCGTCGAGATCGCCGGAGGGCACCGAGGCGACGACGGTGCGGCCCGCGGTGAGGGAGGCGGCCTGCGGGGACTCGGCCGGGTACAGCTCCAGACGGCCCGGCTCGACCACGGCCTCCGGGTTGCCGGGGCTGATCGACCGGTGCGCGGCGCGGCGCAGCCCTACCGGCGCGGCGATCGGCGCGGGCGCGGTCGTGCCCTCGTCGTCGGGGTCGAGCAGGTCGACGCTGACGAAGTCGCCGAGCGCGGGCACGCACACATCGGCGAGTTCCTGTGCGGTGCGGGTGACGTCGAGGGTGGTGCCGATGCGCACGCTGGCCTCGTTGACCAGCTGGAGCCGTTCCCGGGAGAGGTAGTTCTCGGTGAAGTCGTGGGCGGCCAGGCACACTCCCCGCACCCGGCCCTCGGCGTCGGTGACGGGCGCCATCCGGGCCAGCCAGGCGTGCGCGCGGCTCTCGCCGCCGGTGCGCATGTACGTCTGCACGTCCCGGGGCCGGCCGGTGGCCAGCACGCCGGCCATGTGCTCCTCCAGCTCCTCGCTCTGCGCCCGGCCGCCGATCTCGGAGATCCTGAGCCCCTGGATGCGTTCCTCGGGCAGGCCGAGCACCTCGGCCATGGCGTCGTTGATCCGGCTCAGCCGCAGCCGCTCGTCGTAGACGGCGACGGCGCACGGCGACTGGGTGAGCGCGGCCGTGGCCAGCGGGTCGTCGGGGGAGCGGGGACCTTCCGCCTCCAGCGGGGTGACCACCAGCCAGTGCGCCGCGCGGTCCTCGCCCGGCGGCCGGTGGTGGGCCAGCAGCCATACCCGGACCCGGTGGCCGTCCTGGTGACGCAAGGCAAGCGTGCCGTCCCAGCGCGGGCCCGCCGGGACGGGCACCGAGCCGTCGGCCAGCAGCTCGGCGGCCGGGCGGCCCACGACGTCGGCTGCGGACCAGCCCAGCAGCCGCCGGGCACCGGCGTTCCACTCCACCAGGGTGCCGTGCTCGTCGATGACGGCCCGAGCCGTCGCGGCGTCGTCGATCGGGTCGTGCGGGGTCATCGTCGCCACTCCAACGCGGACACTCACAGTGACCGGTGGTCACATGCGTTCCAGCGTAGTGCGTCCGCGCCCGGGACGGACCAGGATCCCCGGCGCGGGCGGCCGGAACCGTCAAGGCCGCATTCCGGCCCTTGTCCGGACAGCCCCGCGGGGCAGGGCAGTTGCACGAGCTCTGTCCGGACCGTTGACGGGATCCCACGGCTGCCACAAGCTGTCCTCCGACCGTTTTGGGAGCGCTCCCATGGGAGCGCTCCCGCACCTCCGCCGAGGAGCCCAGACGTGAAACCACGCAGAACCGCCGTGTTGTCCCTGACGACCCTGCTCGGAGCGGCCCTGGTCGCGCTGCCCGCCCCCGTGGCCGGCGCCGAGGAGATCGAGCAGGTCAAGAACGGCGCCTTCGACACCACCGCGGAACCGTGGTGGACGAACAATGTCACCGCGGGCCTGTCCGACGGACAGCTCTGCGCGGACGTGCCCGGCGGCACCACCAACCGCTGGGACGCGGCCATCGGCCAGAACGACATCACCCTGGTCAAGGGGGAGTCGTACCGCTTCTCCTTCACCGCCTCCGGGCTGCCCGACGCGCATGTGGTGCGCGCCATCGTCGGCCTCCAAGTGGCCCCGTACGACACCTACTTCGAGGTGTCACCGCAACTCAGCGTCTCCGGGAACCGTTACTCGTACACCTTCACCGCACCCGCCGACACCGCTCAGGGCCAGGTCGGCCTCCAGGTCGGCGGCAGCGACGACCCGTGGCGGTTCTGCCTGGACGACGTCTCGCTGCTGGGCGGGGTGCAGCCGGAGCCGTACGAGCCCGACACCGGGCCCCGGATGCGGGTGAACCAGGTCGCCTATCTGCCCGCGGGGCCCAAGAACGCCACCCTCGTCACCGACGCGACCGAGCGGCTGCCGTGGCAGCTCCGCCGGGCCGACGGCACCGTGGCCGCCCGCGGCTGGACCGTGCCGCGCGGCACCGACGCCTCCTCCGGGCAGAACGTCCACTCCCTGGACTTCGGCTCCTACCGCACCCGCGGCACCGGCCTCACCCTGGTCGCCGACGGCGAGACCAGCCGCCCCTTCGACATCGACGCGAGCGCCTACGAGCGGCTGCGCCTGGACGCGGCGAAGTACTACTACACCCAGCGCAGCGGCATCGCGATACGCGACGACCTGCGGCCCGGTTACGGCCGCCCCGCGGGCCATGTGGACGTCGCGCCGAACCAGGGCGACGGGGACGTGCCCTGCCAGCCCGGCGTGTGCGACTACACCCTCGACGTCACCGGCGGCTGGTACGACGCCGGCGACCACGGCAAGTACGTGGTCAACGGCGGCATCTCGGTCTGGGAGCTGCTCAGCACCTACGAGCGCGCGCTGCACGCCCGCACCGGGGACCCGGCGAAGCTGGGCGACCGCACCCTCGCCATCCCCGAGAGCGGCAACAGGGTGCCCGACCTCCTCGACGAGGTCCGCTGGGAGCTGGAGTTCCTGCTGAAGATGCAGGTGCCGGAGGGGCAGCCGCTGGCCGGCATGGCCCACCACAAGATCCACGACGAGAAGTGGACGGGCCTGCCGCTGCTGCCGAGCGACGATCCGCAAAAGCGCGAACTGCACCCGCCGTCGACCGCGGCGACCTTGAACCTCGCGGCGACGGCCGCGCAGGCCGCCCGCCTGTACAAGCCCTACGACCGGGAGTTCGCCGCCGAGGCGCTGGCCGCCGCGCGCAAGGCATGGGCGGCCGCGCTCGAGCACCCCGACCGGTACGCCTCGGAGAGTGACGGCATCGGCGGCGGCGCCTATGCCGACAACAACGTCACCGACGAGTTCTACTGGGCCGCCGCCGAGCTGTACCTCAGCACCGGCGAGGCGAAGTTCCGGGACCGCGTCCTCAACTCCCCGGTCCACACCGCCGACATCTTCGGCCCCCTCGGCTACGACTGGGCCCGGACGGCGGCAGCGGCCCGGCTCGACCTGGCGACCGTGCCGAGCGCACTGCCCGGCCGGGACAAGGTGCGCCAGTCCGTCCTCAAGGGCGCGGACGCCTACCTGGCCACGCTGCGGGCACACCCCTACGGCATGCCGTACGCCCCCGAGGACAACCGCTACGACTGGGGCTCCAACCACCAGCTCCTGCACAACGCGGTGGTCATCGCGACCGCGTACGACATATCGGGCGCCTCGAAGTACCGGGACGGCGCGCTGCAGAGCATGGACTACGTGTTCGGCCGCAACGCGCTGAACATCTCGTACGTGACCGGCTACGGCGAGGTCAACGCCAAGAACCAGCACGCCCGTTGGTACGCCAACCAACTCGACCCGAGCCAGCCGAACCCGCCGGCCGGTACGCTCGCCGGAGGGCCCAACTCGAGCATCCAGGACCCCTTCGCGCAGAGCAAACTCCAGGGCTGCGTCGGCCAGTTCTGCTACATCGACGACATCCAGTCCTGGTCGACCAACGAGCACACCATCAACTGGAACTCGGCGCTGACCCGGATGGCCTCCTTCGTGGCGGACCAAGGATGACCCGCTGAGGCCGCTCGGGCGGCACACTGGGCGCATGAACCCGCCCGCACCGCAAGCCGATCCCCGTCGCACGACCGTCGTCGTGGTGGGCGTCGACGCCTACGAGGCGGGGGCGCGCTGGGCACTCGACGGACCCGTGTCCGACGCGCTGCGGTTCGCGGACTGGTTCCTCGCCCGGGGTGTGCCGCCCGAGCGGATCACCGCGCTGCTGTCCGCGCCGCCCGAGCGGACCGGCGCCGCGCGCGAGGTGCCGTACAGCGTCCTCCGCGCGGACCGGGCCACCGTGCACCAGACCCTCCTGCGGACCGTCGCCGCCGGGCAGAGCGAGCTGCTGTGGGTGGTGTGGGGCGGGCACGGCGTGGTGGACGCGGAGGGCAGACGGCGGCTCTTCTACGCGGACGCCACCGCGGAGGACCCGCTCAACCTGGACTTCGACGCGCTCCTGACGTACTACCGCGCCGTGCCCCGCCACCCGCGCCAGATCTGGCTGGTCGACGCCTGCCAGCTCCTGCACAACCCCTGGCGCGGCCGGCGCCATCTGCCGCGCGAGGACTACGGCACCCCGATGCCGCGCACCGCCCGCGACCAGGCGGTGCTCTTCGCGGCCCGCCCGGGAGAGGCCGCGACCAATCTGAGCGGTACCGGGACCGGCCTGTTCAGCCGGGAGACGCTGGCCGTGCTCACCGGCGACACGACGCTCGGCACGGGCTGGCCACCGGACCCCGGCGCGGTCATGGACCGCCTGCGGGAACGGTTCACCCACCTTCGCGCCGAGGGCCGCGCCTCCCAGACCCCGACCTACCTGTGGTCCCGCACCTGGGACGGCGACGAGGGCCAGCTGCTGTCCCGCGGCGGCCCCGACCCCACGAGCCCCTTCCACCCCGACCTGCCCCCCGAACGGCTCCGTGCCCTGACCGACGCGCTCCTGGCGGTGGAGGAGTTCGTGGAGCCGCAGGGCCGCGAGGAGATCCTCGGCCTGCTCAGAATCGGCGTCCGCGCCGCGATCCCCCGGCACAGCCGCCCCCGCATGGACACCATCAGCATCCTGCGCACCTGCGCCCGCCGCCCCGGCGCGCTCCGGGAGTTGGCGGAGGCGGTGCTGTTGTGCGCGGGGGGGAGTCCGCAGGCGGAGACGGCACACGAGCTGATCGTCCAGGCGTCTGCGTGAGCCGTCCCGCTTCCCTTACGATCGGGCCTCATGTACGAGTCCTGTGCTGCGGCGGAGTCCGCGAGCGTCGAGTCCTGGCTGCCCCGCCTGTCCCACCTGTCGCTGGACGAACTCCCTCGCGTCGGCCATGCCGCGCTGCGGCCCGCGGTGGACATGCTCCTGGCCGGCGTCGACCGGCCGTTCAGCACCAGGGGCGGCAGCGAGCCCAGTTGACCGAGATCCGACTCACCGTGAGGAAGCGTTCGTGGGCACGTCATGTGAAGCCGCCGAGGAACCCGAGAACTCCGCGCATCCCTTGCGGCCTCACCGTCTGGACGACGTCTCGTTCGGCATGCTCTGCTCGGCCGGGGAAGCGCGCCCAGCCACCCGGACCCTGCTGGACGCCGAGTACAGCCGGCGCCTTCTGCTGCTGCGTGTCCTGGTCGACGAGGTCTGCGCGCACCCGGCGTCCGTCGGGGACCTAGATCCGGCGCGCGAGGCGTGGGACCTGCTCGCGCGGGCCCAGCGGCAGCGCCCGGAGGCGGTGCACCGGCTGCTGATGGCCCCGCAGACCGGGCTGTGGGCCGCCCATGCGCTGCGTCGGCTGCGCGGCGCGCAGGACGAGGAGGCCCCGCTCTGGTCGGACGTTGGCGGGCTGCACGCATTGGCGGCCGCCGGTGCCGTCCTCGCCGGCCTAGACTTCCGGATTCGGGTCCCGGCCCGCGAGGGCGCCGTACTCCTGCCGTGCCTGGGCCAGGCGCAGTGGGACGCCCGCGAGCCGTGGGGCGTGGCCGAGGTCGGCGCGCACGACGGGACGGCGCGCGTGCGCACGCAGGGCGAGGGACCCGTCGTCCAGGTGCCGACGGACGCCGCCCAGGACGGGCCCGGCTGGACCGGCCTGCGCCGGCTGTCCCTGAGCCACCGAGGACTGACGCTCACCCTCACCGTCGACGACCTGGCCCGCTACCCCGTCATCGCCGGTACCGCCGGTCCCGGCCGGCTGGACGAGACGGCGCTACGGCGCTGGCGGCGCGGCCTCGACCGGGCGTGGCGGCTGCTGGTCGAGGACCACCGGGACAGCGCCGAGGCCCTCGCCGCGGGACTGTTCTCGCTCATCCCGCTGCCGCCCGCCGAGCGCTTCCGGCCGCGCAGCGCTTCCGCATCCGAGGCGTTCGGCTGCGTGATGCTCTCCGCGCCCGAAGCTCACGTGCCGGACGCCGAGGCCGCGGTGGAGCTGGCGGTCACCCTGGTCCACGAGTTCCGCCACACCCTGCTCAACGGCCTCATGCACCTCACCCCGCTGGCCGAGGACTGCCCCGACCTCTTCCACGCTCCCTGGCGGGACGACCCCCGACCGCTCAGCGGGGTGCTGCACGGGGCCTTCGCGTTCTCCGGCGTCGCCCGCTTCTGGCGCGAGCGCTGCGCCCGCGACAGCGGCAGCGCCCGCGAACGCGCCCACTTCGAGTTCGCCCTGTGGCGGCGGGAGGCGCGCGCCACGCTGGAGATCCTGCACCCCCACCCCGCCTTGACCGCGACCGGCCGCCGCCTGGTCCGCGCCCTCCTCGCGGACATCCGGTCCTGGGACGCCGATCCGGTGCCCGAGACGACGCTGCGGCTCGCCGAGCGGGCCGCCGCCCACCAGCGTGCCGCCTGGCGCGCCCACCATGTCGTGCCCGCGGAGCCGACGGTGCGGGCCGCGGCGGACGCCTGGCTGCGCGGCACGCGACCGCCGCTCGCGGTGACCGACGAGACCGGCGGGGACGTCGTCACCGACCCCGCGGGCTGTCGTCTGGACGCGTTCGCGCACCTTGTCCGCCTGCGGATCACCGACCCGCAGGCCTTCGCCGGGGCACGAACCGGCGGCCCCCGGCCGAAGGACGTCACCCCGGCGGACCTGGCCTGGGTGGCGGGCGAGCGGACCGAGGCCGCCGCGCTGTACGCCGAGGAGACCGCACGGCCCGCCGCCTGGGGCGGGCTCGGGCTGCTCCACGGCCGGCGCGGGGTGGCCGAGCGACCCGAACTGCTGCGCGCCGTCTCCGCGGCGATCGCCCGCGGTTCGGGGCGGATCCCGCCACCGGCCGAGCTCGCCGACTGGCTGGCCGCCGCCTGGGACGACGACGGCGGTCACAGCGGCAGCGGGTCGATGTCGCAGTCCGCGCGATGGTCCCAGTCCACGGCCTGACGCACGGCGGGATGGTCCGCCCCGAGCGCGCGGTTGAGCCGCTCGGCGGTGGCGCTGTGCAGACGCTCGGCCTCCTCGTGCCTTCCCAGCGCGCTCAGGTCCATCGGCAGGTTGGCGGCGCAGGCCAGGGTGGAGGGGTGGTCCGCGCCGAGCACGTCAGTGGAGAGCGCCAGGGTCTGTTCGTCCAGTTCGCGGGCGGCTTCGTAGTCGCCGAGCGCGTAGAGATCGCTGGCCAGGTTCGTCGCGCAGACCAAGGCCGAGGGGTGGCGCTCCCCGAGGTCGCGGCCTAGGACCCCGAGCACCCGCTCATCGATGGTTCGTGAGGCCTCCTCGTCGCCCAGGAGCCGGTGCGTGACAGCGAGATCGATCTCCGCCGACAGGGTGTGCGGATGCGCGGGCCCGTACAGGTCGGCGTACTGCCGGTGGATGCGTGTGCCGAGGTTCCGGGCGGTGATGAGCTCGCCCGCGTGCCGGAGGTCGATCGTCAGCTCCAGCGTCGCCGCCATGGTCTCCGGGTTGTTCTCCCCGTACCGGTTGACCAGATCGGCCTGAACGCGCTCGGCCGTGGCGCGGGCTTCCGCGTGGTGGCCCGCCTTGCGCAGCGCCACGGCCAGGTGACGGTGGTTGGCCAGGGTGAACGGCTTGTCCGGGCCGAGCAGTCTCAGGACCCTTTCGGTCACTTCACGTTGGTAGGAGAGGGCGGTGTGGTAGTCGCCCAGCTCGCGCATGTCGAGGATGAGGCTGACCCACGTCACCAGGGACACCACGTGGTCCTGGCCGTATTGCTGCTGCTTGGAGTGCAGGGTGTGCTCGTCCAGCTCCCGGGCCCGGGCGAAGTCCCCCACGAGCCTGAGACTGACACCCAGGTTGTGGGCCGCGCGCAGGGTCTCGGGATCCTCGGCGCCGAGCAGTCGCACATAACGCTGATGCACCGACTCCGACAACTCCAGGGC
Source organism: Streptomyces sp. NPDC002779 (assembly GCF_042888685.1). Lineage (NCBI taxonomy): Bacteria > Bacillati > Actinomycetota > Actinomycetes > Kitasatosporales > Streptomycetaceae > Streptomyces > Streptomyces sp. NPDC002779. The sequence goes on from NZ_JBIAQC010000004.1 coordinate 144,528, forward strand.
AGCCGCGAAATCACCCTTGATCCGCTGGTCGACGGCCACGTTTCCGAGCGCGTCAAGCGTGTCCTCGTGGTCCTCGCCGACCGCGCTCCGGCAGGCGTTCAGCACCTGGTCGTTGACTGTCGACGCTTGGCTGTACCGGCCCATTCTGAACAGCACCACCCCGAGCCACCGGCCCGCCGCCAAGGTCTGGGGATCAGCCTCCCCGGTGTCCCTCGCCCACGTGGTGTAGGCGGACTCGGCCAGTTGCAGAGCCGCCTCGAAGTTCCCCCAACGCGTCAGGTACCTCACCTCGTTGACGATCAGGCCGCGCACCCATGAGTCGGTGGAGTTGACCGCGTCGGAGACGATCAGGTGCGGGTACAGCTCTCCGTAGCGCGGCCAATGACTCGCATTGTGCGGGTCGACGGGATCGTTGGCCGCCAGCAGCAAGTGCGTGCCGTGCCGCATGCGCTGCCTTTCGGCCTCCGTCATCCGGGAGACCAGTGCCGCCTGGACGAGCCGGTGCATCTGGAGGCAGTTGGTGCGCAGGTCGAATCGGGCCAACGAGAACCGGCCGATCTCCCGGATGGCCTGTGCGAGGCGAATCGGATCGCGCAGCACGGTGTCGAGTTCAGGAGTGATGGCGGCGCCCCGGCGGCCTGCGAACAGATTGCGGGGGATCGACTCGGGCGCGCAGAAGGCGCACAGCTGCAACAGCTGCATGGCCGCGGGGTTCTTCGTCTCCAGCTGGTCCAGTGAGACGTTCCAGGCCGCGATGACCGGCAGCTGGTAGTCGACGGGCGCCGCGAGGCTCAGCAGATCGACCTGCTTCTCGTCCAGCAGCCGCAGGTACTCGTCCGTGGGCATTCCGGTCTCGGCCCGCCAGGCAGCGGCCTGTTCGACGGCCAGCGGCAGATCGCCGAGGGCCTCCGCCAGCCGGTCCGCCTCGTCGTCGGTGATGACCGGACCGCGCCGGCGCAGCAGCTCCATGCTCTCCTCACGCCGGAAGACGTCCACCTCCAGCGGCTTGGCCACGCTCGCCCACTGCGGATTGCGTGAGGTGACGAGGATGTTGCCGGGCCCGCCGGACGGGAAGTAGGGGCGCACCGCCTCCGGGCTGTCGGCGTTGTCGAAGACCAGCAGCCAGTTGTCGTACGGCTCACCGCGGCGCAACGCCTCCAGGACCGCCGTCACCGACCAGGTCGCGTCGCTGCCCGCCTCCAGGCCGAGCCGTGGCGCCAGCTCGACCAGGGACAGCGCGATCTGGGCCGTGCGTTCGGCGGAGATCCACCACACGAGGTCGTAGTCCCCGAGGTGGCGGTAGAGGTACTCCACGGCGAGCAGTGTCTTGCCGACCCCGCCCATGCCGTGCAGCGCGTTGGGCAGCACGGCCGTCGCCTGCTCCTTGCGGAGCCTGCGGTGCAGAGCGTCCAGCAGCTCTGTGCGGCCGGTGAAGTTGGGGTTGCGCGGTGGCACGTTGCCCCACACGGCCGGGGTGCCGCGGCCGGTGCGGCGGTCGGCCGGATCCGGGGGTGTGCCCGGCGGGATGTCGGTGCGCGGCTGCGGCGGTGTGCTCGGCTGGTTCACCAGGTCCTCCTGCTTCCGCAGGTGTGAAGGGGCTCGGACGGAGTCCTGCCGGATGGCGGCATGCGGGCGGGATACGGCGGTCATGCGCTCCAGGGCCCGCGCCTGGGCGGCGTGCGGGCCCGACAGGGCGTGCAGTACGGCGATCTGCGGCGCGGCCCAGGCGCGGGTCTCGGGGTCGGTGCCGAGCGGGCGGGGGAGCTTGCGCCCGGCCAGTAGTTCGGGGACCTGCCACAGCCGGTGGGCGGACGGGTCGAGGGCCTCGCCGACCAGGCCGACGACCCGCCGCAGCTCCTGCGTCCGTCCGGCGGCCAGGAGCTCACCGCGGACGTCGGGGGCGAAGTCGTAGGCGATGCCGGGTCCGGTGACCGGGTGGATCAGCCCGTGGGTGAGCAGGTGGGTGAAGTCGGAGATCCGCGCCTCGGGGCACAGCCGGGTCAGCACCCGCTGGATCACGGGGACCGTCAGCGGGGCGGCGGCGAGCAGGGTGGCGAGGCCCGACACCCGGGGCGACACCGAGCGGCGGAAGGACGCGACGCGCTCGGCGGGTCCGGGCCCGGGGTCGGTGGGTGCGGGACGGGTGCCCTCCGGGCGCGGGGCGGCGAAGGTGAGCGGGAGCCGGGTCCAGGTGCCCCGAGCGGCGGTGACCAGCCGGACCCAGGACTCCAGGCCGCGGGGGGTCAACTCCAGTACGGGAACGGGCAGGTAGGGGCCGCCCTCCTCGGGTGCGCCGAGGCCGAGCTGCCGTGGCCGGGTGCCGTGCCGGCGGTTCGGCACGCCGGGTCCCGCCGAGCGCAGCGACAGCGGCCAGGTCGGGACACCGGACTCGGGCCAGGCCGGATGGGGCAGCAGATGGACGAGGGCCAGGGTGCCGGAGGCCGCCCAGCGGTGCAGGGTCTGGCCGAGGGCGCCGGTGCGCCAGCCGGGCGCGTTGCCGTCGGTGACCGCCAGCGTCAGGCGCCCGGGGGAGGGGTGACCGGGTGGCAGGGCGCGCAGGGCGCACCGGTCCACCCGGCCGAAGGCGCGTGAGCGGCGCAGCAGTTCGGTGAACTCCCGGACGGTGTCCCGCCAGACCGCCATGCCGGGGTCGGGGTCGACCGCCACGACCACGTCCCAGGAGCGGTGCCCGCGCAGTCCGCGCAGCGCGTGCAGGACGCCCTGCGGGTCGGTGATGTCCGTCCAGCGCGCGGACGGGGCGTCCCGGCGGTCTTCGGACGTCGTCATGGCCCCTCCATGGCGACCCGCCGCCACAGGGTGTCGAGGGCCGCGCTCCCTTCCTCGTCACCTTCCCGGCTTCCGCCGAGGGCACCCGTCCGCACGAGGTGCAAGACGTCGAGGAACCGGCCGGCCCCGGAGGGTTCCCGCTCGGCGCGGTCCAGGAGGGCGTCGAGCCATCCGGCCGGGATGTCGGGGAATCGGGTGCGGGCGAGTTCGGCCAGCCGCTGCCGTGTCATCGGGGGCAGTTCGAGCCGGACGCAGTGGCGCCCGAAGGCGGGTGACAGGTCGCGCTCGCCGCCGGTCGTGACGACGACCAGGGGCGGCTCGTGGCACCGGACGAGTCCGTCGCGGACCGTTGCGGTACCGCCCGGCTCGCAGGTGTGGACGAGGGCGTTGTCCTGGCCGGCGAGTCCCGGGATCGTGAACTCCCCGTCATACAGGACCGCCAGCAGCTCGTCGGGGAGGTCGAAGCCGCCCCGGTCGAGGTCGTCGACGAGGACGACACGCGGTAATCGGCGCGGGAGCAGAGCGGTGCCCAGCGGCCCCAGGCGGACCGGGCCGGGCCCGGCCGGACCGTACAAGGCCTCGGCGAGGGAGGTGGCGCCGGTGATGCGCCAGCGCAGGACCGCGCCCAGGCCGAGTTCCCGGGCGATCCGATGGGCGATCGCCGACTTGCCGGTGCCCGGTGCGCCGCCGACCAGCAGCGGACGGCGCAGGTACAGCGCGGTGTTGACCGCCGCCACCTCGTCGGGGTCCGGCGTCCGGGCGGTACCGATGGCTCCGAGGATCCGGGTGGCGGCCTCGTCCGGGGGCGCCGGTGGCTCGTCCGGGCCGCCGGGGTAGGTGCGCCAGGGCGGCGGGGCGGGCCATCGGCGGTCCCGGTCGCCCGGATCGAGCGGGATGCCGGTGCCCCGGTAGAGCCACCAGGAGTCCATGGGCGTTTCCTCTCTGCGCAGCGCGATCACAGCGGTTTGCGGTCGGGGTCGTCCCACAGCACCGCGAGATGCCGGCCGATGTGGTGCTCAGGGGCGCCCGAGCCGAGCGCGGCGGCCTGCCGGCGGAAGCGGGTGATACGGGGCAGCAGATCCGCGAAGCCACCGGCGAACAGCTCGCTGAGCACCTGCCGGAACTCCGTCGTCGACTCGCTGGTGCGATGCCACACCACCACCGGATAGCCGGTGCGCAGTGCCGTCCTGAACTCCAGACAGCCGTGCGGACGGCCCTCCTCGGGCGGTTCACTCAGGACGGCGGCGACATGCTCCTCGTCCAGCAGGCCGGCCACCACCCGGCGCGGATCCTGGGGGCCGGTGTTCGGGATGCTCATGTAGACGGAGCCGGTCTGCGGCTCCTGCCGCAACTTCTGCCAGCGCAGCCGCCACCAGCCGTGCCAGCGCTGATCCAGCAGCCGGTCCAGACTGCGGATCACCACCGCCGGATAGGTCATGCCGAGGGGCAGATGCGGATCCTCGGCGGCGTCCAGGGGCCAGGACTCGACGGGCAGGTTGATCAGTTCCAGCGGCAGCACGAACTCCAGCCGCAGGTGCCCCGGACGGTCCCCCTCGGCCCGCTCCACCTCGGAGATCACCTCGCTGACCGTGCGCTGGAGCTCGGCGAAGGGGATCACCGCGCCGTCCCGCCGTCCCTCGAAGTCGGGCCCCCGGGCGTCGGAGTGGAACCAGTACGACACCGTGTAGTGGCCCTCGTCTAGGGGCGCCGGCATGATCCGGATGGCCAGGTGCTCGTCATGGACGGGCGGCTGCCGCTCTGCCTCCCGGCCGTAGCGTCTGCGGTCGAGGGTCTGCGCCAGCTCCCAGTGCACGGCGCGCCGCCGGTTGATCGCGCGGATCTCCTGGCGGTGCGGGGCGTCCATCCAGGCCGAGACCTCATCCAGGTACGCCATCCAGGGCGGCACCTGGCCCGGTGCCGTGTTCTGGCCCACCAGGTAGAGGAAGTCCGACCAGGGGGTGGTGCAGTGGTCGGGCGGGGTGCGTAATCGGGACAGTGTCGCCCGCGCCAGCAGACGGCGGCGCTCGTCGTCGGGCAGCCGGAGCGCGGCCAGGCAGTCCCCCAACAGGGCCCAGGATGTGGTGAATTCGGGTGGCAGCGTGCGCGCGGCCCGCCACTCGTCGCAGAGCCGGGCCATCAGTAGGGACTCCGCGGAACCGGGGTCCAGCAGGTCCAGGACCGCGGCTAGACAGGCCAGGCCGTCCGGGGCGGGGCCGCCGGGGGTGTCCTTCATGCAGAACAGCAGCAGGGCGACGTACTGCTTGCGCGGGATGGAGTGGCGGGGGAGCCGGCCGTTGCCGCCGAGCCGGTCGAGAACCAGGGCCAGGAACTGGTCTCGGTCCTCGGTCGAACGCAGACCGTCGCAGTCCACCAGGACGTCCACGGCGGCGCGCCGTATCCGGTCCTCGATCTCCTCGCGCAAAGGAGGCCCCCCTCCGACGCCCCGCCCGGGGGCGCGCTTCCTCGCCCTGTGCGACGACTCGCTCGTACCGCCAGTGACACAAGATTAGGGGTCACCGCCGCTGACGGAAGGGGATCGGCGAACAGGGCGGGGGAGGGCTAGGGAAGCTCCACCCGGGACTCGTGCTCGACGAATTCCCGGGGCCGTTCGTGGGCGGTCAGGGTGTGCAGGCGGGCCTGGGTCAGGGGCTCGTGGAGTTCGGCGTACTCGCCGTGCGGGAGGCGTTTGACGATGCCTGTTTCGCGGCCGTGTTCGATCAGTTCCCGGTCCCTCAGCTGCAGGCCCAGGCAGATGCGGCGGGTGAGGGCGAAGACCGCCACCGGGAGGACGAAGACCGCGATCCGGATGACCCAGGTCACCGTGTTGATGGACAGGTGGAGTTGGGTCGCCACGATGTCGTTGCCGCCGCCCGCCAGGAGGATCAGGTAGACGCTGATCCAGGCCGCGCCGAGGCCGGTGCGGACCGGGTGGTTGCGCGGGCGGTCGAGGAGGTGGTGCTCGTGCCGGTCGCCCGTGACCCAGGACTCCAGGAACGGATAGACCCCGATCAGGATCAGCAGCAGCGGGAAGACGAGGATCGGGATCAGGACGCCGAGGACCAGGGTGTGTCCCCACAGGTTGATCTCCCAGCCCGGCATCACGCGCACCAGGCCCTCCGCGAAGCCCAGGTACCAGTCGGGCTGGGCGCCGGTGGAGACCTGGTCGGCGCGGAACGGGCCGTACGCCCAGACCGGGTTGACCGTGGCGATCGCGGCGAGGAGGGTGAGGGCGCCGAAGACCAGGAAGAAGAAGCCGCCCGCCTTGGCCAGGTACACCGGCATGAACGGGGCGCCGACGACGTTGCGTTCGGTCCGTCCGGGGCCCGCGAACTGGGTGTGCTTGTGGTGGACGACCAGCACGACGTGCGCCACGATCAGGGCCGCCATGATGCCGGGGATCACCAGGATGTGCAGCGCGTAGAAGCGCGCCACGATGTCGTCACCGGGGAACTCCCCGCCGAACAGGAACATCGACAGGTACGTCCCCACGATCGGCACCGCCAGCAGGGCGCCGTTGACGAACCTCAGCCCGGTGCCGGAGAGCAGGTCGTCGGGCAGCGAGTAGCCGAACAGGCCCTCGAACATGCCGAGGAAGAGCAGCAGCCACCCGAAGAGCCAGTTCACCTCGCGGGGTTTGCGGTACGAGCCGGTGAAGAAGTGCCGCATCATGTGCGTGAGCATCCCGGCCACGAAGACCAGCGCCGCCCAGTGGTGCACCTGCCGGATGAGCAGTCCGCCGCGCACCTCGAAGCTGATGTCGAGGGTGGAGGCGTACGCCTCCGACATGCGCACGCCGTTGAGCGGGACGTAACTGCCCTGGTAGGTCACCTCGTTCATGGACGGGTGGAAGAAGAAGGTGAGCCAGACGCCGGTCAGGATCAGCACCGCGAAGCTGTACAGGCAGATCTCGCCGAGCAGGAACGACCAGTGGTCGGGGAAAACCTTGCGCAGGTACGTGCGGCCGAGCGCGTGGCTGCCGAGGCGGCCGTCGAACCAGTCGGCGACGCGTTCGCCGCGGGACGCCTGCTTCATGCCCCCTCCTCCGCTTCGCCCCGCTCGACGTGTGCGAGCTTGTCGGGGTTGCTGACGATGTAGACGCCCGAGATCCGGTCGCCCTCCGGGGTGAGGTCCATGACCATCACGGCGAACGGCGAGTCACCCTCGAACAGCACCGCCGCGTCGTCGCCGTTGACCCGCCGGTAGCGCACCTCCAGGGCGCTCACGTCCGGCCGTGCCCCGTGCCCGGTGAGCAGCCGGACCACCTTGTCCCGGCCGTGCACCGGGCGCAGTCCCGACGGTTTGCGGTTGCCGCCGCCGTCCGACCACACCGTGACGTCCGGCGCGAGGATCTCCATCAGGGCGGCGATGTCCCCGCCGAGCGCGGCCCGCACGAACCGCTCCGTCGCCTCCCTGCGCACCCGTGGATGCGCCTGGTAGAGCGGCCGCCGCGCGTGCACATGGGCGCGGGCGCGCCGGGCCAGCTGCCGTACCGCCGCCGGGGTGCGGTCGAGGATGTCCGCGATCTCGGTGTGCGGGTAGCCGAACACCTCGTTCAGCACGAACACCGCGCGCTCCAGCGGGGACAGCGACTCCAGCACCACCAGCAGCGCCAGGGACACGGACTCGGTGCGCAGCGCCGGGTCGTCCGCGCCGTCGTCGGACGCGACCAGCGGCTCGGGCAGCCATGGGCCGACGTAGGTCTCCTGGCGGCGGCTGATCGCGGCGCGCCGGCGCAGGGCGTGGTTGACGGCGACGCGGACGAGGTACGCCCGCGGATTGTCGACCCCGGCAAGCGGGTCGCCGCCGCCCCGGGCGGTCCAGGACAGCCAGGTCTCCTGAAGGACGTCCTCGGTGTCGGCGACGCTGCCCAGGACGTTGTAGACGACGCCGAACAGCAGCTCGCGATGGTCGACGAAGACGCCGGTCGCCTGGTCCAACCGGTCGTCGGTGTCGGGAAGGGGTGCCTCGGACATGACGGTGGCCTCCGCTGCGGTGCGCTCACCCCTGGGAGGCCATGAGGGGGTCCGTTTGTGACACCCGAGCGGGGTAATGTGACCCAGCTCTCACGCCGCGCCATGGCAGACGATCCCGAGCGCGTGCCGACGGCCCGGGCGGACGGTGCTCACCCGTGCGGTGTACTGCACCCCACCAGGTACCGTTGCACACCACATCTGACCTGGCCGTATTTACGGGTAAGTACCCGCGCGGTACCGTGAAGTCATGCCAGCTCTCAACGTGGAGTTCAGCGACCGCGAACTTGAGGATCTGCGGCAGATCGCCAAGGAGCGGGGTACGTCGATGAAGGCGCTCGTACGGGAGGCCGCGACGGCCGACATCGCCCGGCACCGGGCACTCCAGGAGGGTGCGGAGGCCTTCCGCCGGTTCTTCTCCGCGCACGCCGACGAGTTCGCCGCCGCATTCCCGGAGGACGAACCACCCGCCAAGGGCGAGGGGCGGGCCGCCTGAGCGATGGCAGCCGTCATCCACATCGACGTGCCCTGGCTGCTCCAGCGGCACGAGGAGGTCCTGCCGGACCAGCCCGTCATCAACGACTTCTCCGCGCTGGTCGCCGCCGTGGCCCGGCACCGTGTCGACCCGCCGCGGCTCGGCGTGGACTCCGACCCGGCCTGGCGGGCGGCCGCGCTGCTGCACACCCTGGCCCTGCTCAAGCCGCTGCCCTCGGCCAACGCCCGGTTCGCCTGCGCCACGGCCGTGGCCTACATGTTCGTCAGCGGCGTCGGCATCGATCCGCCGTACGGCGCGTTGGTGGACCTCGCCCGGGATCTGATCGACGGCAGGGTGGATGTGTTCGGCGCCGCCGACCGGCTGCGGTCCTGGCAGATCTGAGGTTCAGGGGCCGCCGGCCGGGCCCGTCCCCCTCGGGGCCGCCGACCCAGGGCGGGAGGATCGAGGTCGGCGGCCCCTGCGCACAGGAGCCGCTGTCCTGCGCGGGGCCTTCCTACGGGCCGCTCCCAGTTCACCGCGCGTTCGTGCGCGCCGGGAGCGTGCGTGGCGCTCCGGCGCGGGTGCGTGATTCACACGGGGTGCGGGGCAAAGCCGAAAGCCGGTGCGGGTGACGGGAGTTGCCACTGTTTCTGACTTTCTTTCAACGGTGCGGATGTTGCCCGAGTGCCTTGTTGGGCGTGAGTGGGTTGTGCGAGGGTTAAGTGCCCGTGCGGGGGGTTAAAAGCCGGGTCGCATTCGTACCGATGGGGGATCGGGACCGGATGAGAAGTGGTGAATTCACGCTCCCCGCGCTGTTCTCCGCGCGTGGGAAGGAATCCGCTCAGTGCCCACCCCCCACCCCCCTCGCCCCCCTTACCCCCCGCCCGCCGGCGCCCCCGAGGAATCGGACGACGGTCTCGCCGCCCGCCTCAGAGGCAGACCGGACGGCGAGACCTCCCCCGCGGTCGCCCTGCTGATGGCGCGCCACTGGCGCACGGCCCAGGAATACGCGGTGATCTGCCTGGCCTCCCGCGCGGAGGCCGCCGCGATGGTCACCTCCGCCGCCTTCCACCAGCTCCTCGACCGGCTGGCGCGCGGCGAACCGGGCACGGCTTTGCGGCCCCGGCTGCTGGTCGCCGTACGGGACACGGTCCGGCTGTGGGCCGCCGAGGAACGGATATCGGCCGTTCTGCCGGACCTCGGGAAACCGGCCGGCGGTCGCGGTATACGGACCGCGAAGTCGATGACCGCGGAAAATCGGAAGTTGGCCGGACGTTCATTCCACGCCCTTCCGGGACCGGCCCGGTGTCTGCTGTGGCACACCGAGGTGGAGGCGGAGGCGATAACCGTGCCCGCGGGACTGCTGGGCATGGATACCGACACCGCGTCGGTCGCACTCGAACAGGCGCGTGAAAAATTCCGGGAAGGCTGTGTCCTCGCGCATCGGGAACTCGCCCCGACGAAAGACTGCCGCTTCTACAACCGTCTGCTCGACGTCCCCATGCGGCGCGGCGGAGCCCTGCTGCCGGACGTCCAGCAGCATCTCGCCCAGTGCCGATACTGCCGTTCCGCGGCCGAACAACTGAGCCATTTCGAGGGCGCTTTGGGCACCCTGCTCGCCGAATCCGTGCTCGGCTGGGGCGCCCGCCGCTATCTGGACTCCCGCCCGGGCCGCACCCGGCCGAGCCCCCGTCCCCGCGGTCCCGCCCGGCACGGCGGCGGACGCCGGCGCCTGCTGCCCAGGGTCCCCCCGCAACTGCGCGGGGCGGCGGACGGACCGCGTCCGTCCCGGGCGCTGCTCACCGGCGTGGGGATCGCCTCCGCCGGGCTGCTCGCGTCCGTCCTCGCCGCCAGTGTCTGGTCCGACGACGACGGCTCCGCTCCGCCCGGCTCCGCGGCAGACGGCGGCACCGGCACCCAGGCCCCGCCCACCGTCTCCACCGCACCCCCGGGCACCGCCCGACTCCCCGTCCCGCCACGGCGGACCGGTCTGCGCAACGCCGCCGCCGACCTGTGCCTGGACATCCGCGACACGCCGAAGCCCGGCGCCGGCACCGAGCTGGCGGCCTGCTCGGCGGCGGACACCCAGCAGTGGTCGTACGAGGAGGACGGGCTGCTGCGCAGCGCGGCGCAGCCCGGCCTGTGCCTGGACTCGAAGGTGGACGCCGGGGTCGTCGTCCTCGGGCGGTGCGCCGACGAGGACGACGACCGGGCCGACGACGTGCGCTACGACCTGACCGTGCAGGGCGAGTTGCTGCCCCGCTGGGACGAACGGCTCGCCCTCACCTCCACCAACGGCACGGCGGGCGCCGACATCGTCGTCAAGGTCCGGGACGGCACCGATACCCAGCGCTGGCTCGCCGATCCGGGCCGGTCGGCGCCCGCGGACCCGCTGTCGGTCGCCGCGCCTCCGGCTAGGGCTGACTGACCACGTCCCGGGGGGGGCTCCCCCGACAGGAACCCGGTCACGTTCTGCACGGCGGCCAGGGCGATCCGCACCAGGGTCTCCCGGGTGACGCCCCCGGCGTGCGGGGAGAGCACCACGTTCGGGGCGCGCAGCAACCGCAGCGCCGGAGTGGGTGGTTCGGGCTCGAAGACATCGATGCCCGCCCCGGCCAGGGTGCCCTTCTCCAGGGCGTCGGCGAGGGCGTCCTGGTCGATCAGGGCGCCCCGCGCGGTGTTCACCACGAACGCCGTCGGCTTCATCAGCGCCAGCCGCGAGGCGTCCAGGAGATGCCGGGTGCCCTCGGTGAGCGGAGCGTGCAGGGAGACGTAGTCCGAGGTGCGCAGCAAATCCTCCAGCGGGAGATGGCGGGCGCCGCCGAGCCGGGCCTCCGTGCCGGGGTCGGCCCGGGTGCGTCCGGCGTAGACGACGGTCATGTCGAAGGCCACCGCGCGGCGGGCGACTTCGCGGCCGATCCCGCCGAGGCCCACGATGCCGAGCGTCTTGCCGGACAGTTCGGTCAGGGAGCCCTGGAGGCGGGGGAGGGCCCAGTCGGCTTCGGTGAGCGCGGTGTGGGCGGGGATCAGCTGTTTGGCGAGGGCGAGCATCAGGGCGAAGGTCTGCTCGGCGACGTTCTGTGCCTCCGCGCCGCTGGAGCCGATGGTGCACACCCGCACGCCCCGCTCCCGGGCGGCGGCCAGATCGACGTAGTCGAAGCCATGGCTCGCGCACTGAACGAGCTGCAACTCCGGTGCGGCGGCAAGGTGTTCGGCGGTCACCGGGGCAAGGCCGGTGATGATCGCATGGGCCGCGCGCAGGGCGTCCGGGTCCTCGCCCGTGCTCTCCACGACGGTGACGTTCGCCTCGGCGGGGAAGAGCGTGGCGAGCCCCGCCCCGGTCCTGCGGCCCCCGACGTGCGCGGAGATGACGGCGAGGACGTTGCGCGGGGCGGTCATGCGGACTCCTCGACGAGGTCGGCCGGGCTCAGGGAGGCCGGGCCCGCGTGTCCCGACAGCGCGAGGGTGAGGTCGAGTTCGGCGAGCAGACAGCGGATGACGTGCTCGACGCCGGCCTGTCCGTCCAGGCCCAGCCCGTACACGTACGGCCGGCCGACCAGTACCGCCCGCGCGCCGAGGGCGAGCGCCTTGACGATGTCGTCGCCGGTGCGGATCCCGCTGTCGAAGAGGACGGTGAGCCGGTCGCCGACCGCCGCCACCACCCCGGGCAGCGCGTCGGCCGCCGCGACGGAACCGGCCACCTGCCGGCCGCCGTGGTTGGAGACGACGACCCCGTCCATCCCGGCGTCGGCCGCCGCTCGCGCGTCGTCGGGGTGCAGGACGCCCTTCAGGACGACCGGGCCGTCCCAGTGCTCCCGCAGGAACGCCAGGTCCGGCCAGGTCTTGCCGGGGTCGGCGAACATGCCCACGAAGTGCATCACGGCGGCGTTCGGGTCCTCGTGCACCGGCTTGGCCAGGCCCGCCAGGAAGGCCGGGTCGGTGAAGTAGTTGGCGGTGCCCACCCCGTGCAGGAACGGCAGGTACGCCTGGTCCAGGTCGCGAGGCCGCCACGCCAGCAGCGGGGTGTCCAGGGTGACGACGAGGGCGGTGTACCCGGCCGCCTTCGCCCGGTCCAGGAAACTCCGGGCCACCTCGGGGTCCTTGGGCCAGTACAGCTGGAACCAGCGCTCGGCGTCCCCCATCGCCTCGGCGACCTGTTCCAGGGGCGTGCTGGAGGCCGAGGACAGGATGTACGGCACGCCCTGCGCTGCGGCGGCCCGGGCGGCGGCCGGCTCGGCGTCCGGATGCATGATCGACAGCACGCCGACCGGGGCCAGCGCGAGCGGCGCGGGCAGGGCGCGGCCCAGCACCTCGACGGACAGGTCCCGTTCGTGCACGTCCCGCAGCATGCGCGGCACGATCCGGCGGCGCTCCAGGGCGGCCCGGTTGGCGCGGGCGGTACTGCCGTCCCCGGCGCTGCCCGCGACGTAACCGACCGGACCCGGGCCGAGGCGCTGCTCGGTCAGCTCCTCCAGCCGGGTCAGATCGGTGGGCAGCCGGGGTACGGCACCGGTCATGCCGTTGAGATAGATCTCGTACTGGAAGTCCGCCCAGTGCTTGGCCATGTCGTCCATCCCGCCTCTCGTCGCTGAGAACGCGCAGTACGCAGACCATACCGACCAGTAGGGAGGCGTGACCGGTCAGGCTCCCCACGCGGACTGCGCCGGGATTACGGCGAGTTGGCGGGGGCGCCGTGACGGTTCATCCATCTGTCGTTACGTCAGTGGATGAATCCTCCACGGCTTCGAGGGGCCGTTTCGATGTCAGGAAGTGATCGAGCGAGGGCAGAATCGGAATGTTTCAGGCCTATTGCAGAGCGCGGGGTATTCGGCCAGTTGGCTGCTTCGGGCGATCAAGATCCGGCCGTTGCAAGGGTTGGAACGTTCGAATTCCGTTACTTCACGCCACTGATTCAATACGCAAGGTTACTGAAACACATGGGGTCGATGTGTGTTCCGGCGGCGGACTCGGCAGACTCGCGGTCGCCGGTTCCGGTCCGATCGGGCGGGCTCCGGCACACCCCCGAATCGAGCGGAAGGATGCACACAATGCGGAACACCGCGCGCTGGACAGCAACCCTCGGCCTGACGGCGGCAGCCGTCTGCGGCCCTCTCGCCGGAGCCGCCCCCGCGGCCCCCGGCAATGCGACCGGCTCGCTCTACGCCCCCTCCGCGCTCGTGCTCACCGTGGCCCACGGCGAGAGCGCGGCGCTCACCGCCCCGGAGCGCGCCGTGACCCTCGTCTGCACGCCCGCGCCCTCCGGCACGCACCCGGCGGCCGGCCGGGCCTGCGCCGAACTGCGCGCGGCCCAAGGAGACTTCGACGCGCTCGCGAGCGACGACGACATCATGTGCACCAGGGAGTACGACCCCGTCGTCGTCACCGTCGACGGTGTCTGGCGCGGAGAGCGCGTCTCCTACGAGCGCACCTTCTCCAACGAGTGCGTGAAGAGCTCCCTCGGAGCGAGCGTCTTCGCGTTCTGAGGGACCGGGATCGCATGGCCGGCGTGATCATGTGCAGCGGCCCGTGACTGGGGAGTGCGAGTCCTGTCACAGTGGCCTGCGATCTCGTATCGGGGGCCGGCCGGGCGGAGTGGGGCCGCCCGGCCGGCACCTCGTGTGTTCAGCTCTTGACGGGGGTGAGCACCACGAAGTCCGCGCCCGCCGGGTCGACGCACACCGCGAGCCGGCCCACGCCCTCGGCGTCCTCGGGGCCCATCTGCACACTGCCGCCGTTCCCGGTGACCCGGGCGACCGCGGCGTCGCAGTCCTCGACGTCGAAGACCGGGTGCCAGTACGGCTTCCCGCCCGCCAGGGCGAGGGCCTCCTGCGGCAGGCCCATGATGCCGCCCTGCATCCGCTCCTCGGGCAGGTCCGCCGGGGTGATCAGGGAGTACGTGCCCCCGCCGCCCGGCAGTTCCATGTCGCTGTACCACCAGCCGAAGACATCGCCGTAGAACTTCTTCGCGCCCTCGGGGTCGCTCGTGTACAGCTCGGTCCACGACAGCGCGCCCGGGGCGTCCACCAGCTCCACACCGCCGTCCGTGCCGGGCTGCCAGATGGCGAACTGGCCGCCGAGCGGGTCGCTGAGCTGTGCCATCCGGCCCCACTCGCCGAGGTCCCGGGGTGCCACCCGGACCGTGCCGCCCGCCTTCTCGACCGCCTGGGTGGTGGCGTCCGCGTCGGCGACGTTGTAGTAGATCATCCAGGCCGAGCGGGCGCCCTCCTCGGTGAGCTTGCCCAGGCCGGCGACGACCTTGCCGTCCTTGCGGAACATGCCGCCTTCCATCTCCTCGGCGCCTTCCGTCTCCTCGCCGCCCTGCATGGCCTCGTAGTCCCAGCCGAGCACGCTGCCGTAGAAGGCCGCGGCGGCCCGCACGTCAGGGGCGCCGAGGTCGAGGAAGCACGGCACGCCGTGGACGGGGTCCGTGGTGATCATGAGGATTCCCTTCGCAGGTCCGTTCCCGTCAGCCTGGCACCGGCCCGTCGGCCGCGCACGGCGGACGGGTGGCCAGGCTGACGGGTGCCTTACGAAGGGATGGACCCCGCGCGCCCGCAGAACTCATCGGCGGGCGGGAAAGTCAGGCCTTCTTGCGGTGACTGGTGTCGCACCAGGGATAGCGCCGGCTGCGCCGGCAGGTGCACAGGGCGACCCGGAAGCGGTCGGAGACGACGGTGCTGCCGTCCTCCAGCTCGATCTCCACGGGCCCTTCCAGCATCAGCGGACCCGCGCGCTGGACCTTCACCCGGCGGGGCGGCTCAGACGGTGCGTTCGGCACGGACGACCACCAGCTCTTCCTTCTCGTCGGCGGCGGACAGCAGCCCTCGCTGCCGCAGCCACTCCTCACGGGCACGCATCACCGGCCCGAACGGGATCCGGCACCGCCGGGACACGGCGGCCTTCAGCCCGGCCGCCCGCAGCCACTCCACGGTCCGGTCGGGACCGCTGAGCGAGGAGTGCACCAGCAGCAGGACCCCGCCGGGCCGCAGCAGCTCGGGCCCCTCCCGGCAGATGCGGTCCAGGACGAGCCGGCCGTCGTGGCCCGCGTCCCAGGCCCGGGCGCTGCCGCGCGGCTCGGTGTCCGCGGCGGGCGTCGGCATGTACGGCGGATTGGCCAGGATGAGGTCGTACGACCGTCCGCGCACGGGCTCGAAGAGGTCGCCGTGCAGGAACCGCACCGGAAGGCGGGTCCGCCAGGCGTTCAGCCGTGCCGTGCACACCGCCCGCCGCGACACGTCCACGGCGGTCACGCGCGCGCCGCGCCGTGCCGCCTTCAGGGCCAGTGCGCCGGAGCCGGTTCCCACTTCGAGGACCTCGGCGCCGGTCGGCAGCGGTTCGTCGGCCAGGGCACCGGCCAGCAGCTCGGTGTCCTCCTGTGGGGCGTAGACGCCCGGTAGCACCAGAAAATTCACAGCGCTCGAGTACCCCGACATTCAGGAAATAAGGGAGGTTTCAGAAGTTTGCGGGCGCCCTTCGGCGTCCAGGGGCTCGCGCAGCGCCGACCGGCCGGCCCGCCAGTGGGTGAGCAGGCGTTCGCCGAGCCGGTCCTCCAGATAGCCGGTGACGTCGATGCCGAAGGCGATGTCCGGCGCCAGATGCGGCTCGTCGGTCAGCAGGCCGTCGATGACCTCGTGCCGGACGACCTGCTCGTGCACCGCGTCCGCCTCGACGTGCTCGTCGTAGAAGTGCTCGGCGGCGGGTCCGGCGCCCGTGCGGCGCATCGCCTCGGCCAGCCGCCGGGAGCCGGGCGAGGAGGTGATCTCCACGGCGGCGAAGTGGCCGACGAGCGCGCCCCGGAGCCTTCGGTGCAGACCGAACAGGGACATCATGTTGACCGTGGCCAGCGTCTCGGCGTCCGCCGCGTCCAGGTAGTGGCCGTACGTCGTGTCCAGGCCGAGGTCGGTCATCAGGTCGGCGAAGAGACGGGCGTGCACCCGCTCGGGGCGTCCACCGCCGAACTCGTCGAACTCCACCGCCGCCATGGCCGCCTTGGCCCGGCCCGACAGCCGGGGCAGCACCCAGGCGTGCGGGTCGGCCTCCTTGAGGTGGTACAGCGAGCGCAGTGCCGCGTATTCGCGCAGCTGCCACAGCTCGCCCTCGTCGCGCAGGAAGTGGGAGACGCCCGTGCCGTCGACCGGCTCGACCAGCAGGTCGTCGATCGCGTCCGGTACGCCGTCGTGGGCGGGGGTGTCCGCGCGCAGGGCGGCCTCGAAGCGCTGCTCCAGCGCCGCGCGGGTCCGCAGCAGGTCGGGGTCCCATTCACGGTCGGCGGACAGGCCGGCGAAACCGCGGTAGTGCAGCTCGTAGCAGACGTACAGGGCGAGCTGGAGATCGTCGCCGTAGACGTCGGCGCTCGCCAGGTCGTCCTCGCCGGGCAGGGGGCCCGTCCCCCGCAGATACCGGATCACCGCTGCGGAGACCGGGCCGCGGGCAGCGGGCAGACGTGGTGTGTCGTGCTGGTGTGGCATGTGGGCCCGGGTACCCGCGTGGGGCGCGGCCATCCGTGCCAGAACCATTACGGCGTGGCGCGCCCCGCGCGGAGCGGTCCCTCAGCCGCCCTCGGATTCCTCCTGGGCCCGGGTGCTGGGGGTGATGGCGTCGGCGGCCTCACCCTCACGGCGGTGCCGGCGCGCCGGATCACCGGCGTCGCCGGGGCGCTGCTGCGCCTCGGACATCTCGCGCAGGACCTCGTCCAGCGCCGTCTCGGACTCCTCCGGAGAGTCGTGCCGGTTGTCGCTCACGGGATTCTCCTCTCTCCGGTCCTCATGCTCAGCTGCTCGCGCCCGCCATGCCGTTCGATCCCGCGAGGCGCAGCGGCACCGGTTCGGGCGGCGTCGGCTCCTCGCCGGCCCGGGCGACCCGCGTCCACCAGGACGCGCCGTCCTCGATGTGGCGCAGCAGGATTCCCTCCCGGATCGCCCAGGGGCACACGGTGACCGTCCGCAGCCCGGTGAGCTTCATCGCGGTGTGCGCGACGACCGCCCCGGCCAGGCTCTGCGCGGCCCGGGGCGCGGAGATGCCGGGCAGCCGGGAGCGCTCGGCCGCGGGCAGCGCGGCCAGCCGTTCCACCGCACCGCGCAGGTCGCGGCTGTGCAGCGGCCGTTCCACGAAGGGGCCGTTGCGGCCGGGCGCCGCCCCGCACAACCGGCCCAGCTGCTGAAACGTCCGTGAGGTCGCGACTGCCGTACGCGGTCCCTCCCAGCGGATCCGGGCCGCGACGTCCCGCAGCTGATGCCGCACCCGGCGGCGCAGCGCCCGTACCTGCTCGGGCGAGGGCGGGTCGTCGTCGCCGAAGAACTCATGGGTCAGCCGTCCCGCGCCGAGCGGCAGGGAGGCCGCGAAGTCCGGCAGCCGGCCCCGGCCGAAGGCCACTTCCAGCGAGCCGCCGCCGATGTCCAGCAGGGCGAGCGGTCCCGCCCGCCAGCCCATCCACCGCCGTGCCCCGAGGAACGTCAGCTCGGCCTCCAGCTCGCCGGGCAGGGTGCACAGATCCACTCCGGTGCGGGACCGGACCGCGCCCAGTACCTCGCGCCGGTTCGGGGCGGCCCGCACCACGGCCGTGGCGAAGGCCACGGGGTCGGTCGCCCGCCACCGGGCGGCGGTTCTGCTCGCCTCGGCGACCGCGTCGACCAGCCGTTCGACCGCCTCGTCCGGTATCGCGTCCCCCGGTCTGACGTGCTGGGACAGCCGTAGTCGCCATTTTGCGGTGTGCACCGGGAGCGGTACGCCGTCATTGGCGTCGGCCACCACCAGACGGACCGTATTGGAGCCCACATCCACCACGCTGATTCGCATGGCGGCGTGAGTACCCGTTTTCCCCGCGAACGAACGGGGAAACGCCGTCTCCCGGCGGACGGGGGTCGCACTTCGGCCAGTGCCGCGCACCCGTCAGGCGAGCTGGCGCCGGACCAGCTCGTGCAGCCGTCCGCCGGTGTCCGCCAGGAGCTGCGCGGGCGGCCCCTGCTGGGCCACCTTGCCGTCCTCCATCACGATCACCCGGTCCGCGTCCAGCACCGTCGACAGCCGGTGCGCGATCACGATCCGCGTCGCTGCCAGCGCCTTCGTGCTCTCGATCACCGTGCGCTGGGTCTCGTTGTCCAGCGCGCTGGTCGCCTCGTCGAAGAACAGGATCCGCGGGCGGCGGATCAGCGCCTGCGCGATCATCAGGCGCTGGCGCTGGCCGCCGGAGATCGCGCCGCTGCCCGAGACGATCGTGTGCAGTCCCATCGGCATCCGCTTGATGTCCTCGGCGAGCCCTGCCAGCTCGGCCGCCGCCATCGCCTCCTCCGGGGTGTACGGCTCGGTGCCGCAGATGACGTCCAGGATGGAGCCGGTGAACGGCTGCGCGTGCTGGAGCACCACCCCGCACTGGCGGCGTACGGCGGACTGGTCCAGCGCGGCCAGGTCCTGGCCGTCGTAGAGGACGCTGCCGGAGAGCGGCTTGTCGAAGCCGATCAGCAGGCGCAGCAGCGTCGACTTGCCGCAGCCGCTCGGGCCGACGATCGCCACGAACTCGCCCTGCCGGACCGAGAAGGAGACGTCGTCCAGGACCAGCGGGCCGTCGTCGGAGTAGCGGAAGGACAGGCGGCGGGCCTCGATCGCGCCGGTCAGCGGGCCGGGGCGGGTGCTCGCCGTGCGGACCTCCGGGGTCGCGTCCAGCACCGGCTTGATCTCCTCGAACAGCGGCAGCGCGGCCACCGCCGAGACGAACGCGCCGGTGAGCTGGGTGACCGAGGTCAGCAGCATCGTCACCGAGGTGTTGAAGGTGAGGAACGCCGCCGCCGACATCGAGCCGCGCGCCGGGCCCGCCAGCAGCATGAACATCAGCAGGGTGCACAGCGGGAGATAGACCGCGCCCAGCACCGCGGTGAGGTTCTTGATCCGGCCCACCTTCTGCTGGAGCTCGCGGCTGCGGGCGAACTGCGCGGCCCAGGCCGCGTACGCGTAGTTCTCGGCGGCCGCCACGCGCAGCTTGGGCAGTCCGCGCAGGGTCTGGAAGGCCTGATTGTTCAGCTTGTTGCCGAGCACCACGAGCCGCCGCTGCCAGCGCACCTGCCACAGCCCGAGCCCCAGGAACACCACGGCGATGACCACCAGCATGCCGATCGCCGCGAGCGCCATCGGGACGCTGAACCACAGCAGCAGCCCCAGGTTCATCGCGCCGACGGTGACCGACTGGGCGACCGTGGGACCGACCCCCGCCAGCAGCCGCCGGATCGCGCTCACGCCCATCGCCGCGCTCGCCAGCTCGCCGGTGGACCGTTCGGTGAAGAACTTCGTCGGCAGCCGCAGCAGCCGGTCCCAGACGGCCGGCTGGAGAATCGCCTCGATCCGGCCCTCCAGGCGCAGGATCGTCAGATTCTGCAGCAGCATGAAGGCGGCGGCCACCACACTGCTGACCAGCACCGCCAGACACACCTGCACGATCAGATCCGTCTGCGCCTTCGGCACGAACTGGCCGAGCACCTTGCCGGTCGCGACCGGCACCAGCGCCCCGATCGCGACCGTCACCAGGCCGCTCAGCAGCAGGTTCGTCAGATCCCCGGCGGTGCCGCGCAGGCAGAACCTGACCAGCCGCAGCGGGCTGAGCGCACGATCGGGCAGGGGCCGGTAGAACATCACCGCACGCGGCTCGAACTCCTCCGCGTTGGCCTTCTCGATGGGTGTCTCGCGGCCCGTCGCCGGGTGCACGGCGACATACCCGCCGCGCCGCCACAGCAGTGCCACCGGCGCCCCGGACAGGGCCCGGCGGCCCACCAGCGGGCCGGCGTCCTCCCGCCACCAGCGGCCGTCGAGACGGATCGCCCGGGTGCGGACACGGGAGGCGAGGGCCACCCGCTCGACCGGGTCGAGCCGGTCACTCTCGGTGCCGCTGTGCGCGGGGTCGGCCAGCGTGATCCCGGCCGCCTCGGCGACCAGCTTGCAGGCCGCGTGAGTGGCGTCCGCGTCGGCGGCCGTGGCCCGCGTGCCGCCGCGCTTGCCGATCGAGGCCAGCAGCGTCCGGTCGGCCTGGGCGCGCACCGCCTCACCGGCTCTGATGCCCTCCGCGGTGCGCGTCTCGTGGGTGCGCTCCAGCTGCTCGATCCAGCGGTCCAGGGTGGTCAGCAGGCGGTACTGCTGGTCGACCATGGACTGCCAGACCGCCGGGTCGATGAGCAGGTCGGCGGCGGCTTCCTGGCCGTACAGGGAGCCGTACTGGACGCTGCCGGGCGGGACCTGCATCCAGAGGACGTCGTCGTCGCTGATCTCGGCGGCGCGTTCGGTGGCCATCGGGGCCTGGAAGAGGATGGACAGGCTGCGGCCGACGCCGAGGGCGAGGGCGTACTCCAGCGGGCTCGTTGTCGGCGGGACGTACTGCGGGTTGCCGTACTCGTCGTAGGACCAGGTCTGGGTGGGGGCGGGCTGGTACAGCTCGCGCAGGCCGATGCGGTGCACGACACAGTCGCGCAACGGGCGTGCCACCAGGGTGTGTTGCGGGCCCACGACCGGGCCCAGCAGCACAGAGCCCGCCTCCAGGCGGCCCAGGTGGTGCCAGTGGCCCTGTTGCCCGGCGTCCACCGCGAACAGGTCCACGGCCCCGGACGCCACCAGCCACAGCACCTGCGGGCCTTCGAGGTCGAGCCGGCTGAACCCGGCGCAGTCGATACGGCTGCCCATCGAACCGAGGGCGCTCAGGACGAGGTCGCCCTCGTGCACGGAGGTCATCTCACCGCTCCCTGACCAGGGTCGCGTAGGCGCCGCCGCGTGCGACGAGGTCCGCGTGCCGGCCGCGCTCCACGATCGTGCCGTGCTCCAGTACGACGATCTCGTCGCTGTCGCGCACGGTGCTCAGCCGGTGCGCGATGACCACACAGGCGCAGCCGCGCTTGCGCAGGTTGTCCATCACGGTCAGCTCGGTCTCCGCGTCCAGCGCGCTGGTCACCTCGTCGAGGACGAGGATGCTGGGCCGGCGCACCAACGCCCGAGCGATCTCCAGGCGTTGGCGCTGGCCGCCGGAGAAGTTGCGGCCGTCCTGCTCGACCCTGCTGTGGATGCCGCCGGGGCGGCGCATGACCACGTCGTACAGGGCCGCGTCCCGCAGGGCCTCGGTCACCGCGTCGTCCGGGACGGAGGGGTCCCACAGCGCCACGTTGTCGCGGACGGTGCCCTCGAAGAGGAACACCTCCTGGTCCACGAAGGAGACCGAGGACGCGAGCGCGCCGCGCGGGATGTCCTCCAGCCGCTGTCCGTCGATACGGATCACACCCTCCCAGGGCGTGTACAGGCCCGAGATCAGCCGGGACACGGTGGACTTGCCGCTGCCCGAGCCGCCGACCAGGGCCACCTGCTGACCGGGACCGACGGTGAGGTCGAACCCCGTCAACAGCGGCTTGTCCAGCGGGTTGTAGCCGAAGGTGATGTTCTGCAGCTCCACGTGCCCGTGCAGCCTGCGGGTGGAGTCGGCGCCGCCGGGGCGGTCGTAGAGCGGGTCCGCCCGGAAGTTCTCCACGTCCTTGAGGCGGGCCACGTCGGCCGCGAAGTCCTGGATGCGGCCCGCGACGCCGTTGAGACGGGTCAGCGGGGCGGTGAACCGGGTGACCAGGGCCTGGAAGGCGACGAGCAGGCCGACGGAGATATGGCCCTCGACCGCGCGCATGCCGCCGATCCACAGGATCAGCGCGCTGTTCAGGGTGGCCAGCGTGGGCGCGACCACACCGAGCCAGGCGCTCGGCACCCCGAGGCGCTGCTGCTCCTCCAGGGTGGTGGCGTGCTGTCCGGCCCACTTGCGGAAGTAGCCGTCCTCGCCGCCGGTCGCCTTCATCGTCTCGATCAGCTGAAGGCCGGTGTAGGCGGTGTTGGTGAGCCGGGCGCTGTCGGCGCGCAGCTTCGCCGTACGCGTCGCGCGCAGCCGGATCACCACCCGCATCGCCACGATGTTCAGCAGCGCGACCCCGATGCCGACGACGGTGAGCTGGGGGTCGTAGGTGTACAGCAGCAGCGCGTACAGGACGACGACCACCGCGTCCACGCCCGCCGCCGCCAGGTCGCGGGCCAGGGTCTCGGCCACCGCGTCGTTGGACTGCAGGCGCTGCACCAGGTCGGCCGGGCTGCGCTGGGAGAAGAAGGTCACCGGCAGGCGCAGCAGATGACGCAGGAAGCGGGCGCTGGAGAGGGTGGAGGAGATGATCCGGCCGTGCAGCAGATTGGCCTGTTGCAGCCAGGTCAGCACCACCGTGAGCAGGACGGACGCCCCCATCGACGCGAACAGCACGTCGAGCAGGGAGGTCTGGCCCCCGATCAGGAACATGTCGATGTAGGTACGGCTGAGCGCGGGCACCGCCGCGCCGACCACCACCAGCAGCAGGCTTGCCAGCACCGCCGCGGGCAGCGTGCCCGCGGTGCCGCGCAGCCGGGCCGGCATGGCGCCGAGGACACCCGGCTTGCGGCCGCCCCTGCGGAAGCCGTCGCCGGGCTCCATCACCAGCACGACTCCGGTGAAGCTGCCGTCGAAGTCCTCCATGGGCACGAAACGGCGGCCCTTGCCGGGGTCGTTGATGTACACCCCGCGGCGGCCGAAGCGGCGGCCCATGCCGTCGTAGACGACGTAGTGGTTGAACTCCCAGAACAGTACGGCCGGGGTCCGCACCTCGGCGAGGGCGGCCGTGTCCATCTGCATGCCCTTGGCGGTGAGGCCGTAACTGCGGGCGGCCTTGAGGAGGTTGCTGGCCCGTGAGCCGTCGCGGGAGACACCGCAGGCGATGCGCAGTTCCTCCAGCGGGACGTGCTTGCCGTAGTGGCCGAGGACCATGGCGAGCGAGGCGGCGCCGCACTCCACGGCCTCCATCTGGAGCACCGTGGGCGTACGGACCGTCTTCGCCCCGCCCTTGGGCACGGGTCTCTTCGGCGGGGCGGCGCGGCGGCGGCCCCGGGTGTCCTGGGCGGCGCTCACGGCAGCAGCCAGTCGACGGGACGCTCGTCGGCGAGCCGGACGGAGGCGTCGGCCAGGGTCATCGAGGTGAGGGAGAAGGGCGGTCCGTCCGCGGACGACCAGCGGTAACCGCTCTTCGTCCGACGGGACTTGTCCAGCTTCACGAGTACCGCCACCGGCCTGCCGTCCTTCGTGAACTGTTCGCCGAGCTGGCTGTCCCCGAGGAAGGAGGTGATGGACTGCGCGGACTGGGCGCCGCGGTCCACCGACGCCACCCGGCCGCGCAGCACGCCGTACTCCTCGGTGGGCACCGACTGGACGGTGAGGTCGACGGCTGCGCCGTCGGGGACGGCGGCCGCGTTCTCGGCGGGCACGTACACCGTCGCGTACAGCGGATCCTTGGCGTGGGCGACCTTCTCCACCGCGGCGACGTTGGCGCCGGTCCGGATGATCTGCCCGATGGTGGCGGCGAGCGCGGTGACCCGGCCCGCGGCGACCGTGCGCACGATCGTGTCGCCGTCGGCCGTACGGACCTTCAGGACAGGGGAGTCGGCGGGCAGCCGCTCGCCCTGCTCGGCGAGGACCGCGGTGACCTGGCCCGCGACCGGGCTCTGCAGGAGGTAGCTGCCCTGCCCGTGGGTGAGGATCGCGGGCGCGCTGACCGTGGAGGCGACCGAGCCGGTCACCGCCCACACGGAGGCCGCCGCCATGACGACGATCGTCACGGACAGCGTGAGCCAGCCCTGCGGACGGGCGAAACGCACCGGAAGATCGAGCTCCTCCGGCGACTGGAGCCTGGCGAGGGCCTGTTGGCGGAACTGCAAGGAACTTCCCTCACCTGTGCGGGAGAGCTGTTACGGCATACGGGAGAGCTGTTACGGCATTTACGGGAGCGCTGTGGCACCCGAAGAGCCCGGAGCCGGGGGGAGGCTCCGGGACTCGACGTCACAAAAAGGCGCGATCAGAGACCGGCGACCAGGTTCGTGACCGGGGCGGTGTTCAGGCCGGTGGCACCCTCGACCGTGCCGACGACCGTGTTGACCAGGCCGGAAACCGGGGCGATGCCGTCCACCAGGCCGGTGACGGTGCCGAGGGCGTTCACGGAAAGGCCGCCGGAGACGTTGTCCAGCTCGGCGTCGGAGATCTCGACGGTCTCAACCTGGGGGGTGGAGTTCATGATGGAACTTCCCTTCGTATGGGTATGTCACAAGGGGGGGCGGCCCCCTCTGGGGACAGATGACGGCCGCGACCGCAGGGCGCCCGGCGCCCGTTTCCGGGTGCCGTAGCGGCCCCCGCGGTGCGATGGATCAAAGCACGCGGCCGGTGCGCGCTTCCAATCAACGCACGCCCTCACCTGGGCACTTGAGCCTCAGGGGCGGTAATCCGTGACGGTGCGGGCACGGCTTGTCGGCGACTTCTTCACATCGGTCACGGCATCGGCTCGTGTGCGCTCTTGCGGGGCGGGAGGCGAAAGCGACACTCCCGCCCCAATGGTGTGACCGGCGGTAGCGGGTTGTGGGGGAGTGCGGTCCCCGGTGACGTGGTTGGGCATTCGATGTGCAGATTCGCTGAAGCAAGGATTCCGCTCCTTGGCCGCAGCGGAGCGTCACTGTCCGGATGCGGTGCGTGTCAGCCCAGGATCGCGTAGATCGTGCTCGCGTGGGCCGCGATCTCGCCCGTGCTGCCGTCGGTCATCGTGATGTCGGCGAACGCCATCCGGCGGCCCAGCTTGGTGACCACCGCCTCGATCAGGACATCCGAGCCGGACACCGCCCGCTGGAACGACGTCGACTGCTGCACCGTCGTCATCGGCCCGTAGGCCCCGCGCGCCGCCGACACGGCGATCACCGTCGCGGTGTCGGCCGCCGCCATCAGGGCCTGCCCCGACATCGCCCCGCCCTCCCGGGCCAGCCGGTCCGACCAGGGCAGCCGCAGGACCGCGCGCCGGTCGTCCAGCCCCTCCACGGTCAGACCCAGTTCGAGGACCCAGGCAGCGAAATTGTCGGCGAGGATCTTGTCGGCTTCGGCGGTGGTCATCGTCATGGGGGGAGTGTTCCCGGACCCGGCCGCCGGGACGCGGACCGTGGCCGAAACGGCGTTTCGAGCGGTGCGCGCGGCAACGGAATTGAACGCCCCGAGTGACCCGTGCGTACCACTGGCCATCCAGGCGCCCCGAACAGCCGTCGCACGCAAGGCGGCACGGACCCCGTCCCCCCAGGAGGTCGAGAAGGTTGAGTCACAAGCGAATGCCGAAGCGGAAGGCCGCGATAGCGGCGGGCGGTGTGGCGGCGCTCGGAGCGGCGGCCATCCTGCTGCCCCACGCCAACGCGTCCCAGGACGGCGCCTCGGACGACTCCGCGGCGCCCCGGACCCTGAAGGCGGCGGACGCCTCGGACCTCGCCTCACAGCTCGCCGGACTGCTCGGCGACGCCTTCGCCGGTTCGTACTATGACGCCGGCAGCCGGCAGTTGGTCGTGAACGTCGTCCCCGGTGACAACAACAACGTCATCGTCCAGGCGAAGAAGGCGGGCGCGAAGGTCCGCGAGGTCGACAACAGCCTGGCCGAACTGGACGC
Organism: Streptomyces sp. NPDC002779; assembly: GCF_042888685.1. Taxonomy (NCBI): domain Bacteria; kingdom Bacillati; phylum Actinomycetota; class Actinomycetes; order Kitasatosporales; family Streptomycetaceae; genus Streptomyces; species Streptomyces sp. NPDC002779. The sequence continues at coordinate 170,243 of NZ_JBIAQC010000004.1, forward strand.
CGGGGCGCAGACCCTGAAGTCCGAGGCGACCATCCCGGGCACCGCCTGGGCCGTCGACCCCCGCACCAACAAGATCCTGGTCACCGCCGACAGCACCGTCACCGGCGCCAAGTGGGACCGGCTGGAGTCGACCGTGCAGAGCCTCGGTTCCGGCATGGCGACCATCAAGAAGTCCCAGGGCACCTTCAAGACCTTCCTCTCCGGCGGCGACGCCATCTTCGCGGGCGGTGCCCGCTGCTCGGCCGGCTTCAACGTCACCGCGGGCGACGGCGCCCCGGCCTTCCTGACGGCGGGTCACTGCGGGGTCGCCGCCGCCGAGTGGTCCGACGCCCAGGGGGGAGCGCCGATCGCCACCGTCGACGCGGCCACCGCCACCTTCCCCGGCACGGGCGACTTCGCCCTGGTCACGTACGACGACCCGGCCACCGAGGCGCCGAGCGAGGTCAACGTCGGCGGCGGTCAGACCGTCCCGATCAGCCAGGCCGCGGAGGCGGAGGTCGGCCTCCAGGTCTTCCGGATGGGCAGCACCACCGGGCTGAGCGACGGTCAGGTCCTCGGCCTCGACGCCACCGTCAACTACCCCGAGGGCACCGTCACCGGGCTCATCCAGACGAACGTCTGCGCCGAGCCCGGCGACAGCGGCGGTTCGCTCTTCACCCAGGACGGACTCGCGATCGGCCTGACCTCGGGCGGCAGCGGCGACTGCACGGTGGGCGGCGAGACCTTCTTCCAGCCGGTCACGACCGCGCTCGAAGCGGTCGGCGCCACCCTCGGCGCGGGTGACGCGGCAGGCGGCGACGCCGGGGCGGGCGAGGAGGCCGGTGCCGGTGAGGAGGCGGGAGCCGGTGAAGACGCCGGTGTCGGCGAGGAAGCGGGTGTCGGCGAGGACGCCGGTGTCGGTGCCGGTGGAGCCGATGACTCCGGGCTGACCGAGACCCACTGACCCCCGTCACCGTACGACCCCGGGTGGCCGGCCCTTCGGCGGGAGGGCCGGCCATCCGGATATGACGTAATCCTTACGCCCACCCCGAGGGACTGACGTGGACGGATCCAGCGGTGTGAACTCTTGATCGACACGATCGTCGATCTTGCGATGGAGCACTCATGAGATGGATGCGTTACGTGGTCGCCGTGGCCGCGGGCCTGGCCACCGCCCTCCTCGGTCTTCCGGGCGCCGCGTGGGCCGCCACCCCCGACGTCCCCGAGGCACTGCGGATATCCAACGGCCCCTACGCGGGCTTCCAGCAGTGCGGCGCCCCGACCCCGCCGACCTTCAGCACCACCAACGGTTCCGCTCCCCTGTTCGCGGCCTCGGTCAAGGGCCTGGACCCCCAGCCCCACCTGGCCGGGACGCTGGAACTCGCGCGCCCGGGCGAACCGCCGCTGCGCACCTACCCCCTGACCACGGGCCCGGTCGGGCACGAGTGGGGCATACAGATCCCGACCAGCACCTTCACCCCGGGTGACTACCAGTGGCGGATCCGCGCCGAGAACGGCGACGGCCCCTCCGCCTGGTCCGCCTGGTGCGCGTTCACCGTGACCGGCCCCGCCACGCCCACGGCGTACACCTACAGCCCCGACGGCGGCGCGCACTGCCTCGATGTCAGCGGCGCGAGCAAGGAGAACGCCGCCAGGGTGCAACTGTGGGACTGCAACGGTTCGCTGGGGCAGACCTGGCGGATCACCCCCGAGGGCACCCTGGTGAACCCGAACTCGGGCAAGTGCCTGGACGTGGCCAACGGGGGCACCGCCAACGGCACCAAGGTCCAGATCTACACGTGCAACGGCACCACCGCCCAGCAGTGGCGCTACGACGCCCCCGGCCCGGCCGCCTTCACCAACCCCCGGTCCGGCAAGTGCCTGGATGTTCCCCACAGAGACTTCCGCAACGGCGTCCAGCTCCAGATCCACGACTGCAACGGCACCGGCGCCCAGCTCTGGAAGCAGCTCACCCCGGCCTGACCACGCGCGCACCCGGGTCCGCACGTCGTCCGCTTCATCCCCGGGCCCGGGCGCGCAGCAACAGCACCGCCACGTCGTCGATCCGGCCCCGGGGTGTCGCGCAGGACTCCACCAGATGGTCGGCCAGCTCCTCCAGCGGAAGATCACCCGCCTCCGCCAGCACCCGCCCGAGATCGGCGAGCGCGTCCTCGATGTCGGTGCCCGGCGACTCGATCAGCCCGTCGGTGTACAGGACGAGCACGGATCCGGGCGCGAGATCGACCTCCGTCGTCTGGTACGTGGCCGAGCCGTCGATGCCCAGCAGCGGACCCCCGGCCAGGTCCAGCACCCGTACCCGCCCGTCCGGCCGTCTCAGCAGCGGCGGCGGATGACCCGCCCGGGCCATCACGGCCCGCCCGTGCTCCGGGTCCAGCCGCAGATACAGACAGCTCGCGAAGAGATCGGCGCCCAGATCGATCAGCAGCCGATTGGTGCTGCGCATGACCTCCCCGGGCGACTGCCCGACGGTCGTGTACGCCCGTACGGCCGTGCGGATCTGTCCCATCAGACCGGCCGCCGTCACGTTGTGTCCCTGCACGTCCCCGATCACCGCCGCGGCCTGCCCCTGCGCGGGCATCAGATCGTAGAAGTCGCCGCCGATGTCCATGCCCTGAGTGGCCGGCAGATAGCGGGCGGCCGCGTCGATGCCGGGCAGCGGCGGCAGCGAGTGCGGCAGCAGCGCCGCCTGGAGGCCATGGGCGACGTGGTGCTTGGCGTCGTAGAGCACCGCCCGCTCCAGGGCCTGCGCGATCAGCCCGCCCAGACTCGTCAGCACGGCCCGCTCGTCGGCGGGGAAGGGATGCGGCTCGGCGTAGGCGAGCACCAGCGTGCCCACCGGACGGCCGGAGGCGATCAGCGGCAGATAGGCCCAGGCGGCGAACCCGTCGGGCGTGGCCTGGCGGGCCGGGTACAGCCGCTGCAACTCCTCCTCGTCCTCGTAGAACGCGGGCACCCCGGTGGTCAGGGCCTGGGTGCCGGGGGTCCGTTCCTGCAGCGGCAGCCCGTCGAACCGCTCGACCACGCGCGGGTCGGGATAGCCCTGGTGGCCCAGCACATGAAGGCGGCCCGCCCGGGAACCGAGCATCACCAGGGCCTGGCTGCCCACCGCGGGGGCGATCTGGTCCGCGACCAGCTGGACGACATCCTGCACACTCACCGCCTCGGTGAGCGCGCCGGCCAGGCTCAGCACCTGGGAGATGGTGACCAGCCGGGTCGGGGTGCCGCCGCCCGTCGGGCGGTGCGCGCGGTTCATCTCGGTCACCGCCCGCGCCCGGGTGACCCGGACGGTGAGCCCGCTGGTGCTCGGGTACAGCCGGAACGACAGCCAGTCGCCCGGCGGACGCAGCGCCACGAACGAGGTGGACTGCTGACTGAACAGCGCGGCCCGGTAGCGGTCCTCGTAGACCGGGTCGTTGAGCCACGGCACCGACGCCCACAGCTGGGTGCCCAGCAATTGGCTCACCGGTACGCCGATCAGCTCGGCCGCCGCCGCGTTGGCGAACGAGATCCGGCCGTGCAGATCGAGCGAGCAGAGCCCGTAGGGCAGCCGTGCCACCATCCGCGCCGACTCGACCGTGCCGAGGGTGCCGGCGGCGCCGGTCAGGGCGGGGGCGGCGAGCAGATCGGGCTCCGGCAGCAGCGGGACGCTCTCCTGCAGGGCCCGGGACAGCCGGGCGGCGAGCCGGTCGCAGGCGGCGCTCAGCGTGGTGCGCTCCCGGTCCGACAGCTCGGGCGGGTGCGATCCCGGCCAGGTCACGAAGACCGCGCCGTACGCCGTGGACTCGGTGGCCACCGGCAGCGCCGCGAGCGAGAAGGGGTAGGGCAGCACCACGGAGATCCGCGGATACAGGCGGGCCATCTCCTCCTCGCCGCCCACCCAGACCAGCCGCCGTTCGCGCAGTGCGTCGGCGACCGGGATCGGCGCGCTCAGCCCCACCCGCTCCCAGGGCGCCGCGAACGCCCGGGGGAGTCCCGCCATCACCGCCATCTCCAGGACCGGCTCCTGGGGCGCCAGCAGATAGACCGCGCCGGAGTGCGCGTGGACCTCGTCCATCATCGAGGCCAGCGCGAGCGAGAGCAGCGGCCGGCCGACCCGCGTCCTGGCGGTCGCCGGTGCCTGGTGGGACGGTTGCCCGTCGGACACGTCGACCACCTCCTCGCACGGCTGGCGACGGGTCCCAGAGGTCAAATCTGCCCCTTTGCGGCTCATCGCGCACGGCGAGAGCCGTCGGGGGCCGGGATTCGGGGCGGGCATGGACGCCCGTGCCGGGGGAGGCGCGCGTGATACCCCGTTGCCGTGAGCCCATGCCCCTACATTCGATGCGCGCGGTGGGGCGCGTGAGCCGGGTGTGCGCCCCCGCGCACCCCGATGGCCGGTTCTGCGCGCACGGGAGGTGTGAGGGCCGCTAAGAATGGGACACGCGCTCAACACCGAGAACCGGCGACACATGTTGAAGGGGCGGTAGTGATCACGGTGCTTCTGGTGCACGACGCGTGTCTGGTGCGGTCGGTCCTGGCGGAGTGGCTGTGCCGGGAGCCGGACCTCAGTGTGTTCGACAGTCCTTGGGGGAGCGCTCCCACGCATGTGAAATCCCTGCGGCCGGACGTCTGCGCGGTCGATCTGGAGTGCGCGGACACGTACGGCATCCCGCCACTCGGCGAGTTATGCGTGCGTGGCTCCGACCCGGTGCACCCGAGGCTGCTGGTCCTGGCCACCGCGAACCGGCCCGGGCTGCTGAAACGGGCGGTAGAGGCGGGGGCGCTCGGCTACGTCGACAAGGCGGGCTCGCCGGAGAACCTGGTCGACGGCATACGCCGGGTCGCCAAGGGTGAACGCTTCGTCAACGACTCGCTGGGCTACGGGTTCCTCAAGGCCGCGGAGATGCCGCTGACCAGGAGAGAACTGAGCGTGTTGTCCCTGGCCGCCGGGGGCGCCTCGATCGCCGAGATCGCCGGGAGCCTGCATCTGTCCAGCGGGACCGTGCGCAACTACATGGCGGCCATCACCCGCAAGACCGGGGCCCGCAACCGCATCGAGGCCATCCGCATCTCGCAGGGCGAGGGCTGGCTCTGAGCGCCCGGCGGGCACGGCGGTCCAGTCGCCGACGAGGTCCCGCTACGGTGCCGGGCGGGCCATCAGCTCCTCGGGTTCCGTAGGCCGTGTGCCGGCCGTCCAGGACGAGGACCCGGTCCGCGCGGCGCGCCGAGCTGATGCGGTGCGCGACGACCACCAGCGTGCCGCCGGGACGGGCCGCGAAGGCCCGTTCCGCCCGTGCCTCCGCCGTCGCGTCCAGATGGCAGGTCGCCTCGTCGAGCAGTACCAGGGGCGCGGGCGACAGATAGGCCCGGGTCAGCGCGATGAGTTGCCGCTCACCCGCCGACAGGGCCGCCGGGTCGACCGTCGCCCGCAGCCCGCATTCTGCCGCCCGCCGCCCGCCGCCCGCCGCCCGCCGAGCGTCTTCAGCAGCGGGGTCGGCCCCACCGCCCGCCCGCGCCGCGGTGAGCAACTCCGCCTCGGGTACCGGGTCAGGGCTCCCCGGTGTTCGGGGAAGGCCAGTCGGCCCCGGCAGGGCATGGCGAACCAGCCGCGCCCGGTGATCTGCTCGGCGAGCGGCTGGTCGCCGGTGCCGGGGCGGTGGTGCGGGCCGGACGGAGGATCATTCCGGCGCGGCCCCGGAGGAAACGAGGCTTCGCGCCGGCACCAGCCCGAGGCCGACGAGGCCGCCGTGCAGGTCGGAGGCGAATTCTGCCGGCGCTCGCTCGGGGTCGTCTCGACCACGTCGGGGCCCGCTGCCGGTGGCCGAGCCGTTCCAGGACGTGGGCGACGCCCGTGAGACCGCCGTAAGGGCCGAGCGGGGTGCCGACAGGTGGCGACGCGGTACGGGCCGGCGGCCGGTCGCTCGCCCTCCTCCTACCGCTCGGCGCTGACCGCGTCCAGCGCGAGCCGCACACCCGACGCCGAACGACCCTCCCGGGTGCACGCGGCCTCGGTTACCCGTGCGTACTGCATGGGCGAGAGGTGACAGCGGCGACTGTTGGGGCCCTCCCGGCCCGTGACAACGTCGTTCCGTCACCGACCGAGGGAGTGCGTTGTGAACAAGGGGTACGCGGTCTTCTGCGACGCCGACCGTCACTTCTACGACGCGCCGCACCGTCTCGTCTTCGCCGACGGAGCGGGCGAGTCCCTCTACCCGGCCGCCACCCTCCCCGTGCCCGAAGGGTGGACCAGCCATCGCACGGGTGACTGGCTCGCCCTGCGTCCGGTGGGCTGCACGCTCCCGTCGCAGGGCTGGAAGATCCACGTCGCGGCCTGTCTCGACAACGCGGAGCGGGTCCTCGCAACGGTCCGGGAGTACTGTCTGCGGCACGAGGTGGCGTTCAAGTTCGTCCCGAGCCGGTACCTGCTGCACCAGCGGAACGCCAAGTACGCCGACCGGGCGGCCAGTGGCAAGTTCATCACGGTCTACCCGGCCGACGACGAGCAGTGCGAGCGCCTGGCGACCGACCTCGCGCGGCTGCTCGACGGCGAGCCGGGCCCGTACATCCTTAGCGACCTTCGCTGGGGGAAGGGCCCCGTGCACCTGCGGTACGGCAGCTTCACCCGCCGCCACTGCTACGACGAGCACGGTGAGCTCCGGCCGGCCATGGAGGACGGCTCCGGCACCCTCGTACCCGACCGGCGCGGGCCCGTCTTCCGCGTGCCCGACTGGGTCACTCCTCCGCCGTTCCTGCGACCGCACCTCGATGCGAGAGCCGCGGTGACGGTGCGGGAGATGCCGTACGAGATCGACAAGGCCCTGCACTTCTCCAACGGCGGGGGCGTGTACGAGGCGCGGCACCGCGAGACCGGACGGCGGGTCGTCCTCAAGGAGGCGCGTCCGTACGCCGGCCTGGCCGCCGACGGGGCGGACGCCGTGACCCGGCTGCACCGCGAACGTACCGCGCTGGAACAGCTGTCCGGGCTCGCCTGCACTCCGGAGGTCCTCGACAGCTTCAGCGTCGGCGACCATCACTTCCTGGTCCTCGAGTTCGTGGAGGGCAGCCCGCTCAACACGTTCTTCGCCCGCAGGCATCCGCTGATGGAGTCCGACCCCCCGGCGGAGCGGCTCGCCGAGTACACGGACTGGGCCCTGCGGATCCACGGTCTGGTCGAGCAGGCCGTCGCCGCGGTGCACGCCCGGGGGATCGTCTTCAACGACCTGCATCTGTTCAACATCATGGTCTCCGAGGACGAGAGCTCCGTGGTGCTCCTGGACTTCGAGGCGGCCCAGCCGGCGGCGGAGGGCGGGCGGCAGACCGTCGCCAACCCGGCGTTCGTCGCACCCGCCGACCGGCGCGGCTTCGACGTGGACCGGTACGCCCTCGCCTGCCTGCGGATCGCGCTGTTCGTCCCGCTCACCAGTCTGCTCGCCGTGGACCGCGGCAAGGCCGCCCACCTGGCCGAGGTCGCGGCCGCGCAGTTCCCCGTGCCCCCGGGCTTCCTGGACGAGGCGGTGCGGGAGATCCTGCGGGAGCCCGTCGTCGCCTCCTCCCGCGTCCCCGCACGTCGCGCGACCGCGCCCGGCAGCGGTGTCCCGTTCCTGCCCGTGGAGCCGGGACAGTGGCCGGACAGCCGCGACTCGATGGTCCGCGCGATCCTCGCGTCCGCCACGCCCGACCGGGAGGACCGCTTCTTCCCCGGCGACATCGCCCAGTTCGCCACGGCCGGGGGCGGCATGTCCGTCGGCCACGGCACCGCCGGGGTCCTCCATGCCCTGCACGAGAGCGGGGCGGCGCGGATCCCCGCGGCGGAGGAAAGGCTCCTACGGTTCGCCAAGCAGCCCGAGTCCGGCACACCGCTCGGCTTCTACGACGGGCTCACGGGCATCGCGTGGACCCTCCAGCGACTCGGGCACACGGCGTCCGCCCTCGAACTGGCCGAGCTCGTCCTCGCAGAGGACCACGACGCGCTCGCGTCGGACCTTTACGGCGGTACGGCCGGAATGGGCCTCGCCCTGGACGCCCTCGCCGACTCCACCGGCGAGTCCGGCCTGCACGCGGCGGCGCTGAGGTGCGCCGAACTGGCGGCCCGGCCGCCCAGTGCGCCGACGAGGTCCGCCCTGCCCGCGTCGCAGGGCCGGGTGCGTACCGGGCTGCTGCACGGTGCGGCGGGTCGAGCCCTGCTGTTCGTACGGCTCTACGAACGCACCCGGGACACCGCGCTCCTCGACCTCGCCGCCGAAGCGCTCCACGACGACCTCACCCGCTGCGTGCGCGGAGCCTCCGGCACCTTGCAGGTCGACGAGGGCTGGCGCACGATGCCGTACCTCGGCGCCGGCAGCGTGGGCATCGGCATGGTGATCGACGACTACCTCCTCCACCGCCACGACGAGGATCTCGACCGGGCCCGGCGCGACATCGTGCAGGCGGCGCAGGCCACCTTCTACGCCCAGCCGGGCCTCTTCCGCGGCGTCGCGGGCATGGTCCTGCACCTCGCCCGCACCCACGCCGACGGGCCCGGCACGGCGCCCGAGGACGTACGCCGTCAGGTCGGCTGCCTGACCTGGCACGCCATGTCCTACGACGGCCACCTCGCCTTCCCCGGCGAACAGATGATGCGGCTCTCGATGGACCTCGCCACCGGCACGGCGGGCGTCCTGCTGGCCCTCTCGGCAGCCCTGGGCGACCGCCCGGCGCAGCTGCCCTTCCTCCCGCCGCTCCGGCGGGCCCACGAACCGGCCCCACTTCGGGGTCGCACCGCACCACCGTCCCCTAACGAAAGGAAACGATCATGAACCTGTTCGACCTGCAGTCGCTGGAGACCCCCAAGGACGAGGCCATCGGCGACGTCGAGTCCGGCAGCCGCGCGAGCCTGCTCCTCTGCGGCGACAGCAGCCTCAGCGTGACGACCTGTAACTGACCTGATCCGACTCCGCGAACGGCCCGTCGAGGCGCCGGCGCGTAGTCACGGTGCCCCGGGAGCCCAGCTCCCGGGGCACCGGTCATCGCGCCACCGGCCGCCGTGGCGGGCGGCGCGGGAGCCCGGGCCGGGCCGCCCGCGACGATCGTGCCTGGCGCACTCGTCAGGAGAAAGGGCATCGGATGGCCTCCCCGACCGGGTCCGACCGGCTGCTGCGCGGCGCCGCACGTCACACCGCCGGCAGCACAGCGGCGCTTCTCGTCTGCTCGGTCGCCGGTGCGGCCTGCGCGCTCGCCCTACCGGCGGTGGTCGGCCGCACGCTGGACCTGCTGCTGCATCACCATCCCGCCGGGGGTACGTGGCTGGCCTGGGCCGCCGTACTGCTCGCTGCGGAAGTCCTGCTGGAGACCGCTTCGGTCCTGCTGACACAGCTCACCACCGCCCGCGCCGCCGCCTGGGTCCGCCTCCGCGCGCTGACCGGTCTGCTGGGCACGGCCCCCCACCGGGCCGCACCGTACTCGGGCGGCGACGTCGCCGCCCGGCTGTGCGTCAACGCCTCGGACAGCGGCGCCGCCCCGGCCGCCCTCGCGACCTCGGCGTCCTCCGTCCTCGTCCCGGCCGGCGCCCTCGTCGCCCTGGCCCTGATCGACCCCTGGACCGCCGCCGTCTTCGCGGCCGGCCTGCCGCTGCTCCTGATGCTGCTGCGGACGTTCGCGCACCAGTCGTCCGACTCGGTCGGCCGGTACCAGCAGGCTCAGGGAGCCATCGCCGCCCGGCTCACCGAGGCGCTGAGCGGCGCGCGTACCATCGCCGCCGCCCACACGGCGCGCCGCGAGGAGGAACGCATCCTCGCCCCGCTGGAGGACATGACGCGGTACGGCACGCGCATGTGGCTCGTCCACGGCCGCGCGGTAGCACGCAGCGGCGTCCTTCTTCCGTTGCTCACCACGGCCGTCGTGGCAGTGGCCGGGGCCAGGCTGGCCGCCGGACAGCTCAGCGTCGGCGATCTGCTCGCCGCCTCGCGGTACGCCGCCCTCGCCGCGGGAATCGGAGGCATCGCGGCACCGCTCGGCACGCTGGTCCGCGCCCGCAACGCGGGCCGCCGTACGGCCGCACTCGCCGATCTGCCACCCATGGCCCACGGCCTCGCCGCCCTGCCGGCCGACGGGCCCGGCCGGCTGGAACTGAGGGGGGTGGGGGTGGTGCGCGACGGCGTCCCGCTGCTCACGGACGTGACGCTCGCGATCGACGGCGGCTCGACGGTCGCCGTCGTGGGCCGCTCCGGCGCCGGGAAGTCCACCTTGGCCGCTGTCGCGGGCCGGCTGACGGACCCCGACGAGGGGCGCGTTCTCCTCGACGGGACGGACCTGGCCGAGCTGGCCCGCGCGCAGCTGCGCGGGGCGACGGCCTACGCCTTCGCGCGTCCCGCCTTCGACAGTGGCGCCACACCAACGGTCCGCCGCGCGATCGCCGCAGGGCGCGGGCCCACCGCGCGCACCGCCGAGGACGGGGCGGAGGAGGTCCGTCACGCCGCGGTCGCGGCGAGCGCCGACTCCTTCGTCGGCCTTCTCCCCCAGGGGTACGACACTCCCCTGGCCGACGCGCCGCTCTCCGGCGGCGAGAGTCAACGCCTGGGCCTGGCGCGGGCGTTCATCGGCGCCGGGCGGCTGATGATCCTGGACGACGCGACGTCGAGCCTGGACACCGCGACGGAGCGGCAGGTGGAACTCGCGCTCGCCTCGTCGCTGCGGCCGTGCACCAAGCTCGTCGTGGCCCACCGGGTCTCCACGGCGGCCCGCGCGGACCAGGTGGTCTGGCTGGAGGCGGGACGAGTACGCAGATGCGCGCCGCACCGCCTGCTCTGGGAGGACCCGGACTACCGCGCGGTGTTCCTGGCCGAGTCGTCTCCGGTGCCCCCGGGGAGGGCCGAGAGTGAGGCGGTGGCTCCAGGAGCGGCGGTCGCGCAGGACACCCCTCGTGCCGGGCGGCCCGACGACACCGGGAGCGGCACATGACGTCTGCTGCGGAGAGGGGCCGGACGACGACGGGCCCGAAGCCCCACCCGGGCACGGAAGGAAGCGGACCGGCTCCCCGCCCGAAGCCTCAGCCGGCCACGGGAGGCCCCGGGCCGGCGCCGGGCGGACCCGGGACGGGGGCCGGCGGGCCGGGGCCGGGCCCGGTAGCGGCCGAGACGACCTCCGCCGACCCGGGACCGGTCACCGGCCGGACGTCCCGGCGGGTCATGGCCTCGGGGCGTACGTTCCTCGGGCGCCGTAAGCGCGTCCTGGCCAGACTGGCGGCATGGTCCGCGGCCGAGTCGGCGCAGACCTTCCTCGGCGGCTACTGCGTGGCCCGGTCACTGGACGACGGATTCCTGCGGGGCAGCACCGCCACCGGTCTGCTGTGGCTCACGGCGGCGGCCGTGGTCATCCTGCTCGGCGCGCCGGTCGTCCGTGGAGTCTTCGCCCAACTCCCGCATCTCACCGAACCGTTGCGGGACCACCTGGTCCGTCGCTCGGTCGTGCGCGCGCTGCGCATGGCCACCGCCGGGGGCGGGACCGTGGACACCACCGCGGTCTCCCGGCTGACGAGCCAGACGGAGATCGCCCGGGACAGCTTCGCCGGACTGGTGCTCGCGGCCCGCTCCTTCGTCTTCGTCGCCGCCGGAGCCCTGGTCGGCCTGGTGTCCCTCGCCCCCCAGTTCCTCCTCGTGGTCCTCCCGCCGCTCGTGCTGGGCGTCGCCCTGTTCATCGCTTCGCTGCGTCCCATGGCACGGGCCCAGCACCGCTACCTCGACGCGGACGAGGCCGTGGGACGGCGCGCGGAGATCACCCGTACCGCCCTGCGCGACATCGTCGCGTGCGGCGCCCAGGAGCCGACGGCCGCACGGAACCGCCGTGCGGTCGAGGAGGCCGCCGCCGCCCAGCGCGCCCTGGCCCGCTGGGCGGCGGTCCGTACGCTCTCCGTGGCGACGGCGGGGCAGTTGCCCGTGTTCCTGCTCCTGGCCGCGACACCGTGGCTCCTGCGCCAGGGCGTGACGGCCGGGGCGCTCGTGGGCGCGCTCACCTACGTCCTCCAGGCGCTGCTGCCGGCCCTGCACACGCTGATGACCGTCCTGGGTGCCGCGGGGGCGCGTCTCTTCGTCATCCTCGACCGGCTCACCGGGCCGCTCCCCGTCCCGTCGGCCACCCTCGCGGCACCTCCCGCCGCCGCGCCCGGCGAACACGGCCACACCCCTGCGGCTCCGGCGACGGCGGCGCTGCGGCTGCGCGGCGTCCGAGCCGCGTACGGCCCGGGCGCCCGTGCCGTCCTCGACGCGCTGGACCTGACCGTCGAGAACGGGGAGCACATCGCGGTGGTCGGTCCGAGCGGCATCGGCAAGTCGACTCTCCTGCAGGTCGCGGCGGGCTTGCTGGCGCCGGACCGGGGCAAGGTGCTTCTCTCCGGCCGGCCCGTCGGCTGCCTCCCGCCGTCCGAACTCGCCGCCCTGCGCATGCTGATCCCCCAGGAGGCGTACGTCTTCACGGGCAGCCTGCGGGACAACCTCCGCTACCTGCGACCTGACGCCCGCCCGTCCGATGTCGACGACGCCGTACGGGCCCTCGCGCTCGAACGGCTGGTCGAGCGCGTCGGCGGGCTCGACGGACAGGTCCGGCCGGACGCCCTGTCACTCGGCGAACGGCAGCTCATCGCCCTCGCGCGCGCCCACCTCTGCGCCGCCCCGCTGCTGCTGCTCGACGAGGCGACCTGCCACCTGGATCCGGTCGCGGAGGCACGGGCCGAACACGCCCTGCGCACCCGGCCCGGGACCTTGGTCGTCGTCGCCCACCGGTTGTCATCGGCGTTGCGCGCGGACCGGATCCTCGTCCTGGACGGCACTCGCGCCCAGTACGGCACCCACGAGGACCTGCTCGTACGGTCGGCTCTCTACCGCGATCTGGTAGGGCACTGGAACGACGTCCAGCGCTGAGGCGGGGATCCGTGCCCGCGGAGACGTCACACGGCGGCGGTCACGTCCCCCCGGCTCCCTGGGCGATCCGGATGGCGTCCACCCGGTTACGGGCGCCGACCTTGCGGATGACGCTCGCCATGTAGGTCCGTACGGTCCCCTTGGAGAGGTACAGCGGCGTGGAGCAGCCGGACCTTCGAACCGTTCTTGTCGACGAAACCGGTCGCCCCCGCCGCGTGCGCCCGCCGCAGTACGCCGGGCCGCTGGGCGGGGATCAGAGCCGGCAAGGGCCGAACCGCCGACCGCGAGCGACGCCGGCACCGCTGTGGTCACCGTGCCCGACTCCGCCCCGGAGGGCGGCAGACACTCGGCATCGGCGACGTACACGTCCGGCGCCGGTTCGACGGCATCCGAACCCGGTGGCCGGTGGGAGACCGAGGAGACGACCAGGACCTCGTCGTCCGACCGCAGCAGATCCACCAACGCGGCACGCAGAAGCTGCGCCTCGTACACGACCGTCACTCTGATCATTCCCAGCCCTTCGGTCTGCGTCGTGCGCAGGCCACCCGGGTGCGGGGCCGGCAGTCGCGACCCGGAAATGTCCAGCTCCCATCTCACCCACGTGGGCGTCTCCGGGCCGGGGTGCCGGGGCGTCGAGAAGGGGCCCCGCCGACGTCCGAGTCCTGGGACCGTACGGCCGTCGAGCGGTCACAGGGGCTGCGCCGGTGTCTCATTAGCGCTGTAATGGCCAACGTGGGCGGTGAGGACGGGACGGGACGCAGATCGCGAAGGCAGCGTGCCGACGATGCCCTCATCACGGTCGGCGACGCCCCCGACGCCCCTGACCGGCTGCGCCGCATCCTGGAGCAGGCGCTCGTCTTCGCCCACGCGTCCCTCGCGGCCGTGTACACGCTGACCGAGGACGGCGAGCTGCTGTGCCTGGTGGAGTGGGCCGGCGCCCCGCGCACCCAGTACGGCCTGCGCGACAGCTACGCCGCCACCGGTGGCTCCGTGGTCGCCGACGCGCACCACACCGGGCGGCCCGCCTTCCTCGGGCCGAAGGAACTCGCCGAGCGGGCCCAGTCCCGGCGGGCGACGGCGGGCGACTTCCAGCTGGCGGTGCTGCCCGCGCGGGGCCAGGACGGCGGCGGCTGTCTGGTCGCAGTGAGCGAGCACCCCGACGGATTCGACGCCGAGGACCGCCGCTGTCTGGATCTGATCGCCCGCGCCCTCGCCTACCCCGTGCCCGTCGCGCGCGCCGAGGGCGGTGAGCTGCCCTCCAACGCCTTCAGCCTCGCCATGGACACCGGCCGCGTGGAGGTCGGCGACGACATCCTGGACCTGTTCGCGATCACCCCGGACGCCTTCGACGGCAAGGTGGAGACCCTGCTGGGCCTGACCGTGCCCGAGGACCTGCCCTCGCTGATGTCCGTGGTGGAGGCCGACCACATGTCCATCGGCGACCGGGAGCTGGAGTTCCGGGTGCTGCAGCCGGCCGGCCCGCCGAAGTGGCTCAGGCTGCACGGGCGGCTGGTGCCCGGCGGCGAGGGGCGGCCCGCCCGGCTGGAGGGCACCGTCGCCGACGCCTCCAAGCTGCGCTCCGACGTCACCGACGTGGCCCGCGTCCAGCGCCTGGCCGCCGCCCTGGCCACCGCCGGCACCGTCCGCGACGTCAGCCATGCCGTCGTCGCCGCCCTGCGCGCCCCCCTGCGCGCCGACCGGATCGCGCTGGCGGAGCTGGAGAACGACCGGCTCGTCGTCACCGTCCTCGACCCGCCCGCCCCCGAGTCCTGGCCCGAGCTGTGGCGGCTGGAGTGGCGCACCGAGTGGCCCGACGCGCCGCTGCGCGCGATGCCCACCCTCGCCACCGCCCTGCGCGAGGGCCGCGCCCAGATCTGGCCCGCCGGCGCCACGCTGGAACCCGCCCTCGCCGAGGTCGGCCCCGGCGGCCTGGCCGTCCTGCCGCTGCCCGCCGGGGGCCGGATGGCGGGCGCCTGCCTGATCGGCTGGGACGCCCCGCACCACTTCGGCCCCGACGAACGCGCCCTGCTCACCGCCTCCGCCGGACTCGCCGGGCAGGCCCTGATGCGCGCCCACGCCTTCGACGCCGAGCACGAGCTCGTTGGCATGCTCCAGCGCCAGCTGCTGCCGCGCAGACTGCCCCGGCTGCCCGGCGCGAAGGCCGTCGCCCGCTATCTGCCGAGCACCGCGGGGCTCGAACTGGGCGGCGACTGGTACGACGTGATCCCGCTGCCCGACAATCACGTCGCCCTCGTCATCGGCGACGTGCAGGGCCACAGCGCGGCCGCCGCCACCCTGATGGGCCAGATGCGCACCGCCCTGCGCGCCTACGCCGCCGAGGGCCATCCGCCCGACGTGGTGGTCTCGCACGCCAACCGGCTGCTGATGGAGCTGGAGACCGACCTCTTCGCCACCTGCGCCTATGTCGACGTCGACCTGGAGGAGGGCACCGCCTGGGCGGTGCGTGCCGGACACCTGCCGCCGGTGCTGCGGCATCCGGACGGCAGCACGGACATCGCCGAGGCCGAGGGCGGCCCGCCGCTCGGTGTGATGACGCAGGCCGATTTCCCGATGAGCCCGCTCAGGCTCCAGCCCGGCACCCTGATCGCGCTGACCACCGACGGGCTGGTGGAGTCCGTCGAGGCCGACATCGACGCGGGCATGGACCGCTTCGCCCGCGAACTGGCCGCCGCCGACCCCGCCCACCTCGGCCTGGTCGCCGACGCCCTGCTCGGCAACGCCCGCCGCAGCGACGACGTCGCCCTGCTGCTGATGCGCTACGACGGGATGGCGCTGCGCCCGCTGCGGGAGAGCTGGACCGTGTGGCGGGTGCCCGAGGCGGTCGGCCACGCCCGCCGCTTCACCCGGCGCGCCCTGCGCTCCTGGGGCCTGGCCGGTGACCGGGACGCCGTCCTGCTGGTGGTCTCCGAACTCGTCACCAACGCCCTGGTGCACACCGAGGGACAGGTCCGCCTCGACCTCACCCTGATCAACGGCCGGCTGCGGGTCGCCGTCGCCGACACCTCCCCGCGCAGCCCGGTCAAACCCACCAGCATCGGCTGGGAGGCCACCGGAGGCCGCGGCATCCTCCTGGTCGAGGCCATGTCGGATTCCTGGGGCACGCTCCCGGTCAGCGGCGGCAAACAGGTCTGGAGCGAGATTCAGCTGAACCGCTGAAGGGCGGGTACTCGGAGGTTCACGTCCCTTCGACGAAGGAGTACGTCATGACCCAGCACGTCCGCGACATCATGACCGCCGCCCCGGCGACGGTGGAACCACAGGCCTCCGTGGCGTCGGTGGCCCGCCTCATGCGCGACGAGGACCTCGGAGCCGTCCTGGTGGTGGACGACGACCGGCTGCGCGGCCTGGTGACCGACCGCGACCTGGTGGTCAGGTCCGTCTGCGAGGGCGGTGACCCCGAGCAGACCACCGTGGCCGGAGCGTGCAGCGACGACCTCGTGACCGTCGGGCCCGACGAGGACCTGGACATCGCGGTGGGGCTCATGCGCGAGCACGCCGTACGCCGTATCCCGGTCGTCGACGACGGCCGCCCCGTGGGGATCGTCTCGCTCGGGGACCTGGCCATGGAGCGCGACCCGGAGTCGGCGCTCGGCGACATCAGCGTGGCCCGGCCCAACATCTGACCGTTCGGTTACGCCGGATCGGCGCTAAGGTGAACCAGATGAAGGCTCTCGTGCTGTCCGGCGGAGCCGGCACACGGCTGCGGCCGATCACCCATACATCGGCCAAACAGCTGGTCCCGGTCGCCAACAAGGCTGTGTTGTTCTACGGGCTGGAATCCATCGCCGAAGCCGGCATCACCGATGTCGGGGTCATCGTCGGCGACACCGCCGCGGAGATCGAGGACGCGGTGGGCGACGGCTCGAAGTTCGGTCTCCGGATCACCTACATCCCCCAGGAACACCCCCTGGGCCTGGCCCACGCGGTGCTGATCGCCCGGGACTACCTGGGTGACGACGACTTCGTGATGTACCTCGGCGACAACTTCATCGTCGGCGGCATCAGCGCCCTGGTGGAGGAGTTCCGCCGCCATCGCCCCGACGCGCAGATCCTGCTCACCCGCGTCCCCGACCCCCGCGCCTTCGGCGTCGCCGAACTCGACGGCGCGGGGCAGGTGGTGGGCCTGGAGGAGAAACCCGAGCACCCCAAGAGCGACCTCGCGCTGGTCGGCGTCTACCTCTTCACGCCCGCGATCCATGAGGCGGTGCGCGCCATCGAGCCGTCCTGGCGCGGCGAGTTGGAGATCACCCACGCCATCCAGCACCTCATCGACGCCCGCGCCGACGTCCGGTGCACCGTCATCAAGGGCTACTGGAAGGACACCGGGAACGTCGACGACATGCTGGAGGTCAACCGGACGGTCCTGGAAGGGCTCGACCGGCGGATCGACGGCGAGGTCGACGAGGTGTCCGAGACGGTCGGCCGGGTGATCGTCGAGGAGGGCGCCCGGATCGTGAACTCCCGCATCGTCGGGCCCGCCGTCATCGGCGCCGGGTCGCTCGTCGCCAACTCCTACGTGGGACCGTTCACCTCCATCGCCGAGAACTGCCGGATCACCGACAGCGAGCTGGAGTTCTCCATCGTGCTGCGGGACTCCTCGATCGCCGGCGTGGGCCGCATCGAGTCCTCCCTGATCGGCCGGCACGCCGAGGTGACCCCGGCGCACCACGTCCCCAGCGCCCACCGTTTCGTCCTCGGCGACCACAGCAAGGTGCAGATCCATACATGAACCTCCTCGTGACCGGTGCCGCCGGGTTCATCGGCTCGGCCTACGTCCGCATGCTGCTCGCCGCCGACGCTCCCGGCGCGCCGCGGATCACCGTGCTGGACAAGCTGACCTACGCCGGCAGCCTCGACAACCTCCCCCTGGACCATCCGCGCCTGGAGTTCGTGCAGGGCGACATCCGCGACGCCGAACTCGTCGGCAAGCTCACCTCCCAGGCCGACCAGGTGGTGCACTTCGCCGCCGAGTCCCATGTGGACCGTTCGATCACCGGGGCGTCCGACTTCGTGCTGACCAACGTGGTGGGCACCCAGACCCTGCTGGAGGGCGCGCTGCGCGGCGGCGTCGCGACCTTCGTGCACATCTCCACCGACGAGGTGTACGGCTCGGTCGACACCGGCTCCGCCACGGAGGAGGACCTGCTGCGGCCCAGTTCGCCGTACTCCGCCTCCAAGGCCTCCTCCGACCTGCTCGCCCTGGCCTACCACCGCACCCACGGCCTGGACGTGCGGGTCACCCGCTGCTCCAACAACTACGGCCCGCGCCAGTTCCCCGAGAAGGTCATCCCGCTCTTCGTCACCAACCTCCTCGACGGCCACCCGGTCCCGCTCTACGGCGAAGGCCTCAACGTCCGCGACTGGCTGCACGTCGACGATCACTGCCGCGCTGTCGAACTCGTGCGCACCAAGGGCCGGTCCGGCGAGGTCTACAACATCGGCGGCGGCACCGAGCTGAGCAACAAGGACCTCACCGGACTGCTCCTTCAGGCGTGCGGGGCGGACTGGGACCGGGTGACCCGGGTCGAGGACCGCAAGGGGCACGATCTGCGCTACTCGGTCGACTGGAGCAAGGCCCGCACCGAACTCGGCTACCGTCCCCGGCACGACTTCCGCGCCGGGCTGGCCGCGACCGTCGACTGGTACCGGGACCACCGGGCGTGGTGGGAGCCGCTCAAGCGACGCGTGGGTGAGGAGCACGGATGAGGTGGCTGGTCACCGGAGCGGGCGGGATGCTCGGTCACGACGTCGTCGGCGAACTGCGCGGGCGCGGCGCCGACGTGACCGGTCTCGGCCACGCCGCCCTGGACATCACCGAACCCGACTCCGTGGAGCGGGCGTTCACCGCGCACCGCCCGGAGATCGTCGTCAACTGCGCCGCCTACGCCGCCGTGGACGACGCGGAGTCCGACGAGGGCACCGCCCTGCGCGTCAACGGCGACGGCCCTCGCCTGCTGGCCCGCGCCTGCGCCGCGCACGGCGCCCGCCTGATCCACGTCTCCACCGACTACGTCTTCTCCGGCAAGGGCCGCACCACCCCCTACCCCGAGGACCACCCGCCCGCCCCGCGCACCGCCTACGGCCGCACCAAACTCGCCGGCGAGCGGGCGGTGCTGGAGGAACTGCCGGGCGCGAGCGCGGTGGTGCGCACCGCCTGGCTCTACGGCGTCCACGGCCGCAACTTCGTCCGCACGGTGATCGGCATCGAGGCGAGCCGCCCCACCGTCGACGTCGTCGACAACCAGACCGGCCAGCCCACCTGGTGCGCCGACGTCGCCGCCCGCATCGCCGACCTCGGCCCGCGCGTCGGCCCGGACGCGCACGGCGTCTTCCACGCCACCAGCTCCGGTGAGGCCACCTGGTGCGAGCTGGCCCGGGAGGTGTTCCGGCTGCTCGGCGCCGATCCCGAGCGGGTGCGCCCCACCGACACCACGCCCTGGCCGCGGCCCGCCCCGCGTCCCGAGTACAGCGCCCTCGCGCACGACCGCTGGCAGAGCCTCGGCCTGCCCCCGCTGCGCGACTGGCGTACCGCCCTGCACGAGGCACTTCCCCGCATCCGCAAGGAGTCCCCTGCGTGAAACGCCACGAGTTCCTGAAGGAACTGCACAAGGTCACCGCCAACCGCAACTACCTGGAGATCGGCGTCAACGACGGCCGCAGCCTGAGGCTGTCCCGGGTGCCCAGCATCGCGGTCGACCCCGCGTTCAAGGTGGTCACGGAGATCCGCTGCGACGTCCACCTGGTGAAGGCCACCAGCGACGACTTCTTCGCCCGCGCCAACCCCCTGGCTCACCTCAAGGGCGGCCGCCACCCGGTCCGGAACCTGCGCCGTGGCCGCAGCCCGGTCGGCCACTGGCGGCGCACCACCCTCGACCTGTCGTTCATCGACGGCATGCACCTGTTCGAGTACGCGCTGCGGGACTTCATCAACGTGGAGAAGTACTCCGACTGGGCCAGCGTGATCGTCTTCGACGACATGCTGCCCCGCAACCTCGACGAAGCGGCCCGCGACCGCCACACCGGCGCCTGGACGGGCGACGTCTACAAGCTCACCGAGATCCTCGCCCGCCACCGCCCCGACCTGGTCACCGTCCTGGTCGACACCCAGCCGACCGGTCAGCTCGTGGTGTTCGGCGCCGACCCGCACAACACCGTGCTGCGCGACAAGTACGACGAGATCGTCGCCGAGTACGACGTGCCCGACCCGCAGAAGGTGCCCGAGACGATCCTGGACCGCACCCGAGCGGTACGGCCCGAGACGCTGCTGGGCGCCAGCTTCTGGCGTCCGCTGGCCCGCGCCCGGAACATCGGCGTACGACGCTCCCGGGGCTGGGAGCCGCTGCGGCGCGCCCTGGCGGATGTCACCGGCCGCTGACCACCGGGAACTGCGGTGGTGGGCCGGTGCTAGGCGCCTCGCAGCGACCTGTAGTGGGCGGCGCAGTCCTCGTACGACGGCAGGAGCCCGGTGCGCAGGGCCTGGGCCAGGGACGGCGACTCGGCGTCCTTGGGGGAGAGCACCGGCTCCACGTCCTCGGGCCAGGGCAGGGCCAGGCCGGGGTCGAGCGGGTGCACGCCGTGCTCGCGGTCCGGGGCGTAGCCGGTGGAGCACAGGTAGATGACGGTGGCGTCGTCGGTGAGGGCCATGAAGGCGTGTCCGAGGCCCTCGGCGAGGAACACCGCGTGCCGGGTGTCGTCGTCGAGGCGGACCGCCTCCCACTGCCCGAACGCCGGGGAACCGGTGCGCAGATCGACCACGACGTCCAGGACGGCACCCCGCACGCAGGTCACGTACTTGGCCTGACCGGGCGGCACGTCGGAGAAGTGCACGCCGCGCACCACGCCCCGCCGGGAGACGGAGCAGTTGGCCTGCGCGAGGGTCAGGTCGTAGCCGGTGGCTTCGCGGAACTCCTCGCCGCGGTACCACTCGTGGAAGGTGCCCCGGTCGTCCGGGAACACCTTGGGCTCCAGCAGCCAGGCACCGTCGATCCCCAGTGAGCGCACTCCGTCACCTCCGTCGGGCCCTGAGCAGGGCCTTCGCCTTGCGTCCCAGGCGGCGCAGCACCCCGGGCCGGGGAGTGCGCCGCACCCGCACCCCGTGCGCCCCGGCGCGCAGCGCGAACGGCAGCGCCAGCAGCCGCTGTTCGGCCGCGTCCGGGGCCGGGATCAGCGCGGTCCGCCAGGTCGTGCCGCCCATCACCAGGGCGGGCAGCGCCGCCGTCAGCAGCGCCCCGGAGCCGTCGGGCGCCGCGCGGAGCGTGCCGTTGGCGTCCAGTGCCTTGCCCCGCGCGGTCAGCCGCACGAGTACGTCGGTGTCGTGCGGCACGTACAGCGGCACCGGGGCGCTGAGCCGGTCGTCCGTGACCGTGACCGACTCCGGCGGGATCCGGCCGAGCCCGAGGCTGCGGCTCGCGCGGTCGACGTCCAGGGCGAGCGAGAGGTGCCGCGCGGTCCAGTACGGCAGCACCACCCGCCCGGCGACGACTCCGGCGGGCACCGTGGGGCGTTCGGCGCGCGGGGCCGGGGCGAGCCGGCACTCCTTGGTCCAGCCGCCCAGCTTGACCCGGACCACGGCGTCCCACAGTCCGCCGGCCGGCGGGGCGCCCTCGGCGGCCCGCGCCGGGTCCACGTCGGCCGTGGCCCGCAGCATCAGCCGGAAGCGTCCCGGGTCCTCGGTCGGCACGGTCTCCCGGGTGAACTGCACCGGCTGGAAGTACTGGGCGGCGTCGGAGCGCCGACGCAGCAGCAGGTCCGCGGTCGCGGCACCGAACCGGGAGACGGTGTCGGCGCTCACCCAGGCGATGGCCTCGGTGACGTCCTTCGGCGGGGCCTGGAGCGGATCGCCGCCGCCCGGGGCGCCGAACGTCAGCGGCGCCCCGCCGAAGTGGTACTCCGCGGCGAAGGAGACCCGCAGCGTGCCGTCCGCCCACTGCAGCCCTTCCGGGACGGCCTTGAGGACGATGCCCGCCTCCCACTCGGCGAACGCCTCCACGTCGTCGTAGCGGTCGGCGGCGATCAGCGCCGCCACGACCTGCTGGGTGGGCTGCAGTCCGGCCGCGACACCGGGCGCGAACCGCTCGACGACGACGGAGTGGATCTCCCGGAA
This sequence comes from Streptomyces sp. NPDC002779, assembly GCF_042888685.1. Taxonomy (NCBI): domain Bacteria; kingdom Bacillati; phylum Actinomycetota; class Actinomycetes; order Kitasatosporales; family Streptomycetaceae; genus Streptomyces; species Streptomyces sp. NPDC002779. The sequence goes on from NZ_JBIAQC010000004.1 coordinate 192,236, forward strand.
CAGCTCCTTGCGGTAGTCGGGGGGCAGGGCCAGCAGCCGCTTGCCGCGCATCCGTTCGACCATCTCCACCCGCAGCCAGCGGCGGAAGAGGCGGTCGCGCAGCGGTCCCGGCTCGGTGTGCCGCTCGACGACGTCCAGGGCCTCGCGCAGGTTCTTGAAGTAGCCGACCGGGTCGAAGCGCTGGAAGCCCGCGTTGGCGTCGTCGTCCCGGCGCACGTGGTAGTAGCAGACGTAGTCGCTGAGCACCGAGACGTTGTCCGCCCGCAGGAAGGCCTCGGTGACGAAGACATGGTCCTCCAGGCGCCGCCTGCCCTCGGGGAAGCGCAGGCCGATGCGGTCCAGGAAGGCGCGGCGGAACATCTTGTGCGGGGTGAGGCTGTCGATCAGCGGCGCGCTCTCCACGGTGGCCCGCGGATGGTTGCGGCGGAACAGCTCCACCGGCACGCCACGGCCCTGGCCGGCCATCTTCCCCACGACGACGTCGGCGGCGTTCGCCACGCCGTAGTCGTACATCCGCTCCAGGGCCTCGTCGCCGAGGTGGTCGTCGTTGTCCACGAACATCACGTACTCGCCGCGCGAGGCGGCGATGCCGACGTTGCGGGGCTTGCCCGCCCAGCCGGAGTTCTCCTGGTGCACGACCGTCACCCGGGGCTCCTCGGCGGCGAGTTCGTCGAGCCGACCGGGTGTGTCGTCGGTGGAGCCGTCGTCGACGAAGATCACTTCGTATTCGTCGGGAGGCAGGGACTGTCGCAGCAGCGAGGAGATGCAGTCCTCGATGTACGCCCCCGGGTTGTACACGGGAACGATGACGCTGACCTTGACCGGCATCGCGCTCCAAGTCCCCTCGGGTCGTCGCCTGCGTCTGCTGGGTGCGGCACGGTGCGCCTCCCGATGCTAACCCGCTCCCCGGCGCTTGCACCTTCCGCCCGGCCCGAGTCGTAGCCTGGCAGGGTGCGTCTGCTGCTGATGTCCGACACCCACCTGCCCAAGCGCGCCCGCGCCCTCCCCGGTCCGCTCCTCGCTCAACTGCCGGACGCCGACGTGGTGATCCACGCCGGGGACTGGGTCGACACGGCCACCCTCGACCTGCTGGAGGGCCGCAGCCGCCGGCTGATCGCGGTGTACGGCAACAACGACGGCCCCGAACTGCGCGCCCGGCTCCCCGAAGTGGCCCGTGCCGACCTCGGCGGCCTGCGCTTCGGCGTCGTCCACGAGACCGGCCCCGCCCAGGGCCGTGAGGCGCGTTGCGCCGCCCGCTTCCCGGACCTGGACGTGCTGGTGTTCGGGCACAGCCACATCCCCTGGGACACCACCGCGCCGACCGGGCTGCGCCTGCTCAACCCGGGCTCGCCGACCGACCGCCGTCGCCAGCCGCACTGCACCTATCTCACCGCGACGCTCGCCGACGGCTCCCTCACGGACGTGGAACTGCACCGCCTGCCACCGCGCTGACGGGGGCGGCTCCCGGGCGGGACGTCAGGGCGCCGTATGGATCGCCCCTTCCGTGGCGGTCAGCGGGGCGCCGGTGCCGCCCCAGCGCAGGGCGACGATCTCGGCGGCGACCGACACGGCGACCTCCTCGGGCGTACGGGCCCCCAGGTCGAGTCCCACCGGTGAGCGCAGCCGGGACAGCTCGGCCCCGGTGAGCCCGGCCGCGGCCAGCCGCCGCATCCGGTCGTCGTGGGTGCGGCGGCTGCCCATCGCCCCGATGTAGGCGGCGGGTCTGCGCAGGGCCTCCTCCAGCAGGGGCACGTCGAACTTGGGGTCGTGGGTGAGGACGCAGATCACCGTGCGGGCGTCGGTGTCCGTGCCGTTCAGATAGCGGTGCGGCCAGTCCACGACGACCTCCACGCCCTCGGGGAAGCGCTTCGGGGTGGCGAACAGGGGGCGGGCGTCGCAGACGGTGACCCGGTAGCCGAGGAAGTCGCCGATCCGGGCGACGGCGGCCGCGTAGTCGATCGCGCCGAAGACCAGCATCCGCGGCGGCGGCGCGAAGGAGTGCAGGAAGACGGCGACGGCGTCCTCGCGGCGCTCGCCGTGCGGCCCGTAGTGGCGCAGTCCCGTGACCCCGAGGGCGAGTTCGCCGCGCGCGTCCGCGGTGACCGCCGCGTCGAGTCCCGCCGTGCCCAGGGTGCCGAGGACCCGGTCGGGCCAGACGGCGAGGGTCGCCCCGCGCGGCGCGGGCCCGTCGGTCACCGAGGCCACGGTGACCGGCTCGCCGGCGGCCACGGACCGCGCGACCGCGCCGAAGGACGCGTCGAGGGCGGCCGTCACCGGACGTACCAGCAGGGTGATCTCGCCGCCGCAGGTCAGCCCCACCGCGAAGGCGTCCTCGGCGCTGTAGCCGAAGGTCTCCAGGCGCGCCTCGCCGCTCGCCACGACCTCCTGGGCCAGCTCGAACACCGCCCCTTCGACACAGCCGCCCGACACACTGCCCACGACTTCGTCGTCCGGCCCCACGGCCATCGCGGCCCCCGGATCGCGCGGCGCGCTGCGGCTCGTCGCGACGACCGTGGCCAGGCCGAAGGGCGATCCCGCCGCGTACCAGGCGCCCAGCACCGGAAGTACGTCACGCATGGCCGGCTCCTTTCACCCGCGCCGCACCGAGTACCCCGACCGGGTTCGTTGAACGTTAATCCATTGCCGGTGCGGGGCCGCTGCTGCTGCACTGCACGGGACCGACATCGCACCACGAGGAGCTTCCATGCGCACTGCGTTCATGTCCCCCCAGGAAGGAATCACCCCCTCATCGAAGGACATGACGCTTCGTGCCGTTGCTCAACCTCGGAATCCTCGCCCATGTCGACGCCGGTAAGACCAGCCTGACCGAGCGGCTGCTGCACTCGGTCGGGGTCACCGACGAGATCGGCAGCGTCGACGCCGGGACCACCCGGACCGACACCCTCGCGCTGGAGCGCCGGCGCGGGATCACCATCAAGTCCGCCGTCGTCTCCTTCCTCGTCGACGACGTGACGGTCAACCTCATCGACACCCCCGGCCACCCGGACTTCATCGCCGAGGTGGAGCGGGTGCTCGGCGTCCTCGACGGGGCCGTCCTCGTCGTCTCCGCCGTCGAGGGGGTCCAGGCGCAGACCCGGGTCCTGATGCGGACCCTGCGCAGGCTGCGCATCCCCACCCTGATCTTCGTCAACAAGATCGACCGGCGCGGGGCCCGGGAGCGGGAGCTGCTGCGGGCGCTCACCCGGCGGCTGGGTGTCGCCGTGGCGCCGATGGGACGCGCCGCCGGGCTCGGCACCCGCGAGGCCGCCTTCACGCCGGGACTCGGCCCGTCCGCGCTCGATGTCCTCGCCGACCACGACGACGCCCTGCTCACCGCGTACGTCGAGGACACCGTCGGCGACGACCGCCTGCGCGCCGCCCTCCTCGACCAGACCCGGCAGTGCCTGGTCCACCCGGTGTACTTCGGCTCGGCCGTGACCGGAGCGGGCGTGGACGCGCTGATCGGCGGCATCAAGGAGCTGCTGCCCCCCGCCGAGGGGGACCCCGGGGGCCCGGTCTCGGGCACCGTCTTCAAGGTGGAGCGCGGCCCGGCGGGGGAGGAGATCGCCTACGCCCGGATGTTCTCCGGAACGCTGCGCGTCCGTGTCCCCGTCCTGTTCGGCGCCACCCGCAGGGAGGGCAAGGTCACCGCGGCGAGCGTCTTCGAGCACGGCAGCGACGTCCGCCGCGACGAGGTCCCGGCGGGCCGGATCGCCAAGCTGTGGGGCCTCGCCGACATCAGGATCGGCGACGCGCTCGGGCGGCCCCGCAAGGCGGAGAGCCACTTCTTCGCCCCGCCCACCCTGGAGACGGTCGTCGTGCCCGCCCCGGGCACCGACCCCAGGGCCCTGCATGTCGCGCTCACCCAGCTCGCCGAACAGGACCCGCTGATCGGCCTGCGCCACGACGAGGTGCGCCGGGAGACCTCGGTCTCGCTCTACGGCGAGGTGCAGAAGGAGGTCGTCCAGGCCACGCTCGCCGACGACTACGGCCTGGAGGTCACCTTCCGGGAAACAACTCCGCTGTGCATCGAGCGGCCGGTGGGATCGGGGGCGGCCGTCGAGTTCAACAAGAAGGACGCCAACCCCTTCCTGGCCACGGTCGGCCTGCGCGTCGACCCCGCCCCCGCCGGAACCGGCGTCACCTTCGCCCTGGAGGTGGAACTCGGCTCCATGCCGTACGCCTTCTTCAAGGCCGTCGAGGACACCGTCCGCGAGACCCTCGGCCAGGGCCTGCACGGCTGGCGGATCCCCGACTGCGCGGTCACCATGACGCACTGCGGCTACTCGCCCCGGCAGAGCCACGCCCACCAGGGCTTCGACAAGAGCATGTCCAGCACCGGCTACGACTTCCGCGGCCTGACCCCGCTGGTCCTGATCGAGGCGCTGCGCCGCGCGGGCACCCAGGTGTACGAGCCGATGCACCGCTTCCGCCTCGAGGCCCCGGCGGACACCCTCGGCGCCCTGCTGCCGGTGCTGGCCGCGCTCGGCGCGGTGCCGGGGTCCACCGAGACCCGCGGGGCGGCCTGTCTCCTCGACGGGGCGGTGCCCGCGGCCCGGGTGCACGAGCTGGAGCAGCGGCTGCCGGGGCTCACCCGGGGCGAGGGCGAGCTGGAGAGCGCCTTCGACCACTACGCACCGGTCACCCGCGGCACGGTCCCCGAGCGGGCGCGCACCGACCACAACCCGCTGAACCGGAAGGAGTACCTGCTGAACGTGACGCGCCGAGTGAACTGACCGACAGTCAACTTACTTACGAGTCAGAAGTGTTGACGGCACCCCGGAATCCCCGGACTGTAGGGAACATGCCGACTACACGTGCGCGTGTGCTCGTTGTGCTGGTCCTCCTCCTCGGATGCCTGACGGTGACCGGCCCCCGGCCGGCCACCGCCGCCCCCGCCCTCCCCGACTCCCTGTGGTTCGACGAGACGGCCCTGACCGTGCGGGACGGCCGCTTCACCGACGGCCACGGCCGTGAGGTCGTGCTGCGCGGCTACAACGTCTCCGGCGAGACCAAGCTCGCCGAGAACAGCGGCCTGCCCTTCGCCTCCGTCGCCGACGCGCGCAAATCCGCCACCGCGCTGCGCGCTCTCGGCGGCGGCAACACCGTCCGCTTCCTGCTCTCCTGGGCCTACGCCGAACCGGTGCGCGGCCAGGTGGACCCCGCCTACCTGTCCGCCGCCACGGCCCAGATCCGTGCCTTCCTCGACGCCGGCATCCGCGTCTACCCCGACTTCCACCAGGACCTCTACTCCCGCCACCTGTTCGACGCCGACAGCTGGTACACCGGCGACGGCGCCCCCAAGTGGGCGGTCGAGGCGGGAAGTTACCCGGACGAGTTCTGCGGCATCTGCCTGTTCTGGGGTCAGAACATCACCCAGAACGAGGCCGTCAAGCGGGCGTCGTACGACTTCTGGCACAACGCCCACGGCCTCCAGGACGCCTTCCTCACCACCGCGCAGACGACCATGGCGTACATCCGGCAGAACGTCAGCGTCGCGCAGTTCACCAGCATCGTCGGCTTCGACCCCTACAACGAACCGCACGCGGGCGTCCTCGACTCCGGGCAGACCAGCCGCACATGGGAACGGGACGTGCTGTGGCCGTTCTACGAGCGGTTCCGGGCGCGCATGGACGCGGCAGGCTGGCAGGACAAACCCGCCTTCGTGGAACCGAACCTCTTCTGGAACGCCAACCTCGACTTCCAGAAACAGGAGGGCGGCCTGCTGGACGCCGGGCGACTCGGACCGCGGTACGTCTTCAACACCCACTTCTACGACCAGAAGGCCATCTCCGGGGTGTTCATGTGGGGCAAGGCCCAGGACGGGCAGTACACGGGCGACTTCGGCACCGTCCGCGATCGGGCAGGGGCGGCCGGGACGCCCGCGATCGTCAGCGAGTTCGGGCATCCGCTCGCCGGGCCGGTCTCCGACAAGGCGCCGACCGTCCTCAAGGCGATGTACCAGGCCCTCGACTCCCGGGTGAAGGGCGCGAGTTGGTGGTCCGACCCGACGGCCTCCGGTCCCGTCCTGTCCGGCAGCCAGTGGCAGTGGGACATCTACCACGGCCGGCACCACGAGCTGATGAACGGCAACCCCGACAAGGTGCTCACCGCCGGCGACGCCTGGAACGACGAGGACCTGTCCGCCGTACGCCTCGACGACGCCGGCACCCCCGTCCTGCGCCAGGACCCCCGCCTCCTGGACCGTGTCTACCCGAGCGCCACCTCGGGCACCACCGTCGCCTTCACCTACGAGGACCGCTCCCGCGACGGCTCCACGACCCTGACCTGGAACCCGGTGCCCAGCTCGCTGCCCCAGGTGGCACGGCTGGTCGGGACCGGCCAGTACGGTCTGCTGCTGTGGCGCTCGAACAGCGGCTCGGCGCCCACCGAACTCCACCTGCCCGCGTCCTTCCCGACCGCCGCCACCACGGTCGTCTCCGACCTGGGCACGGCGTACGCGCCGCCGTCGTACACCCCCGCGGCCCCCGTCGCCGCGGCCCCCGAGCCCGGCGGCACCGGCAGCCGGCGCCTGCTCCTCACGGACCGGGACTCCGGCGTCCTGCACTACGCCTTGGTGACCAACGGCGCCTCGGCGCCCTCCCCGGAGCTGCTGACCGCGGCCCGCGCCGAGCTGTCGGCGTGGGCCGCCGGGCAGTGACCGGAGCTCGTTCTTCGTCCTCCGGCCTCGCCCGGTGCCTCGCCGTCTCAGCCGCCCGCGATCGGGTTGCCGCCGCTGTCACGCTGGATGTCCCACGTCACCCGCTTCTTCCGCGGGCCGCGCAGGAAGCCCACGGATTCGGCGAACATGGCGGCCAGCGCGTTGATCGTCCAGTACGCGAGGGGATAGAACGGCTCCAGCAGGTAGGACCTGGCCAGCACCGGGTCGCGGCGCAGGACGATGACCGCGGCCACGGTGAGCTGGATCGTGGACATCACGGCGATGCCCACACCCCAGCTCAGCGTCCACCACATCTCGGTCACCTCCTGGAGGACGATCATCCGGACGATCTCGTAGAGGGTGGTGCCCAGCAGCGTCAGCACCCACAGGAACGACAGCAGCGCCTCCCCCGCGATCGGCCACAGGCCCAGGTGGCGTGGCCGGAAGACGGTGCTTCCGTGGGTGCGCAGTACCTCGCCCTGTCCTCGTGACCACCGGGCACGCTGCTTCCACAGGCTGCGCACGGTGACCGGCACCTCCATGCCCACCAGGGCATTGGGCTCGAAGCTGGTCCGGTACCCGTGCAGCAGCAGCCGCCAGGTGAGTTCGATGTCCTCGGTCGCCATCCTGGCGTCGTAACCGCCGACAGCCAGCACGGCCTCCCGGCGGAACAGGCCCAGCACTCCGGCGACGGTGCCGACCCGGCCGACCAGCGCGTGGGTGCGGCGCATCAGCCCGATCAGCGACGCCGTCTCCAGTACCTGCATCGCACTGATCAGCTTGCCGCGGTTGGTCACGAGCGGGCAGCCGGCCACGGCGGCATACCGGCGGGACCGGGAGATCCGCGCGACCAGGTACTTCAGGGCCTGGGGGTGCACATGGGTGTCCGCGTCCGTCACCATCACCAGGTCGTGCCGCGCCCGGTGCATCCCGTCGTTGAGCCGGTCCGCCTTGCCGAGGTTGGTGCCGTCGTCCAGCACCGTCACGCGTGGATCGTCACCGGCCGCCTTCCGCGCCACGGCCACCGTGTCGTCACGGGAACCGTCATTGAGGATCAGCAGCTCCAGCACCGGGTAATCCATGCGGCGCAGGGCCTCGACACAGCGGGAGATCACCAGCTCCTCGTTGTACGCCGGTACCAGCACCGTCACCCCGGGCCAGCCGCCGGGCGGGATCAGGATCCTCTGCCGCTCCTCCAGCAACCGGAAGAGGATTCCCCCGGCGATCCACACGGCGGCGGTGGCCACCGGGTAGAAGACGATGAAGTTGAAGACCAGCAGCTCAACGGGGTTCACGGCGCTCCTCGCGTCGTCTCAGCCACACGCCGCCGAGCAGGACGATCCACGCGACGGCGAAGGAGACCCCGGCGACGAAGAAGATCTGCTCAAGGATGTGCTCACGCCCCAGGAGCAGCAGCGCCAGCCAGATCGCCACGACCCACATGACGAGAGCGAGAGCGGTCAGCACCACCGCCCCCTGCCGGGAGACGAGACGAGTGGGCTCGAACCTGATGTCGTAATGCTCCTGCGCCCGCCCCATGCCGCACTCCGTTCCGTGTGCTGACCGGCCCGCAGCCGATTCCAGGAAGGCCGCCGGATCTGCCGGGGGTGGTCTCCTCACAAGGTAGGCAGCCCCTCGCCCGGCGGCGACAGGACCGGGCGATACGGGTGAGACGCCCCGGCCCGCACAGGTCCTGCCGGTGCCCACGACGACGTGAGCAGGCGTTTCTCGACATCCTCACCGCCCCCTGGGCCGGGTGGGTGAACCGAGGTCGGCAGCCGGGTGCATCTCGAGCGCTGACCCGGGCGGAGCGCACCCGGACGGGTGGAACAGCGTGTGTGGGCGGCGGTGAACGGGGACCACTGGGCTTGACCAAGCACCACCGCGAGAGGAATCCCATGCGCATTCGTTCCGCTTTGGCCGTCATCGCCCTTACCGCTGCCGTGACCGCCACGGGTGCGGCGACCGCCGCGGCCGACGACGACGGCTCCAAGGACCGCGACCACGTCGCGTGCAGCCCGTACTTCGGTACGCTCGAGGCCGAGACCGCCGAGATCAAGTGGGGCGGCGCGGTCTGCCACAACGGCCCGTTCGACATCTGAGCCGGACAGGCCCGACGCTCCGACGGACCGGGGCCCCTCGCCGTGCACGAGGGGCCCCGGTCCGTTCACGCCGACAGCGGGAACTCCCCGCGCAGCGCGCGGAACACCGCGTAGTCCAGCTCGTACGCCCGCTTGCACTCGGCACGATCCGCTGCCGCTTCGACTCGCCGCCTGCTCGAGAAGCCCCAGGCCCCGCTCAGCGCCGCTCTGCGGGCTGAGGCCCCCGCGTCCTACTCCGCCAGCCGTTCGACCGCCGCCAGCACCGGTGCCGTGCCGTCCTCCTCGCGGATCCGTACGCCCAGCGCCCGCGCCCGCTCCCGGTGGCCGGGATCGCGTACGGCCCGGGCGAGGGCCGGGGCCAGGGCGTCCACCGTCAGACCGCGCAGCGGCACCGGGCGGGGCGCCACGCCCAGGGCGACCAGCCGCTCCGCCCAGAAGCCCTCGTCGAACTGGACCGGCACCGGCACGGCAGGCACCCCGGCGCGCAGCCCCGCCGCCGTCGTCCCGGCACCCGCGTGATGCACCACGGCGGCCATCCGGGGAAACAGCACGGAGTGCGGCAGCTCGCCGACGGTCAGCATGTCCTCGCCGTCCGCCGCCAGCCCGCCCCAGCCGCGCTGGATCACCCCGCGCAGCCCGGCCCGCCGCAGCGCCCGCACGATCCGGGCGCTGAGCCCGCGAGGGTCGGGCACGGTGGCGCTGCCCAGTCCCACGAAGACCGGCGGCTCCCCGGCGCCGAGGAAGTGCTCGACCTCGGCGGGGAGCCGGGTGTCGACGTCGTACGGCCACCAGTAGCCGGTCACGTCCAGTTCCGGCCGCCAGTCGCGGGGGCGGGGCACCACGAGCGGGCTGAAGCCGTGGAGGACCGGCAGGACACCGGCGCCGCCCGTACGCGGCAGCCCCAGCCGGGTCCGCACCGAGGGCAGCGTGGACGCGAAGATCCGGTCCATCATCCAGTTCACCCCGTGTCCGGCGACCCGGTTGCCCACGGCGCCCCAGGAACCGCCTCCGAGCACCGGGGGCGCGAACTCCCCGGTGGGAGCGAGCGGTTGGAGGTAGACGCCGATGCCGGGCAGCCGAAGCCCTTCGGCGATCGTGCGCCCGAGCGGCGCGAGCGAGCTGGAGAGCAGCAGGACGTCACTGCGGCGCGCCGCCGCCACCAGGTCGTCCGTCATCCTCCCCACCAGCGCCCGCGCCAGTGCGGACACCCGCATCAGCTTCCCCACACCGGTCGTACTGCTGTGCAGCCCCCGTCCGCGGGCGGACTCCAACTCCGCCCGCGGATCGACGGGCAGCGGATGGAAACCGAGCCCCGACCCCGCTACCAGCCGCTCGAAACAGCCGTGGGTGACCAGAGTGACCTCATGTCCCGCCCGGGCCAACGCATGCCCCAGACCGGTGTAGGGCGCCACATCGCCCCGGGACCCCGCCGTCATGATCGCTACGCGCACGACCGCCAGTATGGCCCGGCGCATCGTCGCCGCGCGCTCAACTCGCGGGGGCCCCGGCCCCGTTACTCGTCCCAGGCCTGGATCATGGTCTGCTCGACGATCTTGCCGTCCCGCACGGACGCCATCGACTCGGCGAGCACGCGCACCCCGTCCGTGTACTGGCACGACTCGGTGAAGGCGACGGTGTCGCCCTCGACGACGCACCGCTCCAGCTTGTGGGACATGTCGCGGCTGTAGACGTCCTCCAGCAACTCGCCGATCTCGTCCCGGCCGTGCAGCACCCGGGGACTGCTGGGCTGGGTGTTGCGGTCCACGACGCGCAGTTCGGCGTCGTCCGCGTACAGCGACATGAGCGTGGTCGCCGTGTGTCCCTCGATACCCCGGCGCAGGGCTTCGGTGTCGAAGCCGGGGCCTGCCGCGCTGCCCATGGTGACCTCCTCGAAGGCCCGCGGCCTCGGGAGCGTGCCGCGAGAGCCTCTCCTTCGAGGCTCCTCCGCCCCGGCTGCCGCGGCAAGCCCAGCCGCGGCGGTCCGCCTGACGGGTGAGCCGCATCCCGCGGCCGTGTCCGGCGGGGCCCCCGCGGCGTTGCTCCCGACATGATCTCAACACGACGTATCGTCGCCGCCGTCGGTCTGGCCGCCGCTGCCACCGGCTTCGCCGCTCCGCTGGCGAGCGCGGCCGAGGCGAAGGCCCCGGGTGCCGGGCTCAGCCCGACGAGGATGCTCGACTCACTCGCCGTGAGCGACATCCCCAAGGAGCACAAGACGGCGATCCCGCGGCCCTCCGTGCAGCTGAACCAGCTCAACCGGGTCCGGGATCTGAACCAGTTGCAGCAGGTCACCGGCATGGTCTCCCCGGTCACGGGACTGCTCCCCGGTATCCGGTAATGACCCGTCGTACCCCCGAGGGCCGCCCGGACCGCCGGGCGGCCCTCGGCATGTCCCCCGGAGAGCGTGAGCGATGCCGCAGCCACCGGACCGGTCGGTGCACTGGCAGCCCGGCTTCCCCGTCGACGCCCGCCTGACCCTGAGCAGCCTGCGCCGGGGCCCGCGCGACCCCACGCACCGGCTGGAGCCCGACGGCTCGCTGTGGCGCACCGCGCTGACCGCCTCCGGACCGGTCACCTACCGCGTCCGCCAGCAGCGCCTGGACGACCTCCGCATCGACGCCTGGGGGCCCGGAGCGGCCGAACTCGCCGACTCCGTGCGTCGCGAACTGGGCGCCGACGACCGGCCCGAGCTGTTCCGGACCGGCCACCCGGTCCTGCGCGGCGCCGTGCGCCGGCTGCCCGGTCTGCGGGTCCCGTGCACCGGACGCCTCTTCGAGGCCCTGGTACCTGCCGTGCTGGAGCAACGCGTCGTCGGCCTGGACGCCTTCGCGTCCTTCGCCCGCCTGGTCCGGCGGTACGGCGATCCGCCGCCCGGCCCCGCTCCCGACGGCATGCGCCTGCCCCCGCCCCCCGAGACCTGGCGGACCGTGCCCAGCTGGGAGTGGCGCCGGGCGGGCGTGGACCTGCACCGGTCCGCGACCCTCGTCGAGGCCGCCCGTCACGCGGCGCGGCTGGAGCGGGCGGCCGGTGACCCGGCACGCGCCTACGACCTGCTGGCGAAGCTGCCCGGCGTCGGCGTCTGGACCGCCGCGCAGGTCGGCCACCGGGCCCTGGGCGACGCGGACGCGCTGCCGCTGGGCGACTACCACCTCGCCACCATGACCGGCCTGGCCCTCCTCGGCCGCCCCCTGGCGGACGAGGAGGTCGAGACGTTCTACGCCCCCTTCCGCCCGCACCGCTACCGCGTCGTCCGCCTGCTCGAACTCAGCCCCGGCACGGCCCCGCGCAGGGGCCCGCGCGCACCCCGTGCCGGGCCGTTCGCCTAGCCGGCCCTCCGGCGAGCGGGCCGCAGCGTGTCGCCTCCGGCCGACCGCACACCTGTCTGATACGGATCGAACGCTCTGATACGGATCGATGGCCCTCTCGCCCCCGCAAGGAGAGTCACCATGGCCCCCACCTACGCCGTCACCGGCGCCTCCGGCCGCCTGGGCGGACGGATCGCCCGCCGCCTGGCCGCCGCCGGAATCCCCCAGACCCTCCTCGTCCGCACCCCCGCCCGCGCCCCCGAACTGCCCCGCGCCACCGCGGTACCCGGCGCCTACGACGACCACGACGCCGTCGCACGCGCCCTGCGCCCCACCGACCGCGTCCTGATGGTCTCCGCCTCGGAGACCCCCGACCGCGTCCGGCAGCACCGCACCTTCATCGACGCCGCCGCGGCCGCCGGGGTCACCCACCTCGTGTACGTCTCCTTCTACGGCGCCGCCCCCGACGCCACCTTCACCCTGGCCCGCGACCACTGGCACACCGAGCAGCACCTGCGCGCCAGCGGGGTGCCGTTCACCTTCCTGCGGGACAACCTGTACGCCGACTTCATGCCCGCCCTGGTCGGTGAGGACGGCGTCATCCGCGGTCCGGCCGGCGACGGACACGCCGCCGTGGTCGCCCAGGACGACATCGCCGACGCCGCCGTCGCGGTCCTGCGCGACCCGGCCGGGCACGTGGGCCGTACCTGGGAACTGACCGGGCCCGAGGCGCTCGGGCTCAGCGACATCGCGGCCACGATCGCCGCCGTCACCGGCCGCCCCGTCTCCTACATGCCGGAGACGGTCGAGGAGGCCTACGCCTCCCGCGCGGGCCACGGCGCACCGGACTGGCAGCTCGACGCCTGGGTCTCCACCTACACGGCCATCGCCGACGGCTCCCTGGCCGGGGTGACCACCGCGATCGAGGACCTGACCGGCCATCCCGCCATGTCGCTGGAACAGGTACTGCGGGGCTGAGCCGTATCCCGGAGTCGCGTGCCGTTTCCGATCAGTCACGCGTAGGGTCGGAAAGACGGACACCGCTTGACGGAAGAGGGGTCGCCACCATGGCTCAGCAGGTACGCGGCGTGATCGCACCGGGCAAGGACGAACCGGTACGGGTGGAGACGATCGTCGTCCCCGACCCCGGTCCCGGCGAGGCCGTCGTACGGATCCAGGCCTGCGGTGTCTGCCACACCGATCTGCACTACAAACAGGGCGGAATCTCCGACGAGTTCCCCTTCCTGCTCGGTCATGAGGCCGCGGGCGTGGTCGAGTCGGTCGGCGACGGCGTCACCGAGGTCGCACCCGGCGACTTCGTCGTCCTCAACTGGCGTGCGGTGTGCGGGCGTTGCCGGGCCTGTCGGCGGGGGCGGCCCTGGTACTGCTTCGACACCCACAACGCCGGGCAGCGGATGACGCTGACCGACGGCACCGAACTCTCCCCGGCCCTGGGCATCGGCGCCTTCGCGGAGAAGACGCTGGTCGCCGCGGGACAGTGCACCAAGGTCGACCCGGCGGTGTCCCCGCAGGTCGCGGGGTTGCTGGGGTGCGGAGTGATGGCCGGCATCGGGGCCGCGATCAACACCGGGAACGTGAGCCGGGGCGACACGGTCGCGGTCATCGGCTGCGGGGGCGTCGGGGACGCGGCCGTCGCCGGGGCCAACCTGGCCGGCGCCGCGAAGATCATCGCCGTGGACATCGACGACCGCAAACTCGACAAGGCCCGCGCCATGGGTGCCACCCATACCGTCAACTCCCGTACCACCGACCCGGTCGAGGCGATCCGCGAACTCACCGGCGGCTTCGGCGCCGACGTCGTCATCGAGGCCGTGGGCCGCCCCGAGACCTACCGGCAGGCCTTCTACGCCCGGGACCTGGCCGGCACGGTCGTCCTGGTGGGCGTCCCCACCCCCGAGATGAAGCTCGAACTCCCGCTCCTCGACGTCTTCGGCCGCGGCGGCGCCCTGAAGTCCTCCTGGTACGGCGACTGTCTGCCCTCCCGGGACTTCCCGATGCTGATCGACCTGCATCTCCAGGGCCGCCTCGACCTGGAGGCGTTCGTGACGGAGACCATCGAACTCACCGATGTGGAGAAGGCGTTCGAGCGGATGTACGAAGGCGACGTCCTGCGCTCGGTGGTGGTGCTGTGATGGCCGCCCGCATCGAACGCCTCGTCACCTCCGGGCAGTTCAGCCTCGACGGCGGCACCTGGGACGTCGACAACAACGTCTGGCTCGTCGGCGACGACCACGAGGTCGTCGTCATCGACGCCGCCCATGACGCCGACGCCATCGCCGAGGCCGTCGGCGACCGCCGGCTGACCGCCATCGTGTGCACGCACGCCCACAACGACCACATCGACGCCGCGCCCGCGCTCGCCGAGCGCACCGGCGCCATGATCTGGCTGCACCCCGACGACCTGCCGCTGTGGAAGCAGACCCACCCCGACCGCGACCCCGACGCCCACCTCCTGGACGGACAGGTCATCGAGGCGGCCGGCGCCGATCTGCGCGTCCTGCACACCCCCGGGCACGCGCCCGGAGCGGTCTGCCTGTACGACCCCGGACTCGGCACCGTCTTCACCGGCGACACCCTCTTCAAGGGCGGCCCCGGCGCCACCGGCCGCTCCTTCTCCCACTTCCCGACGATCATCGACTCGATCCGCGACCGCCTCCTGACGCTCCCACCCGAGACGAAGGTCCTCACCGGCCACGGCGACCCCACGACGATCGGCGCCGAGGCCCCGCACCTGGAGGAGTGGATCGCCCGGGGCCACTGACGGCACCGGCGTGACCCGCCGTAAAAGGTGACAGGAGATGTCCGGCTTGCCGGGGAGGGTGGAGGCAAAGCCGTCACACGGAAGGCCGGACATGTCACAGTCACTCAAGGGCAAGGTCGCCCTCGTCGCCGGAGCGACCCGCGGGGCCGGGCGGGGGATCGCCGTCGAGCTCGGCGCCGCCGGGGCGACCGTCTACGTCACCGGGCGCACCACCCGCGAGCGGCGCTCGGAGTACGACCGCCCGGAGACCATCGAGGACACCGCCGACCTGGTCACCGAGGCGGGCGGCCACGGGGTCGCCGTACCCACCGACCATCTCGAACCCGACCAGGTCCGCGCGCTCGTCGACCGCATCGCCGACGAGCAGGGCCGGCTGGACGTGCTCGTCAACGACGTCTGGGGCGGGGAGCACCTCTTCGGCTGGGACACCCCGGTGTGGAAGCACGACCTCGACAAGGGCCTGCGCCTGCTGCGGCTCGCGGTCGAGACCCACGCCATCACCAGCCACCACGCCCTGCCCCTGCTGCTGCGCCATCCCGGCGGCCTGGTCGTCGAGATGACCGACGGCACGGCCGACTACAACCGCGACCACTACCGCGCCTCCTTCTTCTACGACCTCGCCAAGTCCTCCGTCCTGCGCATGGCCTTCTCCCTCGGCCATGAACTCGGCCCGCGCGGCGCCACGGCCCTCGCGCTCACCCCGGGCTGGCTGCGCTCGGAGATGATGCTCGACACCTACGGGGTGCGCGAGGACAACTGGCGCGACGCCCTCGACCGCGTCCCGCACTTCGCCATCTCGGAGACCCCGCGCTACGTCGGCCGCGCCGTCGCCGCCCTCGCCGCCGACCCCGGCGTGGCCCGCTTCAACGGCGCGTCCCTCTCCAGCGGCGGCCTGGCCCAGGAGTACGGCTTCACGGACCTGGACGGCAGCCGCCCCGACGCCTGGCGCTACCTGGTCGAGGTCCAGGACCAGGGCAAGCCGGCCGACACGACCGGCTACCGCTGAGGCGGCACCGGCTCCGTCACCGGCAGCCGCCAGCGCGCCGAGTGGCCCGGCGGCAGGCCCAGGTCCTGCCGCACCGCCGTGTAGTAGCCCTCACGGCCGGCGCGCTGCCGTACCAGCAGCGCCTGCCACGCGTCCGGATCCCGCCGGCCGTCGCGCACGAACCGTTCCATCTCCATCACCGTCACGACCCAGGCGCGTGCCTTGTCCACCACCTCGACACTGCCCAGCATGAGCAGTGCCTCGCCCGACGGATCCCGTCCGTTGTTCGCCTCGGCCAGCAGGGGCTTGGCCTCATCCAGGGGGAGGGGGTCGGGGTGCGTGCCGCAGCCCAGCACGGCGGCGACCCGGTACGTCACCGTGACGGTCTTCTTCACCGACCGGGCGTAGTCGGAGTACACCGCGAGCCGCCGCTCCTCCCACCGTGCCGCCTCCTCCCGCCGGAACCGGGCCTGGTCGCTGCGGACGAGGGCCAGATACGAGCCGAGGGCCCCGATCACCACACCTATCAGGGCGGGCAGTTGCTGGAGGAAGGCAGACATGGGTGCACGGTATCTGCCGAGTTGATCTCGACGGCATTACGGTGCTGCCATGACCGACACAACACGCTTCCAGGGGTACGCAGTTCTCGTCACCGGCGCCGCCCGCGGCATCGGCGCGGCTACCGCCCGCCGGTTCGCCGCGGAGGGCGCGCGGGTGCTGGTGACGGACGTGGACGAGGAGGAGGCGCAGCGCACGGCGGCCGCGCTGCGGGAGCAGGGCCTCACGGCGGAGGCGTACGTCTGCGACGTGGGGGACCGGGCCTCCGTCGAGTCGGCCGTGGCCCACGCGGTGACGGCCTTCGGCGCCCTGGACGTGCTGGTGAACAACGCCTACGGGTGCACCCCCGACGCGCCCCTCTTCGAGGACGAACCGGACGAGGTGTGGGCCCGCGACCTCGACCTCACCCTGACCGGCGCCTACCGCTGCTGCCGGGCCGCCCTGCCCCACCTGGTGGCCTCCGGCCGCGGCGCGATCGTCACCATCGGGTCCGTCAACGGCATCCAGAGCTTCGGCAACCACGCCTACAGCGCCGCCAAGGCGGGCCTCGGCTCCCTCACCCGCACCCTCGCCGGGCACGCGGCGCCCCGCGGAGTCCGCGTCAACCTGGTGGCCCCCGGCACGGTACGCACCACGGCGTGGGCGGGCCGCGAGGACCAGCTCGAGGCGTTCCGCCAGGTGTATCCCCTGGGCCGGGTGGGCGAACCGGAGGACATCGCGTCCGCGGTGACCTTCCTCGCCTCCCGCGACGCCTCCTGGATCACGGGCACGACCCTGGTCGTCGACGGCGGCCTCACGTCGATCAACACGGGCTTCCGGTCGGCCGTCACGGCGGACGACGGGGAGTGAGTTCCGCCTCCCGCAAGCGCGTCCCGAAGTTCACCGTTTCGTCACAGCCGGGGTCGCCCTACAACCTCCGCCCCCGCGCGCCTGTCTAGCTGGCAGAGATCGCGGGAGAGCGCGACGCACCGGCGGAAGGGAAGGGTCGACCATGGGGGACATACGCAGACGAGGAGCCGTCATCCTCGGTATCACCGCGCTGACGGCACCGCTCACGTTCGCGCTCGGGGCCGCGCCGGCGCAGGCCGCGAGCTGCACCTCGCAGACCGGGCCGTACCAGAAGCAGGTGGAGAAGTTCCTCGGGCTGCCCGTCGACGGCAAGCAGTCCAGCTCCGACTGCAAGGTCATCCAGGCCTTCCAGACCAAGCACGGCATCACGCCGAACGCCGGCTACGCAGGCCCCGTGACCTGGGGTGTGATGGACCTCATGAACAAGCAGAAGGCGGTCGGGAGCACGCCCAACAAGGACGGCAAGTGCCCGGTCAACAAGGGCCGGATCGCCTGCGTCAACCTCACCCTCCAGCTCAGCTGGATCCAGGACGGCGGCAAGCTCGTCTACGGCCCCGTGCCGGTGCGTACCGGCCGTAACGGCGACGAGACCCGCACCGGCCTGACGAAGATCTACTGGCGCAACATCGACCACGTCTCGTCCCTCTACAACGTGCCGATGCCCTACGCCCAGTTCTTCGACGGCGGCCAGGCCTTCCACTCGGCCAGTGTCAGCATGTGGAACCCGCCCGGCTCCCGCGGCTGCGTCAACATGACCAAGGCCACGGCCCAGAAGTACTGGTCCCTGCTGAAGAAGGGTGACGACGTCTTCGTGTACGGCCGCAAGCCGGGCACCTGAGCCGGTCCTGGGCACAAGCGGGGGGGCGGGGCTTGACGTATGGCCGTGATCGGACGTGATCAGCAACACGGTCCGTTATGTCCATATTGGGCGTGCTTACTCACATGGCCTTCACCTCCGTGGCCGTATGCTTCACAGCATGTCCACCAGTGTTGAACCCGTTTCCGATCGATCGGCTGACGAGGTCAACGAGGAGATCCGGGCCCTGTGGCGCCGGGCGGGCGGGACACTGAGCGTCGAGGAGCGCGAGGAGTACCAGCGACTCGTCCTGGAGTGGGCCGCAGTGGCCCCGTAGCCGGTACACACGGCCGGGCGCTCCCCGAGGACCGCTAAGCCTCGAAGACCCCCTGGGCACCCTGAGAGATCACGGGGTGCCCCCTTCACTTTTCCCTACGGCCTTCTCCGGACGGCCTCATCCCCAAGTCG
This sequence comes from Streptomyces sp. NPDC002779, assembly GCF_042888685.1. Taxonomy (NCBI): domain Bacteria; kingdom Bacillati; phylum Actinomycetota; class Actinomycetes; order Kitasatosporales; family Streptomycetaceae; genus Streptomyces; species Streptomyces sp. NPDC002779. Next base: position 210,742 of record NZ_JBIAQC010000004.1, read on the forward strand.
CCGAGTAGTACCGCTGATACGCCTTGCGGTCCTGCTCCGCCCGGATGAACCGCGTCGCGACCAGAGCGACCAGCGACCCCGCGACGATCAGCAGCCCTGGGCCCACATTGCGCGGATCGGCCAGCCGTGCCAGCAGCTGCGCCCCCTCGCCCCCGCCGCCGACCGGCGCCGAGGAACCCGGCGTGGCCGCGCCGGGTGCCGCCGCGCCCTGCGGGTCCGACGGCTCGGGCGCGGGTGCCGTGCTCTGCTGCCCCGCGCCCTGGGAGGCAGCCGTGATCAGCTGGACGCCGACCTCGGCCATGGCCTTTGTCACCGGCTGGAAGAAGGTCGTGCCGCCCGAGGCGCAGTCCCCGCTGCCGCCCGAGGTAAGACCCAGCGCGATGCCCTCCGAGAACATCGGCCCGCCGCTGTCCCCGGGTTCCGCGCACACGTTCGTCTCGATCAGCCCGGTCACCGTGCCCTCGGGGTAGTTCACCGTCGCGTTCAGCGCGGTCACCGTGCCGCCGCGCAGCCCGCTGGTGCTGCCGCTGCGGAAGACCTGCTGCCCGACCGACGGGTCACCCGCTCCGGTGATCCGCACCCCCTGCCCGTCCCCGATGGCGACCACGTCGGCGCCCGCCCCGGCGTCCCCGCCCTCGTATCGCACCAGCGAGAAGTCCGCGCCGGGGAAGTTCTGCCGGACCGTGCTGCCGACCTGGTCCCGGCCGCGGTTGTCGGCGAACCAGACCGAGCCGTTCGGGCCGCAGTGCCCGGCGGTGAGGATGAAGTCCCGCTGCCCGTCGGTGACGTTGAAGCCCGCCGAGCAGCGCCCGGCGGTCGACAGGATGGGCAGGGCGCCGTTCAGGCGGGTGGTGAAGGTGCCCTCGGTGCGCTCCATGCGGACGAAGGTGCCGATACCGCCCGCCACGTGGGTCAACTTCGACCAGTCGCCCGCGGAGACGGTGCTGTCACCCCGTACCACCACCTGGTTGGACCGGTAGTCCAGCGCCCAGGCCGTCCCGGGCACCCGGGGCGCGGAACCCAGTGTCCGCGTCGCCGACTTGAGCTCGTTCATGCTGTGCGACACCGTCTTCGGCCGGCCGCCCGCGCGGCGTACCTCGGCGGCGGCCTCCTCGTCGGTCACCGCGACGACCGGCCGCCCGTCGGCACCGAGCCAGCTGCCCGCCGTACGGGAGCCGCCCAGCCGTTCGACGAGCGCGGCGGCCGTGTCGCCCGCTGACCGCACGGTCGCGCCCTGGGCGGCGGAGGGGCCGGGAGGCTCGCTCGCGACGGCGCGTGTCACCATCGCCGAGCCGAGCAGCAGTCCGCCGACGGCCGCCAGCCGCGTCACTCGCCGGACGATCCGTCGTCGCGCGTGCCTCATGCCTGGCTCCCGAACCCGAGCAGCGCGGTGGCAACACCGCGAGGCACTCCTGGAGTTGAGCGCCCGCACTCCATACGTGGCCGGGAGCGGCCGCGTTCACCGCGCGAGGTCCGTGACGTTGCTGCCTAGACTGCCGCCCATGGACGACACGCCGCTGGAGCGGCTCGGCAAGGGTCAGTACCTGCTGATCACCACCTACCGCAAGAACGGCACCCCGGTGCCCACCCCGGTGTGGGTGGTGCGCGACGGCGACGCCCTCGGGGCGTGGACCGTCGCCGACTCCTGGAAGGTCAAGCGCATCCGGGCCCGCGCCGACGTCCTGGTGGGCCCCTGCGACCTGCGCGGCAAGCCCACCGGCGAGCAGATCCCGGCCATCGCGGAGATCGCCGACCGGGACACCGTCGCCCGTTACCGCAAGCTGATCGCCCGCAAGTACGGGATCGTCGGCCGCCTCACCCTGCTCGGCAGCCGGATCCGCAGGGGAGCGGACGGCACGGTCGGCATCCGCGTCACGCTCGCACCGTAGACCCCCGGGGGCCCGACCGGCTCTCAGGTCCAGGCGCGGTAGGGCTCGTCGACCAGCTGGAAGACGGGCTCGCCCCGGACCGGGTCCTTCGCCTGCGAGAGCCGGACCCGGTCCCCGCTGTGGATGCCGATCGGAGGGCCCATCACCCGGCCCCGCACCACGAACCCCTCGGCCATCTCGATCAGCGACACATTGCGCGCGGCCGGGCTGTTGCGGTGCACCACCGTGGAGTGCCGCACCGTGCCGGTGCCCTGGCTGCGCTCCGTGCGCAGATCGCTGCCCTGGCAGACCGGGCACAGCAGCCGGTGGTACATCGCGGTGCCGCACCAGGTGCAGCGCTGGAACATCATGGCGTCCGAGTCCTGGGCCGCGCCGGTTGCCTCCAGCACGCCGACCGCGGAGCCGACTGTCGGACGAGCAACGCTTCCTGAGTGGTGGTACACGCTGGTCAACTCCCTGCGCTCGGCCGGAAATCCCACGCACGCGGGACGGCCGCGCACGCACGTGCCCGGTCGCTGTGCCACCGTGCACGCGGTCAGCGTATGGCACTCAGTGCCACGCGTAAAGGCACTGCGTACCCTCAATCTGCGGCGGCGGCGAGAGTGGTCTCGATCTGCTGGACGATCCGCCACAGGGGCGCGCCGCGGCGCGAGACCACGACCACCACGTCCTCGGGCTGCTCGTCGGCGCGGGGCGGCGACGGGGGCGGGGCCGTGGCGCCGAAGGCGGACTGCACATAGCCGAGGGCGTGGTCGACGGTGGCGCTCGCGTCGCCGCGGCCGTCCGAGCGCAGCCAGGAGCGCAGTGCGTTGTTGTGCGCCGCCACCACGGCGGCCGCGATCACATCGGCCTGGAGCGTGCCTTCGCGCCGGGCGGCGAAGCGGGCCCGCAGATACTCGGCGAGCGCCCGCTCGTAGCGCCATACCACCGACAGCTCGTAGGCGCGCAGGCCCGGCACCTGCTTGGTGAGGCGGTAGCGCTGCACGGAGAAGGTCGGGTTCTCCGCGTACATGCGCAGCACCAGCCGGGCCGCGTCGCACACCCGGCCCACCGGCTCGGCGTCCGGCTCACTGGCGGCCAGGAAGGCCGTCATGTCGGCGAGGCACCGCTCGTGGTCCGGGAAGACCACGTCCTCCTTGGACGGGAAGTACCGGAAGAACGACCGCCGCCCGACCCCGGCCAGCGCCACGATGTCGTCCACCGTGGTCTGCTCGTACCCCCGCTCCAGGAACAGCCGGAAGGCCGCCGTGACCAGCGCCTCCCGCATCGGCGGCTTCGCGGCCGCCTGGTCCTTTCCCTCGCGGCCGGGCGCCGCACTGCTGGAGCTCATGGCCCGGAACGTAGCACCTGAGCACGGCGCGCATGGCACTCAGTGCTGCCCGGGGTGGAACCGAGTGCAATGGGTCTGTACAGGCGAAGATGAAGCCCCTGCCGTCCGACCCCGGGTGGAGCGATGTGCTGGAGTGCGCAGGCCGACCTCGTCGCGGGCGTCGGCATCGCCGCCGTGGGCGTGGCGTGTGTGGCACGGGCGCGCCGCGTCCGGGACCTGCCGCTGGCGGCGCTGCCGTTGCTGCTGGGCGCCCACCAGATGGTCGAGGCGGCGGTATGGGCCCGGGACGGCGGTACGGGCCCGGCCACCGTGCTCTGGGCGGTCATCGCCCTTCCCCTCTTACCGCTGTGGGTGCCCGCGGGCGTCCTCGCCGCCGCGCCCCGCCGGGCCCGGCGGCGGCTGCTCCTGCCGCTGGCCGTCGGCATCGCCACCACGGCGGCGCTCTCCGTCGCCCTGGCCACGCGCCCGGTCAGGGCGGAGATCCGCGGCCACACGCTCGGCTACGCGGTGGATCTTCCGTACGCCGGGGGAGTGATCGCGGCGTATCTGCTCGCCACCATCGGCTCGCTCCTCCTCTCCGGCGACCGAGGTCTGGTCCGTCTCGGATGCCTGGTGACCGTGGGGGCGCTGATCTGTGTGGGGCTGTGGCGGACGGAGTTCATCTCCACGTGGTGCGCCGTCGCGGCGGTGTGCTCGGTGGTGTTGTACGGGTGGGTGCGCGGGGGCCGGGGCCGGGGCCGGGTTGCGGGTCCTGTGGCGTGAGGGGTGCTGAAGCGGGTTGCTGGGCGGGGTCGCGTCCCGGCTGCCGGTGCTCCGGGGCGGGTGGGTGCGCGGGGGTGGGCCTCGGTTGCCGGGTTCTCGGCGTGAAGGGCGCGGCGGTCTGGGGATGTGCGGTGGCCGGGGCCTGCAACTGGTCCTGTGGCGGTGAGTGGCGCGGTGGCGGGGCGGGGCAGCCCGCAGGGGGTCGCATTCCGGCGACTGGTCCCTGGGCGCGTGCCCCCTGGGTGCGTGGGGCCGGGCCGGGGCGGCCGGTCCCTAGGGGTGAGTACTGGCGGAGTCGGTGGGTGCGCGGCCGTCGTAGGGCGGTGCCGGTCCCGCGGTGTGCGTGCTGCCGGAGGTGGTGGGTGCGCGGCCGTCGGACGGTGGCGGCAGTCCCGGGGTGCGTGCTGCCGGAGGTGGTGGGTGTGTGGCCCTGGGGTGCGGGGCGGATCCCACGGGGTGAGTGCGCCGGAGTCGGTGAGTGCGCGGCGGTTGGAGTGCGGTGCCAGTCCCACGGTGTCCGTCGCCCGGAGTCGGTCCGGTGCGCTGCGACAGGACCCCCGGCGTGAAGGTCGGCGCAGCCGGGTACTCGGGGCCGCATCCCAGGCAGCACCTGCCCTGACAGGGGGCGATGCCCGGGACCGGCGTACCGCGAGGGAGAGACCATGACGCAGCAGAACGGTGAAAGCCCGACGCCCACCCGGCGGGCGGCGATCCCCGGGTTCCGCCCGGTCGGGGAGAGCGCGCCGCGCGAACCGGCCGCGCAGGAGACCGTACTGCTGCCGGTGAATGATCTGCCGGCCTCCGCCCTTCAGCAACCGGCGCACGACAGAAGCCAGGCCATCCTGGAGGCGACCAAGCAGGTCGCGGCGCTGCTCAAACGCGGCGACCACCTGTTCGCCCTGGCCGGAAGCGTGGCCGCCTACGCCCACGGCGCCGGCGCGCGGCTCCGGCACGACGTCGACTTCTGCGTCCGGCGCGAGGACACCGAAGCGGTCACCAGGACGCTGGCCGAAGCCGGTCTGACCGTCCGCACACCGCCCGAGGACTGGCTGATGAAGACCACCTGCCTGGGCCAGGAGGTCGACATCATCTTCGAGCTGGCGCACCGACCGGTCACGACGGAGACGCTCGGCAGGGCCGAAGAACTCGCCGTCGACTCGGTGCACATGCCGGTGCTCGCCCCGACCGACCTGATGCGGGGCCTGATGGAGGCCTTCTCCGAGCACTACTGCGACTTCGGGTCCGCGCTCGCCGTAGCCCGCGCCCTGCGTGAGAAGGTCCACTGGGAGGACGTACGACGGGACTGCGGGGACGATCCCATGCCCGCGGCGTTCTTCTTCCTCCTGGAGCGCCTGAACGTCATCGAACCCCCGAAGGAGGAGCGATGAACCACTCCCTCACCGAGCCCCCTCCCGGCCCCGGCCGAGCGCACCAGCTGGACTACCGGGTCGCCCACCTCAACGACCACCTGGCGGCCGGGCCCCTCGCCGAACTGGGCGTACGGATCGAGATCCGGGGCGGGGCGGTGCTGCTGACCGGTACGGTCCCCTCCGCCGACTGCCGCGACGAGGTGGTCCGGCTGGCCCGTGAGGAACTGCCGGACTGCCAGGTCCACGCCGACCTCGTGATCGCGGACGCGTCCGTGCCCGACCATGCGGAGGAGCTCCAGTGATCCGGGTCGCGGCCGTCGGTGACATCCATCTGGGCCCCGAGAGCCACGGCACTCTGCGGCCCTCCTTCGAGACGCTGCCCGAGACCGCCGACGTGCTGCTGCTCGCCGGGGACCTCACCCGGCACGGCACCGTGGCGGAGGCCCGGGTGGTCGCCGGGGAGATCGAGGACCTCGGCGTGCCGGTGGTCGCGGTGCTGGGCAACCACGACCACCACGACGACCGCCCCGACGAGGTCAGCGCCGTGCTGCGGGACGCGGGCGCGCACGTCCTGGAGGGCGAGTCGACGGTGGTGGGCGTCAACGGCACGCGGATCGGGGTGGCCGGTACGAAGGGGTTCGGGGGCGGGTTCGTCGGCCGCTGCGCCGGGGAGTTCGGCGAGCCGATCATGAAGGAGTTCGTCCGCTACTCGCGCCGCTGCGCCGACTCCCTGTGCCGGTCCCTGGAGGACCTCGGTGAGCAGGACTGCGACGTACGGGTCGCCCTCACCCACTTCTCGCCGGTGCCGGACACCCTGGCGGGGGAGCCGCCGGAGATCTTCCCCTTCCTCGGCAGCTACCTGCTGGCCGAGGCGATCGACACCGCCGGCGCCGACCTGGCCGTGCACGGACACGCCCACCTGGGCACCGAGCACGGCATGACCAGCGGCGGGGTGAAGGTGCGCAACGTGGCCCAGCCGGTGATCGGCCGGGCCTTCCACGTGTACCACCTGCCGGTGCGCGAGCGGAGCACCGGCGCGGGTGACAACCGGGTGGGAGCGGCGGTGCCGGGGGTGTCCTGAGCACGCGGGTGGCGTGGCTCGGCCGGGCGGGTTGTCGGCCGTCGTGCGTGCCCCTGCCGGTGCCCGCCTGGGCCGGTCATGAGTGGTGATCGCCCGCAGGTCGCCCGGCTGGGCGGCGGGCAGCCGGGTCGGCCCCGTGGCGCGTGAGCCGGGGCCGCCATGCAAGGCAGGCCGGGGCCCGGCCGCGGCGCGGGGGTGCCTTGAGCATGCAGGTGGCGTGGCGTGGCGTGGCTCGGCCGGGGGGTCTCGGCCGTCGTGCGTGCCCCTGCCGGTGCCCGCATGGCCCGGACGTGCGTGGTGATTGCCCGCAGGTCGCCCGGCTCGGCGGCGGGCAGCCCCCGAGGCGTGAGCCGGGGGGTCGTCAGGCAGGGCAGGCCGGGCCCCCGGTGGCGGCGCCGACGGCTTCTTGAGCGCGCCAACCCCTCTGGCTGGTCGGGAGGTCCGGCGTTCAGGCGGCCGTGCCCAGGGCTTCCTGGGCTCGTAGGTCGCCCGGCTTCGTCGGGAGGAGCGTCGGGGTCGGCAGTCGGCGGGTGCGCCTCAGCAGGCCCGCGCCGATCGTGGCCGCGATGATCAGCCCGCCCGCCACCAGCGCACCGCGCGCTCCGGCCAGCTCCATGAGCAGCCCCAGGGCGGGCGGTCCGCCGAGGCCCCACACCGTGCCGATGCTGCCCCAGACGCCGAGCACGCGTCCGCGCAGGTGGGCGGGCGGGTCGGTCTGGAGGACGGCGGTTCCGGCGGTGTCGGAGACGGACTCCACGACCGCCATCGGCAGGACGAGGATCAGCAGCACCACCAGGGACGGGGACAGGCCCGCCGCCACCTGGAGCAGACCGCCCGCGGCGGCCAGGGTGCCCACGAGCCGCACCGAGGGCCGGCGCAGCCGGGCCCCGAGCACCGCGCCGAGGATGCCGCCGACGGCGAGGACCGTGGAGACCGTGCCGAAGGCACCCGCACCGCCCGCCAGTGGCCCGGTGACCAGCACGGCCAGGGTCAGGCTGTAGTTGCGGCCGAAGACCGAGCTGAGCCCGGTGACGGCGGCGAGCGCGACCAGGCGGGGCCGGCGGGCGAAGAAGAGCAGGCCCTGGCGCACGGTCAGGTCGGTTTCGGCCGTCCCGCCCCGCATGTCGGGGGAGGGGGCCGCGGTCCGGTCGGCGTGGCGTACCGCGCCGGGCGCCGGGCGCAGGAACGGGATGACCGTGGCCACGAAGAGGAACGACAGACCGTTCGCGGCGTACGCGGCGGCCGTGCCGAGGAAGGCGACCGTCACCCCGGCCAGGGCAGTGCCCACGAGCCGGCCCGCGTTGTGCACCAACGCGCCGACGCCGATGGCGGAGGGGACGTCCTCCACCGGCACGAGGTCGTTGCCCAGCAGGGCGCACGCCGGTCCGTCGACCGTGGCGATCACGCCGGTCACCGCGGCCAGCACCATCAGCGTGGTCAGGTCGAGCCGGTCCAGTGCCACCAGCACGGCGGTGGTGAAGGCGACCGCGCCGAGCAGCGCCTGGCTCACCGAAGCCGTCAGCTTCAGCGGCCAGCGGTCCACGGCCCTGCCGCCCAGCAGGCTCATGAACAGGGCGGGCGCGGCCTGCACGGACATCGAAAGACCCGTGGCCGCGGCGGAGCCGGTGATCTGCAGGACGAGCAGGTTCTGCACCGTCAACTGCATCCAGGTGCCGGCGTTGGACAGGAAGTTGGCTACGGACCACCAGCGCATGGCGCGGTACCGCAGCGAGCGCCACGGCAAGCGGGAGGCTTTCGGCGCAAGGGAGGGCAAGGCAGGGGAGGCAGACACAGTGCGGTACTCGAACCAGGGGTCGGGGGAGGACCTGGGGAACGGAGTCACCGGCTGCGTTGCGCGGTTTGTTCCACCGAATCGGTCACGGCGCGGACCATCGTGACAGACGCGGTCCCCGAGACGACCGGCCCGAGCCCCGCCGTCCGGCCCGCCGAGGGCTGTCTGCGCAGGTGGGGGCCGCTGTCCGGGGTTCGAGTGCGGTTGCTCACAGCACGCTGAGCGGGCCCGTCGCCCCCAAGGCGTACGGGCCCGCTCAGCGGTTCGGCGGCACAGGGGCCGCGCGCGAGTCAGTCCGTCTTGCCGCGTCCGCTCAGCGCGTCGCGCAGCCGGTCGACCATGCCGACGCCGGGCGCCAGCAGCTTGTTGGCGGGCGGCTTGTCCGGAGCGGAGGGGTGCGGGCGGGTGGGGGCCGTCTTCTTCGCCTGGCGGACCTTGTCGCCGAGTTCGTCCAGGGCCTCGGCGGGGCACGTCGCGCGCAGCTGCGGGAAGAGGTTCTCCTCCTCGTCCGCGATGTGGGCGCGGATCTCGGTCATGAGCATGCCGATCAGCCGGTCGAACTCGCGGTCGCCCGGGTCGCAGCTCTCCAGGTCCTTCATGATCTGTTCGGCCTTGGCGTGGTCCTCGAGCTCCTGGTCGGCCAGTGCGTCGCCGCCCACGAGGTGTTCCCGCACGGCGGGGTAGAGGTAGGCCTCCTCCGCCACCGAGTGCCGCACCAGCTCCATCGTGACCTGATCCGCGTACACCTTGCGGTTCTTGTCCCCCGGGGGCAGCGCCTCGATCTTGCCGAAGAGCTCCTCGACCTCCCCGTGATCGGTCATCAGCTCCTCGATCACGTTTCCACCGTGACCCATGTCCTTCACCTCCTGCCTGAGACGGCGGCCCGGTCGGACGCGCCGCGAGCTCCGAGTGCCCGCCCGGGGAGGGATCACACAGGAGTCGCGCTCACCCGGCTCACCCCGCACAGTAGGAATCAACATGTGAAACCAACTGCTCCCGGAAGGCCGGAAAACCGACAGCCCAGCTCCATCCGGTGACCTGTTCTTTCACCCCTGACAACAGCTCGGAACAGCTCTCCGAAGCGTTCGATGGCTTTCCGCATCACTCCTGTGCCGCGCCGGACGGTGTGTGCCGGGGCCTGCCGCCCCCCGCCGTCGTGTGCGGACGAAGGACACTCCATGACTGAAATCTCGTCGTGTGCATGGCGGCGTGCCCTGGTGACCGGCGGCGCCGGTTTCCTCGGCAGCCATCTGTGTGAACGCCTGCTGGATTCAGAGGTCGAAGTCGACTGCGCCGACAACCTCTGCTCCGGGACGCGCGAGAACATCGCCCATCTGGCGGACCGGCGCGGATTCCGCTTCATCGAGTGCGACGTCTCCGCCCCCGACGCCCCCGGGCTGCTGTCCGGGCCGTACGACCTCGTCCTGCACTTCGCCTGCCCCGCCTCCCCGGCCGACTACCTCCGGCTGCCCCTGCAGACCCTCGACGTCGGCAGCCTGGGCACCCGCAACATGCTGGCCGTGGCGGAGCGGGACGGCGCCCGCTTCCTGCTCGCCTCCACCTCCGAGGTGTACGGGGACCCGCTGGCGCATCCGCAGCGCGAGGACTACTGGGGCAACGTCAACCCGGTCGGCCCGCGCAGCGTGTACGACGAGTCCAAGCGGTTCGCCGAGGCGCTGGTCACCGCCCATGCCGGGGCCAAGGGCACCGACGCGGGGATCGTGCGCCTGTTCAACACGTACGGGCCCCGGATGCGCGCGCACGACGGGCGGGCCGTGCCCACCTTCGTCACCCAGGCCCTGGCCGGTGAACCGCTGACGGTGGCCGGTGACGGCCGGCAGACACGGTCCCTGTGCTACGTCGACGACACCGTCGACGGGATCCTGCTGGTCGCGGCGAGCCATTCGGTGCGGCCCGTCAACATCGGCGGCAGCGACGAGGTGACCGTCCGCGAGATCGCCGACCGGGTGGTCGAGCTGACCGGCTCCTCCTCCCGGATCGTGTACGTCGACCGCCCCACCGACGACCCGCAGCGCCGCCGCCCCGACACCACCCTCGCGCGCGAACTGCTGGGCTGGTCGCCCCGCGTGCCGTGGGAGGAGGGCATCAAGCAGACCATCGCCCACTTCGCCGCGGCGCAGCCGGCCGGCGACCGGGTCCCGTAGCGCGGGACCGTCCGCTCCCGTACGCCGCTCGGAGGCATCGCATGCGTGTCCTGGGAATCAACGCTCTCTTCCACGACCCCGCCGCCGCTCTCGTCGTGGACGGCCGGATCGTGGCAGCGGCGGAGGAGGAGCGCTTCAGCCGGCGCAAGCACGGCAAGCGCCCCGTCCCCTTCTCCGCCTGGGAACTGCCCGAACTGTCCGCCCGCTGGTGTCTGGACCAGGCCGGCCTGAGCCCGGCGGACCTGGACGCGGTGGCCTACTCCTACGACCCCGAACTCGCCCGCCCGGCGGACCAGCTGGGACTGCACGACCCCTGGGACGCGCTGCGGCAGGAATACGCCCGCCGCGCCCCCGAGTTCCTCGCCGAGGCGCTGCCCGGCCTCGACGCCGGCAAAATCCGTTTCGTCGCGCACCACGTGGCCCACGCCGCCTCCGCCGGGCAGGCGGCCCCGTACCCCGACAGCGCGGTCCTGGTGCTGGACGGGCGCGGCGAATGCGGCTCCCATCTCGCGGGCCGCTACGCCAACCGCGAGCTGACGATCCTCGGCTCCCAGTCCCTGCCCGACTCCATGGGCCTGTTCTACGAGGACCTCACCCAGCACCTCGGATTCCTGCGCAGCAGCGACGAGTTCAAGGTGATGGCCCTGGCCTCCTACGGCGAGCCCCGCTTTCTGGACCGGCTGCGCGCCTACGTCCACCTGGACGGCGAGGGCGGGTTCAGGGCCCGTCCCGTGCCCTGGGAGGAACTGGTGCCGGCGCGAGCGAAGGGCAGCGGCTGGACGCAGGACCACGCCGACATCGCCGCCAGCGCCCAGGCCTGCCTGGAGGAGGTCATGCTCGGGCTCGCCCGCTGGCTGCACGACCGTACCGGCGAGGACGTCCTGACCATGGCCGGCGGTGTCGCGCTCAACTGCGTCGCCAACACCCGCCTGTACCGGGAGACCCCCTTCCGGCACATCTGGGTGCAGCCCGCCGCCGGTGACGCGGGCACCGCGCTCGGCGCCGCGCTCCATGTCGCCCATCAGAAGGAGACCGTGGAGCCGATGCCCACCGCGGCCCTCGGCCGCGGCTGGAGCGACACCGAACTGCGGGCCTGGCTGGAGAGCGCGGCCGTGCCCTACGAGGAACCCGACGACATCGCCGAGACCGTCGCCGCGGCCCTCGCCGAGGACGCCGTCGTGGCCTGGTTCCAGGGCCGCAGCGAATACGGCCCGCGCGCCCTCGGCCATCGCTCCCTGCTCGCCCACCCCGGCCGCGCCGGGAACCTGGAACGCCTCAACGCCGTGAAGGGGCGCGAGGAGTTCCGCCCGGTCGCCCCGATGGTGCTGGCGGAACGGGCCGCGGAGCTGTTCGACGGGCCGTTGCCCAGCCCGCACATGCTGTTCGTGCACGAGGTCGCCGCCGCCTGGCGCGACCGCATCCCGGCCGTGGTCCACGTGGACGGAACGGCCCGCATCCAGACCGTGGACCGGCGCGACGAACCGCTCGTGGCCCGCATGATCGACGGATTCGAGCGCCGTACCGGCCTGCCCGTCGTCGTCAACACCAGCCTCAACACGGCGGGCCGCCCCATGGTCGACGACCCGCGGGATGCCCTGGAGTGCTTCGGCTCCGCGCCCGTGGACCTGCTCGCCCTCGGCCCGTACGCGATCCGCCGCAAGGAGGTGTTCGCATGACCGGCGAACCCGCCTACTCCGTCGTCATCCCGACGATCGGCCGCCCCTGCCTGGCCGACTGCCTGCGCGCGCTTGCCGCGGCCGGCGACCACCCGCCCGAGGAGGTCGTCCTGGTCGACGACCGTCCGTCCCCCGCCGCCGAACTGCCGCGGGAAGCGGCCGGGGTGTTGTGGAGCCGGGTGCGGACCCTGCGCACCGGCGGCCGCGGTCCGGCCGCCGCCCGCAACGCCGGATGGCGCACCGTCAGCAGCCCGTGGACGGTCTTCCTCGACGACGACGTCCAGGTGCTGCCCGACTGGTCCCGCCGCCTCGCCGACGACCTCGCCGCGGCCGACGCCGGCACCGGCGGCGTCCAGGGACGGCTCCGCGTACCCCTGCCCGACGACCGGCGGCCCACGGACTGGGAACGAGGCACGGCCGGACTGGAGAACGCGGCCTGGGCCACGGCCGACATGGCCTACCGCACGGCGGCCCTCGTCGAGGTCGGCGGATTCGATGAGCGGTTCGGCCGCGCCTTCCGCGAGGACGCCGACCTGGCCCTGCGGGTGCGCGACGCCGGCTGGACGCTGCACCGGGGCGAGCGCACCACCCGCCACCCGGTACGCCCCGAGGGCGCCTGGGCATCGGTGCGGGCCCAGCGCGGCAACGCCGACGACGCCCTGATGACCCGGCTGCACGGCCCCGACTGGTGGTCGCGTGCCGAGGCCCCGCGCGGACGCCTGCCCCGGCACGCCCTGGTCACCTCCCTGGCGCTCACCGCCCCCCTGCTCGCGCTGGCCGGCCGGCGGCGCGCCGCGCGGATCGCCGGGACGCTGTGGGCGCTGGGCACCGCCGAGTTCGCGCTCGCCCGCATCCGGCCGGGACCGTGCACGGCCCGGGAGATCACCGCCATGGTCTCCACCAGCGTGGTCATCCCGCCGCTCGCGGTGCGCCACTGGCTGCACGGGCTGGTACGCCACCGCGGGGCCACGGCCCTCAGGAGCACCCCGTGAACACCCGGCCCCGTGACCCGAACCGGCCCGCCGCCGTCCTCTTCGACCGCGACGGCACCCTCGTCGAGGACGTCCCCTACAACGGCGACCCCGACCGGGTGCGCCCGCTGCCCGGCGCCCGGCAGGCCCTGGACCTGCTGCGCGCCGCGGGCGTCGCGACCGGCGTGGTCAGCAACCAGTCCGGCATCGGCCGCGGCCTGCTCACCCACGCCGACGTCCACCGCGTCAACGACCGCGCCGACGCCCTCCTCGGCGGCCTCGACACCTGGGTGTACTGCCCGCACGCTCCGGACGCCGGCTGCGACTGCCGCAAGCCGCGCCCCGGACTCGTCGTCGAAGCCGCCCGGCGGCTGCGGGTGGCGCCCGCCGACTGCGTGGTGATCGGCGACATCGGCGCCGACGTCCAGGCCGCGCACGCCGCGGGCGCCCGGGCCGTACTCGTACCCAACGCCGCCACCCGGCCGCAGGAGACCGCGACCGCCCCCAGCACCGCCCCCGACCTGCTCACGGCCGTGCGCCGGCTGCTCGGCGAAGGGCCGGGTGATCGCCGGTGAAGGCCCTGGTCGTCCGGCTCGACAGCTTCGGCGACGTGCTGCTCGCCGGGCCGGCGGTGCGCGCGGTCGCGGCGCACTGCTCCGAGGTGACCATGCTGTGCGGCCCGCGCGGCGAACCCGCCGCCCGGCTGCTGCCCGGCGTCACCGACGTCATGGTGTGGGAGGCCCCCTGGGAGGGCTTCGACCCGCCGACCGTGGCGGCGGCCGACACCGAGGGCCTGATCCGGCGCCTGCGGGACGCGGCGTTCGACACCGCCCTCGTCCTCACCTCCTTCCACCAGAGCCCCCTGCCCACCGCCCTGCTGCTGCGCCTGGCCGGGGTGGCACGCATCGGCGCCGACAGCGTCGACCACCCCGGCCGCCTCCTCGACGTCCGCCACCAGCGGCTGCCCGGCCGCCACGAGGCCGAGGCCGCCCTCGACACCGCCGCCGCCATGGGCTGGCTCCCGCCCCCCGGCGACGACGGCCGGCTGCGCGTCGTCCCCACCCCCGACACCATCGCGCTCACCGGCAACGGCCCCTACGTCGTCGTCCACCCCGGCGCGAGCGCCCCCGCCCGTGCCTGGAGCCCCGACCGCTGCGCGGAGACGGTGGCACTCCTCGGTGAGGCGGGCCACCGGGTCGTCGTCACCGGCGGGCCCGACGAGGTGGGCCTGACCCGTAAGGTCAGCGGCGACACCGCCGTGGACCTCGGCGGCAGGACCGACCCGCGGACCCTCGCCGGTGTCCTGCGCATCGCCGACGCCGTCGTCTGCGGCAACACCGGCCCCGCCCATCTGGCCGCGGCCGTGGGCACTCCGGTCGTCTCCCTGTTCGCGCCGGTGGTACCGGCCGAGCGGTGGGCGCCGTACGGGGTGCCCTGCGTCCTCCTCGGCGACCAGCGAGCGCCGTGCGCGGACAGCAGGGCCCGCCGGTGCCCCGTACCGGGCCACCCCTGCCTGGACGAGGTGACCGGCCAGGACGTGGTGGCCGCGGTGCACAAACTCCTTGAGGAGAGCCCATGAACATCCTCGTCTGGCATGTGCACGGATCCTGGCTGACGGCGTTCGTGCAGGGCCCCTACACCTTCCTGGTCCCGGTCACCCCCGACCGCGGACCCGACGGCCTCGGGCGGGCCCGCACCTGGCAATGGCCGTCCACGGTACGGGAACTGACCCCCGACGAGCTGCGCGAGGCCGACATCGACCTGATGGTGCTGCAACGGCCGCACGAACTCGACCTCGCCCTGCGCTGGACCGGTCGCCGGCCCGGCATCGACGTCCCCGCCGTCTACGTCGAGCACAACAGCCCGCACGAGTCGGCCGTGGACACCCGCCACCCGCTGGCCGGCCGCAGCGACATCCCCGTCGTCCATGTCACCCACTTCAACCGCCTGATGTGGGACAACGGCAAGGCACCGAGCACCGTGATCGAGCACGGGATCATCGACCCCGGGCACCTGTGGACCGGCGAGGAGCCGCGCGCCGCGGTCGTCGTCAACGAACCCCTGCGCCGCGGCCGTACGACCGGAACCGACCTGCTGCCGGAGTTCGCCCGCGCCGTGCCGCTCGACGTGTTCGGCATGCGCACCGAAGGGCTCGCCGGCCACCTCGGTCTGCCGCCCGACCTCCTGCGCAGCCGCGACCTGCCGCAGAGCGCGCTGCACCGACAGATGGCGCGCTGCCGCATGTACCTCCACCCCGTCCGCTGGACATCCCTCGGACTGTCCCTGCTGGAGGCGATGTTCCTCGGGATGCCCGTCGTGGCCCTCGACACCACCGAGGTGCGCGAGGCCGTCCCCGAGGGGGCCGGGGTGGTGTCCAACCGGCTCGACGTCCTGCGGGACGCCCTGCGCGGATTCCTCGCGGATCCCGTGGACGCCCGCCTGACAGGGGAGGCCGCCAGGTCTGCGGCACAGGCCCGCTACGGAGAACGGCGCTTCCGGGACGACTGGGAACGCCTGATCAAGGAGGTCACCCGATGAGTGCCAGCCACCCTCCGGCCCGCCGGGTCGCCATGGTGTCCGAGCACGCGAGCCCCCTGGCCGCCCTCGGCGGTCCCGACGCGGGCGGCCAGAACGTGTACGTGGCACAACTCGCCGGCCGGCTGGCCCGCCGGGGCTACGACGTGGTCGTGTACACCCGCCGGGACGACCCCCGGCTCCCGGACCACGTCACCACACCCGACGGATTCCGCGTCGTCCATGTGCCCGTCGGACCGCCCGCCCCGGTCCCCAAGGACGAACTGCCGTCCTGCATGCCGGAGTTCGGTCAGTTCCTGGCCCGCCAGTGGGCGGCCGCACCCCCCGACGTGGTGCACGCCCACTTCTGGATGTCGGGATGGGCCGCGCTCACCGGGGCGAAGGGTCTCGGGGTGCCCGTCGTGCAGACCTACCACGCGCTGGGCACCGTGAAGCGGCGCCACCAGGGCGCCGCCGACACCAGCCCGCCCGAACGCGTCGCCATCGAGAAGGCCGTCGGCCGCGCGGCCGGCCTGATCCTCGCCACCTGCCGGGACGAGGTGGCCGAACTCGTCGCCATGGGCCTGCCCCGGCACCGGATCACGGTCGTGCCCTGCGGAGTCGACCCCGACCGGTTCGCGCCGGTCGCCGACGCCCGGCGGTCCGCCGCAGCACCCCGGCGGCTCCTCGCCGTCGGCCGGCTCGTGCCCCGCAAGGGCTTCGACCGCGCGATCCGCGCCCTGGCCGGCGTCCCCGACACCGAACTCCTCATCGCGGGCGGCCCCGACCCCGCCCTCCTGACCGCCGAACCGGAGGCCGAGCGGCTGCGCGCCCTCGCCGAGGAGCACGGCGTGGCCGACCGGGTCACCCTGCTCGGCGGGGTGAGCCCCGACCGGATGCCCCAGCTGATGTCCAGCGCGGACCTGGTGCTGTCCCTGCCCCGCTACGAACCGTTCGGCATCGTCCCGGTCGAGGCGATGGCCTGCCGCGCCCCCGTCCTCGCCACGGCCGTCGGCGGCCAGCTCGACACCGTCGTGCACGGCGTCACCGGCGAACTGGTCCCGCCCGACGGCGACCACGACCTCAGCGGCACGATCCGCCGCCTCCTGGACGACCCCGACCTGCTCGCCCACTACGGCGAACAGGGACGGCGCCGGGTGCTGGACCACTACACCTGGGACCGCGTGGCCGACGGCGTGACCCGGGCCTACAGCGCTGTCTCCTCCGTCCCCTCGCTCTCGGGAGCCGTCCGATGACACTCGCCACCGACGTCACCCACTGCGACGCCCTGATCAGGGCCCTCCAAGGGTTCCGCGACTACGGCGGCCCGCGCCTGGAACGCTGGGGCACCGATCTGGCCGCCCGCCTCGGCGCGGGCTCCCGGCTGCTCGTCGCCGGCAACGGCGGCAGCGCCGCCCAGGCCCAGCACCTGACCGCCGAACTGGTCGGCCGCTACCGCGACGACCGGCCACCGTTCTCCGCGCTCGCCCTGCACGCCGACACCTCCTCCACCACCGCCATCGCCAACGACTACGGCGTCCAGGAGATCTTCGCCCGGCAGGTGGCGGCGCACGGCCGCTCCGGTGACGTGCTGATGCTGCTGTCCACCAGCGGTGCCAGCGACAACCTCCTCGTCGCGGCGAGCGAGGCACACCGCCACGGCATGACGGTGTGGGCGCTCACCGGCCCCGCCCCCAACCCCCTGGCCGACGCCGCCGACGACACCCTGTGCGTGGCCGCGGCGACGTCGGCCACCGTCCAGGAACTGCACCTGGTCGCCGTCCACATGCTCTGCGAGTACTTCGACCGGACCGTCGGAGCGCCCCGGCACGCGGAGCCCTGGGCCTTCGTCACCCAGGACGCGGCGGGGGAGGTCACATGAGCGCCGCCGCCCCCCTGCTGGTCGTCGGGGACGCCCTCCTCGACCACGACATCTGCGGCCGGGTCGAGCGCCTGGCCCCCGACGCACCCGTGCCCGTCGTCAGCGACACCCGGCGCGCCACCCGCCCCGGCGGAGCGGCACTCGCCGCCTGCCTGGCCGCCGCCGACGGCCGGCCGGTCACCCTGGTCACCGCGCTGGGCGACGACCCCGCCAGCGCCACCCTGCGCCGGCTGCTGGCCGGCCGGGTCCACCTGGTGGAACTGCCGCTCACCGGAGCCCTGTCCAGCAAGACCCGCGTCCTCGCCGACGACCGGCCCCTGCTGCGCCTGGACGACGGCGACGGCCGGACCCGCGAGAGCACCCGGCAGGCGTGCCAGGCCGTCGCCGAGGGGTCGGCCGTCCTCGTCGCCGACTACGGCCGCGGCACCGCCGACGCCCTGCGCGACCCCCTCACCGACGCGGCCGGACGGGTCCCCGTCGTCTGGGATCCGCACCCGCGCGGGCATCAGCCGGTGGCGGGCGTACGGCTCGCGACACCCTCGGCGAGCGAGGCGCAGGCCTTCGCCCGCCGCGACGCCGAGGCCCGGCCGGGCGGCGAGCTGCACGCCGCCGCCCAGGACGCCGACCGGCTGGTGCACCTGTGGCGGGCCGCCTCGGTGGCCGTCACGCTGGGCGGCCGCGGCGCCCTGCTCTCGCACGGCGGCACCCCCCTGCTGGTGCCGTCGCCGGTCACCGCGGAGGGCGACGCCTGCGGCGCGGGGGACCGGTTCGCGGCGACCGCCGCCGGACTCCTCGCGGACGGCGAGATCGTCGAGACGGCCGTACGGGGTGCCGTGCACGCCGCCACCCGGTACGTCGCCGAAGGCGGTGCCGGGTCCGTCCATGTGACCCCGGACCCCGCCGCCCGCCCCGCCGAGCCGGAACCGACGGACGACGCGCTGCGCACCGCCGCCCGGGTCCGGGCCGCCGGCGGCACCGTGGTGGCCGCCGGCGGCTGCTTCGACCTCCTGCACGCCGGGCATGTCGCCCTGCTGCAGGCCGCCCGGCGCACCGGCGACTGCCTGGTGGTGTGCGTCAACTCGGACGCGTCCGTACGCCGCCGCAAGGGCGGGGGACGCCCCTTCGTCCCGGTCGCCGACCGGGTCCGGGTGCTGCGCGCCCTGGAGTGCGTGGACGCGGTCGCCGTCTTCGACGAGGACACCCCCGAACGCCTCCTCGGCGAACTGCGCCCGCACATCTGGGCCAAGGGCGGCGACTACGCCCGCACCCCGCTGCCGGAGACCCCGCTGGTGGAGAGCTGGGGCGGCCAGGTCGTCCTGTTCCCCTACCTCGACGGCCGCTCCACCACCGGCATCGCCGAACGGGCGGCCCTGACCCCCTCCACGGCCACCCCGGCACGGAGGCGACGGTGACCGAGCGACGCGGGTCCGCACGGCGTGAGGGGGTTCCAGGCGCGGGGATCGGTACGCCCTCGCGGCCCCGCCTGCTCGTGCTGCGGGCGCTGGGCCTCGGGGACCTGCTCACCGCCGTACCCGCCCTGCGGGGAATACGGCGGGCCTTCGCCGGGCACCACGTCGTGCTGGCGCTGCCTCCCGCGCTCCGCGAGGCGGCGCTGACCACCGGTGCCGTCGACGACGTCCTGCCCGCCGAGGCACCGGGCCGGGCGGTGCCGTCGCTGGACCACTGGGCCGGGCCGCCGCCGGACATCGCCATCGACCTGCACGGCAACGGCCCGGCCAGCCGCGACGCGCTCGCCGCCCTCACCCCCCGCCGGCTCCTGGCCCACGCCGACCCCACCCGGCCCCCCGTGTGGCGGCCCGACGAGCACGAGCGGCAACGATGGTGCCGCTTCCTGGCCTCCTACGGCATCGCCGCCGCCCCCGGCGATCTGCGGCTGCCCACCCCCACCACCCCCTCCTCGGCGCCGGGAGCGGTCGTCGTCCACCCGGGCGCGGAAGCCGCCGCACGCCGCTGGCCGCACGAGCGGTACGCCGAGGTGGCACACCGACTGCGCGCCGCCGGGCACCGGGTGGTCGTCACCGGCGGGCCCGCCGAGGACGCCCTGGTCGGCGCCGTCGCCCGAGGCGCGGGGCTGCCTCGGCGCGACGTACTGAGCGGGGGCCTGCCCTACGGCGAACTCTCCGCGCTCATCGCCGGGTCGCCGCTCGTCATCAGCGGCGACACCGGACTCGCCCACCTGGCCGTGGCCCACGGCACGCCCTCGGTGACGCTCTTCGGACCGGTGGCGCCCCAGCTGTGGGGCCCGCCGCCCCTCGCCCGCCACATCGCCCTGTGGAAACCGGGACCCCCCGGCGATCCGCACGGCGACGTGCCCGACCCCCGACTGCTGCGGATCACCACCTCCGAGGTCGCCACCGCGGCACTGGCCCTGCTGCACGCCGACGCACCGGACGAAGAGGCGCAGACCCGGGTCGATCCGCACGGGATGGCCGTACCGCCACCGGGGTGATGCCCGTTCCGCACGGATGCCAAGGGATGTGACCCGGCATCGTCACCGTGTGGCGGGTACCCGCCGAGAAATCCGCCGCCGCGGAAAAGACGCGCGGCACATTGCCACCCATACTGTCCCTAAGGCCGCACCGCTGTCGGCCAGGCCCGCCGTCAGATCGTTCCCGCAGCGCCCGGGCAACCCCGGGCCCGACGCCATGAGGGCGTGCTTCGACCACCGGACCCAGCCGCAGCCACGTGCCCGGCCCCCGGGTCCCGCACCTCCGTCGTAACAGGAGCTCCGGATGACCTACGACCACCTCGAGCCGACTGCTCCGCCGGACCTGCGGATCGGCCTGCTCGGCAGTTACGGCGGCTGCAACACCGGCGACGAGGCGATCCTCAAGTGCATCATGAGCTGCCTGCGCGCCCACCGCCCGCACGCCCGGCTCGTCGTCTTCAGCCGCAACGCCGAGCACACCCGCATCCACCAGCCGCAGGCCGATGAGGTCGTGGACTGGGAGGGCGTCCCGCAAAAGCCCGTGCTCGACACCCTCGGCAGCCTGGACCTGCTGGTCCTCGGCGGCGGCGGCATCCTCTACGACGGCGAGGCGCGCCGCTATCTGCGCCTGGTACGGGCGGCGCACGAACGCGGGGTGCCCACCTTCGCCTACGCCGTCGGCGCCGGCCCCCTGCGCGACGCCGACGACCGGGAGGCCGTCCGCGCCGTCATCCCGGAGATGACCGACATCGTGGTCCGCGACGAGGAGTCCCGCCTGGTCCTGGAGGAGGTCGGCATCGAGCGCGACCTCACCGTCACCGCCGACCCGGCACTGCTCCTGCCGCCGGAGCCCTTCACCGAGCAGATGATGCGGCAGGAAGGGCTGCCCCTGGACGCCCGGCTGGTCGGCATGTCCGTACGGGAACCCGGCAGAGCGGCCGAGAAGCTCGACGAGGCCGACTACCACGCCCTGCTCGCCGACGTCGCCGACTTCCTGGCCCGGCGCCTGGAGGCACACGTCGTCTTCGTCCCGATGGAACGCCAGGACGTACGGCACGCCCACGGTGTGCTGTCCCGGATGAGCGCCCCGGACCGCGGACGCATCCTCAACAACTCCTACAGCCCCGGCGAGATCCTCGGCTTCATGAGCCACCTGGACATCGTCGTCGGCATGCGTCTGCACGTCGTGATCTTCGCCGCGCTCACCGGGCTCCCCGTGCTGCCGCTGCCGTACTCCGGGAAGGTCTTCGACTTCGCCCGCCGCACCGGCGCGCCCGCCCTGGTCGGCGTGGCGCGGGAGCAGGCCGGACTGCTGCTGGCGGAGGTGGACCGGCTCTGGGACGAGTTCCCGCTGCGCCAGGACGACCTGAGGAACCGGGTGCACGGCCTGCAGACGCTGGCCCGGGAGACCTGCGTGCGCTGCGGGACCCTGCTGGACAGCCTCGACGGCGGCACGGGCGGCGCACAGCACGCCGAACACGCCCATCTGAGCCTGACCGGCCCGCAGGCGCCACCGGCCTGACCGCCCCCGACGGGAGCCCCCATGCCGATCCTCACCCCGCCCGAGCCCGACCGGACCGTCACCCTCCCGCCCCGTCCGGCCCGCCACGGCGGCCGGACGGACGTGCTGGTCGTCGGCGGCGGACCGGCCGGGACCGCGGCGGCGTACGCGGCGGCCGAGGCCGGCGCCGACGTCGTCCTCGTGGAGCGCTACGGCTTTCTCGGCGGCAATGCCACCGTGGCGCTCGTCATGCCGCTGATGTCGTTCCACAACGAGCAGAAACAGGCCGTCTTCGACGACTCCGGCCGGCTCGGCCGGCTGCTGCCCACCGACCACGGCGAGGGCGAGTCCGTGGTGGCGGGATTCCTGTGGGTGCTGCTGGACCGGCTCACCGCGCGCGGCGGCTGTGTGCCGCCGTCCCCCGAGACCGGCTACACCGTCCCCTTCGACCCGGAGATCTACAAACTCGTCCTCCTCGACCTGCTCGACGAGGCGGGCGTGCGGATGCTCTTCCACTCCTTCGCCTCCACCGCGCTGCCCCTCGACGACGGCTGGCGCGTGGTCTTCGAGACCAAGTCGGGCCCGGTCGTGATCGACGCCGGGATCGTCATCGACGGCACGGGAGACGGCGACATCGCCGCCGCCTGCGGGGCGCCGTACGAGATCGGACGCCCGGAGGACGGGCTCGTCCAGCCGATGACGCTCATGTTCCGCGTCGTCGACTTCCTCCAGCCGCGGTTCGCCGAGTACGTCCAGGACCATCCCGACCAGTGGCGGGGCGTGCACGGGCTGTGGGACCTGGTGCGGGAGGCCACCGAGGCCGGTGAACTGCGCCTGCCCCGCGAGGACATGCTCTTCTTCGGCACCCCGCACCCCCATGAGGTCAGCGTCAACAGCACCCGCGTCACCCGGGCGCTCGGCACCGACGTGTGGGACCTCAGCCGCGCCGAGTTCCTGGCCCGCCGTCAACTGGCTCAGATCGACCGGTTCCTGCGCCGGCGCGTGCCCGGCTTCGAGGACTCCTACATCGCGCAGAGCGGCGTCCAGATCGGCGTGCGCGAGACCCGCCGCATCCTCGGGGACTACCACCTCACCGGCCACGACATCCTCGCGGCGCGGGCCTTCCCCGACGCCGTCGCGCACGGCGCCTACCCCGTGGACATCCACAACCCCCGGGGCAGCGGCACCGTCCTCAAGCGCGTCCCGCGCGGCAGCTTCTACGACATCCCCCTGCGCTGTCTGCTGCCCCGGGACACCGAACGCCTGCTGGTCGCCGGACGCTGCATCTCCGGCTCTCACGTGGCCCACTCGTCCTACCGCGTCATGCCGATCGCCATGGCGACCGGCCAGGCCGCCGGCGCCTGCGCCGCCCTCGCCGTCCGCCTCGGCCGCACTCCCCGCGCGGTACCCCACCACCTCGTCCAGCGCACCCTCCTGCGCCAGGGCGCCCATCTGCGTCTCCAGCCGAGGGAACCGGCCCCGAGCGAGGACTAGAGGCAGCGGCGAGCCACCGCGCTCCCGCTCCGAAACGGCATCTCCCCTGATCGTTTGATCGCAAACGATCGATACGATGATGGGCGTAGAGTAAGGCACTCCGGGATCATGCCGCCGCCCGGATCTGTCACCGACCAGGGGGAACCCCATGCGACTCCATGTCGACCAGCGTCATGAGCGGGTGCTCGAGCTCGTCCGCGAACGGCGCAGCATCCGGGTCGCGGAACTCGCCGCCGAACTCGGCGTCTCCGCGGTCACGTTGAGACGGGACGTAGAGGCGCTGGCCGCCCAGGGGCGGGTGCACCGGCTGCACGGCGCGGTGGTCTGGCCGGAGGACACGGCGGCCGGGCCGCGCGAGCGCCCCGAGGGTGCCGGGAGCGCGGTGATCGGAATGATCGTGCCGACCACGAACTACATCTTCGCCGAGATCGTCCGCGGCGCCCGGGAGGCCGTCGCGGCCCAGGGCGGGCGGCTGGTCCTCGGGGTGTCCGGATACGTCGACGCGGAGGACTCCGTCCAGGCCGAACACCTCATCGCCGGGGGAGCGCAGGGGCTGCTCGTCGCGCCCAGCTGGTTCGGCGGCGTGCCCGAGGGCGGCCAGGAGAAGTGGCTGCTGGAGCATGACGTCCCGGCCGTCCTGGTCGAGCGCTCGGCCCCGCCCGGCAACCCCGCCGCCGTCCTGGACCGGGTCCGCACCGACCGCGCGCACGGCGCCGCCGTGGCCGTCGGCCACTTCGCCTCCCTCGGTCACCGGAAGATCACCGCCGTGCTCCAGGAGGGCCCGCACGCGGTGCAGATCTCCGCCGGATTCCGGTCCGCTGTACAGGCGTTGGGGCTCGACATCGACATCGACGCCCCCGCGGTGCGCGAGCACGGCGACTACGAGGCGAGCGTCGACCACCTCGTCGACGCCGTGCACAAGCGGGGCGTCACGGCGGCACTGGTGCACAGCGACGAGGACGCGATCGTGCTGGTGCCGCGGCTGCAGGCCGCCGGGGTACGGGTCCCGGACGACCTCGCGCTCATCGCCTACGACGACGAGGTCGCCGGCATGTCCGACGTGCCGCTCACCGCGATCGCCCCGCCCAAGCGCTCGGTCGGGGAACTGGCCGCCAGGCTGCTGCTCCAGCGGCTCGCCGAGCGCCGGAACGAACAGCCGCCCGGCCCGGGCCAGCACCTCGATCTGCTCCCGGTGCTGAGGGTCCGGTCGTCCTGCGGCGGCGAAGCGATCACTCCGTGAGCGTTACGTTCGTTGCGCGATCGTTTTGATTGTCTTGGTCGAACGCTCTTGACGTCGATCGTCCTGACCCAAAAGATGTCCTGCGACCGCCTCTTTCCGTACGAGGTCTCGTAGGAGACGTGCCATGACGCGCACTACCCGTTCGTTCCGCAGCACCGCCGCAATCGCCGCCGTCGCCGCCCTCGGCCTGCTCGCCACCGCCTGTGGCGGCGACGGCGACTCGACCGACACCGCCGCCGACGGCAAGCCGGTCACCCTCACCTACTGGACCTGGACCCTCGGGGCCAAGTCGACCGTCGACGCGTTCAACAAGACGCACAAGGACATCAAGGTCGAGCTCACCGAGATACCGAGCGGCACCGAGGGCTACAGCAAGCTGGCCAACGCCGTGAAGGCGGGCAACGCGCCCGACGTGGCCACCATCGAGTACCAGATGGTTCCCGAGTTCGCCAGCCAGGGCAATCTGATCGACCTGACCGAGCACGCGGGCGAAACGGTCAAGACGAAGTTCCCGCAGGGCATTCAGGACCTGGTGACCTTCGGCGGCAAGACCTGGACCGTCCCCTACGACGCGGCCCCGCAGCTGTACTACTACCGCACCGACCTGTTCAAGAAGTTCGGCATCGAAGTCCCCAAGACCTGGGACGAGTTCAAGGCCGCCGCCGCGAAGGTCAAGAAGCAGGACAAGAGCGTCCGCCTCGCCTCCATGCCGAAGAACGACCCCGCGCTGCTGGCCGCCCTGTCCTGGCAGGCGGGCGC
This sequence comes from Streptomyces sp. NPDC002779, assembly GCF_042888685.1. NCBI lineage: Bacteria > Bacillati > Actinomycetota > Actinomycetes > Kitasatosporales > Streptomycetaceae > Streptomyces > Streptomyces sp. NPDC002779. The sequence continues at coordinate 235,617 of NZ_JBIAQC010000004.1, forward strand.
GAAGTGGTTCTCCGTCGAGGGCGACGCCTGGAAGCCCGCCGTGGACGACGCCGCGACCAACAAGGTCGCCGGCTACTGGGACGGTCTCATCGAGGACGACCTCGTGCAGTCCTACACCGGCTACAGCCCCGAGGAGACCAAGGCCCGCACCTCCGGCAAGACCCTCTCCTTCCTCGGCGCCTCCTGGTCCGCGGGCGGCATGAAGACCGCGATGCCCGACCTCGCCGGGAAGTGGGCCGTCGCCCCCCTGCCCAACTGGGGCACCGCCGCCACCGGCAACTACGGCGGCACCTCCTACGGCGTCCTCAAGGGCAGCGACAACGCCGAGGCCGCCGCGGAGTTCATCACCTGGCTCACCACCGACAAGGCCGGCGTCCAGGCCCGCCTCGCCGACCTGGAGTCGCCCAGCAGCGCCCTGCCGGCCAACCCCGAGATGCGGGAGGTGGCCGCGGCGAAGTTCGACACCGGTTACCTGAACGGCCAGGACCTCTACGCCCTCGCCTCCGAGCAGGCCGAGACCATCGTGCCCGGCTGGACCTGGGGCCCGAACCAGATGGACGTCTACACCGCGGTCCAGGACGAGACCGCCAAGTCCGACTTCACCTCGGGCGTCAAGGCCGGCCAGCAGAAGGCCGAGTCCGGTATCACCGAGCGCGGCCTGAAGCTCGCGAAGTAGTCACACGGCCGCAGCCCGACGCCGGCACCGCCGGGACCCCACCGTCCCGGCGGCCCGCGGCCCCTCGGTCCTCCGGCCGGACCACCACCGTCCGGGCGGCCCGCGGCCCCCTCGGTCTTCCGGTCGGACCCCACCGTCCGGGCGGCCCGCGATCCCTCGGTCCTCCGTCCCGACACCACCCGCCCGACGGCCCCGGGCACCCCCGCACCACCCGACCCACGCGGCCGAGCTACCTCGCCAACCCCCCTCCACCGCCCAGCCCCGCGGCCGAACTACTCCCGCCGCCCAACCCCGCCGCCGTCCACCTCGGCAGTCTCCACCCCGCGCGCCCGAGTCACCTCCGCCGAACTCCGGGGCCGAGTCACCTCGCCCGAACCCCCTCCGCCGCCCAACCCTGCGGCCGAACCCCCTCCGCACTGCCCGCCCCGCGCCCGAGCCACCTCCGCCCAACTCCGAGGCCGAGCCACCTCCGCGGCCCAGCACCACGGCCGAGCCACCTCCACCGCCCAGCACCACGGCCGAGCCACCACGGCCGAGCCACCTCCACCGCCCAGCCCCACCGCCGAGCCACTCGCCCGACCCCGCGGCCGTACTACCCCCGCCGCCCAACCCCCGGCCACTCACCCCGCCGCCCACCAACCCCCAGCCACTCACACCGTCACCCACCAACCCCCCGCCCACCCGCCACACCCCCGCCAAGGAGCCCCTGTGGCAGCACCGTCCGCCCCAGTCGTGCGCCCCGTGGCCGTACGCGCGTCCGCGCCCCGGCCCCCGGCCGCCTCCCGACTCCGGCGCAGTCAGCGCCGCGCCGCCGCCCTGTTCATCGTCCCGTTCTTCGTGCTGTTCGCCGTGGTCATGGCCGCTCCCATCGTCTACGCGGTGTGGATGAGCCTGTTCCAGGAGCGCTCCTCCGGACTCGGCTTCGGCGGCACCGAGCGGGTGTTCGCGGGCCTGGGCAACTACACCAAGGCCCTGGCCGACTCCGGCTTCCGCGCCTCCTTCTCCCACATCGCGCTCTACTGCGCCCTGTACATCCCGGTCATGATCGGCGGCTCACTCGCGCTGGCGCTGCTGGTGGACTCCGCGCTCGCCCGCGCCAAGCGGTTCTTCCAGCTCGCGCTGTTCCTGCCGCACGCGATCCCCGGACTGATCGCCTCGATCATCTGGATCTACCTGTACACGCCCGGTCTGAGCCCGGTGCTCGACTGGATCGGCGCACTCGGCGGCTCCTGGGACTTCTACAGCAACGACCATGTGCTCAGCTCGCTGGTCAATCTGACCGCCTGGCAGTGGACCGGCTACAACATGGTCATCTTCTACGCCGCCCTCCAGGCCGTCCCACGCGAAGTGATCGAAGCGGCCGTCGTGGACGGCGCCGGCGCCCTGCGCACGGCCCTCCAGATCAAGGTGCCGATGATCGCCTCCGCGGTCGTGATGACCGTGTTGTTCACCTGCGTCGGCGCGATCCAGATCTTCACCGAACCCAAGCTCCTCAACCAGCGCGGCGCCCCCTCCATCGACACCGAGTGGTCCCCGACCCTGTACATCTGGAAGGCCGGTTTCGTGCAGCACGACTACGGCCTGGCCGCCGCCGCGTCGCTGATGCTCGCCGCCCTCGGCGTCGCCCTGTCCTACCTCGTCACCCGGATCGGCAACCGGTGGAAGGCCGCGCAATGAGCACCCTCACCCAGGACACCGCACCCACCACCCGCCCCGAGGCACCCGCCAAGCGCGCACCGGCCACCCGCCGCCGGGGCCCCTCCGGCGCCCTGCTCTCCAAGGGCGTCGTCAACGGAGTGCTGATCGTCGCCGCGTTCTACACGCTCATGCCCATCAGCTGGCTGCTCTTCGCCGCCACCAAGAACCACCGCGACCTGTTCGCCACCTCCGGCTTCGCCTTCGGCGACTTCAACCTCTTCGCCAACCTCGAACGCGTCTTCACCTTCAACGATGGCATCTACCTGCGCTGGTTCGGCAACAGCATCCTCTACTCCGTCGTCGGCTCCGCCGTCTCCACCTTCATCTGCGTCGCCACCGGCTACGCCTTCGACAAGTACGACTTCCGCGGCAAGGAGAAACTGTTCGGCCTGGTCCTGGGCGGCGTCCTCGTCCCGACCACGGTCATCCAGCTGCCGATGTACCTGCTGGCCACCAAGGCCGGCGTCGTCAACACCTACTGGGCGCTGCTGCTGCCCGCCCTGGTCAACCCCTTCGGCGTCTACCTGGCCCGGGTCTTCTCGGAGGGCTATGTCCCCAGCGAGGTCCTGGAGGCCGCCCGGGTCGACGGCGCCGGCGAGATACGCACCTTCGCCCGCATCGGACTGCCCATGCTGATGCCGGGGTTCATGACCATCTTCCTGTTCTCGTTCACCGCCAGCTGGAACAACTTCTTCGGCGCCCTGGTGATGCTCAACGACGAAGAGCTCTACCCCGTCAACCTCGGCCTGTTCATGTGGAACAGCGTCACCCAGCAGCAGCCCGAGTTCTACTCGCTCGTCATCACCGGCTCCCTCGTCGCCGTCGTCCCGCTGATCGTCGCCTTCGTCTGCCTCCAGCGCTTCTGGCGCTCCGGGCTGACCGCCGGCGCGGTGAAGTGACGATGCCCGCACCGGAAGGCACCCCCCTGAACAGCACCCCCCGCCCCCACACGGTCCTGGCCATGGGCGCCGGCATCCACCGCCAGCTCCTCGACGGGACCGCCCTCACCCGCCTGCGCGCGGTGGCGCACGTGGACACGACCGCCGCGGTCACCGACCTCGCCACCGCCGACCCCCGTCAACTCGCCGCCGCCGAGGTCCTCTTCACCCACTGGGGCGCCCCCCTGCTCACCGAGGACGCGCTGGACCTGATGCCCCGGCTGCGCGCGGTCGTGCACGCCGCGGGCTCCGTCAAGCACCACGTCACGGACGCCGTCTGGCAGCGCGGCATCACGGTCTCCTCCGCGGCCGCCGCCAACGCCCTCCCCGTCGCCGAGTTCACCCTCGCCGCCATCCTCTTCGCCGGCAAGCGCGTCCTCGACGTCGCCCGCGTCTACGCCGACACCCGCGCCCACCCCGACCTGCTGCCGTACTACAGCGGCCACGGCAACTACCACCGCACCGTCGGCATCGTCGGCGCCTCCCGCATCGGCCGCCGCGTCATCGAACTGCTGCGCCCCTTCGACCTCGACGTCCTGCTCTACGACCCCTATGTCGACGCCCAGGAGGCCCGCGCCCTCGGCGTCGAGCTCGTCGGTCTCGACGAACTGGCCCGGCGCGGCGACGTGGTGTCGATCCACGCGCCCCAACTCCCCGAGACCCATCACATGTTCGACGCCCGGCGCATCGCCCTCCTCAAGGACGGCGCCACCCTCGTCAACACCGCCCGCGGCAACCTCGTCGACACCGACGCGCTCCTCGCCCACCTGGTCACCGGCCGCGTCCACGCCGTCCTGGACGTCACCGAACCGGACGTGCCCCCGGCCGACTCGCCGCTGTACACGCTGCCCAACGTCCTGCTCACCCCGCACATCGCCGGCTCCCTGGGCAACGAACTCGGCCGGATGACCGACTGGGCCGTCGACGAGGTCGCCCGCTACGCCCAGGGCCTGCCCCTGGCGTACGAGGTCGCCCCCGACGAACTGATCCGCTCGGCCTGAACACCCCCCGCGAGAAAGGTCCTTCATGTCCGGCGCCGCACACCGCGTCCTGGTCGTAGGCATCGACGGCGTACGCCTCGACACCCTGAACCGGCTCGCCACCCCGCACCTCGACGCGCTGGCCGCCGAGGGCTTCCTCGCGCCGGTCGAGGTGGACGAGGAGACGCCCACCATGTCGGGCCCGTGCTGGGCGACCGTCGTCACCGGCGTCACGGTCGCCCGGCACGGCGTGTGGAGCAACGACTTCACCGGCCACCGCCTCGACGTCTTCCCCGACTTCACCACCCGGCTGGCCGTCCAGGACGGTCTGCGCACCTTCGTCGCCGCCGGCTGGGAGCCCCTGCTGCAGTCCCGCGCCGGCGGCCCCCTCTTCGCCGCCCCCTCCCGGTCCGCGTACGTCTCACCGACCGCCGACACCGCCGAGGCCTGGGAGCGCTGCGACGAACAGGTCACCGAGGCGGCGGTACGCGTCCTCGCCGACGCCTCCGACCGCGCCGACGATCCGGTCGCCTCCTTCGTCTACCTCGGCGCACCCGACGAGACCGCGCACATCCTGGGCTGCGGCGAGGCCTACGAGGCCGCGATCCGCCGGGCCGACGCCCGCCTGGGCCGCCTGCTGGACGCCGTCCGCTCCCGGCCGTCGTACGCCGACGAACGCTGGACCGTCCTGGTCGTCACCGACCACGGCCATGTCGACGCGGGCGGCCACGGCGGCCGTACGGCCGTGGAGCGCACGGCGTGGCTGGCCGCAGCGGGTCCCGGCATCGGCACCCCCGCCCGGGCGCTGCGCCACGCCGACGTCGCCGCCCAGGCGTTCGCCGCCCTCGGCCGTCACCCCGACCGGCACTGGACCCTCGACGGGGTGCCCTTCGCGGCCGCCCCGCACGCCGTGCTCCTGGACATGGACGGCACCCTCGTGGACACCGAGTCGCTGTGGCTGCGCACGGTCCGCGAGGCCGCTCCGGGCATCGAGCCGGACGACCTGTTCCAGGCCCTGGGCCGCTCGGCCGCCGACACCGCGGCCCTGCTGCGCCCCGAGGACGCGCGGACCCTGGCCGAGGAACTGGAGGCCCGCTTCCTGACCGCCGTCCAGCGCGAGACCACCGCACTGCCCGGCGCCCTGGACCTCCTCGACCTGCTCCAGGAGCTGGACATTCCGGCTGCCCTGGTCTCGGCGTCCTCGCGCCCGGTCGTGGACGCCGTCCTGAAGACGCTCGGCGCCGACCGGTTCCGCACCACGGTCGCCGAGGGCGAGACGCCGCGCACCAAGCCCGCCGCCGACCCCTACCTCGCCGCCGCGCGCGCCCTCGGCGTCGACCCCGCCGCCTGTCTCGCCGTGGAGGACTCGCCCACGGGCGTCGCCGCCGCCGAGGCCGCCGGCTGCCGCGTCCTCGCCGTCCCCTCGTACACGCCGATCGCGCCAGGGGTCCGGCGCACCGTACGCCGGGGCCTGGAGGGAATCGGCAGGCGGGAGCTGTGGGCGGCGGGACTGTGACGCCGTAACCCGACATTTGTTCGGGGCGTGGGGGCGTGCTTACGATCGCCTCCCGCCCGCCCCGAGGAGCCCGTATGCCGTCCGCCCGCCGCCGTCTGCTGTACGTCACCGACCTGGCCTATCCGGCCCGCGGGCGCCGGTACTGCGACGAGGACATCCACCTCACCTCCCGGCTGCGCGAGGACTTCGACCTCGCGCTGTGCCATCCGCGCGAGGCGGTGGCGCTGATGGACGGCTTCGACGCCGTCGTGGTGCGCAACAGCGGGCCGGTCCTGGAGTACCCGCAGGCCTATCAGGCGTTCCGCGAGCACGCGGCCGGCACCGGGGCGCTCGTCTACAACGAGCTGACCGGGCGGGGCGACATGGCGGGCAAGCGGTATCTGCTCGACCTGACCGCCGCGGGCTTCCCGGTCATCCCGACCGTGGACCGCGCACAGGACCTGGACCGGCTGCCGGCGGCCGAGCGGTATGTCGTCAAGCCCAAGCTCGGCGCGGACTCCATCGGCCTGGAGATCGTCTCCGCCGGACGGGCCCGCGAGCTGGCCGACGGCACCGTCCTCGTCCAGCCCTGCATCGACTTCTCCTACGAAGTCTCCTTCTACTTCGTCGACCACGACTTCCAGTACGCCCTGTACGCCCCGGACCCGAAGCGGCGCTGGGAGCTCCAGCCGTACGAAGCCACCGGCGACGACCTGGAGTTCGCCCGCCGCTTCATCGACTGGAACGCCATCGGCCACGGCATCCAGCGCGTCGACGCCTGCCGCGCCCCGGGCGGGGAGCTGCTGCTGGTGGAGCTGGAGGACCTCAACCCGTACCTGTCGCTGGACGCGCTCAGCGAGGAGCGCAGGGACGCCTTCGTCGTGGCGCTGAAGGCGTCCCTGCACGGGATGTTCAGCCGAGCCTGACGGTGATCCGCTGGGTGGCGCCCGCGGTGCCGCTCAGGTCACCGAAGGTGAGCCGGAGGGAGGAGCCGGTCGTCGCCGAGGTCACGGTGGCCGGCTTGGACGTCACCGAGGCGACCGCGCGGTTCCAGGTGAGGGTCAGACCCGTCCTCATCCGCATCGGATCGCTGACGCAGATCACCGCGGTGCCGTCACTGCGCTCACTGATCATCACGCAGCACGGGTCGCTCGCCACGAGGTTCCCCGCGGTGCCGCCGAACCAGAAGTTGACGGCGGTGAAGCCGAGCGAGGGAACGGCCACGCCCTGCTGGTCGTTGGTGTTGGCGAGGACGGTGAGCCAGCCGGTGGCGGCGGCCCGCGCCTGGGTCTGCGCCGCGGTGGCGCCCGGCATGAGCAGATAGGCGTAGCTGCCGGCGGTCGGGTCGGTGCCGTGGTCGACGTACATCGTCAGGTACTTGCGGTTGATCACGGCCGTGGAGCCGCCTCTGTTGATGTCGCTCCAGCGGCCGTCGCGCGCCTCGCGCAGCGCCTTGACGGTCGCCCCGCCGGGGAAGACGTACCCGCCGTGGCCGCCGATGTGCGCCCAGCGGGCGCCGGTGAGCGTCTCCGACCAGGGGTAGGCGAGCGGCTTGGTGGTGCCGTCCACGGTGAAGGAGGTGTTGCCGGTGGGGCCGAGGTTGCGGTTCTCGACGGTGGTCTCCACGGCGGTGCCGTCGGTGCTGCGGATGCCGGCGCCGAGGCAGACCACGGTGTCGTCGAGGAAGAACCACGACTTCTTCGCCAGCAGCGTGGACTGCAGCCCCTTGAGGTACTGCCCGATCGCCGCCCGCTGCCCGTCCGTGGCGCCGCCCACCCAGTGCACGTCGGGCAGGGAGGCCCCCCAGTCGCCCCCCGCCGCGTCCGCGAGGACCTTGCGCGAGGCGGTGGTGCCGGGCAGCCGGTAGGGGTCGACGGTGGGCCAGAAGGCGTCGCTGTACTGGCCGTTGGCGAAGGTGTCGCCCCACCAGGAGAGCATGCCGGAGCCGGTGTGCCAGCCGCGCAGGTTCTCGCCGTTGCCGGTCTCGTAGTAGGTGATCCTGCGGTCCGCCATGCTGAGCGACGCCGCCCAGCCGGGTCGGCGGTGGGTGGCCCGGGCCATGTTGGGGAAGAGCCGGTGGCCGGTCGGTTCGGCGAGCGGAGTGATCGTCGTGTCGTCCAGGACGGACTTCAGGCGGGCCAGGTTCGTCAGCCCGAGGGAGGGGTTGCTCATCGGCGGGCTGTAGTAGTCCCGCTGGATCCAGCCCTTCACCAGCCCCCGCCAGCGCGTGTTCTCCGTGGCGCTCGCGCCCTGTCCGAGCAGCACGATCGACGCGAGGATCGGATGACCGCGCAGGTGATCGTCCTGCTGGATCCGCTTGCTGTCGGAGGCGGCCACCCCCCGGCTGATCGCCCGGCCGGACACGGAGTCCATCACCAGGCCGTTGTAGAGGAAGGGCGCCCAGGCGTTCTCCACGGCGTCGAACACGATCTGCCGCTTGGCGTCGGTGACCGCCCAGCTCGACCCGTTCAGCAGCGCGAACAGCATGCCGAGCCCGCCGAGCAGGACCGAGCCGTAGGAGCCGGTGTAGGGCACGGTGGTGTGCTGGACGAACGATCCGTCGCTGTACAGCCCGTCCCCGCTGGTGACGTACGGGAAGACGGGCGACAGCGCGTCCCGGGCGAGCGCCACCTTGGCGGAGCTGCCCCCGACGATGCCGCGCAGCGCCAGCACCCGGCACAGGTCGACCCGGTTGGCCCCGGTGCTCGTCCCGGTGTAGTTCGCGACCGCGGAGTCGGGCACGAAGTGGTCGACGGCCGCGCAGTACTGGGCGAGCTGCGTGGCGGTGAGCGAGGAGTACATCAGGACGCAGACGTCCAGCAGCGCCTGCGGGGCGCCGATCTGCCAGCTGTACCAGTTGCCGTACCGGGTCCGGGTCGCGTTGTACACCTCGGCGTGGAGGTGGTCGAGGCCGGTCAGCACGGCGGTCCGGAGGGAGGCGTTGCCGGTCAGTCCGGTGCCGGGCTGGCAGTACGCCTGGGCGAGCGTGAGGAGCCGGTAGTAGCTGGCTGCCATGTTGCCCGAGTAGCCGTAGGACTCCTGGTCGGTGTCGGGTTCGGGGTCCGCGTAGACCAGGTCCGGCCACAGCGAGCCGGCGGCCGGGGCCATGGAGGACTGCAACTGGCTCGCGGTGCTGCCCAGTTCGGCGAGCCGGCTCTTGAAGGGCTCGGCGGTGGGGCTGAACCCCTCGCCGAGCAACAGGGTGCGCCACTTGGCCCGCAGGGTCGCGAACTCGTCGGCCTCGGCGGCGGCGCCGGCCGGAGCGGAGAGCGTGAGGGCGAGGGCGGTGGCGGTGCTCGCGGTCAGAAAGCCGCGACGGGACCAACGAGTCGTCATGACGGCGGTTTCTAGCACGCCATCGATCAAACGCTCAACAACTCTGACTGAATTGAACGTTCCGATCGCTTTACGGGCAGGGGTCGGGTGAACCTCGGACGAGACCGTCTCCCCGCCCCGCCTCGCCACTCCGAGGACGACACCCAGGAACTGCCGCCCGTCCCCATCGGTCCCGGCACCCCGCGACGCTCCCGGCGCCCCCTGCCCCGAGCCGCCGTCGCCGCGGCCCTGACCACCGCGGCCATGATCGGCTTCGGCGGCGCCCTCCTCCTGCCGCACGACCAGGACGCCCGCCCGGACAGCGGCGCCGCGCCCCCACCACCCCCGGCCGCATCCCAGCCCCCTGCCGCCTCCGTCTCGGCCGCCCCCGACCCCGACGGCCCCCGCACCCTCCGCGAGGGCGACACCGGCCCCGAGGTCACCGAACTCCAGCAGCGCCTGCTGCCCGTCCCGGACGTCTACGCCCCGGGCCCCACCACCGGCCGCTACGACGCTGGCCTCACCCGGGCCGTGGCCCGCTTCCAGCTCTGGTACGGCATCCGCGGCGACGAGACCGGCGTGCACGGCGACGACACCCGCCTCGCACTGGAGTCCCGCACGGCGGCGTTCGGCAACTGAGGCGCCCCGTCCGGCCCCCTCGAACGCCGGGCAAGGGGTGCGGAAAACGGCACGGCGAAAGGAGCGGCGGACGTCAGCATGGGCAGCGGGCCCCGCGCACCCGGCGCCCGGCCCGCTCCGACCCGAAGGCCCTGCCGATGAACGGCTCCCGCATCCCGGGCCTGGTGCTGCCCGTCGTCTTCCTGCTGGCCCTCGTCGTGGGCGCCGTCTGGTACTGGCGGCACCGCCACGACGACTGACCGCGCCCGGACGTCAGCGCCGCTCGGCCAGGGCCTGGGAAACCGCCCGCACGCTGCGCGCGATGTGCTGCAGCTGCATGACCTCCGCCGCGTACAGCTTGATCGTGTGCTCGATGACCGACTCCGGCATACCCAGGGCGGGAAGGTCGGCGCGCGCGGTCTGCAGCGCGGTGCGGGCGACCCGGATCTCCTGCTGGACCTGGAGCTGGGCGTGGCGGGCGAGCAGCACGGGGTGGCGGATCAGCGCGGGGTAGCTGGCGTAGCGGGCCGGCACCAGTTCGCGCAGCCACTTGGCGGCCGAGCGCTCCCAGTCGTAGGTGCCGGGCGTCTTGACCTGGCAGGGCCAGTCCGACGTGATCCGCGTGGTCATCAGGGTCATGGTGATCGCTTCCGGTGTGCGGCGTCGTGAGGGTGGTCCGACGAGGTCGGGGCGGCCCCGGCCTAGGGGATGACCGGGACCGCCCGGCCGAGCACCCTGGGCGCCGACGCGGGTAGGAGACGGCGGCTGCGGGTGCCCGTCGCGGAGCCCGCGGGGCTGACGGCGTGCGCACGGCGGATGGGGTGACGTGCGGAGCGGACCGTCGGCTTGCCGCGGGCGGTGCGGCGTGGAGCAGTATTTATATATGCCGTCCGCTTTGCAAGACGTATGAAAACATTCATGCTCGAAAAGGGGTGGATGCGGCCCCTGTGGCACGGTTTGGCGAAGGCGGCGGGGGAGGCCCGTGGGCCGCCGGCCAGGTCAGTCCCGGAGGAAGAACTGGTGCTGGTCGGAGATCTGCTCGTACTCCTCCAGCCGGGCCTGGGTGCGCTCCGGGTCGGCGTCGGTCATGGCCTGGAGCAGCGCGGCGGCCATCACGCCGGGCGCCGCGTAGGAGTCGAAGACCAGCCGCGATCCGGTGCCGGTGGCGAAGACGACGTCGGCCGCGTCGGCCACCGGACCGAGCGCCAGGTCGGTGACGAGCGCGACCCGCAGTCCCGCGCTGCGTGCCACCCGCACGGCCGTGAGCGTCTCCTGAGCGTGCCGCGGCATCGAGAATGCCAGCACCCAGGTGCCGCCCGCCTCGCGCGACTGGAGCAGTGCGTCGTAGGCGACGCTGCCGCCCCGGGTCACCAGCCGGACGTCGGGGTGGATGCGGCGCGCCGCGTAGGCGAAGTACTCGGCGAGGGACGCCGAGATGCGCAGGCCCAGCAGGGTCAGCGGGGTCGAGCGGGACAGCTCGCGGCCGACCTCGATCACCTGGTCGGGGTTGCCGAAGTCGCGCCGCAGGTTCTCCAGGTTGTCGATCTCGGCGTCGACGGCCGCCTGGAGTTCGTTGCTGCTGTTCTCCTCGGCCGCGCCCCCGGCCAGGGCGCCGAGCGCGATCGACTGGAGCTTCTCCCGTAGCGCCGGGTAACCGCTGAAGCCGACCGCCCCGGCGAAGCGGGTCACCGAGGGCTGGCTGACCCCGACCCGCTCGGCGAGATCGGTGATCGACAAGAACGCGGCCTCGGTGATGTTCTCGATCAGGTACTGGGCGACGCGCCGCTGTCCCGGGGACAGATGAGGGCCGTCGAAGAGCGTTCTGAGCTGGGAAGTCGGGGATGCCTCCGCCTCTGCGCCGATTTTCCCCGAGGTGATCGCGGATGCCTGTGCGCGTGCCTGCTGCGGCGATGGCACCGGTGCGCCTCCTTTGTCTTCCACAGTGCCTCAACATAGCTCACACACTGTGCAGGCCAGGAGGTTGGAAGCGGCCACGGGGGAAGCGGAAGGCGCGTGCGGGGTGACGCATGAGCGGGACGGCCAGAGCGATCACCATGATCATCGGCGATAAATGATGATCGAATGACCGACCGTGTCGATCGGACGACTGCTGTCGATCAACTCAGCGAGCCGACCGGTCGCCTTGGCCACCGACGAGTCCGACACGACCAGCAGCCCGCTGACCTCCCGAGGGGGCACCGTCCGCGGATCGGCGGCGTCGATGCCGTAGTACGACGGCACACCGCTGCCCTTGTACACGAGCCAGATCCGCTCGCCCCGGTACCGCTCGCGCAGCCGGTCCGCCAGCCGCCCCAGGTCCTGCCCCCAGTCCACGGCGGCATCGTGCAGCCGCAGATGCGTCTTGGCCGGACCGCCGAACGCCTCATTGGAGTACGGCAGATAGTAGGGAAACGTTCGCAGCGAGCTGACCGCCACGAACACCACCGCGACCGCCGTCACCACCGCCGCGCGCACCCGCACCCGGCCGCTTCCCATCGCCGGCACACAACCCGCCGCCACCGCCAGGAACATGGGCACGAACACGGCGTACCGCGTCCCGAAGTCCCGCGACCCCTGCATGGCCGCGGCCAGCAACACCGCCGTGGGCACGAGCAGATAGGGCGCCGCGGGCCGCAACCGCCGTACCGCGACGACCGTCACCGCGCCCGCGGCCCACAGCGCCAGCATGCCGAGCGGGGTCTTCACCAGCAGCGCGGCCGGCAGGTAGTACCAGAGCGAGCCGGTGTAGAGCCGCCCGAACAAGAACCCCTGCCACCGCTGGTTCTCGAAGGCGAACTGGATCCGCGTCCCGTCCCGGTACGCCTCCGGGAACGGCAGCAGGTCGACGACCAGGCCCCGCAGCCCATGCACCGCGGGCACGGGCTGCTCGGGCGCCCAGCGCAGCCGCGGATCGACCACCAGGTACGCGGCCCACACGACGGCCACCGCGGCCAGCAGGACGACACCCGCGCCCCCGACGGCCCGCCCGAGCGCCAGGCGCCGCCGGGGTTCCGACGCCGCACCCCACACGGACACCGCCGCGAGAGCCGTCAGCACCGGTACCGCGGGCAGCGCGCTCATCTTCGTGGCCAGCGCCGCCCCGAGGGCCGCTCCGGCGAGGGGGAGGTACAGGCGAGGCCGCAAGCGCGCCCGCCACAGCAGCCACACCGACGTCAGCAGGAAGCCCGCCGCCATGACGTCCAGCGTGGCCAGTGAGCCGTGGGCGATGAGGTCGGGGGAGAAGCAGTACAGGGCCAGCGCGGTCAACGCGGCCGCCGCCCCAACCAGTTCCCGCGCGAAGGCGAACACCACCAGCCCGAACAGCAGCGTCAGCACGATCACCGGCAGGCGCGCGAGCAGCATCAGCCGCCAGGGGTCGTTGCCCGACTCGTACAGCAGATGCCGCCCGACTTCGCCCTGGTCGCCCTCGAAGGACGCGTCGTAGCGCGGATCGGCGAGCGCCACCCCGGCCGCCACGACCAGCTTCCCCAGCGGGGGGTGCTCCGGGTTGAGGCGCAGGCTGTGCTCGTGGAGGTAGACGGCGGCCGTGCCCACGTAGACCGGCTCGTCGATGGTCGGCGTCTGCCGCACGGCCGTCGTCACCATCGCGACCGCCATCTGGGCGAGCAGGACGGTCACCAGGAGCGGCACGAGCCAGGGCCGACGGGCGGGGGGCGGCGACTCATGGGCCGCCGGGCGGGTCTCCAGGAGCTGGCGTGCCATCATCCGCCCACTGTGCATCAGCTCTCGCCGCCGGGTTGGTCACCGCGTCCGTGGAGGGATACGGCACGCGGCCGGTCGGGGTTCAGCTCGGCGAGCGATTTCTCGTCCGACGCGATGATCCGTCCTTCCCGCCGGGGCCGTCACTGCCTCTGCGGGCCTGGGCCGTACGGGTGGACTGCCTCGGCGCATGTGAGAAGCCCCAGACCTTAAGGGCCTGGGGCTGCCTCGTGGAGCGGGAGAACCGGTGGAGCTCAGGCTGCCTCGGTCCCCGCCCCGCGCACGCCCGGGTCGGGTGCCTGGGCATCCGTGAGCTGCGCGGTCTCGTCCTCCCCGAAGTCCGGGGACTGGAAGGGATTGGTCGTGGGAGGGGGCAGTTCTGCGGTGGAGCTGCGGGTCTGCCCTTCCAGCGAGGAGAACAGCGAGGTCAGGTCGATGAGAGGTCTCTCTTTCGGTACAGGCCCCCGAAGAGGCCTGGCGTGCCGTGATGGTGCACGGCGGTCCTAGAGCTTGGTCATCTTGGAGTACGGGCTCAGGATCCGCATTTGCGCGGAGCCGAAATCCACGAGGGCCGCGATTCCGTCCTCGATGCCGATCACCCGGCCGAGGCCGTAGACGTCGTGAGTGACCTGGTCACCCACGGCGAAGTGCTTGGGAGCCGGTGCCACCGGGGCCTTGAAAGGGCTGGTGGGCAGATGACGCTTCGGAGCAGCATGCTTTGTCATTGCTTCCCAGTATGTACCCAGCGCGGCCATCAGTTGTGTTGCAGTTTGGCTCACACGGGGCTCCGGCGGGTTGAAATGTCCGCATATGGGAGGTTCTGGGGCGAAGGTTGGGACGCACGCCACCCCTCCCGCGGGGCGTCTCAAGCGTCCGCGTCCACCCTCGGCATCGCCTCGACCGGAACCACCAGATCCGCCCGCCCGCGGGTCCCCGCCACCAGCTCGGCGTTGCGCTGGTCGGTCCGCAGCACCCAGGCCACCGCTTCCGCGTGGCTCTTGCCGAACTCCTCGTGGCGGGCGATCAGACGGCGCAGCCGTTCGTCCTCGTCCGGCTCGCAGAACCACACCTCGTCCAGCTGCGGACGCACCCGGGCCCAGGCGCCCGTCCCCAGCAGGAGGTAGTTGCCCTCGGTCACCACCAGGCGGGCCGTCGGCGGTACCGGGATCATGCCCGCGACCGGCTGTTCCAGGACCCGTTCGAACCCTGGGGCGTACACCACGTCCTCGTCGGCCTCCTCGCGCAGGCGCCGCAGCAGCGCCGCGTATCCCGCCGCGTCGAAGGTGTCGGGTGCGCCCTTGCGGTCGCGCAGGCCGAGCCGGTCCAGTTCGGCGTCGGCGAGGTGGAAGCCGTCCATGGGGACATGGGCGGCCCACGGGGCCCCGTCGCCGTTCAGTTCCCGTACGAGGTGCTCGGCGAGCGTCGTCTTGCCCGACCCGGGGCTGCCCGCGATGCCGAGGATCACGCGATGGCCACGGGACGTCAGCGAGCGGGCCCGGGCGAGGAGGTCGTCGAATGTCTGCGGCACGCGAGGAGTCTGCCATTCGCGGGTCGCCGGGTGCCGCCCGCCGCCGATGACTCGCGCCCGACGGGGCAGTAGCCATGTGGAGGAGGAAGGAGGCGCGCCATGGGGCGTGAGGGGTGCCCGGGGCCGGGTCGTGAGAGGTGGCCGGGACCGGGCGGCGCACCTGGCCGAACCCAGCGCTGCGCTCCCGCCGCCACGGCGTTAGTTTGTCCCTGTTTTCTCCGTTTCCCTGGCTGCCGGCTCCGGCCCGCCGGGCTGTGGGGTCGTAGCAGCCCTACGACGCGTAGCGGTAAGGGGTGGACGATGGCCCACGGCACCAACGCCCTGCTCGTCGGCAGGGGGCGCCGCGACCCGGCCGCCGTGTCCGGCAGGTCGCGGTGGATGCGCGGCACCGCCCTGCTCGCGGCCGTCTCCGGTGCCTTCACCGCCGCTCAGCTCCTCCTCGTCCCGCCGTCCATGGGCCTCGGCTGGGACGAGGCGGTCTACGTCAGCCAGGTCGGCGACCAGGCCCCGCCCGCCTTCTTCAGCGCCCCCCGCGCCCGCGGCGTCTCCCTCCTCGTGGCCCCGATCGCCTCCTGGTCGTCCTCCACCGGCCTGCTGCGGGTGTATCTCGCCGTGCTCTCCGGCGCCGTCCTCTTCCTCGCCCTGCACGCCTGGCGAGGGCTCTTCCCGGCCCGCGTCCTGGCCGCCGCCGGCGCCCTGTTCGCCTCCCTGTGGGTGACCCTCTTCTACGCCCCCCAGGCCATGCCCAACCTCTGGGTCGCCCTCGGCGCCCTCCTCGCCGTCGGCTGCTTCCTGCGCGCCCGCGCCGCGGACCGCCCCGACCGGCGGGCCCTGTGGGGTGTGGCGGCCGGCGCCGCGCTCATGGCGGTGATGCGCCCGACCGACGCCGTCTGGGTCGCCCTCCCGCTGCTGGCCGCCGCCGCGGCCGTACGGCACTGGCGGCTCGGCCTCGTCACCGCCGCGGGCCTCGTGGCCGGTGCCCTCCCCTGGGTGGCCGAGGCGTACACCTCCTACGGCGGCCTGCGCGAGCGGCTGGCCGAGGCCTCCCGGGTCCAGGGCGGCCTGGGCTGGCACTTCGCCGTCGACGACCAGATGCGCGGACTGATCGGCCGTACCCTGTGCCGGCCGTGCACCGGCTCCCTGCCCCACCCGGTGATCACCGTGTGGTGGTTCCTGCTGCCGCTGCTCGCCGTCCTCGGGCTGGTGATCGCCGTACGGGCCCGGCGCACCGCACGCACCCTGATCCCGCTCGCCTGCGCCGCCACCGCCGCCCTGCCGTACCTGTTCCTCATCGGGTACGCGGCTCCCCGCTTCCTGCTGCCCGCGTACGCCCTGCTGGCCGTCCCCGTCGCCGACGCCCTGCTGGTCACCGCGCCGGGCGGGCGATGGCGGCCGGTCGCCGCGTCCCTGCTCGCCCTCGGCCTCGCCGGGCATCTCGCGGTGCAGTACGTCGTCCTGGACCGCACCGTCGACCGCACCGCCGCCGACCGCCGCGCCTGGGCCAGGACCGCCGACGCGCTGCACGGCCTGGGCGTGCGCCCGCCCTGTCTGCTCACCGGGCACGAGGCGATCCCGCTCGCCCACTACGCCGGCTGCTCCTCCGGCGCGATCCGCGGGAACAACGCCAACACCACCACCGCGCAGATCCTGGCCACCGCACGCCGGGAACCGGTCGCCGTCCTCAGCGCGCCCGGCGGACGGCCGCCCGCCTACGCCCGCGGCTGGCAGCTGCACCGGCTCGACGCGGTGGACGTCCGGATCGCGCCACCGCCGCGCGCGGGCGGCACCGTATGACCCCCGAGCCGCTGCCCGCCGTCCCCACCCGCAGACGGGCCGCCTACGGGCACACCGCGCTCAGCCTCACCGTCCTCGTCGTCGCGATCTGGCTCGCCCGGCGGCACTGGCCGGTCCTGGAGACCGGAGCGGTGCGGCTCGCCGTCGCCGACCAGGGCTGGCTGCTGGTGGCCGGGACCGCCGCGATCGGCACCTGGCTGTGCGCCGCCCTCGCCCAGCAGGGCGCCGTGCCCGAGCGGCTGCCCCCGGGGCGGCTCGTCGCCGCGCAGTTCGCCGCCTCGGCCGCCAACCACGTGCTGCCCGCCGGACTCGGCGCGGGCGCGGTGAACCTGCGCTTCCTCATGCGCTGCGGGCTGGTCGCCGCGCGCGCGGCGACGGGCGTGGCCGTCAAGGGCGCCGCCGGCGTGATCGTCCGGGCCGTCCTGATCGCCTCGCTCGCCGTGGCCTGCCCGGGCGTGCTGCGCGCTCCGGAGGTCTCCCCGGCCGTCCTCGCCGCCGCGACCGGCGCCCTCGGAGTCGTCGCGCTGCTGGCCGGGCCGCTGCGCCGACGCCGCCGGCGCCTCCTCGGCCCGGCCCTCGCCGACATCAGGGCCGTGCACGCCCGGCCCCAGCGGGCGGCGGCGCTGTGGGGCGGCTCGCTCGCCTTCGCCGTACTGCACTGTGTGGTGCTGATCTCCGTCACCCAGGCCATCGACCTGGACCAGCCGCCGCTGCGGGTGGCGCTGCTCTACCTCGCCGCCAGCAGCGCGGCCGCCCTGCTGCCCACGCCCGGCGGCCTCGGCTCCCTCGACGCGGCCCTCGCCCTCGCCCTCACCGCGGCCGGAGCGCCCGCGGCCGGGGCCGCCTCCGCCGTCCTCGGGTACCGGTTGCTGACCATGTGGCTGCCGCTGCTGCCGGGACTGCTGGTGCTCGGGGTGCTGATCCGGCGCAAGGCCCTGTGACCCGCACGGAGTTTCCGGTGCGCGAGGTTCAGGTAGGACACCCGTTGTCGGCGGCGGACGAGGGGGAGACGGATGACGCAGGGCGAGTACGGCGGGGGACTGGGTGCGGAGTTCTTCACCCCGGGCTCGTCCTCCTTCACGGAGTTCCTCGCGGCCCACCGCCCGGAGCTGCTGATCACCCGCCGGGTCCTGCCGGACGGCGTCCGGATCGCCCCCGGCCAGGTGCCGCACGGCACCACCGTGCTGGCCGTCGCCTACCGCGACGGCGTGCTGATCGCCGGGGACCGACGGGCCACCATGGGCAACCTCATCGCCCAGCGCGACCTGGAGAAGGTGCATCCGGCGGACGATCTCAGCGCCGTCGCCTTCGCCGGGACCGTCGGTCTCGCGCTCGACATGGTCAAGCTCTACCAGGTGGAGCTCGCCCACTTCGAGAAGATCGAGGGCACCCCGATGACCCTCAACGCCAAGGCGCGCCGCCTGGCGGGCATGATCCGCGAGAACCTCGGACAGGCCATGCAGGGACTGGCCGTCGTCCCCCTCCTCACCGGCTACGACCCGTCGAAGCCGGAAGGAGAGCGCGGGCGCATCTTCAGCTTCGACATCGCCGGAGGACTGTACGAGAAGACGGACTTCCACGCCGAGGGGTCCGGGTCCCCTTACGCGCGGGGCGCGTTGAAGAAGCTGTTCCACCGGGGCATGTCCCGCCGCGAGGCATCCCTGGCGGCGCTCCACGCCCTGTACGACGCGGCCGACGACGACTCCGCGACCGGCGGCCCGGACCTCAATCGCCGTATCTACCCCATCGTTTCGGTCATCACGGAGGACGGCTTCGAGCGGCTGGGCGAGTCCGAGACGGAGGAGCTGAGCCGTGCGATGGTCGAGCAGCGCACCAGCCGCCCCGACGGGCCGACCGCCACCGCGTGAGATCAGGCCTCCGGCGTCGGTTCCTTGTGCCATTTGGTCAATTGCCTGACCGGGTCACCGGTGTACGACCACGGGGTGCGGGTCGCCCGCCGCCCCGCCATCCGCAGCAGCGCGCCGCCCATGTCGGGCAGCCCGGCGAGACAGGCGGCATGGGCGAGGCAGTGCAGGTCGCGCAGTTCACCGGGGGCGACCGCCTGCGAGGTGCGGCGGCCCGTGATCCAGCGTTCCCAGGTGCGCCGTACGTCGCCGATCGCGCCGTTGTGGTCCCAGTGCTGGCCGAGGCCCATGGCGGCACACTGGCCGTGGGCGGCGTCCAGGGCGTGGCGGTACTCCTCGACGCGGGCGTACTGGACCAGGACCGGCAGCGGGCAGCCCGGCGGGGCCGCACCGGCCGCGTCGCGCGCGAAGTCGTACATCAGGCCGTGCGTGCCGTGCCAGCGCGCCGAGTAGTAATGCAGCACTTGAAGGTGCCCCTCCACGCTGTACGGGTCGCGCCGGTGCAACTCGTCCCACCAGCGCGCCAGTTCCCGCCGCCCCACCCCGGACGGGTACAGACGCGCCACCGAGATCAGCGAGATCCACGGCGTGGGATCCTCCGGGTACGCCTCGGCGGCCCGCAGACAGGCCCGTACGGCCAGGTCGATGCGGTGCTGGTCGATGGGGACGCCCCGGCCCGCGGCGATGGCCACGGTGAACGCCCGGGCCGTCTCGGTGGCCGCCCGCAGCACCAGCGCGTCGGCGCTGTCCGGCTCGGCCGCCAGCCAGGACTCCATCGCCGAACTGTCCGCGCATGCCTGCGCCAGCGTGCGCACCCGGTGGCCCCGGGAGAGCCAGTCGGGCCCGGTGGCCCGCAGCAGGTCGCGCAAGCCCTGCCAGCGTCCGATGACGATGTCCTGGCGGGCGGCGGTCAGGGGCGCGTCCCCGCAGGCGGGGTCGAAGTCGAAGGTGAACCGGTATCGCGCCATCGCGGGCCCCTCAGAAGTCGGTGTGCAGGCCCTCGTGGACGCGGTCATGCCCGGGCGGGCGGCCCGCTGCAACGTAGTCGGACGCGATCGTGTGGGAGGCGTCGAGCTTCGCGGGCCGGTAGTAGTCGCTGCCCCGGCGCCAGTACCAGAGCATCGGGACCAGTCCGGCCGCCAGTCCGCCGATGCCGATCGCGATCGCGGCGGGGGACAGTTCGGCGAGGGACTCCAGGAACACCCAGAACATGAACAGTGCGCCGAACAGCGGCCACACCCCGCCGAAGACGAAGTCGGCCGGGGACTTCAGCAGCATCTTGCGGTACGCGACCACCACCGCGATGCCGGTCAGGCCGTAGTAGACGGCGATCTGCAGACCGATCGCCGAGATCGCGTCGGAGAGGATCTCACCGACCGAGCCGAGCGCGTTGGAGGCGACGAACATCGCCAGCGCCACCGCGCCCACCACGACGACGGCCACCCACGGCGTGTTCCACGTGGGGTGCACTTTTCCCAGCGCGGCGGGCATCGTGCGGTCGCGGCCCATCGCGAACAGTGAGCGGGTGACCTGGATGAGCGTGGTCTCCAGGGTGGCGACCGTGGACAGCATCACCGCGACGATCAGCAGCCGCCCGCCCCAGCCCGGCCAGATCTCCTCGCCGAGGACGGCCAGCACATTGGCCTCGTCGGCGCGGATCCGGTCCGAGGAGAGGACGACGTTCACCGCGATCGTGAACACCTCGAACAGCAGGAAGACCACCCCGAGCCCGATCAGGCCGGCGAACCCGGCCGTACGACGGCTGTTGCGGGTCTCCTCGCTGAGGTTGCTGGTGACGTCCCAGCCCCAGTAGTAGAACGCGGCGATCAGCGCGCCCGAGGCGAAACCCGACACGCCGTCGAAGTGGCCGAGGCCGAGCCAGGACCAGTCGAAGGCGCGGGCGTTGCCGGTGTGGAGGACGGCGAGCACCGCGAACAGCGTGAGCAGGGCGAGTTCGACACCGGACATGATGAGCTGCGCGCGGACGGTGAGCCGGGCGCCGCCCAGCACCACCAGCAGCATCAGCAGGAACCAGCCGGCGCCCACCACCGTGGACAGCGCGGTGTTCGCGGCGAGTTCGGCGTCGAACAGGGCGAGCGTCATCGACCCGGCGGGCAGCGAACCGGCCACCATGAAGATGGTCGCCGACACCACCAGCGCCCAGCCGCTGAGAAATCCCAGGAAGGGATGGAGAGTTCGCCCCACCCAGGAGTAACTGGCGCCCGCGTTCACATCGATGCGCCCCAGATAGCTGAAGGCCAGCGCGATGCCGAGCATGGGGATCGCGCAGTACAGCAGCGCGGCCGGACTGGCCGTCCCCACCGCACCGACCAGGACCGCGGTGGTCGCGGCGAGCGAGTACGCCGGAGCGCTGCCCGCGACGGCCATCACCACCGTGTCGAACGTACCGAGGGCCCCTGGCTGGAGTCCTCTGCCCCTGTTGTTGCTCATGGCCTGTGCTGCTTTCCGTCGTGCACACCGCCGGGACGGCGACGGGCCCGGACGGCGTATGGGGGGTGTGGGGGGGGATGCACCCGCCCCGGCCGGACGAGGACGACCTCGGCCGCGAGGCGGCGAAAACCAGCGAGCGGTGGCGCTCGTGCAGCCGCAGAGTCGGCAGACGATCACACCGTGTGCAAGTGATGAGTGATGATAGCCGCCCCCACCGACCGCCCAGGACACGCCTGGTGGTTGGCTCGCGCGGAACGGGAAACGCGTGCTGGAGAGCACTGGAGAGGAACCAGCGCACACGAGGGAATCCAGGAGGTACGCATGGGCACCGACCGCAGCACCCCCGAGCCGATGGCGGACGACGCCTACCAGCCCACCGGAGGCAACGAGGAGCAGGAGGACGCCGCGCCCCTGGACCTGCAGAACGCGTTGGACGAGCGGACCTACGACGACACTCTCGACGAGGGCTACTCGCCGCCGGAGAAGCCCCTCGGCGTCACCGCGCACGGCACCACGGCGGCCGAGCAGCAGGAGGGCGAGAGCCTCGACGACCGGCTCGCCCGGGAGGTGCCCGACGTGTCCCCGCCGGTCGGTGACGGCGTGGGCGACACGCCCGACGGCGAGGGCGAGCCCGTCGACCCCGAGGCGGGCGGCGAACGGGCCGGCCGGCTGGTCGCCCCCGACGAGGGGGCGCACGGCGTCGCCACCAAGGAGGAGGTGGCCTTCGACATGGGCGTGGACGGCGGAGCCGCGGGTGCCGAGGAGGCCGCCATGCACGTCGTCGAGGACGACACCCTGCTGCCGGACGAGGAGGACGGGACCGCCTGACGGGACGGACGGGTCCCGTCAGGCGGGCGGACGGGCGGGTCCCGTCAGGTGGGCGCGGGGCCGGCGCCCCGCGGCTACTCGCCCATCTGGTCGACCTGCCGGAGCCGGTTGGTCGCGTCGAGGGCGGCCACCTTGTAGGACTCGGCGAGCGTCGGGTAGTTGAACACCGCGTCGACCAGGTAGTCGACGGTGCCGCCGCAGCCCATCACCGACTGTCCGATGTGGATCAGCTCGGTCGCCCCGGAGCCGAAGCAGTGCACGCCGAGCAGCGTGCGGTCCTCGGGTGAGACCAGCAGCTTCAGCATGCCGTGCGAGTCGCCGATGATCTGCCCGCGGGCCAGCTCGCGGTAGCGGGAGATGCCCACCTCGAACGGCACCCGGTCCTCGGTGAGCCGGTCCTCGGTACGGCCCACGAAGCTGATCTCCGGGATGGTGTAGATGCCGATCGGCTGCAGGTGGTGCATCCGGCCGACCGGCTCACCGAAGGCGTGGTACGCGGCGCTGCGGCCCTGCTCCATCGAGGTCGCCGCGAGGGCCGGGAAGCCGATCACGTCGCCGACGGCGTAGATGTGCGGCACCTCGGTGCGGTAGTGCTCGTCGACCGTGATCCGGCCGCGCGGATCGGCCGAGAGGCCGGCCTTGTCGAGGTCGAGTTCGTCGGTGAGGCCCTGCCGGCCCGCGGAGTACATCACCGCGTCGGCGGGGATCTTCTTGCCGCTCTCCAGGACGGTGAGCGTGCCGCGGGGATGCCGTTCCACCGCGGCGACCGTCTCCCCGAACCGGAACGTCACCGCCAGGTCCCGCAGGTGGTACTTGAGCGACTCCACGATCTCGACGTCGCACATGTCGAGCATCCCGGCGCGCTTCTCCACCACGGTGATCTTGCTGCCGAGGGCGGCGAACATGGAGGCGTACTCCATGCCGATGACCCCCGCGCCGACGATCACCATCGACCGTGGCACCCGTTCCAGGGCGAGGACGTTGTCCGAGTCCATGATCGTGCGCCCGTCGAACTCGACGCTGGCGGGCCGGGCGGGCCGGGTGCCGGTGGCGATCACGATGTGCTCGGCGCTGAGCATGCGTTCCTGCCCGGTCACCTCGCGCAGGGCGACGGTGTGATCGTCGACGAACCGGCCCGTGCCGGCGAACAGGGCGACCTGGTTGCGGGAGAGCTGGCTGCGGATGACGTCGACCTCGCGGCCCACCACGTGCTGGGTGCGCGAGATCAGGTCGGAGACGGTGATGTCCTCCTTCAGGCGGTAACTCTGGCCGTACAGATCGCGCTGGGTGAGACCGGTGAGGTACAGCACCGCCTCGCGCAAGGTCTTGGAGGGGATGGTGCCGGTGTGGATGGAGACCCCGCCGACCATGTCGGGGCGGTCGATGACGGCCACCCGGCGGCCCAGCTTGGCCGCGGCGATGGCGGCCTTCTGGCCGCCCGGACCGGATCCGAGGACGAGCATGTCGAAGTCGGGCACCCTTGGGAGTCTGGCAGCCGCAAGACCGTTTCCGAAAGGGCGGACGGCGAACACGCCCCCGGAGCAGGGAGGTTGGCCGCGCGCCCGGCCCCGGCGAGTCAGGGCGCTCCGGCGGCGGGACAATAGCCCCTTGGATGCCCGACTCGGCACCGCGAGCCCGCCCGCCCTGCCGGGCCCGACGAGGCGACCGGGACGGCCGGGGGTGCGGGGTGCCGCTGCGGCTGCTGCCGGCCGGGGCCGGAGTCGGTGCCGTCGAGGCGGTGTTCACCGGCGTCGAGCAGGACTATCAGCGGGCCCTGCCCCTGGACGAGACCGAGGTGCCGGTCGCGCTCACCATGAACGGTGCCCCGCTACCCCCCGCAGCACGGGCGGCCCCTGCGCCTGGTCGTCCCCGGCTGGTACGGCATGGCACACGTGAAGTGGCTGCGGGAGATCCGGGTCGCCGACGCCCCGTTCACCGGGTTCCAGCGGAGCGTGGTCCGGCCGGGGCCCGTCACGCTGAAGGGGCGGGCCTGGGCCGGCTGGCGGCCGGTATGCGGGTCGAGGTCGTCGCGGACGGCGGGCGCGGCCCGCAGGAGGCCGGACCGGAGGCCGACGGAGGGCGTGGCGGCGCCGGCGGTGCGCCGGTACCGCGACGCCGGGCGAGTACGTCCTCGGCGTGCGGGACACCGACGCCGAGGGGCGCACCCAGCTGCTGCGGCAGCCGTGGAACCGTGGCGGGTTCGCGGGCCCGGGTGGTGTGCCCGGACCCGGCAGGCTTTTCCGAGGCCTGTGTCCGCTCAGGGGAGGATCTTGTCGAGGGCCGCGGGTCCTTCCGCCGCCAGCTTCCGCTTGGCCCATTCCAGATTGTGCGGGGTGATGTCCTTGCCCGAGGCAAGGACCAGGTCCTCCGGCGACACTTCGGTGCCGGTGCGGGTGTGGAGCAGGGCGTCCGGGGTGGTGCGGTCCTCGGACGGCCCGGACGCGGGCTGTGACGTCGGCATGATCTGCTCCTCGGGTCCGGATCACTCGGTGCGGTTCCCGGCGCTCGCGCGCAAGGGGTCCGCTATCACCATTCAACGCCTTGGCGCGCCGTGCATCCGGAAGGAGCCGTCGCCCGGGACGGGACGCGGTGATCGGACCGGCGTGCTATGCGGGTAGAGCGGGGTCCCGGGCGCACGGCGGGCGTCAGCCGGGACCTGTACCGAAGGCCGCTCAAGGAGGTAGGGTCGCGATCTTCGGCGGGCGGAAGCCACCGGAGTCCCCCTGAGGCTGCCGACGACCATGACCCTCGACGACACACGGCTCCGACTCGACCGAGCCCTGGACGACCTCACCCACACCTTCCGCGGCATGACGGCCCGGAGCGACGAGACGCAGTGCATCTGCCACTGGGGCAGCGACGACGAACTCGCCCTCCTGAAGATCCCCGGCAGGGAACTCGACCCGGACCTGCTGCGCCGCACCTGGGACGCCCCCGACTTCAGTGACCACGGCGCGGTCCTGCGCCGCATCCTGCCGCAGTTCGCCAGGGAGCTGGTCGCCGGCCGGATCGAGCCGATGTTCGGCATGTACGAGGTCGGCCGCTCCTTCGCCCGCGGTGACTGGCAACAGTGGCCCGCCCGACAGAGCGCGGCCGTGCGGGAGTTCCTGCACGCCTGGTGGGCCCAGGGCCTGACGGACCCGGATCCCGCGGTGCCCGTGCACCAGCTCCTCGCCCTGTGCGCGGAGGCATCCGGCACGCTCACCCCGTGGCTCGACGCCTGGGAGGCACTCGGCCACCCGGTCGCCGACCGGCAGTTGGCCGTGGCGGTGGAGCGGTGGGAGTACGCCCTGCTGGGGGACGAGCTGCCCTGGCAGAGCTGGGACGACGAGGACGCACTGCGCGCCGAACTCACCGCCTGGCTGGTGCGATACGCCCCCGACCGGCTGCGCACCCTGGACGGCACCGACGAACTCCTGCACCGCGTAAGGCTGCTGGGGCTCACCGGTCCCGCTCGCTGGGAGGACCCGCACTATCCCGTCCGGGCCTACTGAGAAGTCAGGGGGTCTACTGAGAGGCCAGAACCGTCTCCCACGTGTCCACCGCGTAGTGCACCGTCATCCCGTGGCGGGCATACAGGCCGGGCGCCCCCGTGGTGTTGCCGGTGTCCACTCCGAGACCCACCGTGTCCCGGCCGCGCGCGGCGAACGCGGCGAACGCGTGGCGCAGGAGCAGGCCGCCTAGGCCACGGGCGCGGGCCTCACGCAGGACGCCGATGCCGCGGATCCACCCCATGGCCTCGCGGTCGTCGCGGGCCAGCAGGAAACCGGCATCCCCGTGCTCCTCGGTGCTCGCGATCCAGACCAGGGACCAGTCGAGCCCCTCGGCGTCCACGTCGTGCAGCCACTGCTCGTAGGCGCGGGGGTGGAAGTCGAAGTGCTCGGCGAAGGTGGCCTGGTAGAGGGCGTGGACGCGCCTGCGGTCCGCCTCGTCGGCGCAGGCCCGCAGCCGTACTCCGGGCGGCGGCTGCGGGGTGCGGTCCTCGGCGGGATCCACCGGGCGGCGCAGCACGTGATGGCGCCGTACGACGGACCAGCCGCGCTTCTCGATCAGCGCGGTGTCCAGGGTGGGCTCGATGTTGAGGTGGAGGTGGACCACGGCCCGCTCCGCGCCGTTCTCCCGGGCCTTGGCCGACGCCCTGGCCTCCATCGCCTCGAACATCCGCTGCCCGGCCTCCTGGTGGTCGGGCAGCACATAGTGGTCGATGTCGATGCGGTCGCCGCCCGACTCGTCCCACAGCAGCCCGTAGGCCACCAACCGGCCCTCGTGGAAGGCCAGCCAGGAGTTCCGCGGGAGATCGGCCTCGGGATGCCGTAGATCCGCCTCGACGGTGTGCTGGTCGGTCTCGGGGCGGCCGATCTCGATCAGGTCGACCTGGTTCAGCAGCTCGGTGATGGCGGGCACGTCGGTGAGGCCGGCCGGTCGTACGACATAGGGCATGCGGAAAGGGTCGGGGGCGAGTCGGGCCACCGCAACGGGGTTTCCCGGTCAGGCGTCCTCGACCGAGGCGCTGACCGGCGTACCCGCCTCGATGGTGCGGCTGACCGTGCAGAGCCGGTCGTGGGAGGTCTTCACCGCCCGGGGGAGGATCGCGCGGGCGCGGTCGCCGCCCTCGCCGGCGGGGAAGGCGACGGAGAAGGTGACCTCCAGGTCGGTCAGCCGGTTGCCCTGGTCGTCGCTGACCTTGTGGCCGGTCACCGTGACCGTGAACCGGTCGGGCTCCGCGTGCCGGGTGGTGGCGACGTCGACGTCGGCCATGGTGCAGCCGCCGATCGCGGCGAGCAGCAGCTCCACCGGGGTGAAACCGGCGCCCTCGGTGCCGAACTCGACGGTGCCGCCACGGGCGTTGACGGCGGTGAAGTGGCCGGTGGCGGTCCGCTCGACGGTGACGGAGCGCAGGGAGGTGTCGGTCATGCCGCAGACCCTAATCGCGCCCGGTCCCCGAAATGGTGTGGACGCACCCGCGGAAGACCTCTACGGTGTGATCATCACGCCTTGAGACGACGGAAGGAGGCGAGTGCCGTGCAGTTCACCTACTCCAGCGCTCCCCTCACCGCTGTCCCGGCGTGCTTCGTGTGATCCGACCGGGAGCGCTCTTCGCAGCCTGTTTCCCGGAGGAATCCCCATGACCGATCTGGTCATCCGTACGCTCGACGAGAGCGACGCCCACCTTTTCGACGCCCTGCCCGACCCGCTGGGCGCGGGCGAGGCACACCGCACCACCGTGCACCGGCCCGACTGGAAGCGGGTGGCCCTGCGCGACGGCCGGGTCGTCGCGCGCGGCGCCTGGTGGGGCGGCCCCGACGACGCGGAGCCGATGCTCGTCAACTGGTTCGACGTGGCCGACGGGGAGGAGGAGGCGGGAGCCGAACTCCTGCGCTCCGCCCCGTGGCAGGTCGAGCTGGAGTTCAACCTGCCGGCCGGCTGGCGGGAGAACCCGGCCGTGCGCCCCGCCGCCGACACCGCGTTCGCCGCCGCCCGCGCGGCCGACTACGACCTCCTGGTCGAGCGGTACCTGTACCGGTGGACGCCGGAGTGCGGGCTGCCCGATCGGCCCGGACGGCTCGTCTTCACCCCCGAGCCCGACGACGCCGTGTTCTTCGACGCGCTGCGCCGCATCCACTCGGTCACGCTGGACGCCCATGCCCTCAAGGCGATCAAGGAGGGCGGCCTCGATCAAGCCGCCCAGGAGGAACTGGACTTCTTCCGCTGGTGCCCCTCGCCGCGCGAGTGGTGGCAGGTCGCGCGTACTCCGGAGGGCGAGCCCGTGGGCATCCACATCCCGGCCCGCAATCAGACCTCGCCCGTCATCGGCTTCATCGGCGTCCTGCCGGAACACCGCGGCCACGGCTACGCCTACGACCTGCTCGTGGAGTGCACGCACTTCCTGGTCGAGCAGGGCGCCGAGTTCATCAGCGGCGCCACCGACCAGGGGAACTTCCCGATGGCCGCGAACTTCACCAAGGCCGGCCACCCGGTGGTGCGGGAGCGGATCGACTTCCACCTCCCTGGCGCGACGATCTGAGAGGGCTGACTGTCAGTGCCGGATGACATGCTGATCCGGCACTGACAGTGACGGCGTACGGAGGCACGGTGGGATTCGACGGCACGGTGTGGCACATCCGCAGCGGTGACGAACCGGTCGGGGAGATCGCGATCGACGACGCCGACTTCCCCTGGCTGTCGGGCCGCTTCACCCCGGGTCCCGGCTATGCCTCCGTGCGCGACCTCTTCGCCCGCGAACTCGCCCTGGTGGCGCGGGTCGACGAGGAGGTGGAGGAGTGGGAGGCCGCCTACGACGAGATCCGCAGACGGGTCTCCCTCTCCTCGCCGGACGGACCCGTGGCCGAGTTCCTGCTGCACATCGAGGGGGACCGGGCCTGGTTCCGGTGGAGCGACGAGCCGTTCGAGGAGTGAGGGGCCGGTCTCAGCCGCCGTCGTTCAGCAGGGCGTCGGCCTGCGTGAGGATCTCGGTCACGCGCAGACCGAACGCC
This sequence comes from Streptomyces sp. NPDC002779, assembly GCF_042888685.1. Lineage (NCBI taxonomy): Bacteria > Bacillati > Actinomycetota > Actinomycetes > Kitasatosporales > Streptomycetaceae > Streptomyces > Streptomyces sp. NPDC002779. The sequence continues at coordinate 264,017 of NZ_JBIAQC010000004.1, forward strand.
GCGTCGCACGGATGCGGGCGCCCGGTGCGGGCGGCGGCGAGCAGGGCGTCGGTCGCCCGGACGAAGGCCGGCACCACCCCCTGCGTGCTCGCCGGAAGACGGGTCACCCCGGCCTCGCCGCGCAGTTCCACCGCGGCCCCGGAGGCCGCCGACGGCGCGGTCAGGCTCAGCGTCAGCGTGCTCGACGCGCCCCCGGCGTGACTGAGGACCAGATGCGCGGTGTCACCGGGCCCGTGCGCGGCCGCCGCCACCTGCCGCACCTCGCCCAGCACCGGCAGCAGCACGGACAGGGCATGCGGTCCTACGTCCCACAGGGCGCCCTTCTCCCGCCGCCACGGCGAGTTCGCGAACGGGCTGCCGCCGCCGCTGAACACCGCGCCCAGCCACTGCGCGTGCGCCGTGAACCAGCCCTGCGCCGCGCCCTGCTGGGTGATCCACTCCTCGGTCTCCGGCTGGAACCGGGTGGTGAAGAACACCACCGACGCGACCCCGGCCGCCTCGGCCGCCTCGACCACCGCCCGCCCCTGCTCCACCGACGTCGCCAGCGGCTTGTCCAGCAGCAGATGACACCCCGCCCGCGCGGCCCGCACCGCCAGCTCCGCCTGCACGGCCGGCGGCAGGGCGACGGCGACCGCGTCCACGTCGGCGAGGAGCGCGTCGACGTCGTCGTAGGCCCGGATGTCATGGCGGGCGGCGAGATCCTTCGCCGCGTCCGGGCGGCGGCCCCACACCCCGACGAAGTCCACCTCCGTGTGCTCGCCGAGCGCCGGGGCATGGGCCAGCTGCGCCCACGGGCCGGTGCCGAGCAGTCCGATGCGCATACCGTCGCCTCTCCACGCTGCCGTCACGGTTGACGATCGAGCGTGTCACACCGACCCGGGCCCCGAGCAACCCGGCCCGCGCCCGGCACGGCCGGAACCGTGCGCACGAGACCGGTGAACTTGCCGGTCCCCGGCGCCGGGCCGGGCGCCCACAGTGGCACCGCCAGCCCAACGGCGGTCCCTGGCTACTCCCCAGCCAGCCGTCCGCCACGACAGAGAGGACCACCCCTCGTGCAGGTCCACCCCCACGTCCAGCCCCGCAGGACCGGAAGACTCGCCGCGGCCGCCACGGCACTCGCCGCGGTTCTCTCACTCGGCACCCTCGCCGGACCCGGCGCCCACGCGGCGGACAACCCCTACGAGCGCGGCCCCGCGCCGACCAACGCCAGCATCGAGGCGTCGCGCGGCTCGTACTCCGTCTCCCAGACGTCCGTCTCCTCCCTCAGCGTCACCGGGTTCGGCGGCGGCACGATCTACTACCCGACGAGCACCAGCGACGGCACCTTCGGCGCCGTGGCGATCTCACCCGGCTTCACCGCCTACGAGTCCTCGATCGCCTGGCTGGGCCCGCGCCTGGCCTCGCAGGGCTTCGTGGTGTTCACCATCGACACCAACTCCACCGTCGACCAGCCCGACTCCCGGGGCCGCCAGCTCCTCGCCGCGCTCGACTACCTGACGCAGCGCAGCTCGGTGCGTGCTCGCGTCGACAGCACCCGGCTCGGCGTCATGGGCCACTCCATGGGCGGCGGCGGCAGCCTGGAGGCCGCCAAGACCCGTCCCTCGCTGCAGGCGGCGATCCCGCTGACGCCGTGGAACACCGACAAGACCTGGCCCGAGCTGACCACACCCACGCTCATCGTCGGTGCCGACGGCGACACGGTCGCCTCGGTCTCCAGCCACGCCGAGCCGTTCTACAACAGCCTGTCGTCCGGCCTGGACCGCGCCTACCTCGAGCTGAACAACGCCTCCCACTTCACGCCCAACTCGTCGAACACGACGATCGCGAAGTACAGCATTTCCTGGCTCAAGCGGTTCATCGACAACGACACCCGCTACGAGCAGTTCCTCTGCCCGCTGCCGCGGCCGAGCCTGACCATCGAGGAGTACCGGGGCAACTGCCCGCACACCGGATGACCTTGTGCCCCCGCACGGCCGCCGCCCGGAAACTCTGGGCGGCGGCACAGTCCGTTCACCGCTCGTATCGCACCGAACCGCAGGTCACACCGCCGATCCGGGCGGGAAGCGGAATCTGCGGACGGCTTCCGTCCGGCGTTACGCGCAAGTAACCTCCCGTGAATGAGCGGTGACAGGAGCGTGCGGGCGACACAGCGCGGACGAGCCGAACTCGCCCGTGGAAGGGCGCAGTTGGCCGATGGGCCCGTTGATGACGCCCGGGAGACCCTGCTGGTGGCCGCGTCCTTGCTGACGGCCGAGGAGCCGGAGCAGGCGGAGGCCGCGCGGCTGGCCGCCGTGGACGCGGCCTGGGCGGGCGGCGACGTGGCCGCCTGTCTGAAGGTCCTGGAGGAGCCGGCCGAGGCCGGCTCGGTCCTCGGGGACTACCGCGCCGGGATGCGGGCCCTGCTGGAGCTGCGCCCCGACCTGGCGGTGGGACCGCTGCGGCGCGTGATCGACCGCGCGGACGACCGGCCCGAGCACCAGCTGCGCTCCGCGACGGCCGCCCTGCTGCTCGGGGACGTCGTCGCCGCCCGCCGGGCCGGCGCCCGTGCCCTCGCCGTGGCCCGGGACTCCCCGTCCCTCCAGGCCCGGGCCCTGGAATACCTCGCCTACGCCGAACTGCGCGCCGGACGGCACGCCCAGGCGCGCGCCCACGCGGAGGAAGGGGTGCGGACCGCGTACGGGGCCGGGCGGCGCAACACCGCCGCGAACCACCAGGCCATGCTGGCGCTGGCCGCGTCGATCGTCGGGGAGACGGCCACCGTCGCGGGCCATGCCACGGCCGCGCTGGCCACCGCCCGCCGGCACGGCCTCGCCCAGGCGGCGACGCTGGCGGAGTGGGCGGTGGCCCGCAACGACCTGGGATGCGGCCGTCCCCTCGACGCCGCCGACCGGCTCGGGCCGCTGGTGCTGCCCGGTCTACGGCGCGGCCATTTCGCCGTCTGGATGCTCGCCGTGCCCTGTTTCGTGGAGGCGGCGGTGCTGGCCGGGCGGCCGGAGGACGCGCGGGCGGTCGTAGCGGATTTCGCCGCGTGGGCCGCGCTGGGAGCCGATCCGCACGCGCCCGCCCAGCTCGCCCGCTGCCGTGCGCTGCTGGCGCCCGGGGACGAGGCCGACGAGCTGTATCTGCGGGCGCTGGCCCTGCACGACGGCACCGGCGGCGACTTCGAGCGGGCCAGGACCGAGCTGCTGCACGGCCGATGGCTGCGGCGCCGGCGGCGGCTGCGGGAGGCGCGGCTGCGGCTCGGGGGAGCGCTGGTGGGGTTCGAGCGGTGCGGGGCGCGGGCCTGGGCGGAGCAGACGCGCGGGGAGCTGCGGGCCAACGGGGCCGCCGCCTGCGAGGGGGCGGGCGGCGGGCTGGCGCGGCTGACGCCGCAGCAGCTGCGGATCGCCCGCCATGTCGCCGAGGGCGCCACCAACCGGGAAGTCGCGCTCCGCCTCGCGGTCAGCACCCGCACGGTCGACTACCACCTGCGCAACGTCTTCGCCACGCTCGGCGTGCGGTCCCGGATGGAGCTCGCCCGCATGATCGATCAAGAGGCCGGTGAGGGCCGACGTGCGGATCTGTGAGAGGTGGGCGGAAAAAGAGACGTGCACAACCCTAGGGACCGACCGGACGGTATGTCATCCTTCACGGCAGGACGAGTCGGGCGGCCGCCGCCGCCGTACGGGCGACGCGGGCGACCGGACACCGCAGAGTCTCCCGGCACGGGCGCACCGCCGGGAGTCCGAGGTTTGTGGGAGGACCGCGATGCATCCTGCCGTACGGACACGCGCGATGATCAGGACCGGCCCGGTGCCTGTTCCGCAGCCGCGGACCGGGCGGCGCGGCCGGTCATTGATCGACGCCGACGCGTTGCGTGTCCTGCACCGGGCCGCGCGCAGCCTGCTCGACGACCTGCCGGACCTCACCGAGCACCTGGTGGGTCTGATCCAGGAGCAGGAGACCGCCTACCGGACCGCGCTGGAGTGCGACTACGCGGGCACCTGGCAGGAGGTGCACCGCTCGCTGCGGCACAGTGTGCTGTCGCTGCTCGACCCGCGCGGCAACCGGGACGCGGCACGTCGCTGTTCGTGGAAGATCGGCGTGCGGCGGGCCGAGCAGGGCGTGCCGCTGGACGCCCTGCTGCACGCGTTCCGGCTGGGCGGGTCCCTGGTGTGGCAGCGGCTGGTGGAGGAGACCTCCCGCACGGCACCCGAGGACGTACGGCTGCTCGTCCATGTCGCGACCGACATGTGGAACTTCGTCGACGAGCACTGCACCCTCGTCGCGGACGCCTACCGGCAGGCCGAGCGGCAACTGGCCTGGCGGCGCGAGAACCGGGTACGGCTGCTCGCGGCCGCCCTCCTCGACGGCACCAGCCGCATCGCCGATCTGCCCGAGACCGCCGAGGGCCTGGGCCTGCCGGAACACGGCCGGTACGTCGTCGTCGCGGTCGCCGGCGGACGGGCCCCGGGACCCTCGGGCACCCGCGCCGCCGCCGTCCCGCCGAGCACGCGCGTGCACTGGCACACAGGAGTGGAAGTGGACTACGGCATCGTCCTGGTCGGCGACGAGGATCCGGAGGGCGGCGACGACCCGCTGGAGGGCCTGGAGCTGGCCCCGGGCAGCAAGGCCGGCGTCGGCAGCGTGGTCACCGGCCTGGCCGCCGTGGGTGACGCCCGGCGCCTCGCGGATCTCGCGCTGAGCATCTGCCCGCAGCAGGGCGGCACGATCCGGCTGACGGAACACCTTCCCGAGGCCCTGGTCGTCTCCTGCCCCGAACTCGGCGCGACCCTCGCCGACCAGGTCCTCGGCCCGGTGCTGCGCCTGGAGCCCGCCGACCGGGACGTCCTGCTGGACACCCTGGCCGCCTGGCTGGCCTGCGACGGCTCCGCCCAGCGTGCCGGCGAACGCCTCTACTGCCACCGCAACACCGTCCTCAACCGCCTGCGCCGATGCGAACAACTCACGGGCCGCTCCCTGGCCCGCCCCCTGGACGTGGTGGAAATAAGCCTCGCCCTGACAGCCCGCCGCCTGCTGCGCTGAGGGGGTACGACTCAGCGGTTGGGGGAGGCGAGGGCGGAGGGTTCGGTGGGCCGGGCGGGCTCGGCAGGTCCGGCAGGTCCGGCGGGTCGGGAGGGTTCGGCGGGTCCGGTGGGTTCGGCGGGCTCGGCAGGTCCGGCGAGTTCGGCAGGTCCGGCGAGTTCGGCAGGTCCGGCAGCCGAAGCTGACGTCCGCGGGCCGGGCATGTCCAGCAGTTGGAGACGTCCGCTCCGGCTGGTGAGCCGGGCGGCCGGGGAGCGGACCGCTGCTCCGGCCGGGTATGTCCGGCGGCCGGGGGCAGGACTCTGCTCCGTCCTGGGCCGAGCGGCCGGGAAGCAGCCTCTGCCCCCGCCCGGTAAGTCCGGCAGCCGGGGAGCAGTTCTCTGTTCCGGCCTGGTGGGTGGGGGATGGGCCTCTGCTCAGGCCTGGTGGGTGGGGCGGCCGTGGAGTGGTCCGCTGCTCCGGCCTGGTGAGTCCGGCGCCGTGGATCGGACCTCTGCGCCGGGCCGGTTTGACGGGCAGCTGGGGAGCAGTCCCCAGCCCGGTAAGCCCGGTAAGCCCGGCAGCCCGGGAGGCATACCTCTGTTCCGGCCCGGCATGGCGAGAGCCGGGGAGCAGGCCTCTGCTCCGGCCCGGTAGGTCCGGCAGGCAGGGAGCGGACCTCTGTTCCGGCCTGGTGGGTGAGGCAGGCAGGAAGCGGACCTCTGTTCCGGTCGGGTATGTCCGGCGCCGGGAGCGGACCTCTGCTCTGGGCCGGTATGGCGGGCAGCCGGGGAGCAGTCCCCAGCTGGGTAAGTGCGGCAACCCGGGGGGCAGGCCCCTGCCCCGGCGCGGTAAGACCGCCAGCCGATGCAGACCTCTTCCCCCGGCCCAGGAGACCCGCCAGCCGAAGCAGACGCCTGTTCTCGGCCCGCCGGCCGAAGCCGTGCCCGCGCCCTGTTCCCGCTTGCCGGAACAGGCCTCGGCCCGGCCGGTGGTCCGTACACGCTGCCCTTTCTCGGTACCGGTACCGGACGCCGCTGCCCTTGCGTGGCCACTCGCACCGGACGTCGCCTCCCTTGCGTGGCCACCGGCAGCGGACCCCGCCGCCCTTCCGCGGCCACCCGCTCCGGCCCCCGGTCCCCTCCGCGCCGCTTCATCCGTTCTCACCGGCCCTGCCTACCCGGCCCCCCGCCCCGGAACCCCCACCGCCTTCTCCCTGGGCACCCGCACAAGCCCTGACCGCCCCGGTTGGGACCGCGCAGCGAGCACGCCGGAAGACCTGTTCCGCGCGCCCGCGCCCGTGCTGTCGTGAGCTCCCCTTCCCCGAAAGCCCCGTGCCCGTTCCGGCACGGATCCGAGGAGCCGTGATGCCCGAAGCACCACCGGACGAGGAGCCGGCCCTGCACGTCGAAGCACTCGACGTGACCTACGGCCGTGCCCTGTCCGCCCTTCGTTCCGTGTCGCTGACCGTCCCGCACGGCGGCGTCGTCGCCCTGCTCGGCGCCAACGGCGCGGGCAAGACGACCCTGTTGCGGGCGGTGTCGGGCACCCTGCGCCTGCACCGCGGCGCGGTCACCGCCGGCCGCATCCGCTACGGCGCCACGGAACTCGACGGCCGCGACCCGGTCGCCGCGGTGCGCGCCGGCGTCGTACAGGTCCCGGAGGGCAGGCGGGTGTTCGCCGGGCTCACGGTCGACGAGAACCTCCGCACCGGCGGCCTCGGCCTCGGCCGCCGCAGCCCCGCCCTGGTGCGCGAGTCCCGGGACCGGGTGTTCACCCTGTTCCCGCGGCTCGCCGAACGCACCCAGCAGGCCGCCGGGCTTCTCTCCGGCGGCGAGCAGCAGATGCTCGCCATCGGCCGCGCTCTCATGGCCGCCCCGCGCCTGCTCCTGCTCGACGAGCCGTCCCTGGGTCTCGCCCCGCAGATGGTGGCCCGGATCGCGGACGTGGTGAAGGAGATCAACACCCAGGGCACCGCCGTGCTCCTGGTCGAACAGAACGCCGGTATGGCCCTCTCCCTCGCGGACAGCGCCTACGTCCTGGAGGTCGGCGAGATCCGGCTGTCCGGGCCGGCCGACGAACTCGCCCGCACCGACGCCGTACGCCGTCTGTACCTGGGCGAGACCGCCGACGGTCAGGGGGCCGCGTGAACGACCGCACCACCGCACCGCCCGTGCTCGCCGTACGGGACGTCACCGTCCGGTTCGCCGGACTCACCGCCCTGGACGACGTGTCCTTCACGGTCGCCCCGGGAACCGTGCACGCCATCATCGGGCCCAACGGCGCCGGCAAGTCCACCTGCTTCAACGTGCTCTCGGGCCTGTACCGCCCCGCCTCCGGCACCGTCAGCCTCGGCGACACCGAACTGACCCGCCTCGCCCCGCACCGCATCGCCGCCCTGGGCGTGGCCCGCACCTTCCAGAACATCGTCACCACCGAAGGCACCGTCGCCGACAACCTGATGCTCGGCCGGCACATCCTGTCCCGCGCGGGCTTCACCGCCAGCGCGCTGCGCCTGCCCAGTGCCGTGCGCGAACAGCGCGAGCACCTGGCCAAGGCCCGTGAGATCGCCGAACTCACCGGCCTCGGACCGCACTTCGACTCCTCGGTCGCGCTGCTGTCCTACGGCGACCGCAAACGCGTGGAGTTCGCCCGCGCCCTCTGTCTGGAGCCCAGTGTGCTGCTGCTCGACGAGCCCGTGGCCGGCATGAACGCCGCCGAACGGGCCCGTACCGCCGAGACGATCCGCGCCGTGCGCGCCGAACTCGGCCTGTCCGTGGTGCTCGTGGAGCACGACATGGGGCTGGTGATGCGGCTCGCCGACGAGGTCACCGTCCTCGACTTCGGCCGCGTCATCGCCCACGGCACCCCCGACGAGGTCCGCCGTGACCCCGAGGTGCTGCGCGCCTACCTCGGCACCGAGGCCACCGAGGCCACCGAGTCCACCGGGGAGGACGCGGCATGACCGGCTTCCTCGACAACGTCCTCAACGGCCTCGCCCTGGGCTCCGTCTACGCCCTGGTCGCGCTCGGCTTCGTCATCATCTTCAAGGCCTCCGGCGTCATCAACTTCGCCCACGGCTCCCTGCTCCTGCTCGGCGGCTACCTCACCGCCGTACTCCACGACGACCTCGGCTTCGCCGGCGCCCTCGCGGTCGCCGTGCTGGTCACGGCGGGCGTGGCCGGGCTCATGGACCGGTTCCTGCTGCAGGCGGGCGGGCAGGACGCACACACGGCCCATGTGCAGACGATCGTGACCATCGGCGTCGACATCGTCATCCTCACCGACCTGTCCCGCCGCATCGGCGGCGACCTGCTCTCCCTCGGCGACCCCTGGGGTGACTCGGTCAGCGGCCTCGGCCCCATCACGGTGGCCGACAGCAGGCTCGCCGCGATCGTGGTGTCCAGCGTCGTCATCGGCGGCGTCTTCGCGCTCTTCCGGTACACCAACTGGGGCCTGGCGCTGCGGGCTTCGGCGGAGGACATGGAGGCGGCGGCGCTGATGGGCGTACGGCTGGTGCGGATGCGCACCCTCGCCTGGTGTCTGGCGGGCGGACTCGCCGCGCTGGCCGCGGTGTTCCTCGCCGCGTTCCCGGCCCCCGGCCTGGAGCGCACGACCGGACAGATCGCCCTGAAGGCCTTCCCGGCCGCCATCCTCGGCGGTATGGCCTCACCGCCCGGCGCCCTCGCCGGCAGCATGCTGATCGGCCTGACCGAGGCGCTGGTCGCCGGTTACCAGTCCGATCTGCACGTCCTCGGCGAAGGGTTCGGCGATGTCGCGCCGTACGCCGTGATGGTCCTCGTCCTTCTGGTGCGGCCCAACGGGCTGTTCGGCGCGAAGGGAGCGGCCCGTGTCTGAACTGCTGCGCCGCTACCGCGTCTGGACCGTCCTGCTGGTCGTCCTGCTGTGTGTGCTGCCCTTCTACCTGGACGCCTTCTGGCTGCGCATCGGCCTGTTCTCCATGGCCGCCGCCGTCGGCGCCGTGGGCCTCGGGCTGCTGGCCGGCACCGCGGGCCAGCTCTCCCTCGGCCACGCCTTCTTCCTCGCCGTCGGCGCCTACGGCTACGTCTGGCTGGCCGGCGAGCCTGGTCCCGGGCTGCCGCCCGCAGTCGCCGTCGTCCTCGCGGTGCTGCTCGCCGGAGCCGCGGGCGGTCTGTTCAGCCCCGTGGCGGGCCGGGTGCGCGGCATCTACCTGGGCGTGGCCACCCTCGCCCTGGTCTTCCTCGGCCACCATGTGCTGCTCACCGCGGACTCGGTCACCGGCGGCTTCAACGGCCGCTCGGTGCCCCCGCTGGAGATCGGCGGCTTCTCCTTCACCGGCTCCGACCCCGACCTGACGGTGATGGGCATCCCGTTCGGCGCCGAGGAACGGCTGTGGTACCTGGGGCTCGCGCTGTTCACGCTCACCTGGTTCACCGCCCGCGGCCTGCGCCTGGGGCGCCCCGGCCGGGCCCTGGTGGCGCTGCGCGACAGCGAGACCGCGGCCGCGGTGATGGGCGTGCACGTCGCCCGCTACCGCTCGGCGGCCTTCGTGGTCTCGTCCATGTACGCGGGCCTGGCCGGGGTGATGCTCGCCCTCGCCTTCCGCCGCGTGGTCCCGGACTACTTCTCGCTGGCCCTGTCGGTCGACTACCTCGCGATGATCGTCATCGGCGGGCTCGGCTCGGTGGCCGGAGCCACCGCGGGCGCCGTCTTCGTCACCGCGCTGCCCCTGCTGATGACCCGCTACGCCGACCAGTTGCCCCTCGTGGCGGCCCCCGGCACCACCGACGGAGCGGTCGGCCCCACCGAGGCGGCCCGCTACCTCTACGGAGCGGCGATCGTCGTGATCCTGCTCTTCGCCCCCGACGGCCTGCACGGCCTGGTCCGGCGCACCCGCGCCCGGATCCAGCGCCGGCGGGCCGCACCCAAGGACGCGCACCCCGCGACCGAGACCCCTTCATCCGCCTCAGCTGTACGAGCCAAGGAGCCGACACCGTGAATCACCCCAAGCACCGCACCAGGACGGTTCTGGCCGCCGCCGCGACGGCCCTGCTCCTCGCGGGCACCGGCTGTAGCTCCAAGGGGGACGGCGACACCGCCGCGGACGGCGCCGACGGCGTCAAGGCCGGGCCCGGAGTCACCGACAAGACCATCAAGCTGGGCGCCCTGACCGACCTGACCGGCCCGTACGCCACCCTCGGCAAGAGCATCGTGCAGGCCCAGCAGATGTGGGCCGACGAGACCAACGCCAAGGGCGGCATCTGCGGCCGCAAGGTCGAGATTGTCGTCAAGGACCACGGCTACGACGTGCAGAAGGCGGTCACCGCCTACGCCGACATAGCCCCGGACGTGGTGGCGATGCCCCAGGTCATCGGATCCCCGGTGGTCTCGGCGCTGATCGACGACATCGAGCAGGACGAGGTGCTCACCTTCCCGCAGGCCTGGGCGGCGTCCCTGCTCGGCAAGGACTCCGTGCAGGTCCTGGGCACCACGTACGACATCGACATGATCGCCGCCGTCGACTTCCTCACCCGCACCAAGGGCCTGGCCAAGGGCGACACCATCGGCCACGTCTACTTCGAGGGCGACTACGGCGCGAACGCCCTGGAAGGCTCGGAATGGGCCGCGAAGAAGGCCGGGTTGAACGTCGTCGGCCAGAAGATCAAGGCCACCGACACGGACCTGTCCGCGCAGGTCTCGGCGCTGCGCAAGGAGGGCGTGAAGGCGATCCTGATCAGCGCCGGACCGGCTCAGACCGCCTCGCTGGTCGGCGTCGCCGCCTCCCGCGGGCTGAAGGTCCCCGTCGTCAGCAGCGCCCCGGGCTACGCCCCGCAGCTGATGAAGACGCCCGCCGCGGCCGCCCTGGAGGCCATGCTGAACGTGGTGAGCGCGGCCCCGGCCGTCAGCGCGGACATACCCGGCGTGAAGAAGATGGTCGCCTCCTACCAGAAGAAGTACCCGGGCGCGCTCGTCGACTCCGGTGTGCTCTCCGGCTACAACGCCGCCCAACTCATGGGCATGGACCTGAAGAAGGCCTGTGAGGGCGGCAGCCTGGCCCGGGCGGACGTGGTCGCCGCGCACCGCGCGCAGAAGAACGCCGACGCCGGTCTCGGTACCGCGCAGGACTTCTCCGACGTGACGAAGCCCGCGAGCCGTTCCGCGTATGTGCTCAAGCCCGACGCGAAGGCGGTCGGCGCGATGGTGATCGCCGAGGAGGCCAAGGAGGTGCCCGGAGCGGAGGAGTACCTGTCCTCGAAGGGTTCCTGACCCTCCGTCAGCAGCCCTCGGCCCGCGGTGCAGCACCGGCACCGCGGGCCGAGGTGCGTGCCGGCCCGTTCAGGCGCACCATCGAGATCGGGGGTTGCCGACTCCGGTGAGGCGGCCGAGGGTGGTCAGGGAGGCGTCGACCGGCCCAGGGATGGGGAGAAAGCGCTTGCGCAGACGATCATCCCGCACCCTGGGAAGGAACACCGCCCGTGGCCTCGCCGCTGGAAAAACCGCTCGACCACCGCTACCGGGGCGAACACCCCGTCCGTACCCTCGCCTACCTGCTCCGCACCGACCGCCGCCGACTCGGCGCAGCGGTCGGCGTGTTCACCGTCAAGCACAGCCCCATCTGGCTGCTGCCGCTGGTCACCGCGGAGATCATCGACACCGTCGTCGAGCACCACCCGGTCAGCCGCCTCTGGCTGAGCACCGGCCTGATCATGTTCATCCTGCTGGTCAACTACCCCCTGCACGTGCTCTACGTCCGCCTGCTCTACGGCAGCGTCCGCCGCATGGGCACCGCCCTGCGCTCCGCGCTGTGCACGCGGATGCAGCAGTTGTCCATCGGCTACCACTCCCGGGTCAGCGCGGGCGTGCTCCAGGCCAAGGTCGTCCGGGACGTGGAGACGGTCGAGCAGATGGTGCAGCAGACCGCCGAGTTGGGGCTCGGGGCGACCACCGTGCTCGTCGGCGGTCTCGTCATCATCGGCATCCGCACACCCGAGTTCCTGCCGGTCTTCCTGGTCGTGGTGCCCGCCGCCGCACTCGTCGTCGCCCGCCTGCGGTCCCGGCTGCGCACCCACAACGAGCACTTCCGCCACGAGGTCGAGACGCTCTCCTCACGGGTGACCGAGATGACCCGGCTGATCCCGGTCACCCGTGCCCACGGCCTGGAGGGCAAGGCCCTGCGCCGCATGGACGGCACCCTGCACCGGCTGCTCACCTCCGGGATGCGGCTGGACCTGGTCAACGGCCGGTTCGGCTCGCTGTCCTGGGTGGTCCTCAACGTCGTCGGCGTCCTGGTCCTGGCCGGCGCGGCCCTGGTCTCGTACTACAGCGTCTGGGGCGTCACCCCCGGCGACGTCGTCATGCTCAGCGCCTTCCTGACCACCCTCACCAACTCCACGACCACACTCGCCGGTCTCGCCCCCGTCATCACCAAGGGCCTCGAATCCGTCCGCTCCGTCGGCGAGGTGCTCCAGGCGCCCGAGCTGGAGGACAACGAGGGCAAGAAGGAAGTCACCGCCCTGCGCGGCGCCGTCACCTTCGAGCAGGTCGGCCTCGCCTACGACGACGACGGCCGGGCCGCGGTCCGCGACGTCACGCTGTCGGTCGCGCCGGGCGAGACCGTCGCGCTGGTCGGTGCGTCCGGCGCGGGCAAGTCGACCGTGCTCAACCTGGTCATCGGCTTCATCCGCCCGACCGCCGGCCGCATCCTCCTCGACGGCACCGACATGAACACCCTGGACCTGCGCACCTACCGGCGCTTCGTGTCGGTCGTCCCGCAGGAGTCGATCCTGTTCGACGGCACGGTCCGCGAGAACGTCGCCTACGGCATGGACGACGCCGACGAGGAGAGTGTGCGCGCGGCCCTGCGGGACGCCAACGCGCTGGAGTTCGTCGACCGTCTCCCGCAGGGCCTGGACACGCTGGTGGGGGAGCGGGGGGCCCGGCTCTCCGGCGGGCAGCGGCAGCGCCTGGCCATCGCCCGCGCCCTGATCCGGGACCCCAGGGTGCTGATCCTGGACGAGGCGACCTCAGCGCTGGACACCCGCTCGGAGGCCCTGGTGCAGCAGGCGCTCGCCCGGCTGATGCGCGGTCGCACCACCTTCGTGGTGGCGCACCGGCTGTCCACCGTGCGCGGCGCCGACCGGATCGTGGTGATGGCCGACGGGCGTATCGAGGAGATCGGCACGCACGAGGAGCTGCTGCACCGGGGCGGCGCCTACGCGGCGCTGCACAGCGGGCAGGTGGCCTGAGGGGCCGTATCGGCCCGCTAGCAGGGGAGGTCAGGCCGCGCTGCTGCGGGGGACGCGGTGCGGGCAGGTCCGGTCGTGGTCGCTGCCGAGGCTGGTCCACCAGCGTTCGCAGCAGGCGCCGTCGAGCTCGGCGCGCACGATGTGCTCGGCGGCGTCCTCGTCCGGCCCGGTGAACGGGTCGGACACCGCCCGTCGGGCCCACTGGGCCAGCGCCCGGTGCTGGTCGCCGATCACGCTCTCGCGCACCACCCCGATGAGCGGGACGATGCTGGCGGCCGCGAACAGGCAGGCGGCCCACATCGGCCCGTACTCGTATTCGAGGACCGCGGTCCAGGCGAGCCCGGAACTGGTGGCGATGTAGAGGGCGGCGAGGAGCCGGCTTGTGCAGTTCATGCGCGTACACCGTCCGTGGTGAAGGGGGATGCCCCCTGTCCAACGGCCCGCGGCGCCGGACGACTCGGGTGATTTTCCGCCCGGCCCCCTCGAACTGACGTCAGGTACCCGCCCCCACACGGGTCGACTTGGAGTGGAAGGCGGCGCGATAGGCGTACGGGGTGGTGCCGACGACCTTGCGGAAGCGCTCGCGGAACGCGGTGGGCGAGCCGAAACCGGCCTGCTGTGCGATGCGCTCGACGGAGTGGTCGCTGTTCTCCAGCAGGTACTGGGCCCGCCGTACCCGGGCCCGGAGCAGCCACTGCAGCGGTGTGGTGCCCATCTGCTCCCGGAAGCGGCGGCTGAAGGTGCGCTCACTCATCCCCGAGCGGGACGCCATCGCCGCCAGGGTGATCTCCTCGGAGAGATGGTCCTCGATCCATTCCAGCAGCGGCTCCAGGGTCGAGCCCCGGGGGACGGGCGGGTGCTCGTGCACGATGAACTGGGCCTGTCCGCCTTCCCGTTCGAGCGGCATCACGGACATCCGGGCCGCGTTGGCGGCGACGGCCGAGCCGTGGTCCCGGCGGATCATGTGCAGGCACATGTCCAGGGCGGCGGCTGCCCCGGCGGAGGTGAGGATCTGGCCGTTGTCGACGTACAGCACGTCCGGCTCGACCCGCACCCGCGGATAGCCTCGGGCCAGCAGGTCGGTGGCCACCCAGTGGGTGGTGGCGCGCAGTCCGTCCAGCAGTCCGGCCTCCGCGAGCACGAACGCGCCCACGCAGACCGACGCGATGCGGGTGCCGTCCTCGGCCGCCCGGCGCAGCGCGGCGATGACCCGGTCGGAGGGCGCGGGGGCTCCTTCGGCGCGGCCCGGCACGATGATGGTGTCCGCGTCCGCCAGGGCTTCCAGGCCCCGGTCCACCCGGAGGGCGAAGCCGCAGTCGGCGCGCACCTCCGGGGTCTCGGCGCACAGGCGGACCCGGTAGGCGGGGCGGCCGTCGGGCAGCCGCGTCCAGTCGAAGACCTGTAGGGGCGCCGCCATGTCGAACGGCACCACGTCGTCGAGAACCAGGATCGCCACCGTGTGCATGACGGCCACCCTAGGCGGATTCCCGCCGGGAGCACGAGCCCAGGTCAGCGGGGTGCCGTAGGCGAAGGCGCAGGACGGAGGTGTTGGCGGGAATCCGTTGGAAGCTGTCATTTCCGCCTCTGTGCGATCACTCGGGCGTCTCCTAGCGTGGCCGGGTACCCCCGCACCCCCGTGGACCGGAGACGGACGCCCCCTGATGACGAAGTTCCTGCTCGCCCTGCACGTCCTGGCCGCGATCGTGGCCATCGGCCCGGTCACCGTCGCGGCCAGCATGTTCCCGCCCGCCGCGCGCACCGCCCAGGAGGGCAGACTGAACACCGTCCGGCTGCTGCACCGGATCTGCCGGGTCTACTCCGGTGTCGGCCTGACCGTTCCCCTGTTCGGATTCGCCACCGCCGCCGCCATGGGTGTCCTCGGCGACGCATGGCTGATCACCTCCATCACCCTGACGGCGGTGGCCGCCGGCATCCTCGTCGCGTTCGTCCTCCCCCGTCAGGATGAAATCCTCGAGCAGCTCGCCGCGGACCAGGCCGTGGAGCGGTCCGGAACGGCCCGACTGGCCATGTTCACCGGCGTCTTCAACCTGCTGTGGGCGACCGTCACCGTCCTGATGATCGTGCGTCCGGGCTCCACGACAGGCGCCTGACCGTCGTCAAGCCCGATCCCGGAATTAGCACCCCCGTGTGCCCGGGCGCCTACACTCGGCGGTCGTGCTCATGTGGATGGGCCACGACACGAAAGGCGCGTTGACGGGTGTTCCAGGATTCCCCCATTTACGACCGACTGATCTCGGAGCGCGGCGACGTTCCCCTACAGGTGCGTCGGGAGGCCGAACGCGTCAGCAGGGAACTGGAGTTCGTCATGCAGCCGCTGAACTCCTTCGGTGCCCCGCCGGTGGAACGGCAGCCCCACCCGGGCGCCGGCTGGCAGCGCTCCGCCCTGCCGCCCGGGCAGCTCTGACTCAACAGGCCGCGGAGTTGACGGCGTTGAGCCGCGCGGGCCGGGGCGGAAGGGGCCGGGACAGCCACTCGGCGATGGTCCGCGCGATCGGCTGGCCCGTGTCCACCTCGACGAACCCGAACTGGCCGGACTGGTTGCACTCCAGGAACCACCAGGTCCCGTCGCCGTCCTCGACGAAGTCGAAGGCGCCGTAGGCCAGGCCGGCGTCCCGCAGATAGGCCCGCACGCTCTCGGCGACGCGCGGCGGCACCTCGGCCGGCTCCCAGGGGGCCGTGGACGAGGAGAACCGGACGTCCACCTCGTCCGGGTGCGCGTCGGCCCCCACCGGCTTACGGGCCACCAGCAGCCGCTCGCCCACGGCGGTCAGCCGGATGTCGGCCCGCTTGGCGACGCGCCGCTGGAGCAGGGTCGGGCCGAAGGCGACGGCGGAGAAGTCGGCGTCCGGGGGGACCCGGCTGGTCGGCACCGCCCGGGGCGGGTCCTGCGGATGGGCACCGGAGACCGGCTTGACGACCAGGTCCGGATAGCGGTCGGCGAACTCCCGGGCGGCCTGCGGGAAGGTCGTGATGAGCGTGGCCGGCACCGGCAGCCCGCAGCTCTGGGCCAGCCGCAGCTGCCAGGGCTTGTGCCGGGCCCGGTGGGCCGCGTCGGGGTCGTTCATCCACCGGGCTGCGCTGGAGCGGAGCATGCCGTACAGCGCCTGCGCGGACTCCTCCGTCAGCCACGGCGACGGGCGTGCGGCACGGGACGCCGGGACCCCCGGCCTGCGCACCCACACCGAGCGCAGCCCGTCGAGGCTCACCAGCCGTCCACCGGACGACAGATGGCCACGAAAGGCACCGTGCACGTACTCCCCGGACAGCGCGGCTCCACCGGTCAGGTCGGCGGGGTCGAGCCGGACCACCGGCACCGCGCAGGCGTTGAGGTGCACCACCACCATGTCGGCGGTGACGTCCTCTTCGGTGGTGAGAATCAACACGGTCATCGTGGCGGGTTCCGCGTTCAGTCGTCGAAGTGCGTCTTCGAACCCGCCGTGGACGTCGTCGTCCCCAGCTCCTTGAGCAGAGCGTGGTCGCTGGCGGCGATCCGCCCGTCCAGGAGAACGTTCAACTGCAGTCCGGAGTCGTAGGCATAGACAGCGTTGACCTCCACATCCGCTGCCGGACGTGCGTAGTTGAGCGCGAACGGTTGCATCGTCTCTCCCTCGCCGGTGCTGCTTCGATCAAGCGAGCCACCCACCCTGGGACGTCGCCTGGTCCGCCGACTTCCTTCGGCTTCCACCCACTTATACGAATCGAACGGGTGATTGGTTTCCTTACTCTGCGTCACCATCGCCGGGGCGAGTCCCCGACGGCCGCTCCCGGCGGGCCCGTTGGGCGCCGCCAGGTTCAGGCGGCATCACCGCGCCGACCGGCCCCCGAGGGCTCGGAAAGGGCCTCGGGACCACGCCGGTCGACGGACCCGCGCATGGCGCGCAGGGCCAGCAGAAGTACGCCGATGTCGTCCAGGTACACCGGATCGGGCAGGAGATCGGCCGGCAGGACGAAGTACGCCAGGGCGCCCCAGAACGCCCAGCGCGGCCCGGTCGGCAGGCCCGCGCGCCGCAGCCGGCGCCGGGTCCGCACCAGCCGGACCAGCACCGTTACGGCCACGGCCAGCAGGACGGCCGCGAGGATCGCGGCGACGAAGAGCACCGTTGTGGTCGAGTCCACCGACTCCTCCTCACCTCTCGGGCGTGCGCCGGGCAGCTCGGGCGCCCGCGTCTCCTGACGGATTCCCCCCTCCGGCGCGGCTATGGCCCGCGCGAGGCAACCGGAGCAATCGCCCGTCCGCCGAAGCGGTGGTGAGGGTGACTCATACTCCCGGCCCACCCCGGTGGCGGGCCGGTTCGGCAACACCTAGTAATGGAATCCGTACAGCCGCGTGTCGCTTCGGGGGCGCAGCAGCGGCAGCGCACCCTTCCCTGGAGCCGAGGATGACTACCCCCTCTTCATCGCCCAGCCCGTACGAGTCCGACATAACGCCCACCGAGCCCGAACCTCACGGCGACGACCCGGTCGGCAGCCTGGTGCACGCCGCCGTGGCCGACCGTCCCGTGGAGGAGGTCGCCCAGCTCATCACCCTGCTGGAACGCTCGCCCGAGCACGCCCGGGCCACGGTCGAAGCCCTGCGCGCGGTCGGTGTGGACCGGTCCGTGGAGGACGTGACCCGGCTGGTCGACCTGCTGACCAGGCCGCCGCGCGCCGCGGACGGGGCCGACGAGACGATCCGTGCCGCCGCCGAACAGCGGTCGCTGGACGACGTGTCCCGGCTGGTGGCGCTGCTGCACCGCACCGACCTGGAGCCGCACTGCGGCCAGGAGGCGGTCCGTGCGGCGGCGACCGGACGCCCGGTCGAGGAGATCGTCGAGCTGATCCGGCGGCTGTCCGAGGAGTGCGACAGCCCGCCGACCATCGACCAGCCCGTGCTCGACGCGTCCGTGCCCGAGGGGCCGGCCGCGGAGGCCGTAGCCCCCAGACGGGTGACGCCCCCACGCCCGGCCGGACCGGCGAACGAGGCCCCCGCCTGGCCCGGCCGGATCGCCGTCGGCGCCCTCGTGGTCTGTGCGGCCGCCTACTTCCCGCTGTACCGCGACGGCGCCTCCCTGCCCGTCTACGGACTCGCCCTCGGCATGTCGGTGGCGTGTCTGGCGGTGGCCCTGCTGCTGACCCTGCGGATCACCGTGCCGGTCCTGGCCTGCGGTGTCCTGGTGCCGGCGGTGCTGGCGGCGGCGCAGCTCCTCGCAGGGCAGCTGCCCCCGGGGGGCCTGTCCCGGGCGCTGGAGCTCACCCTCGCCCCGGTCTGGGCGGCCGGATTGGCCGCCGTCTTCGCGTCCCTGGCGTCCCTGGTGGCCCTGCTGGTGCATCTGGCGGTGCCGCCACCGGCGCGGAGGCAGGCGCCGGCACCGGAACGGGGCGCGGTCACGTCCGCGGCGGAATGAGCGTCAGCCGGCGTCGCTCCCGCGCGTCGGCGGCCGCTCCTCCTCCCGCGCGGGGTCCGTACCCGGCCGCAACGCCAGGGCGGTCTCCTTGAGCCGCCCGAACGTGCGGGTCAGCTGCTGGAGCGGCGAGTCGGGCCCCGGCCGCTGCTCGGGCAGGGCGCCGACCACCTCGCGGTAGGCGGCCAGCGCCTCATGGGCCTGCTCGGCGGCCTCCCGGTACAGGTCGCGGGAGTTCGTCATCGCCTCCAGTGCGTCCGCGTACATCGCGACCAGGGCACGCTGGCGGGCCAGCTCCTCCTCGACGGTGAACAGCCGCCACTGTTCGCGCAGCGCGGTGACGGCCTCCTCGGCGCCGTCCGGGAGGGGCCGCGGCAGCGCCGCGAACCGGGTGACGGCGGCGAGGAGCTCGGCCGGTTCGGAGCCGTCGAGGAACACGGTGCGCACGGAGAACCGGTCCGTGTCGTACTCCGCGGGGACGGGGGAGCCGGGCAGCACCACGGCGCCGCCCCTCGGCACCTGCGCACCGCAGTCCCGCAGCGCCCAGTTCACCACCCGCAGCTGGTGCGGGGCGGCGCGATGCTCCACCACCCGGTGCCGCAGCCCCGGCGGCAGCATGCCCGCGAGCGGGACGAGGCCGCGCTCGTCGGGGGTCATCGCCTCGTGCACGACGACATGGACGGCCCAGCCGTCACGGGCGGCGTCCTTGAGCAGGCGCCGGACCGCCTTGTCGTCCTGGGGGAGGGGGTTGAGGGCACGCAGGCGACCGCCGGTGACCGGGTCCCGGTCCCAGTCCGCGTCCTGCGGCCAGAACATGGCGGCGGGCGACGGCCAGTGCAGACCCCAGGGGCGCTCGGCCTCCGCCACCAGCAACCACGCGTGGCCGTCGCGGAGGGTCAGCCGGGCCCGTACGGTCACCGTGTCCTCGACCCGCCAGCGGGCCTCGAAGACCTGCTCGCCCTCGATGCGGGCCTCGGCGGGTTCATGGAAGTCGTCGATGCCGCCGCCGTCCTTGTGCCGTTCCAGACACGCGCGGACCACCTCCCCGGCGGCGGATCCGGCGTGGTGGCCGTGGGCCAGCCACACCGTGAGCGGAGTCGGGGGGCGCACGTTCGGCGAGCTCAGCATGAGTCCTGGGGGCGACGGGGGCAGGTGTCCGTCCAGTATCGATGCCGCAGGCAGTCATCTGTCACCGGGGGTGCGCACACGGGGTGTGCGCGGACCGCTCCGGACGGGTGGCCTTCACCCGTGGCCGGATCCGGCCCGGGTGGTGAAAATGGCCGGTGCGCAGGGCCCGCCCACCATCCGCATCGGGGCGGGCCCTGCGCGCGGCGGATCAGCCGTGGTACTTGATGTACCCGTTGCCGTCGGGGTCGGAGCCGCGCCCGTGGGCTTGTACAGGTCAATCGTGTCCTTGTCGTTGTTGCAGATGAAGCTGCAGTTGCCGCGGTAGACCACGTTGTCGGCGTCGCTGCCGTGACCGCCGCGCAGCTTCACTCGTCCTTGACGACATAACCCATGAGGTTGACCTTTTTGCTGTACGAGCAGTTCGTGATCTCCAGGTACTCGGCCTTGGAGTGGTCGCTGCCCGGGGCGTCGTACGGGACGCCCCGGATCTTCAGCGTCGAGGTGTACTCGGTGGCCGGGGCCGGCCCGGCGGCGAGGGCGCCCTCGGCGGCGGCCGTCGCGATGAGCAGGCGTATGCCCGCAGGCGAAGGCGGAATTACTCGGCCCGGGGAGTCAGCAGGGCGTGCAGCAGGCCCGGGAAGGCGTCCTCGAACTCCTCGCGGCGCAGCGCGTTCATCCGGGACGTGCCCACGTAGTACTGCCGGATCAGGCCCGCCTCGCGCAGCACGTGGAAGTGGTGGGTGGCGGTGGATTTGCTGACCGGCAAGTCGAAGGTGCCGCAGGCGAGTTCCTGGCCGCTGGTGTACAACTCGGCGACGATCCGCCGCCGTACGGGATCCACCAGCGCCTCCAGCACCTGCTGAAGGCTGACCGCCCGGATGTCCGGATGCGCGGGAATCCGCTCGCGCCCGCCTCGCCGTGTCACCGTCATCGCCTCTCGACCTCCGCCGCACATCGTAGGTCACAGAAGTTCGGTGTGCATCGAAGTTTGACAAGCATCGTACTTTCGGTTTGGGTGAGGCGGACGGTGAACCACCGGGCCGGATGGGGGTTGGCGATGGTCAAGGCGGTACGGTTCCACGAGCTCGGCGGGCCCGAGGTGCTGCGCGTGGAGGATGTGGGCGTGGCGGACCCCGGGCCCGGGGAGCTGCTGGTGCGGGTGGAGGCGATCGGCCTGAACCGTGCCGAGGCGCTGTTCCGCGGCGGCCACTACATCGAGCCGGTCGAACGGTTCCCGGCCGGTCTCGGCGCGGAGGCGGCCGGCGTGGTCGAGGCGGTCGGCCCGGGGGTCACCGGGTTCCCGGTCGGTGCCCCGGTGAGCGTGGTGCCCGCCTTCTCGATGAACGACTACAGCGTCTACGCCGAGCGCGCGGTCGTCCCCGCCGACGCGGTCCTGCCCCGCCCGCCCGGGCTCGGCGCGACCGAGGCCGCCGCGGTGTGGATGCCCTTCCTGACGGCGTACGGCGCACTGGTCGAGGTGGGCGGGGCGCGCGCCGGGGACACGGTCGTCCTGACCGCCGCCTCCAGCAGCGTGGGCCTGGCGGCGATCCAGATCGCGCGCCGGGTGGGCGCGGTGCCCGTCGCGACGACCCGCACCCGGGCCAAGCGGGAGGCACTGCTGAAGGCGGGCGCGGCCGAGGTGATCGTCACCGGGGAGGAGAGCGTCGTCGACCGGGTGCGCGCCGTCACCGGCGGCCGGGGCGCCGAGTTCGTCCTCGACGCCGTGGCGGGCCCCGGCATCACGGACCTCGCCAGGGTGGTGGCCCCCGGCGGAACCCTCTTCGTCTACGGCGCACTGAGCGGCGAGGCGACCCCGTACCCGGGGATCGAACTCGGCCTGCCCGCACTGAACATGCGCGCCTACACCGTCCTGGAGACCACCCGGGACCCGCTCCGGCTGCGCCGCGCCGAGGCGTTCGTGGCCTCCGGCCTGAGCGCCGGCGCGTTCACTCCGGCCGTGGACCGGGTCTTCCCGCTGGAGGAGATCGTCCAGGCGCACCGCTATCTGGAGGCGGGCAACCAGGTCGGCAAGATCGTCGTCACCGTCGACCGCTGAGCCGCCGCCGGGGCGTCAGTAACGCTGGGCCTTGGCGATCTTCGCTGTCAGGCGGGGCTCGGGGGGCTTGCGGCTGATGGCCAGGGGCTGGGCCCGCTCGCCGGGTCCGAGGTCCTCCGCACCGACGTAACGGGTCTCCACGACCTTGCCGTCAGAGTCGCTGAAGTCGACCTGGACGGCGTAGGAGGCCGTCTCGTCCGTGCTGTTGGTGATGTTGACGACGACGGCGAGCAGCCCGCCGGTCTGGGCCCGGGGCTTTCCGGTCAGCGAGACGTCCGCGGTCGCGTTGCCCCGGCCCTCGACGTCCTCCAACTGCTCCCTGGCCGCGGCGTTGGCGCGCTCGACCTCGGCGGAGACGGAGGCCTCGAACTCGGAGGCGCGGGCCGAGGCGGAGGACGCCGCGGCGGAGACGGACGCCTTGACGGACTCGGCGAGCGAGGCCACTGCGGAGGGCGGGGTGCCCGAGAAACGGGAGGTGTCCGGCGCCGTGGGCGTGGCGCTGGCCGCGGAACCGCTGTCGTCGTCGTCCGAGCCGCACGCCACGAGCGCGACGGCGCTCACTGCGGCGACGAGGACTCCGGCCAGTGCCCTGGTGGCGGGCCGCCTCGTCGTTCGAAGGGGACCTGTGCCCATGCCGGTGATCCTTCCCGTCGGACTCTCGCGCCCCCCGGCACATCGTGCACGACGCGTAGTCGGGCAGCCACTCGGCAGTGGCGCCCGGGAAGGACCAGGCTCTTTCGTCGTCGCGGCGCGAAGGGCGCGGGGCACTCAGGTGCCCCGCGCCCTTGCGGCGGTGAGGATCAGGCGCCGCTCTCGCGGAGCATGTCCTCCCGCTCGACGATCTTCACGCGCTCGCGGCCCTGCGGCTCGCCCAGCGCCTTCTCGGCGGCGTCCAGCTTGTACCAGCCCTCCCAGGTGGTGAAGCGGATCTCGCGCTCGGCGAGGAACGCCTCCACCGCCTCCGGGGCGGGCGCGTCCGGGGTCTGGAGCCGGCCGTGGGCGAAGTCGTCCAGCAGATTCGCGACCGTCTCGTTGGCGTCGCCCTTGGTGTGGCCGATCAGACCGACCGGGCCGCGCCGGATCCAGCCGGTGACGTACGTCGACGTCAGGTGCTCGCCGGTCTCCTGCATGACCCGGCCGCCCTCGTCCGGGACGGTGCCCGAGCCGATGTCCCAGGGCAGCTTGGGGAGCTTGTCGGAGAGGTAGCCGACGGCACGGTAGACCGCGCTGACGTCCCAGTCCTTGAACTCGCCGGTGCCCTTGACGTTCCCGGTGCCGTCCAGCTCCGTGCGCTCGGTGCGCAGGCCCACGACCTTGCCGTCCTCGCCGAGGATCTCCACCGGCGACTCGAAGAAGTGCAGGTACAGCTTGTGCGGGCGGTCGCCGACATCGCGGATCGCCCAGTTCTCCAGCGTCTTGGCGACCATGTCGACCTGCTTGTTGGAGCGGCGCTGCTCGATGGAGCCCGCGTCGTAGTCGATGTCCTCGGGGTTGACGATGACCTCGATGTTCGGGGAGTGGTCGAGCTCGCGCAGCTCCATCGGGGAGAACTTCGCCTGCGCCGGGCCCCGGCGGCCGAACACATGGATCTCCACGGCCTTGTTGGCCTTCAGGCCGTCGTAGACGTTGGCCGGGATCTCGGTCGGCAGCAGCTCGTCCGCGGTCTTGGCGAGGATCCGGGAGATGTCGAGCGCCACGTTGCCCACGCCCAGCACGGCCACCTTCTCGGCCTCCAGCGGCCAGGTGCGGGGCACATCCGGGTGGCCGTCGTACCAGGACGCGAAGTCCGCGGCGCCGTAGGAGCCGTCGAGTTCGACGCCGGGTATCTTCAGCTCGCGGTCGGCCATCGCGCCGGTGGAGAAGACCACGGCGTCGTAGAAGGCGCGCAGGTCGTCGAGGTGCACGTCGCTGCCGTAGGTCACATTGCCGAAGAGGCGGACCTGCGGCTTGTCGAGCACCTGGTGCAGGGCCGTGATGATGCCCTTGATGCGCGGGTGGTCCGGCGCGACGCCGTAGCGGATCAGGCCGAACGGGGCAGGCATGCGCTCGAAGATGTCGATGGAGACACCGGGCTCGGCGGCCACATCGGACTTGAGCAGCGCGTCGGCGGCGTAGATCCCGGCGGGGCCGGCTCCGACAATGGCTACCCGCAGGGGGCGGGGCATGATCAGGTTCCCTTCGAGCGATGACAAGCAACTCGACGGGAAGCCTAAGCTAAGGCAACCCTAAGTCGGTACGGGGGTCCGGTCTATGGGCTCATAAGCCCGCCTTATGGGTTCTCAAAGTCGCACGGGGGAGGGGTGACCTACGGCAGCGGCTGCTCCGCCCAGATCACCTTGCCCGCCGGGGTGTAGCGGGTGCCCCAGCGCTCGGAGAGCTGCGCGACGAGGAACAGACCGCGCCCGCCCTCGTCCGTCATGGCCGCGTACCGCAGATGCGGGGAGGTGTTGCTGCTGTCGTAGACCTCGCAGATCAGCGTCCGGTCGCGCAGCACCCGCACCCGGATGGGGTCGCCGCCGTAGCGGATCGCGTTGGTGACCAGCTCGCTCAGGATCAGCTCCGTGGTGAACGCCAGGTCGTCCAGGTCCCAGTGGGCCAACTGGCGGCTGACCGAGGAGCGCACCTTGGAGACGGCCGCCGGGTCGGACGGCACCTGCCACTCGGCGATCCGGTCGGCGGGCAGCGCCCGGGTCCGGGCGACCAGCAGGGCGATGTCGTCACCGGGCCGGTCCGGGAGCCGGGCGTCCAGCACGGTCCGGCAGGTCTCCTCGGGGGAGTCCCCCGCCCGCGACAGGGCCGCCCGCAGCAGTTCGAGGCCCTCGTCGATGTCCCGGTCCCGGTCCTCGACCAGCCCGTCCGTGTACAGCACCAGCCGGCTGCCCTCCGCCAGCTCCAGCTCGGCCGTCTCGAAGGGCAGTCCGCCCAGCCCCAGCGGGGGACCGGCGGGCACGTCGGGGAAGTCGACCGTGCCGTCCGGCCGGATCACCGCGGGCGGCGGATGGCCCGCCCGGGCGACCGTGCAGCGCCGCGAGACCGGGTCGTAGACGGCGTACAGACAGGTCGCGCCGGTCACCGGCGCGGTGCCGCCCTCCGCCTCCTCGTCCTGGTCGATCCGGGCGACCAACTCGTCCAGCAGCGCGAGCAGTTCGTCCGGCGGCAGGTCCAGCGCGGAGAAGTTGTGCACGGCGGTCCGCAGCCGCCCCATGGTGGCCGCCGCGTGCAGCCCGTGCCCGACGACGTCCCCCACGACCAGGGCGACCCGGGCGCCGGACAGCGGCAGGACGTCGAACCAGTCGCCACCGACCCCGGCCTGGGCGGGCAGATAGCGGTAGGCGATCTCCAGCGAGTTCTGCTGGGGCAGGGTGCGCGGCAACAGACTGCGCTGCAGGGTCACCGCCATGCTGTGCTCGCGGGTGTAGCGGCGGGCGTTGTCGATGGAGACCGCGGCCCGCGCGACCAGCTCCTCGGCGAGCTCCAGCTCCTCCGCGTCGAAGGGCTCCGGCTTCAGCGACCGCCAGAAGCTCACCACCCCCAGCACCAGCGATCCGGCGCGCAACGGCACCGCGATCAGCGAGTGGATGCCGTACTCCACGACCTGCGCCGAGCGCTCCAGGTCCTGTGCCTGCCAGCCGGGCGCCTCGGCGAGCACCGGCTCCAGCACCGGCCGTCCGTCGCGCAGACAGCGGCCCTGCGGCGACGACTCCACGAACGCGATCCGCTCGCCCACCGGGTACAGCGGCGCGTCCTTGCGGATCCCGCTGAGGGCCGTGCGCCGCAACGGGCTCACCGTCTCCGGCTGGCCGCCGCCGAGCACCGCGCCGGACAGGTCCACGGTGACGAAGTCCGCGAACCGCGGCACGGCCAGCTCGGCCAGCTCCTCGGCGGTGCGGGTGACGTCCAGGCTGGTGCCGATGCCCACCCCCGCGTCGTAGAGCATGCTCAGCCGCTCCCGGGCGGCCTCGGCACGCCCGGACAGGGCCCGCAGCTCGGTGGAGTCGCGCAGGGTGGCCACGCTGCCGTGCGGCCGGCCGCGCAGATGGGTCGGGCGCTGGTTCACGGCCAGCAGCCGGTCCTTGACCCGGAGCACCTCGTCCGTGGCCAGCCGGCCGGAGTCCAGCAGGTCCGCGGTGTCGGGAGCGAGCCCGAGGTCGGCCACCTGGCGGCCCTCGGCGTCGGGCGGCAGCTCCAGCAGGCGGTGCGCCTCGTCGTTGGCGAGCAGCAGCCGGCCCTCGTCGCCGACGATGATCACGCCCTCGCGGACGGAGTGCAGCACCGCGTCGTGATGTTCGTACATGCGGGTCATCTCGTGCGGGCCCAGGCCGTGTGTCTGGCGCAGCAGACGTCGGCTGACCAGTGCCGTACCGCCGGTGGCCAGGGCGAGCGCCGCCGCGGCCGCGCTCAGGACGAGCGGGAGCTGCCGGTCGGCGGTGCCGCCGACGGTCGCGGTCGTGATCCCGGCCGACACCAGGCCCACCACCGCGCCGTCGTCGTCCTCGATCGGTACGACGGCCTGCACGAGGGGGCCGATGGTGCCGGTGATCTCCTCGGTCACCACCTCGCCCCGGAGCGCGGGTTCGATGGTGCCGACGAACTTCTTGCCGATGCGGTCCGGCTTGGGGTGGCTGTAGCGGATGCCGTCGGTGTTCATCACGACGATGAAGTCCACCTCGGTCGCCTCCCGGGCCGCTTCCGCGCGGGGCTGGAACACCGACGAGGGGTCCGGATCGTCCAGGGCCTCACGGGTGCCGGGCGCGTTGGCGAAGGACTCGGCGACCGCGACCGACCGGTTGCGGGCCTCGCGCGTGCTGTCGTACCGGACCTGCAGCACCAGCGCCACCACCGCGGCGACGACCAGCAGCACCACGATGACGACCTGGAAGAGGAACACCTGGCCCGCCACACTGCGCGCGCTCAGCGGTGACCGCGGCCGGCTGCCGTGCGCGGTCCCGGGTCCTCCGGCGTCCCGCGCGCCGTCCGCGCGCACTGTGCGGGCGCGGCCGGGCGCACTGCGAGGGCGCGGACCGCTGCGGCGACCGAGGGACCTGGCACCGGATCGACCCGAGAGTCGGACCATGAGCCATGTCTACACTGCGCGACCTCCGGAGGCGAGAGGCGCCACCCGGTGACCGGCGGTCCCCGCTGCCCTCACGCGTCCCGCCGGGCCGTGAAGCGCCGGGTGGCGAGCAGCAGGGCGATGTCGTCGGGCCGGTCGGCGGTGTGCCGGGCCGTCGCGGTCAGCCGGTCGGCGAGCTTGGACAAGGACTGTCCGCCGGGCCCCCCGGCCAGCGCGCCGTTCTTGGCCAGGGCCACCCGGAGCGCGCCGATGCCGTCGTCGATGTCCCCGCCCGGCCGCTCCACCAGTCCATCGGTGTACAGGGCCAGTACGGCGCCGGGGTCCATCACCAGCCGTGTCACCGGATACCGGGCCTGCGGGTCCACGCCGAGCACGACTCCGCCGGGCAGGTCGAGGGCGTACGTACGGCCGTCCGGGCGCCGCAGCAGCGGCGGCAGATGCCCCGCCCGGGCCGCCAGGGCCACTCCGGTGGCGGGGTCGAGCCGGATGTAGCAGCAGCTCGCGAACTGCCCGGAGTCGATGTCGATGAGCAGCCGGTTGGTGCCGCTCAGCACCTCGTCCGGCGGCCGGTCGCCGAGCGCGAACGCCCGGACGGCCGTGCGCAGCTGGCCCATGGTGGCCGCCGCCTGCACCCCGTGTCCCTGCACGTCGCCGATGACCAGCGCCAGACCGTCCCCCGCGGCGACGACGTCGTACCAGTCGCCGCCGACCTCCATGCCCTGCGTCGCCGGCAGATACCGCCCGGTGGTCTCCACCAGCGGGTGAGCCGACAGCCGCCGGGGGAGCAGGGCCTGCTGCAGGCCGCGGGCGAGGGCCGCTTCGCTCTCGTAGCGCTGCGCCTTCTCCATCGCGTGCGCGATCAGTCCGGCCAGCGCGGTGAGCGCGGCCCGCTCCTCGGTGCTGAAACTGCGGGGCCGGTCGAAACCGAGGATGCAGGAGCCGACCGGCCGCCCGGAGGCGATCAGCGGCAGGAAGGCGCGGGCGCCCTCCGCGGCGTCCAGGGGGATGCCGGGGTAGGCGTCGGTGAGCTGCTGCATGGAGTCGAAGAACAGCGGGCGGCCGCTGGTCAGCGTCTCCACGCCGGGCACCCGGGCGTCCAGGCCGATCCCCTCGAAGCGGGCGAGGAAACCCTGCGGGAAGCCGCTTTCCCAGGCCAGATACAGATGCCGTTCCTGCAGCAGGTAGATCGCCAGCCGGCGCCCGCCGAACGCGGGCAGCAGCTCCCGCATGACCACCTCGGAGACCTGGCGGGCGGTGACCGCCTCGGTCAGCGCGATGGCCAGGACGATCGGCCGGTACAGCGGAGCCATCGACGGGTCGGCCGCGGGCTCGGCGTGCTCGCGGGAATCATCGGGCGGCGGCCCCGACGGTGCCTCGGTCACCCGGTGGGCCGGACGGACCGTGCAGGTCAGCAGGTCCCGCCCCGGATTGAGGGTCAGGGCCAGCCAGTCACCGTCGTACGCCTCGCCGGGCCGGGCCCCGGGCCGGGCGACGTGGCAGTGCAGCGGTTCCGGCGACAGCAGCGCCCCGCGCAGATGGTCCTCGCAGGCGGGCTGGGCCAGCCACGGCACGGCGTCCCACAGCAGCCGGCCGAGCAACTGCGGGCGGGGGAGTTCCAGCAGCTCGGCGGCGCGCGGATTGGCGTAGACGACGGTCCCCAGCCGGTCCAGCGCGAACACGCCCTCGGGCAGCAGATCGGCCGCCGCGTCGGCCGCGGCACCGGGTCCGGGATCGATGACGACGCCGTGCACGGCCCCCGGACCGGAGGCGTCCCTGACCCCGCCGCAGGACTCCCAGAGCTCGACGAGCCGCAGGGACCCGTGCGCGCCGCGTACGTACAGCGGCAGTGGTGGCGGGCGGCCCGCCGCCGTGTCCCGCAGCGCGGCCAGCAGCGCCGGCGCGTCCTCGGGGGCCGCGGCCGAGGCGAAGGCCCGCTCGCTCTTCCCGCACTCCTCGGCGGCCGCGCCCAGCACGCCGCGCAGCCGGTCGTCCAGGGTCATGGCACCGGTCGTGGGATCCCAGGTGAAGGATCCGGCCCGGCGGGAGGCGTGCGGGGCGGGCGGGCGTACGCACCGGGGCTCGCCGTCCCACCACAGCGCGCTGTCCTCCACACCGCCCAGCTGCCAGGCCAGCTCCTCGGCCAGCTGCGCCAGGCGTTCGCGTTCGGGCAGCAGCTCGGTGGCGTCGGCCGCGGACGGACGCAGGACCGTCAGGACCCCGTAGGCCGCCGTATCCGTGGCGACCGGCACGTACAGCGAGCCGAACTGGAACGGCAGCCCGGCCGCGAACTGGGGATAGCGGCGCATCGTGTCCACGGCGTTGGCGAGCACCACCTCCACGCCCAGCCGGTGCGCGTCGGCAACCGGGAACGGGCTGTCGACGTGCAGCCGCCACCAGGGCCTGAAGAGCCGGCCGGGCAGTCCCGCGAGGACCGACATGCGCAGCAGTCCGGGCGTGCGGGAGCGCAGATAGACCCCGGCCGCGTGGCCGTCGGCCGCCCTGATCGCCTCGATCGAGGCGTCGATCAGCAACGACGTCGGCCGCCCGGGCGTCCGCTGTCCGTCCTCGGCGCTCCCAGTCATCGGCCCCTACCTGTCCGTGCGCCGTCCCACGGGGCGACACAGCAAGAATGCGCCACGAAGTACGCCCGGCGCACCCGGGCGGTACGAAGATCGTCGCGGAATTGCCCCGACTGCCGCGAAATGCGCGGGAAGAGAGGGCGCGCGGGGCCGGTGCAGAGGATCACGGTGAGCTGGAGGACGTCGCTGACGGTGTCCAGGCGGCCGGCGTCCACCCGGCCGGTGCGGTGGCCCTCGGGGCGGGCGTGAAGCGGCGGACGCGGATGCCGACGACCTCCGTACGGCGCGGGGCTCGCCCGTGTGGTCCTGGCCCGTCG
Organism: Streptomyces sp. NPDC002779; assembly: GCF_042888685.1. Classification (NCBI taxonomy): domain Bacteria; kingdom Bacillati; phylum Actinomycetota; class Actinomycetes; order Kitasatosporales; family Streptomycetaceae; genus Streptomyces; species Streptomyces sp. NPDC002779. Next base: position 293,805 of record NZ_JBIAQC010000004.1, read on the forward strand.
CCTGGCAGGCTGTCCGCGGAGCGTGGGCTCGGCGTTGCTCGCCATGCACGCTGTCCGGGGGAGGTGGACTCCGTCTGCGCCCAACCGATCTGCTGCCAAGGAGAGTTACCCGTGCGCACCTCCCTCGTCCTGCTCTCGGCCCGACTGCTCGACCCCGTCACCGGCCGGTACCTGCCGCACACCGCGCTCGCCGCCACCGGCGGACACATCACCGCTCTCGGCGACGACTCCGGGATCCGCGCGCTCGCGGACGCCTCCACCACGGTGATCGACCTGAAGGGCGCGGTCGTCACCCCCGGCCTGGTAGACGGTCACATCCACCCCGTCTCCGGCGCCGAACGCACCCACGGCTTGGACCTGTCCGGCTGCACGGACGTGCCGCAGGTGCGCGAAGCCCTGGCCCGCGCGGTACGCGAACTCGCCCCCGGCGCCTGGCTGCACGGCTGGGGCCTGGACCCCAACGTCTTCGCCGGGCACCCGGTCGAGACCGCCCCCTTCGACGCCGTACTCGACGGCGTGCCGGCCCTGTTGCTCCTCTTCGACGCGCACTCCACGCTGGCCAGCCGACGCGCGCTGGAACTCGCCGGCGTCGACGGGCCGCGCACCTTCGACCAGGCCACCGCCGAGGTGGTGTGCGACGCAGGCGGCCGCCCCACCGGACTGCTGCTGGAGGACGCCGCCTGCGAACTGGTCGAGCGCGTCGCCCCGCGGCCCAGCCGGCAGGAGCGCCGCGACCGGCTGGCCGCCGCGCTGCGCGCCATGTCGGCCGCGGGCCTGACCGGCGGCCATGTGATGGACGCGGGCGGCGACAGCCTCGCCTTCTACGGCGAACTCGACGCGGCCGGGGAACTGCCGCTGCGGCTGCGCGTCGCCCCGTGGTGCCGGCCGGGCACCGACGCCGACGGAGTGCGCGCCCTGATCGCGGGGCAGGGCCAGGGCGGCCGGCTGTGGCGGACCGCGGGCGTGAAGATCTTCATGGACGGCACGATCGACAACGGCACCGCCTGGCTGGAACAGCCCGACTGCCACGGCGAGTCCCGGCAGGCCTTCTGGCCGGACCCCGAGGAGTACACGCGCGTGGTCGGTCAACTCCACCGTGCGGGGGTGCCGGTGGCGACCCACGCCATCGGGGACGCGGCCGTACGGCATGTGCTTGACGCTGTGGAGAAGGCGCGGGGCGGGGGCGGGCCCACGGGCCCGGTCGCGGCCGGGGCCCCGGTGCGGCACCGCGTCGAGCACATCGAGACCGTGCCCGACGACACCCTGCGCCGGTTCGCCGAACTGGGCGTCGTCGCCTCCATGCAGCCCACCCACTGCTGCGACTTCACTCGCGCCGACCACACCGACAACTGGTCCCTCCGCCTGGGCGAGGAGCGCGCCGCACGCGCCTGGCGGTGCCGCGACCTGTACGACTCCGGAGCCGTGGTCGTCCTCGGCTCCGACTGGCCCATCGCGCCCTACCCGCCGCTCGGCGTCATGGCGGGCGCCCGCCACCGCCGCCCGACCCGCGACCTGACCCGGCCGCCGCACGGCCCGGACCAGGTACTCACCGCCCTGCAAGCACTCCAGGGCATGACCGTCAACGCCGCCTGGGCGGCAGGCGAGGAGCACCACGCCGGGCGCATCCAGGTCGGCCACCGCGCCGACCTGACCGTCCTCCCCGACGACCCGCTGACCACGAAGGCGACCGAACTCCCGGAACTTCCGGTCCTGTTGACCGTGGTCGACGGGAAGTCGACCCACCGGGACCCGAGCGTGTGACGGCCGCCGGCGACGCGGCTGTCGTTATCGCAGCGCCTGCGCGATCCGGTCGAAGACCGGGCCGAGCCGCCAGTAGGCGCTGTGCGACACCGGGAAGGGCTGGCGGCTGCGCACCTCGTGGTCGGTGACCCGGCTGTCGCCCGCGAAGACGGGCTCGGCGAGGTAGGCGAGCAGATCCTTGCGGTCGTAGATGTTGAGCCAGTGCGGGAAACCGGCGGGCAGCGCGGCCCCGGGCCCGAGACCGGCGAGGGCGCCCAGCTCGTGCAGGAAGGGGGCCTGCGAGCCGACGGTGACCAGGAGCCGTACGGGCAGCGGGGATTGGCGTACGGCGGCCAGGGCAAGGGTGTCCACCAGGGCGATGCCGCCGAGGCTGTGGCCGATCACGACCGGTGGCTCGGGGCTGCGGCCGATCACCTTCTCCAGATGGGTGCGCAGAGGCTCGCCGCGCGACTGGTAGCGCAGGATGTCGCCGATCTCGGAGGCCTTCCCATGGGTGAGGTCCCCGCGCCAGCGGTCGCGCGCGGCTTGGGTGGTCATGCGCTGCGCCAGCTTGAACAGCACGCCGAGGGTGGCGGTCACGACACTCCGGCCCGTGCCGCCGAGCCGGTCGCTGAGCAGGTCCACGAGCCGGTCCCGTTCGTCGCCGGTGCACAGCGTGGTGTCGCGGGCCTCGGCGAGCAGGACGGCGACGACGGCACGGCTGGTGAGGAGGGCGAGTTCGGCGGCGACCGCGTCGTCCTCGGCGGCGAGGCACGCGTCCTGGAACTCCTCGGAGTCCGACACGGTGTCCAGGGCGTACCGGTAGCCGTCGGCCAGCCCGGTCTCCCGGAGCAGTACGGCCAGTTCGCCGCCCGGATCGAGGTCGCGGGGCAGTCCCCGCAGCAGGTCGCCCACCCCCTCCCCGGCGGACCGCACCCCGGGCAGGCCGAACCCGCCGTCCTCGGCGCCGGTGCGGATCTCGGCGAGCACCCGGAGTTCGCAGAAGGGGTCGGTGAGGAGCAGCAGCCACTCGGCTGTCTCCGGGTCGTCGTCGATGTCCGCCGGAGTGAGGGGTTCGGTCCCAGGCACGGAGGCGCCGCCGGCACTGAGCGCGGCGCCGAACTCGTCCCCCCAGTAGCAGGGTTCGACCTCCGCCCCGGGGAACCTCTCCAGCAACCCCGTACTCACCTGCCGGAACAGCTCGTCGAACCGCTCCCACCGGACACCGGTGCCGTGCACAAAGACGAACCGCATGCGTCCCCCGCCCCCAACGTGGCTGTGCGGTAGGAGAATAGTCCTCGCCGGCGGATCGTCGCAGCAGGACGGCTGGCGCCGACGGGTGACGCGGGCAGGTCGGTCAGGCCGTCGTCCTCATGGCGGCCAGCGGCACCTCGCACGCCGCGGAGTAGCCCTGTGACGTGATGCCGTGGGCCGTGTTGTTCCTGGTCGACATGTTGGCGAAGGCGATGATCGCGGTGAGTTCGACCATCGCCGCCGGGCCGAGCCGGTCCAGCAGGCCCGCGTACAGCTCGTCGGTGACCGTGGGCGGGGTGTTCGTCATGGCCTCGGCGTACTCCAGCACGTCCCGCTCCAGCGGCGTGAACACCTGCGACTCCCGCCACCGCGGCACCTGGCTCGCCTTGTCGAGGTCCAGGTTCCGGTGCAGTGCCTGGAAGTAGTTGATGTCGAGGCACCAGCTGCATCCGACCTGCGCCGCGACCGCCATGTGCGCGAACGTCTTGAGACTCTCGTCGGCGATGTCCCACGCGTTCGCCCTGGCCCCGAGCTCCGCGGCGTCCTCGGCGACCTTGGGCTGGTGCGCCGACACCTCCCACGGCTCGGGCACGGCCCCGAACTGCTCGACCAGACTCGCGCGAACTTCGGCGGGAAGGTCGGCCTTGGCAATGCGCAGCGTCATCATGTTCTCCTTGTACGTCTGCTTGCGTGACGTCATGGAGACACCGCCGGGCCTGGATTTGTGACATCGGCGGTTCGCCGGCGCTCACCGAGCGGCGTTCAAATTGTCTTGCTGGAAAGGCAGTTCGGATAGGGCAGCCGGGATCAGCGAGTGGTTTGGTACGGGTCTCGATGTGCGGACGACGGTGTCCGGGCGGGACATCATGACGGCGTGTGAGGCCCTTCGGCCTCGCTGCCCCGGCGCTCGGCCATGAAGCGCTGCGTGGCGGCCGGGATGCCCCGGTCGGCGGTCGTCACGACATACCAGGACGGCACGGTCTTCCAGGCCGGTACGCCACTGGTTCCGCTCAAGGCGCCTAACACGGCACGGCCGTTGGACTGTCGCCATGACCCGGGTCTGCGAGCGGGCAGGTCCTGGGCGAAGACGTCGTGGAACTTGGCGGGGTCGATGTAGCCGTCCAGGCCGGGCCCCGCGCCGGGAATCGGGTGGGGACGCCCGACGAGGATGACGGGCCCGGGGATCGTGTCGATCACGCTGCGGACGTACGCCGAGTCCCCGGCCAGGTCCCGCAACGGGTTGGCCGGGGCGATCACCGGGAAGTCGGCCGAGGCCAGACCTTGGCGAAGCGTTCTTGATCCGGGCTGCCGATGCCGCGAAGCGACTCCGGAAGGGAGCTTGGCACGGGCGTCCACGGCCGTCTTTGCCGTGCGTGCCAGGCCCTGGTCCGTGGGTGCACGGCCTCCGCGATGTCAGCCGATGCGGTGCACCAGTTGGTCGGTCAGCTCGTACCGCGCCCCCACGACGGCGAGTTCACCGGCCGACACCTTGGCCGCGAGGTCCGGTTCCGCGGTGAGACGGTCGCGGACCAGTCGTATGTTGGCGTCGATCGTCGCGTCGGTGCGGGCGTCGCCCTCCTTGGTGTGGTCGATGGCCGGGGCGATCTGGTCGGCCAGGTACTGGATGTGCGCGGGCAGCTTCCCGCCGCTCTTCTCGGCCTCGACCGCAGCGCGTACGGCACCGCAGGACTGGTGCCCGAGCACCAGCACCAGCGGGATGCCGAGTTCGAGCACGCCGTACGCGACGCTGCCGAGCACGGCCTCGTCCAGGACCTCACCGCCGCTGCGGACGGTGAGCAGGTCCCCGGGGCCCTGGTCGAAGACGAGTTCCGGGGGGACGCGGGAGTCGATGCAGCCGAGCACCACCGCGAACGGGTGCTGCCCGGAGACCAGTTCCTGACGGATCGTGCGCGTCTCGTGCGGGTGCCTCTGCCGGAAGGCGCGCCAACGCGCGTTGCCCGCGGCGAGTTCACGCAGGGCCTCCTCGGGGGTGGCCGGCCGGGGCCGGTTCGGTGCGGCGGTCGCGGGGGTCGCGGTGCCGACGGCGAGGCCGGCGCCGAGGGCTGCGGCTCCGGTGAGTGCGCCGCGCAGCAGGGAGCGGCGGGCAGAATTGGGCTCGGCGGAGCGCGGGGCACCCGCAGGGGAATCTGAGTTCACGGACAGAACGTACGTCCGGAAGTGTGAACTGCTGCCTGACCTACGGAATCGTGGACGGGACGTGAACCGTCCATGGGGAAGTGTTGATGGGCTCTTGGGGAGAGTCATGAGGTGACTCTTGGGGCGAGCCTCTTGTCGAGGCGACAGGTGCTGGAAGGTCAGCTCAGGAGAGCGGCGGCGGCGATGGCGCGTGCGCAGTCCAGGGACTCGGTGCGGGTGGTGTCCACCTCCAGGTCGTAGACCACGCCCTCGTGCACCACGTCCGCCTGCGCCCCGGCCATCCCCGGCGTGCGATCCCCGCGTGCGATCTCCCGGCCCGCCGCGACGGCGGCATCGCAGCGGACGCCGACCCACAGCACCTTCACGCCGACCAGCGCCTTCCGCCACCGCTCCTGGGACGCCGCCCCGCCGAGGAAGACGTCGTCGACGATGATCCGGGCACCGGCGCGGGCCATCGCCGCGATGCCCTCCATCCAGGCCGCCTCGAGCGCCCTGAAGTCGGCCCCGACACTCACTCCGCCGTCCGCGGCGAACGTGATGCCCTCGTCCGAGGCCCGCATCCTCGCGGGCAGGGCGTCGACGAACCCGTCGACCCCGAACGCCAGCCACGGATCGGGCAGTACGGCCTGCAGGCAGCGCACGATCCCGGACTTCCCCGAGCTGGAGCCACCGTTGAGAATGATCAGCTGCGTCGTCACCGTGCCAGACTAGGGCGGCCGGCGCCTCACCACCCTGGGCCATGCGGGTAGCGACAGGCGGCGGTGCGGGAATGATCACGGCTCCAGGATTGGTTGACCCGTCACGCATGCCCGTCCGCCGACCAAGAAGGTGCACTCCGTGGCAACGACGCCGGCCCCTCCACGTGCCGCCCCACCCCGCCTGATCGCCACGGACCTCGACGGCACGCTGCTGCGCGGTGACGGCACGCTGTCCCCGCGCACCAAGGCCGCCTTGGCCGCGGTCGAACAGGCCGGAATCCGCGTCGTGCTGGTGACGGGACGTCCGTCACGATCGGTCCATGTGCTGCTGGAGACCGTCGGACCGCACTACGTCATCGCCGCCAACGGCGCCGCCGTACACGCTCCCGACGGATCCCTGGACCACCTCTCGCCGATCCCGCCCCGCGCGGCGGCACAGCTCGTGGCCCGCGTGCGCGCCGCGGTCCCCGGCGTCTCCTTCTCCGTCGAGTACGACCATGACTTCGGCCACGAGCCGGACTATCCGAGCTGGTCGTACGGCGAGGGCGCCGTCGAACTCGTCGGTACGGCGGAGGCCCTGGTGACCCGCACCCCGGCCAGAGCCCTGCTGAAGATCCTCGCCCACCACCCGACACTCCCGCTCGACGACTTCTACGCGCGGGCACTGCACGCCGCCGGCACCAGTGCCGAGACCACCCACTCCACCGGCCTGTCGCTCGTGGAGTTCAGCGCATCCGGCGTCACCAAGGCGAGCACCCTGATCGAGTGGAGCGGCCGGCTCGGCATCGCGAGCGACGAGATCGCGGCGTTCGGCGACATGCCCAACGACCTGCCCATGCTCAGCGCCGTGGGCCGCTCCTACGCGGTGGCCAACGCCCATCCGGAAGTCCTGGCCACCGCACGTCACCGCACCTCCTCCAACGACGAGGACGGCGTCGCCCGGATACTCGAAGGGTTCATCGACGCGCTCGTCCCGTGAAAGGGAACCCATGAACGCGGATGACCCCAAGAACGCAGATGACCCCACCGCCACCCACGACCCCGACCGCTTCCCCGCCGGCCGCCCCTTGCTCATTCGCGGCGCCACCGTCGTGACCATGGACACCGGTCAGGGAATCCTGCCGGGCACCGACGTTCTGACAACAGGCAACAAAATCAAGGCAGTCGGCGCGAACCTGTCCGCACCGCACGGCACCGCGGTCATCGAGGCGCACGGCGCGCTGCTGATCCCGGGCTTCGTCGACACCCACCGCCACATGTGGCAGTCGGCCCTGCGCGGACTCGGCGTCGACTGGACCCTGACGAACTACATGGACGCGCTGGGGCAGTTACTGCCACACTTCCGGCCCGAGGACGTCTACGCAGGCAACCACCTCGGCATGGTCGAGGCGGTGGCGGACGGTGTCACCACCGTCGTGGACTGGTCCCACGGCTGTTCCACCCCCGCCCATGCCGACGCCGCGGTGGACGCGCTGATGTCCGTGCCCGGCCGGGCACGATGGGCGTACGGCCGTATCGGCCCCGATCTCGCCTGGGTCACCGACGGGGAGGCGGACCGGATCCGGGCGGCGCGGTTCCCCGGCGACGACCAACTGGTCACCATGCAGCTGGCGTTGGACCTGCCACCGGACGCGTCCGCCGCGGACGCGGCCCTGGCTCACGCGGCGAAGCAGGCGCTCCCCGTGACCACCCATGCGGGCGTCTTCGGCATCGTCGGCGACGCGGCCGTCACCCATCTCGCCCGCCAAGGCGCCCTGAGCCCCAGCACGACACTGGTCCACGCCGCCTCCCTGAGCGACGACTCCTACCGCCGAATCGCCGACAGCGGCGCCCACTTGTCCCTGTCGGCGGAGAGCGAGCTGAACGCGGGCCAGGGCTATCCGCCCACCGGGGCCGCCCGTCGCTTCGGTATTCCGCTCTCCCTGTCCATGGACACCGTGGTGTGGTGGAGCGGTGACATGTTCTCCGCGATGAGGTCGACGCTCAGCGCCGAACGCGGCCTGGTTCTCCTCCAGGCACACGCGCGCGGGGAGCAGGTGAGCAGCCATGACCTGCGCGCCGCCGACGTCCTGCGCTACGCGACCCTCGGCGGCGCCGAGGCCCTCGGCCTGGCCGACCGGATCGGCTCCATCACCCCCGGCAAGTGCGCCGACCTCGTCCTGCTCCGCGCGGACACCCCGTCGATGACGCCGCTGAACAACCCGGTGGGACACCTGGTTTTCCAGGCCGGACGGGGAGACATCGACACGGTCGTCGTCAACGGCCGTGTGCTCAAGCACCGCGGGAAGCTGATCGGCGTCGACCTCGCCCACGCCCGCCGACAGGCCGAGGCCTCGCGCGACCACCTGCGGGACGCGGTAGGGGAAGCGGCATGGCACCACCTCGTCCATCCACCCGGCGCTAAAGGCTGACCGCCACCCGCAGCGGCGCCCGGAACGACAGCAGCCCCAGCATCGGGCCGTCCGCCACCGGGCGCGCCCCCGGCAGGCGGCGGGCCGCCGCGGCAAGGGCCACCGCCGCCTCCGTACGCGCCAGAGAAGCGCCCGGGCAGCGGTGGCGGCCGACGCCGAAGGCCAGGTGGCGGCGGATGTTCCCCCGGTGCGGGCACATCCGCTCCGGACCGTCGAAGACCTCCGGGTCCGATCCGCTGCCCAGGAGCATCAGGAGCAGCTGCGCCCCCTCCGGCAGGTCCACTCCGCCCAGCTCGACCGGACGCGCGGTGACCCTGCGCCAGGTGGTCACCGGCGGCTCCCGCCGCAGCACCTCCTCCACCCAACCTTGCGCCAGGCCCTCCTCGGACGCGACGCGGGCCCACATCCCGGGCTCGGTGAGCGCATGGCGCAGCACGGTGGCGATGAGCTGGCCCGTGGTGGACTGCCCGGCGATGAAGACGAAGAAGCACGCGGCGACGGCGGTCGGCACGTCGAGCCGTTCACCGTCGGGCAGGCGATGGTCGGTCAGTGCCCGGACGAAGGAGCCGGGCCGGGCTGCCCCGCCCGCCACCGTCTCGGTCAGCCAGCGGTGGAACTCGCCGACCAGCTCGGCCAGTTCGAGCTGACGCTCCGGAGTGGGGCGGCCCCAGAACAGCTCCAGGGCGGCGTCGCTCCAGCGGATCAGCGTCGCCGTGGGGACGCCCTCGATGCCGAGCAGCTCCATCAGCACCCGGCACGGCAGCACTTGGGCGAAGGACGTGAACAGATCGCAGCTGCCCGAGGAGCCCGAGGAGGGGGAGGGCAGGGCGTCGAGCAGGTCGTCGGCGATGCGCTCGATCACCGGCACGGCGGCGGCCACGCGCTGCGCGTTGAAGAACCGGGTGACCACCCGGCGCAGTCCCGGATGGCTGGCGGTGCCGTTGTTCGCCAGGGCGGGCGGGAGGTTGAAGCCCGCCCGGGCGAGCACCCGGAGCACGCCGAACGGCAGGGGGGTGACGGCGTGCTGGGCGTTGTCCGGCAGGAAGTCGTCCGGGGTGAGCAGGACATGGCGTACGTCCCGGTAGCGGCTGACCAGCCACAGCCCGGTACCGGCGTCGAAGTGCACCGGCGCCTCGGCCCGCAACGACTGCAGCCACGGGTACGGGTCGCGGGTGAAGTCGTCGCCGAACAGGTCCAGCGCATCGAGTACGGGGGCGGATGCGCCCGGAGCCGGGGAAGTCACGGCCGGGACGCTAACACGCGCCCGCCTGCCCGCCGCGCCGGTGTGCGCGGCATCACTCACGGCCTGGGCGCAGCCCCGAGGGCCGGCGCGGTGCGGCGGATGCGAAGCCTGCGGTCACCGCGCCGGGCAACACCGAGCCCCTGACGATCACGGGCTTCAGGCTGACGGCGGACGAGCAGCACGCCTGACCGACGTATCCGAAGGGCGGCAGGGGTTCCTGGATCTCTCCCAGGCGCTCGAATGGGAGAAGAGCCGAATGGCGCATCACATCGCCCGGATGGCAAGCGGGGCCTGGTGACCCGGGAGGAGTGCCCGGAGGACGGGCACGGCGCGTTCGTGGTGATCACTCCGGCCGGCCGCGAGGCCATCGAGGCGACCGCCCCGCTCCACGTCGAGGCGGTGCGCGCGCTGTTCCTCGACCACGTCACCCCGGCGGAGCTGAGGACACTGGCGCGGATCTCCGAGCGGGTCGTGGCACACCTCGACGAGGACCGGCGTGGGGGTGGCCGCCATAAGGACCGAACACCCGGTCTCAAGTACCGAGCAGCCGGTCTCAAGGACCGAACAAGGGGGAGACGGAAGCCGGCGCGGACCGTCCTGCTCGGTGGGGCCCTGCCGAACGCCACCATCACGCCGCGCCGGAACCCGCACCACCACTGACCGGCGCACCGCGGACCCCGCCGCGCCCTCGACCGCCGTACCACCCGGAACCCGCCGCGCCCCTGACCGCCGTACCACCGGAATACGACTGCCCGGACCGACGTTGGCGCACATGGTTGATGTATCAACCACCGATGCGAGGACTGAGGACATGACGACCGAGCGTTTCAACGAGTACGCCGCCCACGACGGAGTCGCGCCCGACCGCTGGGCCAGCGCCCTGCACCTGTTCGACAACGGCGTCGGCGTCCCGCGCGAGGAGACGGTTCTCGAGCGCTGGGAGCGGGCTCAACTCCTCTTCGAGGCCAAGGACTACATCGGCGCGGCCCGCCTCCTCGCCGATGTCGTCGAGGAGGTCCCGGAGCAGACCGGCCCCCGCCTCCTGCTGGCCCGCGCCTACTACCACTCCGCCCAACTGGGGCGCGCGGAGGAGCAGTTGCGCCGGATCATCGACCGCGACCCGGTCGAGCACTACGCCCACCTGATGCTGGGCCGCACCCTGGAACGCCAGGGCCGTCGCGAGGAGGCGGCGCCCTGGCTGCGGATGGCGGCCGCGTTCGCGGGCGAACTGCCCGCGGAGGACTGAGCTACCTACTGGTCGCGCTCGTGCGGTCCGCCGGTGTGCGCGAGCGCGCCGGCGGTTCGGCAGCCGACGATGGCCGGGGCCTCCTGGACCAGGCCGTCGTCGGTCAGCGCCTCGACCATGAACAGGGCGAAGTCCACCCGGCGGGTCAGGTTGCCGGCCAGCACCGGATCCCCCACATGCCTGCTCCACACGGGCAGCCCCTGGCTCTCCCCCTCCTCCAGGGAACTGCCGCGCACCACGGTCCACCGGGTGTCGCTGGCGAAGATCCGCCGGCAGGCCTCGACCTGGTCGTCGAGCTCGACGGCACGGACGAGCTTGGCCAGGACGGCGACGATCCGTACCCCGGCCCTGAACAGCCATGAGTACCGGTCCTTGCCGTCGCGCGTGATGTGCCAGCCGCAGGAGAACACCAGCCGCGCGCCCGGCCGGGCATGATCGAGCACCGCCTGGGCCGTTCCGGACGAGTACTGCCGCACCCCCCAGGGCACCAGCACCGTCAGCACCCCGTCGCACCCGGCGACCGCCTTCCGGATCACCTCGCGGTCGTCCGTCGGCCCGGGCACGACGGTGATCCGCCCCTCGAACTCGGCCAGCTTCGGCACACTGCCCTCACGGCAGACGCCGACCACCTCGTAGCCGCGTTCCAGCGCGTGCCGGACCATGTACCGCCCGAGCTTCCCGGAAGCTCCGACGATGCAGACCTTCCTCATCCGATCCGTGCCCATGGCGCAGCCCCTTCGCCGGTCTCGCCTTACGTTGTAAGGAAGGTAGCCTTATGCCGTAAGGCAGTCAATGGAGGAGGGGCGGATGCCCAAGGCGGGCAAGGCGGACAAGGACGGCGGGCGCGTCCCGCTCAGCCGGGAGCGAGTGATCCGTACGGCCGTGGCGGTGGCGGACGAGAAGGGCTCGGCCGCGCTCACCATGCGGGCCATCGCCGAACCCCTGGGCGTCGAGGCGATGTCGCTCTACCACCATGTGAAGGGCCGGGAGGACATCCTCGACGGCATGGTGGACGCGGTGTTCGCCGAGATCGACCTGCCGCCGCGCGACACGGACTGGAAGAGCGGAATGCGGCACCGCGCCCTCTCGGCCCGCGCCGCCCTCAAGCGCCACCCGTGGGCCATCGGCCTGATGGACTCCCGCTCCCGGCCCGGCCCGGCGACCCTGCGCCACCACGACGCCGTCATCGGAGCGCTGCGCGCCGGAGGCCTCTCCGTCCCGATGACGGCGCACGCCGTCTCCCTGATCGACAGCTACTTGTACGGCTTCGTGCTCCAGGAGCTGAGCCTGCCGTTCACGGGCGAGGGCGACCTGGAAGAGGTGGCGGGCGCCATCCTGAGCGACATGCCCGCCGACGCCTATCCCCACCTCACGGAACTCGCCACGGAGTACGTCCTCAAGCCCGGCTACGACTACGCCGACGAGTTCACTTACGGGCTCGACCTGATCCTCGACGCCCTTGGCGCATCAGGGCACCGGAGCCCGCACAGCTGACGCGGCTACACGGCGCCGAGATACGGGCCCTGCGCGATCCTCCGGTCCCGCAGGGCCGTCAGCCGCACGGCGAAGAACAGGGCGGCACCCGCCGCCACGATCCCCAGGGCGTCGCAGACCAGGTACAGCCGGACCGCGTCACGCAACTCCGCGAGGTCGTCGGCCCGGTCGAACCGCAGGGCGGCGTACCGGCTGAACAGGACGTGGGAGACGAACAGGCCCCACCACAGGTTCACCGGCCACAGCGGCGCACGGTACGCCTGCCCGTCGGTCGGCAGCGGCGAAGCGGCTCCCCACATGTCGAAGGCGACGCGATACGGCATCCAGAAGTGCGCGATCGGGATGAACCCGGCTCCGATCGCCCAGCCCGCGCCATGGCGGAACCGGTCCGGCGCCAGTCGGCCGGTGGCGCGCCGCATGCCGAAGAACCAGGCCAGGAACCCGAGGGCGCAGACCAGGTAGGCCCCGCCCTGGAACCTCCCGGCCCGCTCGTACAGCGACAACGCGGAGTGGAGTTCCGCCTGCGGGGCGGTGAGGAAGCCGGGGGCGCCGTCGATGACGCCGTACAGTTCCACCCCCGCGAACACGGCGAACCCGGCGCTGAGGGCCGTCCCCGCGAGCAGCACCGACAGCGTGATGAGCATCCCGTGCGAAGGGTGTGCGGCCCGCTGGGGGAGCGGGGCATGCGGACGCGGACTGTCGAACAAGGTCATGACGTGCGGCCCCCGCGAGGAAAAGAACAGGTGATGCCCCGCGGAAGATCGCGTGCGGAGGCACGATACAGCCGCCGCCGTCGGCGTGGGGCGGAAAATCCGCGGACGTATATTTCAGGTGTCGCAAGCGCGCGGAGGCACTGATGGGCATACGGGACCGGATCGCCGACGAGCTGAAAGCGACCGTGCACGGCGGTGATCTCAAGCTGGAGCGCTATGCGGGGCCGCCCGGTGATCCCGGGCTGTTCGGTATCGCCCCGGACAGCCCCGCCTGGCGGGTGCACGGGCATCCGGCCGGGATGCTCACCGGCGGTTTCGCCGCGCTGATGCTCCAGTCACTGCATCCGCTGGCGATGGCCGGCGTCGACCAGCACTCGGACTTCCGCACCGACCCCGTCGGCCGCCTCACCCGCACCGCGCGGTTCATCACCACCACCACCTTCGGCTCACAGCAGGCGGCGCGGCAAGTGATCGACGTCGTGCGGCGGATCCACACGCAGGTGCACGGGACGGCACCCGACGGGCGGTCCTACCGCGCGGACGACCCGGCGCTGCTGACCTGGGTGCACACCGCCGAGGTGTACAGCTTCCTGACGGGCTACCAGGTGTACGCCAAGCCCAGGGACCGTCTCGCTCCGGCCGAACGCGACATCTACTTCGCGCAGGTCGCCCCCGTCGCGGAGGCGCTGGGCGCGGAGCGCGTACCGCGCACGGCACGCGACGTCACGCGCTACCTGGCCGGTATGCGGCCCGAACTCCACGCGACTCCGGCCGCGTTGGAGGCCATGGGGTTCCTGCGAGGCTTCGGCCGCAATCGGCGGGAACGGCTGGTCGCGGGCGTGTTGATGAATGCCTCGCTGGGGCTGCTCCCGAGCTGGGCACGGGCCGAACTCGGCATCCGGCGGCCCGCCTTGGCACGCGCTGCTGTGGACCGGCCGCTGGCCACCGCGGTCGGCCGGGGCCTGGTGTGGGCACGCGGCCCGTCCCCGATCCAGGAGGCGGCCCGAACCCGTCTGACAGCCACGGCGAACAGCTGAACGGCGGCGGGAGTCCGCACCTTCGCCGCCGCCAGCCCACAGCTCGTGCAGCCATCCGGCCAGACCCTCCAGCCCCGCCGGAGCGATTGGCCGCAGCCCACCGGCCCCACCCCGACGCCGGTCTCAGAAGCGAGCGCGGCGTTCCGCCGCGGCATGCCACCATCCCGGCGGAGACGGCCCTACGGCCGTGGAGGAGGGCTGCTCGGGATGGAGCCCCAGCTTTCGCAGCGCGTCGGCGCGGACGCTCACCTCGAACGCACCCCACCAGTGGCCGTCTTCTCCGATACCGCAGGCCAGACTCCACCGGATCCGGTCCGGCCCGAAGGGCATCCAGTCGATACCCCGCTCACGCAGTCAACCGCGGAGGGCCGCCATCGGGTGGGGGCGTTCCGGCAGGTTGGCATACGAAGCGATGGCGATCCACTCGCCTGCGCCCTTGGTGCTCTCCATGACACCCATCATGCCGGGATCCGCTCGGCTACTCTCGGCGCAACCGATGATCACACAAGAAACGATCACCACTCAAGGGACGTCTTCGCATGCATACGCCAGCCGAATCAGCCATCCGGATCGGCGTCCTCGCTCCGCTGACCCGGCCGGGCTGGAGCGAGGCGGGCCAACACCTGCTCGCTGGAATGGAGTTGGCCGTCGGGGAGGTCAATGACGCCGGCGGCGTCGGCGGAAGAGCCGTGGAACTGCTGGTCCGGGACACCGCTGCCGATCCGCGGAGAGCCGTGGCGGCCGTGGAGGAACTGGCCGGCCTGGGAGTCGCCGCCCTGGCGGGGGAGTATCACAGCGTCGTCGCCCGAGCCGCCGCGACCACGGCCGACGCCCTGGGCCTGCCGTTCCTCTGCACGTCCTCCGTGCTCGACGCGCTCACCGAGCAACCCACGGAGTGGGTCGCGCGCCTGTCCCCGCCGCAGTCCCGCGGCTGGCGGACCTACGCCGACTTCCTCCTCGGCGCGGGACACCGTCGTATCGCCGTAACGACCCAGCCGAGCCTCTACTGGGCCACCGGCACCCGCATTCTGCGGGACCATCTCGCCGCACGCGGCGGCTCCGTCACCGAGTTCGACATGAACACACTCACGCCCGCCGCGGTCTGCGACGAACTCGCCGGGACCGGTGCGACAGCCCTCCTCCTGCTGGTCGGCCACCCGGAACCGGCCGTATCCCTCGTCCAGGCCGTCCGCCGGGACCAGCGCCTCGGCCAGGTCCTGATCGGCGCCCCGGCCGGGCAGCCGGAGTTCGCCGAATGGGCGACGCTGCTGGGCGAGGACGGCGCCGGGGTCCCCTTCCTGCGCTATCTGCCCGAGCACCTCACCCCCCTCGGTGCGCGCGTCGAGAGGGCCCTGCACGAGAGGTTGGCCCCAGCGCCCTCCTTCGTCGCCTTCGAGGGCTACGACACGATCGCCGTCCTCGCCGAGATCCTGCGTTCGCACGGCACCGACAGGAAGCGGATCGCCGAGGCCTGGCCGAGCGTCACGGTCGAGGGCGCCCGCGGGCGGATCGAGTTCTCCCGTACGGCGGACATCGGCGTGTGGCAGTGGGCCCGCCCGCCGATCCAGGTCGTGGACCGGGACCCGGCGCGACCGGATCGCTTCCGTGTCCTGCACACCGGTTGCGACACCCCGTGCCCGAAAAGCTGAACCGGTGGGCATGCGACGGGTGTTCGGACGTAGGTTGTGCGGTGAAAGATCCACGCCTTGGTTGAAGGACGGCCCCGACTCATGAATGACCCTGTGACGATGCCCGAACCGGCGGAGCATCAGAAGATCGACACGTCCGTTCCGCACTCGGCCCGGATCTGGAACTACTGGCTGGGCGGCAAGGACAACTACCCCGTCGACGAAGAGGCCGGCGACGCGTACACCGCCGTCTTTCCCGGCATCGTCAGCATCGCCCGGTCCAGCCGCGCCTTCCTGCGCCGCAACATCACGTACCTCGTCTCCGAGGCGGGCATCCGGCAGTTCCTGGACATCGGCACCGGCCTGCCGACCGCCCAGAACACCCACGAGGTGGCCCAGCAACTCGCCCCCGAGTCACGGATCGTGTACGTCGACAACGACCCGATGGTCCTCGCGCACGCCCGCGCCCTGCTGTACTCCACCCGCGAGGGCGCGACCGCCTACATCGACGCCAATGTGACGGACCCCGACCGCATCCTCGAAGCCGCCGCCGCGACGCTGGACTTCGACCGCCCCACCGGGCTCATCCTCAGTAACATCCTCGGCCACGTCGCCGATTACGACCAGGCCCGCTCCCTGGTCACCGGGCTGATGGACGCCCTGCCCCCGGGCAGTCACCTCTCCATCAACGACGGCTCGCGCGGCATCGACCCGGCCTTCGAGCAGGCCCAGGACGCCTACAACAACAGTGGCGCCGTCCCGTACAACCTGCGCAGCGTCGAGGAGATCACCGGCTTCTTCGACGGCCTGGAGCTCATCGACCCCGGCGTCGTCCCGGTCACGCAGTGGCGCCCGGAGCCCGGCGCTCCCGCCCCGGAGGTCATCGCCGAGCACGGCGGTCTCGCCCGGAAGCCGTAACGGCGCATCGGGGCATCAGCAGGTGGCGCCAGGGTTCACCCCTGGCGCCCATGATCCCGATTCAGCCGTACGAGGGATGGGCGGGGCCCAGCGCATCCCGCTTCACTGGAGGTGACAGTTTTCACCGGCCTGATCGGGAGAGACGGGACCTGTGACCCTGATGGCCCAGATCGATCCCTCCGGCCCTGCGGCAGCGGCCCAGTTGGCGTGCCTGCGACCCGTCGGGGGCAAGAACCTTCGAGGTGAACCGGTCTCCCCCGGCATGGCGTGGGCGGGACGAACCGGCGCGCGTGGACCGGGACAGCCACCGCCCCACCGAGATCGGAGGACTGACCATGGCCGCTCCCCTCACAGCAGACCGGCTGGTCGCGGCACTGCGTGCCGAAGGCTGCGCCGTCCGTGAAGTCGGTGGCTGGCGGACCAACAACCGTAACCACGTGGGACCTTGGGGGCCGGTGCACGGCGTGATGATCCACCACACCGTGACCGGGCCGAGCACGGACGTCGTGGGCCTGATCTTCCACGGTCACAGCGCTTTGCCCGGCCCGCTGGCCACCGGCTGCATCACCAAGGACGGCACCGTCCACCTCACCGGCAACGGCCGGGCCAACCACGCCGGTGGCGGCGACCCCGACGTACTCGCCGCCGTGATGAACGAGTCGTACGGCGCCCGCCCGCCCGCCACCGACGAGCACCAGGGCAGCGCGGGCGCCGTGGACGGCAACAGCCGCTTCTACGGCTGGGAATGCGAGAACGAGGGAGACGGCCGGGACCCGTGGCCGCGTGCCCAGTACGTCGCCATGGTCAAGGCCACCGCGGGGATCTGCCGTGCGCACGGCTGGAGCGCGAAGAGCGCGATCGGCCATCTGGAATGGTCGGACCAGAAGCCCGACCCCCGCGGCTTCGACATGAAGGACTTCCGCAGCGACCTCGCCGTATGCCTGGGCCTGCCGGCCGGCGTATGGGAAGGAGATGACGACCCCATGCCCCAATACGTCAACCTCGGCCTGGCGGAGCCGTACCGACTGGCGCCGGGCGCCTGGGACTCGGTCGAGCTGACCGCCGAGTGGACCGATGAACCGGGCGGCCACGGCGAGGGCGGCAGCGTCTTCGTCCGGGGCCCGGCCCGCTTCACCGGCTCCCTGAGCCTGCGCTTCGACGGCCTGCCCGACAGGTGCGTGGTCCAGGCCCGGATGTCGGAGTTCCAGGGCGCGGAGCATCGCACGGACCACCCCATCGCCGAAATCGTGGGGACCGGGGGTGACACGTTCGCCGTGGTGCCGCTGACCAAGCGCCTGGCGTCCGGCCGGAGCATGCGCGTGCGGCTCCTCAACCAGGCCGACGTGCCGATCACCGTGACCAGCGCGGTCGTCTCCGTACTCGTCTGGAAGGAAGGCTGACCCGGGCGGACCGAGCCGTCGGCGCCGCGCGATGTCTCAGGCCCGGATGGGCCGTTCGGCGTGCCCTGCCTCGTCCGCCCGGACGACGCGGGGAGCCATCCGAGGCGAACAAGCCCCGCATCGGAATTCGGCAGACCCTCGCCCCGTCGGCGGGCTACTGTACGGACCCAGTGTGCTACGCACGGTCAGTCGAGGAGGCGTCCTGTGCCATCCCCCTGCGACCCCCAGTACGCTCCCGTCGGCGATGTGGACGCCGCGCTCATGATGGTCGACTCCCGCCTCAGAGCCATCTACAGCGCCAAGACCTCGACCGACGCCGAACAGCAGGAACTGACCGACCAGTTCGCGGCGTCCTTGGGTCCCGGCGGGGTCGCCGACCTGCTGGACGGAGCCTGCACCCTCATCTACATGTACATGCAGTGGCTGCGGCGGGCGTACGAGGAGCACGGCAAGGACGTCATCGAGCGGGTCGTGCCCAACCTCGTCGCCTCGATGCGCATGATGCCCAGGAGCATCCGCCCCGAGGCCATCCCCACCATGGCCGGCCTGATCGTCGCCGCCGGCACAGGGCTGAGCCCCAACCTGTGGCGCAAGCGGTACGGGGAATGGACCGAGGACGAGATGAACCCCCTCGAAGCCACCGCCTTCCTGCTCGCGGAGCACATCAACCGCCTCACCGACGACCGTGACTTCGCCACCCGCCTGATCACCGAAGCGCTGTCCCGGGCGGACGAACGCTGACGACTCCTCGCCCGGGTGCGCGGCCCGGCGCCTGAACGTTCCGCCCTCGACCGGCGTCGTAGCAGCAGGAACCGTGTCGAAGGGACCGTCGCCATGAAGCCCGCATTCCCGCGCGCCGCCCGTACCGCCTCAACCGCCGTCCTGGCGGGGGCCCTGCTGACCATCACGGCCGCCTGCGGAACGGACGACGAGAACAACGGCCAAGTCGCACCGGCCCGAGCGGCCTGGGAAGAGCCCGCCGCGTACGCCTACACGCTGGAGTCGACGCAGGGCGAGCGCTCACTGCTCGGCAAGTATCGGGTGACGGTCCGGGACGGTGCCGTGACCAAGGCGGTCGGCCTCGACGACAGCGCCTGGTCGCCCGTTCTCCGGAGCAAGTTCCCACCCTCGGTGCTCTGCTGGCCGAACTGAACCAGGCCCGAGAGGAGAACGCGGACAAGGCGGAAGCCGAGTACGCGGCCGACGGCCATCCGGAACGGATCACCATCGACCGGCTGGAGAACGCGATCGACGACGAGGCCCTGTACGTCATCAGCGACTACGACGTGCCCGGCGCCGGTCCCTCTTCCTGAAGCCGCCCCGCACAGCTAATCAAGTTTGATTAGAATGGGGGCATGGATGAGAAGACCATTCCGATCCTTCCGTGCCGAACCCTCCCGCCCGTGCTCGACTTCTACACCGCTCTCGGCTTCGAGGTGACCTTCCAGCAGCGAAGCCCCAACCCCTACGCGGTCGTCGAACGGGGCGGGATCCAACTGCAGTTCTTCGGGATGAAGCAGTACGACCCGGCCAACTCGTTCAGTACCTGCTACGTGCTGACCGGTGACGTCGACGGGCTCCACGAGGCCTTCCGGGCCGGACTCAAGGCCGCGTACGGAAGGATCCCGACCCGTGGACTCCCCCGCCTGGGGCCGCTGAAGGACATGTCGTACGGCGTACGGCAGTTCCTCATGAAGGATCCCGGCGGAAACTGCATCCGCGTCGGGCAGCCCACGAGTGACGACCCGCACCACCGGACCGCGCCCGAGGAGACCTTCGCGCGCGCCCTGCACCACGCCTCCCTGCTCGCCGACTCCAAGGAGGACCCCGCGAGCGCCGCGAAGGTCATCGACCGTGTGCTGGGCCTGGAGGACGCAAGGCCCACGTGTGTGCAGCTGTTGCAGCTCCTCGTGCTGCGGGCGGACGTCGCCGGGCGGCTCGGGGACGACGAGGCGATGGCATCCGCACTCACCCGGGCCGCGGCCCTTCGTCTCACCGCCGAGGAACAGGACGCGGCCCGGGACGCCCTTGCGCGCCTCGACGATCTGCGATCCGGTGAAGGAGCGTGAAGCCATTGCCACCCCTCGCCGCCAAAGTCGGTTGATGCCCCGCGGGTTGTGAGACAGGCTCTGCGGCCATGGAGTACTTCTGCTACCACCGCGACCGGCCCCGCGCCCTGCCCTTGCGCGAGCAGCTGCTGGAAGAGCACTGGTCGTACATGGACGGGTACGCGGCGCGGATGATCGCCCGCGGCCCGACCTTCGCCGCCGGCGCCGATGCGCCGACCGGCAGCGTGCACATCGTCGATCTGCCCGATGCCGCCGCGGCCCGCGCGTTCGCCTTCGACGAGCCCAACTATCAGGCCGGTGTGTACCGGGACGTGCTGGTGCGCCGTTGGCGGAACCTGCTCGGGCGCACGATGTGGGACTTCCCCGGCGGCCGGGACGGCGGCAACCGGTACCTGGTGCTCGGCCTCGGCGAGGGGCAGGGCGCCGACCTCGCCGTGCCGACCGACCGAGGGAACGACCTCATCGCCTACGGGCCCCTGCTCTCCGACGACGGCTCCACCTGGCTCGGAACGGCGGTGCTGCTCAAGGCTCCCGATGCGGCAGCGGCACGCGCCGTCCTCACCCCGGACCGGTATGCCGACATCGAGGTTCATGACTGGCAGTTCGGCGGGCGCGAGGAGTGATCCGCGCGGCTTGGGGACCCGTAGAGCGTCCTGGTCACCTACTCGATGTGGCCGGTAACCGGGTCGACCTGAGCGAGGAAGTCCCGCGCGGCTTCTTCGAGTTCGGCGCGGCTGACCGGCGCCGGGGGATGGGTCTGGAAGCCGAACCCGTACTGTGGGTCGGGTCCGGTCAGCCAGCTGAGGTCATAGGAGCCGGGCCTGTCGTGCGGCTGGACGACCTCGAACTCCTCGCCGTCGACCGTGATCCGTGTCCGCTCGCCGTCGGAGGTCATGGGCAAGCTCCTTTCCCCGGCGGTGAGCCTACGTCACCCTTGGCGCAGCCCCGTCGGCGTTAGTCTTCTCCTCGCGTCGCTGCCCGCGCCGCGCGAGACGTGTCGACAGGACCAGGACGGAAGTATGTCGGGAGAGATGTCGCCCACCGGGAAGGGCTCCGGGCCCGGCTCGCCGCCCGAACTGCGCGCGTCTCATGCGGACCGGGACCGAGTCGTGGAGGTGCTCCGGATCGCGGCGGGTGACGGCCTGCTGACCGCGGACGAGCTGGACGAGCGCCTGGAGGCCGCCCTGTCGGCACGGACGCTGAGCGAACTGATCCCGCTCACCGCAGATCTGCCGCCGGTGTCGGCCACGGCCGGTGTGACCGGTGTGCCGGTCAAGGATGTCGTGCGCATCGAACAGGTCCACAGCGCCGCGGTCGAGCGCGTGGGGCGCTGGGTGGTGCCGCGGCGGCTGGAGCTCGCGGTGACGTTCTGCGATGTGACGCTGGACTTCACCGACGCCGTGATCACGCAGGACACCCTGCGGATCGACGTGGCGATGACGGGAAAGGCTCTGACGCTGGTCACGCGGCCGGGCGTCGTGGTCGACACCGACGGCCTGCAACTCATGCACAGCAAAATCAAGTACCGCCGCGACCCGGCGGACTCCGAAGCGCCGGTCGTGCTGCGAGTGGAACTGGTCGGCCGGAAGGTCCACGGGCCCGTGATCGTTCGGCCCCCGCGCCGGACACTCGGACAGTGGCTGCTGCGCAGGCCGGCGGGCGCTTGAAGCCGCGCCGGCCGGCCGCGGGCGCGCTACTCCGCCTTCCGCACTGACGCCGCCACCTCGGCCTCCACGCCACTGAGGGACGCACCCTGCTCCCTCGCGTACTCCGCGATGGCGGTATGCGCGTCCCGCTCAAGGTCCCGCCAGGCTCGCCAGGCGGTGTTGTACGTCTGCCGCTGCATCCCGGACCAGCCGCCGATGTGAGTCGCGGGCCCGTACTGCACAAGCAGGGCCTCGACCCGGCGATGCGCCTCGTCCGCGGCGCGCTGCTTCTGGATCAGCTCCTCGAAGGTGTGTGCCACTACACGAGCGTAAGAACCGTCGCCCGTTATCGCGCGCCGAGCGCCGGAGCACCTGGGTCCAGCAGCCTCGCAAGGGTCTGTAACACCTGTTACAGACCGTAAGTGAGCATGCCACTACGATCACCGCCCATGGACTGGCTCGAACGCACCGCGAAGCTCAGACAGTGGGCGAGGAACGGGACGCGCGCTCCCCATAAGCCGCTACTGCTCCTGTACGCCCTCGGCCGCTTCCAGGAAGACGCCGAGGGTGAGCTCCGGTACAGCGCGGTGGAGGAAGACCTGCAACGGCTCCTGACCGAATACGGCCCGCCCAACCGGACGACACCGGCCTATCCGTTCCACCACCTGGTCAGCGACGGCGTGTGGGAGGTGCACACCGACCGCGGACCCGGCAGCCCGGGAACCGGACTGCGAGAGCTCCGGGAAACGCGTGCCGCCGGACGCCTCGCGCCGGACCTCAGATCGGCCCTGCGACGGGACCCCAACCTCCTCGTCCGCATCGCACGCGTACTCCTCGACCTGCACTTCCCGCCCTCGCTGCACGGCGAGTTGTGCGAAGCCGTCGGACTGGAACTGGAGCCCGCGGAGACCGAGCTGCTCACGCCCGCGCGGCGACAGCGGGACCGGCGCATGAGGGAACTGGTCCTGACCGCTTACGAGTACCGGTGTGCCTTTTGCGGCTACGACGGCAGGATCGGAATGGTCCCGGTCGGTCTGGAGGCCGCGCACGTGCGGTGGTGGGCGTTCGGCGGCCCCGACGAGATCGAGAACGGCCTCTGTCTGTGCTCGCTGCACCACAAGCTCTTCGACAAGGGAGTCCTCGGCGTCGGCGACGGCCACCGGATCCTGGTCTCGCAGGGTTTCGTCGGCCACAGCCCCGCAGCCCGTGAGCACGTCATAGCCCTCGCCGGCCGCCCGCTCGTCGGTCCACAGCCGGGCATACGCCCCGTGGCGGACACCCATCGCGACTGGCACGCCCGTCAGGTCTTCCACGGCAGTCCGCGCCCAGCCGCTGCGCCCTGATCAGCGAGGCTCGCCGTACCAGCGCCACTCGGTTCGGCGGGGCCGGTGGGGGAGTTCGGTGCGGCCGGTGGCCCAGAGCAGGGTGAGCCAGGGGGCTGTGTCGGTCGGGGTGTCGGGGAAGAGCCGGGTGAGTAGGCGATCGCACAGGTCGGCCGGGGGTGTCCAGTCCACGCCCAGCCCTTCGGCGACGTCATGGGTGTGGACCAGGGTCTCGACGACACCCATCGCCGCGAATCCCTCGGGATCGGCCGCGCCGAAGATGTGATGCGCTCGAACCGTCGGGGGAGTGGTGCGGACCATGGCCGTCAGCAAGGCGCCGCAGGCTTCCAGTACTTGGAGCAGACCGGCCGGCCCCGCCTTACGGTCCGCGAAGACGGAGTTCGCGGGCCCACCCGGCCGCCGACGGGTCCAGTCGAAGGGGACGTGGGCGTCCAACGGCGGTGTCGCCGGGCCCAGTTGCACGGCATACGCAAACAGGTCGTCGGCCAGATGCTCGACGGTCTCCCAGCAATCCCACTCCAGCGAACCGGCCTTCACGCTCCAGTCCGCCCCCTCGGCCCCCCGCAGCGCGGCAACCGCCAGACGCACGGCCTGCTCGACATCGGCCGCGGTCACCGGCGCGCTGGATGATCTCTGATCTTCAACCATGGCGGGACGGTATCAATGATCAACAGGCGGGCGCCCTCGCCCGCGGCGAGGGGCTCGCCCTTTGGATACGCCACGGGGGCAGCACAGGTGGGGGCAATGCCCCGCACGCCCGTGCCACCCCCTGTGGGTGCTCAGCAGAGTCCTACGACGCGGAATTGCGGCGGACACCTCGGCTGCCGGCGCCGCGGCTGCCGGTGCCTCGGCCGGCGGTGCTGCCGCTGCCGCCCGTGCCCCCGGCCGCCGTAGCCCGGCGCCCGCCGGACGCGCGGACGGCCTTGCCGGAGGCGGCGCCCTTCGCCGTACCGCCCGTGGTCCTGGCCTCGGAGCCGCGGCCTCCCGCGGCGCCGGCGGCACCCGATCCGGTGCGCCGGGCCGTGCCGCGCCCGCCGGTCGTGGCAGCGCCACTCCCCGCAGACGTCCCGGCTCGGCGGTCCGTACCGTTCGCGGTGCCGGTCGTCGCTCCCGCGCGCGGGCCGCCACGGCGGCTGCGGGCGGACCGCTTGCCGGGCTCGGTGGCGGTCTTCCGGGCCGGGCGGGACGCCGCGGGCGTGGCCGGCTCGGGTACCGCGATGGTGACGGGGACGCCGGACGGCTCGCGGGCGCCGGTGATGGTGGCCAGGGCCGCGTCGCTGGAGGTGACGCGGGCCGTGCGGGGGCGGATGCCCGCGTCCGACATGAGCAGGGTGACGTCCCGCTTCTGTTCGGGGAGCACCAGCGTGACCACGCTGCCGGAACCGCCGGCGCGGGCCGTGCGGCCGCCCCGGTGGAGGTAGTCCTTGTGGTCGGCGGGGGGATCGACGTTCACGACCAGGTCGAGGTCGTCGACATGTATGCCCCGGGCGGCGACGTTCGTCGCGACCAGCGCGGTGACCTGGCCGGTCTTGAACTGTTCCAGGGTGCGGTTGCGCTGCGGCTGCGAGCGGCCGCCGTGCAGGGCCGCCGCGCGGACACCGACGGCCAGCAGCCGCTTGGTGAGCCGGTCGGCGGATCGCTTGGTGTCCAGGAAGAGGATGACCCGGCCGTCGCGGGCCGCGATGCGCGTGGTGACGGCCTTCTTGTCGGTCTCGTCCAGGACGTGGAGCACGTGGTGCTCCATGGTGGTCACCGCGCCCGCCGACGGGTCCACGGAGTGCACCACGGGGTCGGTGAGGAAGCGCTGCACCAGGCGGTCGATGTTGCGGTCCAGGGTGGCCGAGAAGAGCATGCGCTGTCCGTCGGGCCGCACCTGCTGGATCAGCTTGGTGATCTGCGGCAGGAAGCCCATGTCGGTCATCTGGTCGGCTTCGTCCAGCACCGTGATGCCGACGCTGCCGAGCACGCAGTCCCCGCGGTCCACCAGGTCGTTGAGGCGGCCCGGAGTCGCCACGAGCACCTCGGCGCCGCGCCGGAGCGCATTGGCCTGCTTGGTGATGGACAGGCCGCCGACGACGGTGGTCAGGCGGAGGTTCACCGCCGTCGCGTAGGGCGTCAGCGCGTCCGTCACCTGCTGGGCGAGTTCACGGGTGGGCACCAGCACCAGGGCGAGGGGCGCCTTGGGCTCCGCGCGCTGTCCGGCCGTACGGGCCAGCAGGGCGAGCCCGAACGCGAGGGTCTTGCCGGAGCCGGTGCGTCCCCGTCCTAGCAGGTCGCGGCCGGCGATCGAGTTCGGCAGCGTGGCGGCCTGGATGGGGAAGGGGGTGGTGACACCTTGCGCGGTGAGGGTCTTCAGCAGCCCCGCGGGCATGTCCAGACCGGCGAAGTCCTCGACGGCGGGCAGGGCGGGTGTCGTGTTTTCCGGCAGCCGGAATTCCCTGGGCGACGACGCGGACGGCACGGGGGACGAGACGCGCCGGTTCGGCTTCTGGGGCCTACGGGACATGCAGTTCTTTGCCTTCCTGGAAACAGCACAAAACCGGGGTCCGCACCAAGCGGTGCGGACCCCGGTCGAGCGGATACGCGTCCGGCCGATTAGGCGGGGACGATGTTCTCCGCCTGGGGGCCCTTCTGGCCCTGCGTGACGTCGAAGGTCACCCGCTGGCCTTCCTGGAGCTCACGGAAGCCCTGCGTCGCGATGTTCGAGTAGTGGGCGAAGACGTCGGGGCCGCCGCCGTCCTGCTCGATGAAGCCGAAACCCTTTTCGGCGTTGAACCACTTCACGGTTCCCTGTGCCATGACGTTCTCCTTCTGGGTAGGCAGAGGGCCCATCCGGAGATGCCGGTAAAAACTAAATATGCGCCCGAAGGAGAAACATTCCCGTCAGGCGCACATAGGTTCATGGGTACCACAACTGCAACGAAGAAAACGGTAGCACAGCTTGGCGGCCCGTGGTGGATCTTCGTGCGACGAATGTTGATCAATGGCAGGAGCCGTGCCGACCGAGGGTCTGTACGGGGCCGGCGCCGGGGCGGCTCCACTGCGGAACGGGGCGGCTGGTCGGGCCCCAGGTGGCGTTCCCGTCCGCGTCCGACCGCCACGACCAGCACGGGACGTCCCCCTCGGGCCAGCCCTCGGGCTTGTCCTCCCAGGCCTCGCCGCGGCCGTAGGGCGTCATGTCGAGCAGGCCGATGGACCCATTCGCCCGCTCGGTACCGCGGCCCGTCGTGGAGTAGGTGAGGAACGCGCGGTCGCCGTCGCGCAGGTAGCTGGTCAGGTAGCCCATGGCGCCGCCGACCGGCTCCTCCACGCCGCGCACCGAGTACCAGGGCTGGGTGTAGCCCATGAACCCGACGAAGGCGGCCACCTCCTCCCACGCGCCCGTGGTCACGAGCGCGAACGAGACACCGCGGGCGTTGAGGTAGACGGCGTCCTTCAGATGCCAGGCCGTGGTGGTGCAGCCCTCGCACTGCCCCTGGGGCGGCGCACCGTCGTACCACATGTGCTTGTAGACGACGAGCTCGTCGCGGCCCTGGAACAGGTCCAGGAACGGGACCGGGCCGTCGGGTCCGACGACCTCGGCCGTCCCGTCGAACTCCACCATCGGCAGCCGGCGGCGGGCCGCGGCGATGGCGTCACCCTCGCGGGTGTGGGCCTTCTCGCGGACCAGCAGCTCGTCCCGGGCGGCCTGCCAGGTGGCCAGGTCCACCACGGGCGGACGGCCGGGCGTCGGGTCACTAGGAGTGGTCGTCATGGTGTCCTCCGTGGGGTCGCGTGGCGGGCAGCGTCGTAACGACGCCGCCACGACGGTCACGGGTACAGACTCCCGGCCCGCCCGGAACTCATCGGCCGTGCTCGTGCTCGGCCACTCCTGTCACAGCAGCCCCTGGTCGCGCGCGTACAGCGCGGCCTGGGTGCGGTCGCGCAGGCCGAGGCGTGACAGGACGCGGGAGATGTGGTTCTTGACGGTTCCCTCGCTGAGGAAGAGGCGGGCGGCGATCTCGCGGTTGGTCGAGCCGTCGGCGAGGAGGCGCAGTACGTCGATCTCGCGGGCGGTCAGTCCGGTGGCGCCGGGAGGAGGGGCGGATGGGAGCCGTGGGGCTGGGGGAGGGGTCAGGTGAGCGGTCACCGCGGCGTCGAGCTGGGTGACCCCGGCGTGTGCCAGCCGCACCGCGTCGGCGAGCTGCGCCGCGGGCAGGTTCTTGAGCAGGTAGCCGCCGGCGCCCGCCCGCAGCGCCTCGACCACGTACTCCTCGTCGTCGAAGGTGGTCAGCATGACGACCTTGGACGTGCAGCCCCGCCGCCGCAGGATCGCCAGCGCCTCTACGCCGTCGATGCCCGGCATCCGTACGTCCATGAGCACCACGTCCGGCGCGAGCGCCAGCGTCTTCTCGACCGCGTCCGCGCCGTCGACCGCCGTGCCCGCCACCACGATGCCGGGCTGGATGCCCAACAGTGAGGCGATGCCGTCCCTCACCAGCTGCTGGTCGTCGACGACGAGGACGGACACGGGCAGGGACTTCGGATTGTCGGTCATGCGTCCGTCTCCGTTCCGGTGCGGGGGACCTCGACGGTGATCCGCGTGCCCGCCCCCGGGGCGCTGTCGATCTCGACCGTGCCGCCGACCAGCCGCGTCCGCTCCTGGATGCCGAGGAGCCCGAAACCCGTGACGGCCCCGGGCCGGAACCCGCGCCCGTCGTCCGCCACGACGAGACGCGCGCTGTCCGCGCCGAACGTCAGGACCACGCTCACCCGCCGCGCGTCCGCATGCCGCCGCACATTGGTGAGCGCTTCCTGGGCGGCGCGGTAGAGGGTGGTGAGCGCAGGCCCGGCGGGGCCGTCGTAGGGCTCTCCGTCGACGCGCAGGGACACCTCGACGCGGCCGTCGTCCAGCTGACGTACGAGGTCGGCCAGCGCGGACGGCAGCGGGAGGGGTGCGGAACGGTCGTCGCGCAGGGCGCGCACCGATGTCCGTACGTCCTCCAGCGCGCGGTCCGCCGAGTGCCGGGCGTCCGCCACGGCCTGGTCGGCGGCGTCCGGATCGTGGCCGCGAAAGGCGGCGGCCTTCTCCAACTGGACGGCGACCGCGGTGAGATGGTGCCCGAGGCTGTCGTGGATGTCGCGGGCCAGCCGGTTGCGTTCCGCGGTGGCGGACAGTTCGGCGATCCGTGCCGCGTACTCCTCCAGCCGGGCCCGGCCTTGCTGCTCGCCGATCGCGACCGCGGCCATGGCGAGGGCGAGGACCAGGCCGATGAGGAGCATGAGCAGATCGGAGACGTAGGCGGGGTCGGCGTACCAGGCGGGGTCGGACAGGGTGTAGAGAGCGAGGACCACGGCCACGCAGCCGCCGGCGAGGGCGAGCGCCGCCGTACGGCCGAAGGCGAAGTAGGCGGTGAAAGGGACCAGGACGAGCAGGGCGCGGGACAGGCCCGAGTCGTCGAGTGCGGTGACGGCGACGATGAGGCCGAGACGGGCCCCGAGCAGCGCCAGGGACCGGGACGGGACCGGTATGCGCTCCAGCAGGAGGAGCAGCAGGAGTCCTGCGACGAAGGCGGCGGTAGGGGCGGTGGCGAGGGAACCGTTGTGGGCCGCGGCGGTCAGGCCCGCCAGGAGGACGGCGAGGTAGAGCAGGGGCGCGACCCAGGGGACGGGCCGTGGGGGCGCCCCAGGCGCGGAGTCCGTGCCAGGGCTCGTGCGGCGGGCGCTCAGCCCCGGTGTCGCCATCGTTCCTCCCCGAGCCAGGCGCTCCAGGCTACGTGCCGTCGCCCCGCCACGGACCCTGCCGAAGGTCACGTGACCTTCGGACGCGAGGACTGGCCGCCCGGCACTCACGGCACCCGCCCGGCCGCTCCTACGTGGGGTACGGGGGCGGCCGGTCAGTGTGCCGCCCAGTCCAGGCCGAGGTCGGCCAGCGCCTGACGTCGGTCGGTGCTCAGCTGCGCCCGCCTGGTCTTGGTGTTCGTCAGCCATACGCCGAGCTTCACCTCGGTGCCGTCGTCAAGCCGCTCCACATGGGCCCGGGGAACCGTCAGGGAACCCGTGCGCGCCCGGTACTGCGCCAGGGCCGCGAGGCCCCGCTCGAAAGCACCGGCGCCGCCCTTGCGGTGCGTGGCGGGAGCCTGCGGCTCAGGCGGGAACGGTGCGATGCCGAGCTGTTCCAGGCGCTCGCGCTGCCCGGCCGCCAGCGCCTGCCACACCGCGGGCCGGCGCTGCTTGTGGAGCCACTTCCCTACGTCCATCCCGTGGCAGGTGACGCCAGGCAGCAGCTCGGGCCGGTCCTCCTCGCGCAGGAGCTCACGTACGGCGGCGTAGTGCCGTTGCCAGTCGGTGGGCCACGGGGGGTTCCAGTCGGGGTCGACGGCCCGCAACGCCTCCTCCCAGTCGGGGTGTTCGGCCAGCGCGCCGGGACGGCGGAGGTTGGACAGCCACTGCCCCAGCGGGCGGTCCAGGGCCGTCGCGGAGCGGGGCGCGCACAGGGTCCAGTGCTCGTCGTAGTAGACGCGGGCCGCCGCCAGGTTCTCCTGGAAGCGTTCGTCCGCCAGGCTCCAGACCATGCCCAGCTGCTCCAGCCGCCGGGCCCGCAGGCCGCTCAGCTGCCCGGCCCCGTACGTCCGTCGCTGCTCCGCGACCCACTGCCCGAGCGGGTAGGCGCCCTCCTTGTGCTCGTACGGGACACGGGCGTGACCGGTTCGTCCGGTGAACGCCTTCAGCTTCGCCCAGCCGCGTGCCCAGTCCTGCCGCTCGGTGTCGATCACGTTGAAGGACACCCAGGCCGCGACCGTCTGAGGGTCGCGCGGTGAAGCGAAGCGCAGCAGGAGCCGTGACTCCTCCTCACCCTCCTGGGGCGGCGGGCCGATGCGCAGCGACGGCTGCACCGCCTTCTTCGGTCCCTCTCTCGCGTGCCGTGCCCCCGGGCCTTGCGGCGTCGATCCTCTCGTACGCCAGGGGGAACACGCCTGAGGGTCCTGCGCCACGATCATCGAACAGATTGTCACATGGGTTAAATGGGAGGGTAAAACTGTTAGGGTCGCCGCGGAGGTGGGCGCGCATGGCATCCGAGGAAGAGCTGCTCCTGTCCGTGGAAGCACTGCTGGAGGAGGAGCCGCAACTGCCGCCGCCCGCGGAGCGGGTACGGCTGCGTGAGGCCGCCGGTATCACCCAGGCGCGTACGGCGAAGGCGCTGGCCGTGACCGAACAGACCGTGAAGAACTGGGAGAACGGCCGGAGTGAGCCCCGAGGCCCCCGGCTCGCCGCCTACAAGCGGCTCCTGGACGGCTGGGCCGAGAGGCACCCCGCCCCCGCCCCCGTCCCCGCCCCCAGTGTCACCGCGGCCGCGCAGCGCCCCGCCCCGCCGACGCCCTCGCTTCCGGAGGCGCCCGAA
Source organism: Streptomyces sp. NPDC002779 (assembly GCF_042888685.1). NCBI lineage: Bacteria > Bacillati > Actinomycetota > Actinomycetes > Kitasatosporales > Streptomycetaceae > Streptomyces > Streptomyces sp. NPDC002779. The sequence continues at coordinate 324,183 of NZ_JBIAQC010000004.1, forward strand.
CCCGAGCCCACGCCCGCCCCGCGGACGCGAGGCGCCGCGATCGTGCCGCAGGCCGGGCCTCCGCCGAGATCGCTGGAGGCGCCGACGAGCGGGCGGGTGGCCGCGGCCGGGGGCCGAGCGGCGAGGCAGCCCACCACGCAGCCCGCCGCGCTGCCCTTCGCCGATCCGCGTTTCCCGCACGGGCCGCTCGCGGTGGTGGACGGCGACGGATCCGCCTACTGCGTGGGCGGCATCGTCCTGGACTGCCCCGCGACCACCTTCCCGGAACTGGTGGAGTGGACCCTGCGCGAGTCCGGCCTCGGCGCGCCGAAGCTGCACCGCCACGGCAAGGACGCCGACCCGCTGATCGCGCTCACCGCCGAGGCCGCCGTGCGGTTCGGGCTTCCGGAACGGCTGGAGGACCGCCGCAACCTGCGCCTGCCCGACGACCACCCCGTCGTCCGGCAGGTGGTGAAGGCGAAGTGGCAGCTGACGCAGCGCGGGTTCGGGCCGTGGGCGCGGGTCTACCGCAAGGCTCAGGGGAGCGCGCGGCAGTGCGTGCAGTTCGCCACCCTGCCGTGGGAGGCACTCGACGAGCGGTCCTGGCCCGGCGTGGCCGACATGGCGCCGGCCGACATCGCCCGCGTCCTGGGCCTGTACGCCCAGCGGGTCATCACCCCGCGCGGATCGACGGCCGTGTCCGGGCTGGAGCTGATGACCGCGCTGCGCCCGCCCACCCGCCCCGAGCGGGACGGGACGACCGGCAACTGGACCTCCGGCCACAACCCCGGCAGCCTCGGCACGCAGCCGATGGACCCCGCGCCGCCGGAGGCCACCCAGGAGCACCCGGTCGTCGTCAACTCCGGCTGGCGGGGCGGGTTCCTGGACGAGGAGGCGTACCAGTGGGTCCGGCCCGTGGACCTGCTCACCGACGACGAGTGCACGCTGCCGCACGCGGTCGGCCTGGACCTCAACACGGCGTTCCTCGCCGCCGCGGCCCGCCTGGTCGTCGGCCTGTCCGCCCCCGACCACTTCCACGCCCCCGCCTTCAACCCGAAGATTCCCGGCTCCTGGCTGGTGGACCTGAGCCATGTCGAGCTGGACCCCCGCCTGCCCAGTCCGTTCACACCGACGGGAGAGCGCCCGCAGGGCCCGGCCTGGTATCAGACCCACACCGTCGCCTACGCCCAGGAGCTGGGGTACAACGTCCAGCCGCTGGAGGCGTACCTGCGGCGCGAGACCGGCGCCTACCTGGACCCCTGGCACGACCGGCTCAAGAACGCCTACGTCGACACCCTCGCCGACCTCGGCGTGACCAAGGACCTCTCCGACAGCGACTTCCTGGCCGCGATGGAACGGCACAAGGACATCGACCCGGCGCTGACCGCCGTACTGACCGCGATCAAGGCCACGGTCAAGGGCGGCGTGGGCAAACTGCGCGAGCGCCCCCAGGGCAGGCACTACAAGGAAGGCGAGCGCTGGCCGGCTCTGGAACGCCCTACCTGGCGCCCCGACATCCGCGCCGCGGTCATTAGCAAGGCCCGCGTCAACATGCACCGCAAGCTGCTGAACATGGCGAAACTGACGGGCCTATACCCGCTCGCCGTGCTGTCGGACTGCGTCGTCTACCCCTCACCCGGCCCGAGCCCCCTGGACTTCCTGCCGTACGCGGCCTCCGGCAAGCCCCAGCCCGGCGGCTTCCGGCTCGGGCCCACCCCGGGGCTGGCGAAACTGGAGGGCGTCCAGTCGATGCTCTGGGCGGTCGACCTGATGGAACAGGGCTTCAACCCGGCCCGCCACATCAAGGGCGGCGACGCCGTCCTCGAGGAAGGGGAGTAGCCCGGTGGGGGACATCGACGACGCCCTGGACCGCGCCGACCTCGAACACGTCACCAAGCCGCCGCCGAAGACACCGGCCGCCCAGATGCGGCTGCTGACCCGGGCGGAGAAGGGTTCCACGAAGGCCGTGGCGCGCCGTCTTGGCATCTCGCGGCGCCAGGTGGAGCGCTACCTCGCCGGGACCGCCAAGCACCCACGCCCCGCGCTGAAGGCGGCGCTGGAGCGGGAGGTCGCCAAGGCGTGGCAGCCGCGCGTGCGGCAGCAGGCCCGCAAGAAGGCGGCCACCAGCACCGGCCTGACCATCGAGACACGCGCCCGGTTCGGCTACACCGCCCCCGTCGGCACCACTGACGATCCCCGCATGCGCCGCCTGACCGTCCACCTGCCGCCCGAGTACGCCCACCGCCTCTTCGACGCCCGCCGGCAAGGCGCCGCGGATGCCCAACTGCGCGGGATCGTCGCCGAAGGACTTCAGGAGATCTATTTCAAGGACAGCGGACGCCGCGCCGACAACCTCGAAGTCGACATCACCGACATCGACTACTTCGACGTGTCCTTCTAGGAGCCCACGCCGCTGGCAGGAAGCCGACCGCTCCGGTGGCGAAGCCCAGAAGCGGAAGCCGTCGGCTGCCGGTGTATGAACCGGCCCAGTACGCCGAGCATGACCACCTCGCTGCCGAGCAGCAGGCGTTCCACCAGGCCGATGAGCTCCCGGCCGCCCGGACCGGCCGAGTAGGCCATCAGCGCGGCCCCGGCTATCGCGGCCCACGCCGAGCCGCGCAGCCATCGGACGGTGCCGGCCGCCCGCGGATCCGACCTGAGGCGCCGCGCCAGGAGCAGACCGGCGGCCGGCAGCGCACCGAACGCCGCGACCGAGGCATACCGATGGATAGAGGCAGACCCGCTCAACTCCGTGGTCAGCGGGTCCGTCGGCACCACCGCGGCCAGCAGCAGCCCGAGCCCCCAGACCGCCAGCAGAAGGGACGGCAGCCCGCGCACGGCCCTGACTCGCCCGCGCGCGACCACCAGCAGGAGCAGGGACATCCCACCCAGCAACGCCATGGTCGTCTCGATGGGCCCCCCGCGGTCCAGCGCGGCGAAGTCGCTGACGGTCAGCGACAGCGGACTGAGCTGAGGATCGGTGTCGAGAGGAGAGCACAGGGCCGCGTTCACCGCCAGGACGACGGCCCCCCAGACGGCGGGGCCGAGCAGGCGGCTGAGGGTGGGGTGCTCGGGAGTGATCATGGTTCATATCCTCGACCGGCGAGTGACCTCAGGACATCGGGGTCACCCCGGAGACACCCCTGACCCGGCCCCTACGTCAGTAGACGGACAGCCCGTACGCGGCGAGGGGCTCCTGGATGGGCTGGTAGTAACTGGTCCCGCCGGTGGTGCAGTTGCCGGAGCCGCCGGAGAGAAGGCCGATGACCTTGTCACCGGCGTAGAGAGGGCCGCCGCTGTCGCCGGGCTCGGCGCAGATGTTGGTGCGGATGAGGCCGTGGACGATCTGGCCGCCGGCGTAGTTGACGGTGGCGTTCAGTGCGGTGACCACGCCGCAGCGGACGCCGGTGGTCGCGCCACGGCGGCAGACGCTCTGGCCGACGTAGGCGGTCGCGGTGCCGGTGATGTCGACGGTTCCGATGGTGCCGGGGCGCGGCACGGTCGTGTTGGCGTAGCGGACGACGCCGAAGTCATTGCCCGGGAAACTGGTGCCGGTGGTGGGGCCGATCGCCGTCGTATAGGCGGAACTTGTGTACCAGGTGCCCGAGGAGCTGGTGCAGTGGCCCGCGGTGACGAAGTAGTACGTGGTGCCGCTGCGCACGTTGACCCCCGCCGAGCAGCGCACGCCGGAGGAGAAGACGGCGTCACCGCCCGACAGCAGGGTCCGCAGCCGGCCGTCCTGCCGTTCGACGGTGATCGCACCGGCGGAACGGGCGGCGAGCCGGTGGAGGCGGGCGAGATCGGTGTCCGTCACCGTGGCGTCCGCGTGGATCCGCAGCGTTCCCGTGCGCTGGTCCTCGGCCCAGGCCGTCCCGGCGATGTCCAGGGCTGCGACGGCCGAGGCGGCGCGTGCCGGTGCGGTGGGCGCTGCCTGTGCCGTGCCGGTTCCGGACACGGTGAGCGCGGCCCCGACGAGCAGGCTCAGCGCGCAGGCGGTCGACCGGAGACGTCCCATGGCGGTACGGCGTGTTCTCATCGCCCACAACTCCCCGATGACCGTTGGATGGTTGGCCAGGTGTGCCGGGTTCCGGTGCGGTGCTGCCGGTGTGACGCGACGTTTCCCCCGGCGTGCCGGTGCCGCCTGCGGGAAACGGGCAGCGCCCATTGTGCCGGGAGTCCGAGGGCGGGGGTAGGTCGGCTTCAGGCCGCGAGTACGGTACCGCCCCAGGCCCAACGCCCTTGCGCAGAGGAGGACTTCCATGCGGTTCGCACCCCGCTCCCCGTCCGGCTGGACCATGGCCGTGTTCGGCGCCCTGGCCGCCCTCCTGGGTGTCGTGGGACTGATCGCCCCGGATGCCCTCCTGACCGTCATGGGCTTCACGGACCCCGAGGGCTCCGAGCGCCCGGAGGGGGACCACACCCTGGTCTTCGTGACCGCCTCCTCCATGGCGGCGGTCAACATGGGCGTGTACTACGTGCTGGCCGCCTGCTCGGACTGGAAGGCGTTCTTCCGCTGGACCGTTCCCTTCCGCCTGCTGACGTGCACGGTCTTCACGCTCGCCGTGATCGGCGGGCGGGCACCTGCCGGGTTCCTGGGCGTCGGCCTGTGGGAAGGGCTCGGCGCCCTGGCCACCGGCATGGCGCTCCGCCACGAGGCCCAGCGGGCTCCGGCCGCCGAGAGGGTCGGCGCCTGACGCCATGGCACGAGCAGCGCGGCGCCGTCCCCGTGGACGCTAGTCCGTCTTGGGTGCCGCCTGCTGGACGACCTCGAAGGACCACAGCGTGGACCCGCTGGCCGCCGGCCGGGGGCGCTCGGCGCCCTCCGCGGCGCCGCCCTGATGGGCTGCCTTCATCGGGCCCTCCATCCACGCCTGGAAGGACTCCTCGTCGCGCCAGCGCGTGTAGACGAGGTAGCTGTCGGTGCCCTCGACGGGGCGCAGGAGTTCGAACCACTCGAACCCGTCGGAGCTCTCCACGGCGTGCGCACGGGAGGCGAAGCGCTTCTCCAGCGTCTCGCGCTGCTCGGCCGGCACGGTCAGTACGTTGATCTTGACTACGCTCATGCCGCTCATCCTGCCGCACGGCAACCGGCGAACGGGCGCCGCCCCGCCCCGGACGCGCTGTCGCCCGCTCCATCTCAGGCCTCTTCGTGGAGCAGGTCGCCCAGTGGCTCGCCCGCCCCCCAGCGCCGTAGCGCGGAGCCGTCGAGCAAACAGGTGCGGCCCTCCCGCCGGGCCCACCGCCGGTCGCGGGCCGCGAAGGTGCCGCGGTGCACGACGAGGCGCAGGCCCTCCTCGTTCGTCTGTCCTCGGGGCGTGGGGGGATGCGGCGCCTCCTCGTCGGGCAGCGGCTCGGCCACCGGGCGGAAGGCCACGTCCAGGTGACGGCCGTGGGTGTTGCGCGCGCACACCCGTGGCCGGTCCGGGGCGGGTATCAGCCGCACCCGCCAACCGTCCCGGCGCAGCATGCGCGCCACGGCGAGCGCGAGGCCCTCGGTGTCGAGTTCCAGAAGGTCGTCCGGTGTGTAGTACCCAAGGCGGCGACGGGCCCCTGGGCGTTGACGGCGTACCCAGAGCGTCACCGCGCAGGCGATGATCAGGGCACCGGCGAGCGGCACGGCGATCCCCGCGGCGCGGTAACCCCAGGTGAGCAGCGCCACGAGGGCGCACACCGCGGCCACCACGACTGCGAGCGCCGGCAGTACGTCGCGGAACCGGGGCCCGTACAGCCCTCGGGCGCGCAGCAGGCGTACGGTCTGCCGCCGCCTCGCGCGACGTGACTCGACGGTGCCGGACGTCCCCCACAGGCGCGCCATAGTCAGCCCCCCCTACGCCGCCCCGATGCCCACCGTGATGTCACTACCCACTGCGGCGCGAAGTGCCGTACGGGTGGCGGGAATTCGGCCATCGGTGCCCGCGCACCGAAGCGCGAGGGGGCGCACGCGAGGGGGGTGTCCTCGTCTGGGCGTAGACCGCGTCAGGCGAGTTTTGCTTCCGTACGGCTGAGGATCCGGGTCCGCCCGACGCCGCCCGTCAGCCCCCGCTGCTCTCCCGCACGATGACCTGGTGCCCGGCCACATGATCCCGTACCGGGCTCCCGTCCGGGTCGTCGATCCGCTCCAGCAGCAGGGAGACGGCAGCACGCGCGATCTCCTGCTTGTCCGGTGCGACGGTGGTCAGCGAGGGCACGCTGAAGCGGGTGGCCTCGATGTCGTCGAAGCCGACGACGTCGAGGTCGCCGGGGACCGAGCGGCCCCACTCGTGCAGGGCGCGCAGGGCGCCCAGTGCCATGTGGTCGTTGAGGCACAGCAGGGCGTCCGGGGGAGCGGCGCGCTCCATGAGGGCCGCGGCGGCGCGGGCCCCGTCCTGCCAGTGGTAGGCCTCCACCGGGACCACCAGGTCGGCGTCGAAGGGCAGACCGGCCGCGCCGAGGGCCTCACGGTAGCCGTCGGTGCGCAGCCGGTCGGTGCCCTGGCGGCCGCGGACGGCGCCGCCGATCACGGCGATGCGGCGCCGGCCCCGGGCGAGCAGGTGCTCGGTGGCGTCGCGGGCCGCCCTGGTGTTGTCGATGCCGACGTGGTCGGTGCTGCCTTCGGCGGAGCGTTCGCCGAGCAGGACGACGGGCAGGCGTCGGTCGCGGGTGGCGAGGTCGTGGGGGAGGAGGGCGAGCGGGCTGAGGATGAGGCCGTCGGAGAACTGGGTGTCGAAGCCGCGCAGGGCGGCCAGCTCGCGTTCGCGCACGGCGCCGGTCTGGTGGAGCAGGACGGTGCGGCCGCGGCGGTCGGCCTCGGTCATGACGTGTTTGGCCAGCTCGGAGAAGTAGGCGACGTCGAGTTCCGGTACGGCGAGGGTGATCATGCCGGTCCGGCCCTGCCGTAGCTGGCGGCCCGCGATGTTGACCCGGTAGCCCAGCGCGTCGATCGCCTCGCGGACGGCGGTGCGGGTCTGTTCCGAGACGTGCTCGAAGTCGTTGATCACGTTGGAGACGGTCTTGGGGGAGACCCCGGCGTACTCCGCCACGTCCTTGAGTCTTGGTCTGGCCGCCACGCTGTCTCCTGTTCCTTTCGGTCGGCATGATCGTACCGACCGTCAGAAAGCGGTTTCCGCACCCTTGTATCGGACTGGTCGCCGCACGGGTGTTTACATCGATGTAAATCCCATGGTGACATGTGCCTCGCACCGACCGGACTCTCGATGCAAGGAGCACCATGCCCGTCCCGCACCTCCCGGACCTGCCCCGCCCGGAACACCCCCGGCCGCAGTTCGTCCGTGCGACCTGGCTCAATCTCAACGGTGAATGGCAGTTCGAGATCGACCGCTCGGACACCGGCCTGGAGCGCGGCCTGCTCGCACGCGACCTGGCCGGCACGATCGTCGTCCCCTTCTGCCCGGAGTCGGTGCTCTCCGGGGTCGAGGAGACGGACTTCCTGGAGGCCGTCTGGTACCGCAGAACGGTCACCGTGCCCGCCGACTGGTCCGACGCCCGGGTCCTGCTGCACTTCGGGGCGGTCGACCACGACACCACGGTGTGGGCCAACGGCAGCGAAGTCGCCCGGCACCGCGGCGGCTTCACCCCCTTCACCGCCGACCTCGGTGAGATCGCCGTACCCGGCGAGGAGTTGACGATCGTCGTACGCGCCCGGGACAGCCGCCACGGCGTCCAGGCCCGCGGCAAGCAGGCCACCTGGTACGCCAACTCCCACTGCCACTACACCCGCACCACCGGCATCTGGCAGACCGTGTGGCTGGAGGCCGTACCGCGCACGGTCGCCCTCAAGCGCCCGCGCATCACCCCCGACCTGGCCTCCGGCTCCTTCTTCCTGGAACTGCCGCTGACCGCCAATGCGCCCGGCCACCGCGTACGCGCCACGCTCTCCGACGGCCAGGGCGACATCACCGCCGCCGAGGCCCGCGCGGACCTCGACCTGTGCCCCCGGCTCGTCCTGCCGCTGCCCGCCGACCGCCTGCGCGTCTGGTCTCCGCAGGATCCCCACCTGTACGACCTGACCCTGGAAGTCCTCGCCGCCGACGGCACGGTCGTCGACACGGCACGCTCCTACGCCGGACTGCGCTCGGTCGCCCTGCACGGCAAGCGGCTGCTGCTCAACGGCGCTCCCGTCTTCCAGCGCCTCGTCCTCGACCAGGGCTACTACCCGGACGGCCTGATGACGGCTCCGAGCGACGCCGACCTGGTCCGGGACATCGAACTGGGCCTGCGCGCCGGCTTCAACGGCGCCCGGCTGCACCAGAAGGTCTTCGAGGAGCGCTACCTCTACCACGCCGACCGGCTCGGCTACCTGGTCTGGGGCGAGTTCGGCGACTGGGGCTGCGAGGTCGGCGTCCGCGACGACAACCAGCGCCCCGACGCCAGTTACGTCGCCCAGTGGCTGGAGGCGCTGGAGCGGGACTACTCCCACCCGTCGATCGTCGGCTGGTGCCCGCTGAACGAGACGTACCAGCACCTGCACGACCGCATCACCCAACTCGACGACGTCACGCGGGCGATGTTCCTGGCCACCAAGCAGGCCGACCCCACCCGCCCGGTGATCGACGCCTCCGGTTACGCGCATCGGGTGGCGGAGACCGACGTGTACGACTCGCACTGCTACGAGCAGGACCCGGCCGCCTTCGCCAAGACGATGGCGGGCCTGGCGCAGGACCGGCCGTACATCAACCGGGCGCCGGACGGACGGCCCTGGTCGGTGACCTACCGCGGACAGCCGTACTTCTGCAGCGAGTTCGGCGGCATCTGGTGGGATCCGCAGGCGGCCGCGGCGGCGGGCAACGAGCCGGACAGCTCCTGGGGGTACGGCGAACGGCCGCGCACCGCCGAGGAGTTCCTCGACCGCTTCGCCGGGCTCGCCGGCGTCCTGCTGGCCGACCCGGACATGTTCGGCTACTGCTACACCCAGCTCACCGACGTCTTCCAGGAACGCAACGGGGTCTACCGCTTCGACCGCACCGACAAGGTCGACACCGCGCGGCTGCGGGAGGCCCAACTGCGCCGGGCGGCCTTCGAACAGGAGCCGTAACCCCCTCGCGCACACCTCGCAAGCAGTGCACCCCGCCCGTCAATTACATCGATGTAATACCGGACGGCGGCGGCAGCGGGTGAAGCACCCGCCCACCCCCTGCCGCCGCCCCGGGGAAGGAGCCCCATGACCGGCCTGCCCGCACCAGTCGGTCGCCCCGGACCGAGCAGGCGCCGCCTGCTCACCGGCGCCCTCGCCTCCGGGGCCGCGGTCCTCGGCGCCGGCGCGCTCAGCGGCTGCGGATCCGCGCTCGCCGCCGACGACTCGACCGTCCGCCTCTGGGACCTGTTCAGCGGCGCCGACGGCGGCCTGCTCAACGACATGGTGCGCGCCGCGGGTCCCGACATGCCCGGGACCGGCATCGAACGCACCGTCCTGGAGTGGGGCACCCCCTACTACACCAAGCTCGCCATGGCCTCAGCCGGCGGCCGGGGCCCGGACGTGGCCGTCGCCCACATGTCCCGGCTGGCCGGATACGCGCCCACCGGCCTGCTGGACCCCTGGGACCTGGACGCCCTGGCGGAGTACGGGGTGGGCCAGGACGACTTCGCCGAGGCCGTGTGGTCCCGCACCCGGTTCGACGGCAAGACCTACGCCATCCCGCTCGACACGCACCCCTTCATCGTCTTCTTCCACCCCGAACCGGCCGCCAAGGCAGGGCTGTTGACCAGCGACGGCGCCCTGGACACCGGAGCCTTCGACTCGCCCGCCAACTTCCTGGCCGCCGCGAAGGAACTCGCGAAGGCCTCCGGCGAGCAGGGCATCGCCTTCGGCTACGTCACCGACACCGCCCAGGGCTGGCGCCTGTTCTACGGCCTGTACCGGCAGACCGGCGGAGTCTTCCGGCTGCCCGAGGGCGGCCCCGCCGAGGTCGACGTGGACCGCATGGCCGAGGTGATCGCCTTCATGGCCCAGCTCGTCGACGGCACGGTCAATCCCCGCCGGCTGGACTACACCGCGGCCATCGCCGCCTTCGCCAACCGGCAGACAGCGATGATCCTTTCGGGGGAGTGGGAGCTCGGCACCTTCCGTGCCGCGGACGAGAACGTCGGAGCGGCCCCCTTCCCCACGGTGTTCGGCACCCCCGCCGTGTACGCCGACTCCCACGCCTTCGTCCTCCCGCACCACCCCGACCCGGACGCCGAGCGCCGCCGCCGCACCCACCAGGCGGTCGCCGCCCTGCTCAAAGCGGGCCAGATCTGGGCCACCGCCGGGCACATCCCGTCCTACCGGCCCGCCACCCGCACCCAGCAGTACGAGGCGCTGAAGCCGCAGGCCCACTACGTGCAGGCGCAGAGCCATGTAGTGCTCGACCCGGCCGTCTGGTTCGCCGGCGCCGGATCCGACTTCCAGAACGCCATGTCCCAGGTCCTCCAGCAGGCCCTCCTCGACGGCCTCGCCCCCGACCGCGCGGCCCGCGCCATGGTGCGGCGCCTGAACACCTTCCTCTCCAAGCCCAGCCCGGCCTGACCCGGCTGCGAACGACCCGCGCAGGAGGCACCACGATGTCCTCGCCCCACGCCTCGCCCCGCCCCGGGGCCCTGTCGGTACGCCGGCTGCTCCCGCCCGGCCTGCTCTTCGCCCTGCCCTTCCTCACCCTCTTCGCCGTCTTCATGCTCTGGCCGCTGGGCCAGGGGCTGTGGATGAGCCTGACCGACCAGTCCCTGTCCGCCCACGATCCCTCCTTCATCGGCCTGGACAACTTCACCGAGGCCCTCAAGGACGCGGAGATGTGGCGCGCCCTCGGCCACACCCTGTGGTTCACCGCCCTGTCGACCGTGCCGCTCGTCGCCGTCGCCCTCGGCATGGCCCTGCTCGTGCACACCGGACTGCCCGGCCAGTGGGTGTGGCGGCTGGCGTTCTTCGCGCCCTACCTGCTGCCCGTCGGCGTCGTCAGCCTGCTGTGGCTCTGGCTGTACCAGCCCGACCTCGGCCTGTACAACCATCTCCTGGCCCTGCTCGGCCTGGACCAAGTCGCCTGGCTCAGCGACGAGTCGGTCGCCATGTGGGCGATCGTCCTGGCCACCCTGTGGTGGACCGTCGGCTTCAACTTCCTGCTCTACCTGGCCGCGCTGCAGTCGATCCCGGACCACCTCTACGAGGCGGCCGCCATCGACGGCGCCGGCGCCTGGCGGCGGCTGTGGTCGGTCACCCTGCCCCAGCTCAGCCGCATCACCATGGTCATCACGGTCCTGCAGATCCTGGCCTCGCTGAAGGTCTTCGACCAGGTCTACCTGCTCACCAAGGGCGGCCCCAACAACTCCACCCGCCCGGTGATCGAGTACGTGTACGACGTCGGCTTCACGGGCTACCGGCTCGGCTACGCCTCGGCGATCAGCTACATCTTCTTCGCCCTCGTCGTCCTCGCCTCCGCCGCCCAGTACGCCGCCCTCCGCCGCCGGGAGAAGTGACATGACCTCCACCCACCTGCCCGTCCGCCCGACTCCTCAAGCAAGCGGCCACATACGGGAGCTGACGGTTCGTCGGCACGCCGCACGAGGGCGTACGCATCTCAGCCTGGGCGAGGGCAGGACCTCCCGCGTGCTGGCCCTGGCCGCCCTCACCGTGACGGCGGCGGTGTGGCTGCTGCCCATGGCGTGGGCGCTGCTGACCGCGTTCAAGACCGAACAGGACGCGAGCGACCCCGACCACTGGTTCTGGCCCCAACACGGACTGACCCTCGACGGCTTCAGCGCCGTCTGGAAGCGCGGCGACCTGCCGCTGTGGATGCTCAACAGCTTCCTCATCGCGGCCGCCGTCACCGTGATCACGGTCCTGGTCTCGGCGATGGCCGGATACGCCTTCTCCCGCACCCGCTTCGCCGGCCGGCGCAAGCTCTTCGCGCTCACCGTCGCCGCCGTCCTCGTCCCGCCCCAGCTGCTCATCGTGCCGTGGTTCCAGCAGATGCTCAGTTTGAATCTGCTCGACACCTACGCCGCGGTGATCCTGCCGCAGACCGTGGCACCGGTGATGGTGTTCATCCTGAAGAAGCATTTCGACTCGCTGCCCCGGGAGTTGGAGGAGGCGGCACGCATCGACGGCGCCGGACACTGGCGCATCTTCTGGTCGGTACTGCTCCCGCTGTCCCGCCCGATGCTCGCCGCCGTCGCGATCTTCGTGTTCATCGGCGCCTGGAACAACTTCCTGTGGCCGTTCGTGTCCACGTCCGACCCGGCCCTGATGACCCTGCCGGTCGGCATCACCTCGGTGAAGGACGCCTACGGCATCCAGTACGCCCAGTCCATGGCCTCCGCCGTACTGGCGGCGCTGCCCCTCGTCGTGGTCTTCCTGTTCTTCCAGCGGCACATCGTGAAGTCCGTGGCGACGACCGGCCTGGGCGGCCAGTGAGGCGGAGGTGCGCACGAATCGAGGCGGGTGCTCGGAGCGTGCGGAGGCGCGACTTTCCTGTACCACAAGTAACATGATCCACTTCTGTCGCGTAACCCTCCGCAAGCAATTTCGAGGACTGCGATGCCCACTGAAGGCGATGCCCTCCAGCAAGCCCGTACCGACTATGAACAGCACCTGCGCACGTGCCGGCAGTGCCATGCGGACACGGTGCCGTGCCCGGTCGCCAAGCATCTGCTGCGCGTGTACAACAACGCCCGGCGCAACGGCACCGGCCGGCAGGGCTGACCCCGCCGGCTCTGCCGCTCAGGAGAACGGGTCGAGGGTGACGTACGCCTGCCGGGGGCTGCCGTCGTGGACCAGGGACTCGTGGTGGCCGACGTCGTCGAACGCGAAGCCGTAGGCCTTACCGTCCACCATCCGCTCATGGATGATCCGGGAGTAGTGGTTGGTCACCGCGTCCTTGTAGAAGTCGGCCGCCGAGGTGTCGGGCTGGTTGGGGTTGGTCAGCAGGGTGGCCCGGTTGAAGCCGGCGCACAGGGTGCGTGAAATCGGCCCGCGCACCAGGTCGTTGGGGGCGTCCAGGAGGCGGTGGCAGCCGAAGACGCTGGGCGCGTCGGGCTTCTGGAAGCTGGTGACGACGGCCCCGGAGGAGTTGGTGAAGTTCATGACACCGCCCGAGACCCGGCCGTAGTACTTGGTGTTCGGCTGGTTGGCGAACGGGGTGACCGTGAGCGTGGTCGTGGCGTACTTCTGCCAGACGCGATTGATGTAGTCGTCCAGTACGTTCGCCGGGAGCGCCCCGGTCTCCAGGCCGTAGGTGGGGGACAGGGCCCGGAGGACGGTGCCGTCGGAGCGGGTCTGGATCAGCCCGCCCCAGCCGCCGGGCTGGGCGCGCAGGGCGGCGAACACCCCGTTGTAGCCACCGGACTTGAGGCGGCCGGTGCTGGCGACGCTGCCGTCGGCGCGCTGGACGCCGACCGAGTAGGGGGCCGAGAACATGTCGACCTGGGTGCTGTTGATCCACAGGCCGTCGTTGTTCAGGGTGAACTCCGACCAGTTGAAGAGGATGTTGCGGTTGGGGTCGGACGGGTTCTGCACGGCGGGTTGCACCAGACCGCCGGTGGCCAGCTTGAACACGAGTTTCTGGCCGTAGGAGAAGTAGATGCGGCCGCCCGCGAGCTTGGGGATGCTGATCGTCCTGGACTGTCCGGCAGCCGGCCCCGGTATGGACGCGTCGGGCGCCGGGACGGGCGGATTGCCGCCGGCCGGCCACGCGTGGAAGACGCCGCTCGCGTCGGCCCAGCCCAGCTGACCGGTCGTCAGGGAGGTGCCGAGGACGTAGACATGGACCGCGTCGCCGCGGCCGGAGTTGTTGGTGATCTTCAGCGGGATGGTCGCGGGCACCGCGGCGGCGGCCGGCGAGGGGCTCGTGGCTGTGAGGATGCCGCCGAGCAGCGCGGCCGCCGCGGCGAGCGCGGGCAGGCGGCGTTTGAGGCCTCTGAACATGCGTGTCTCCTGGAGGTGATCGGCTGTGGGGGTTGGTCCGGACCACTGTGAGAGCGCTCTCAATGTCTTGCGAGGGACGGGTGCATGTCAATGGGGGTGGCAAGGGGAATGCGTGCGCCACTCTTCGCGCTGCGGAGCTGATCAGCTCTCCTGCCGCGTCCCGTAACAGGCGGCCAGGGCTGTGGCGCGGTGGTGCAGGGAGGTGCGCAGCGACTGGGGGGTCAAGGCTTCCGCGTCCGTGCCGAGTCGCCACAAGGCCCACTCGGCGTGGCGGAGGTCCTGGAAGGTAACCTCCAGGCGGAGCCAGCCGTCCGTGTCGGGTTCCGTGGCGCGGACGGCAACCGCGTGGCTCAGCAGGTCCTCGCGTCGCTCCGGTCTCACCCGTACCTGTACGGCGAGGTGGTCGCTGGAGAGGAACCGCGCGCAGCGCTCGCGCCAGGCCCGGTCCAGGTCGACGCGGTCGGTTCGCTGGGCCGGTTCGGGGAGTTCCTCGGCGGCGCGTACGCGGGACAGCCGGTAGGTGCGGTCCGCGCCGCAGCGGGTGGCCAGCAAATAGCGCCGGTCGCGCACGGTGACCAGGCCGATCGGGTCGACCGTGCGCCACCGAGGTGCCTGGTCCGTGGCCTCGTAGTGGATGCGCAGTTTGTGTCCGGCGAGCACCGCCCGCCGGATTTCGATCATCGTGGTGTCGGGCACCTCGTCGGTGACCGGCCGCCGGGAGAGCAGATCGGTCTCCGGTTCGAGGAGGAAGCGCTGGGCCGCATCGCTCGCGGTGGCCCGATGGTCCTCGGGCAGGGCGTCCACCACCTTGCGCATGGCGGAGGCGAGGGCCGAGCCGAGGCCGAACAGCTGCTCGGCGCGCCCTGATCCGGCGGTCAGCAGGGCAAGGGCCTCGTCGTGGTTCAGTCCGGTGAGTTCGGTCCGGAAACCGGGCAGCAGCGCGAACCCGCCGTGCCGGCCGCGCTCGGCGTAGACCGGGACACCGGCCGCCGACAGTGCCTCGATGTCGCGCAGCACGGTGCGAGTGGACACCTCCAGCTCGCGGGCGAGCGTGTCCGCTGTCATCCGGCCGCGCTGACGCAGCAACAGAACCAGCGAGACCAGCCGATCGGCGCGCATACCAGGACCCTATCGAATACGTGACCGAGGGTGTCATGTTTTGTTGGCAGGCTCCTGAGCACGGACTTCACCCGTGGCGGCTGCCGCGCCGGTGGACGTTCGGACGTACTTCCCCTGAGTCGAATGGAGCTGATGTCGCAGTGGAACGAACCGCGGTCAACCCGGTGACGTGGTCGGTGGAGATGGGCTTCAACCAAGGTGAGCTCGTCTCCGGGCACACGCGGACCCTGTACTGCTCGGGGCAGACCGCGATGAGCGGCGACGGCAAGCCCCAGCACGAAGGGGACATGGCCGCGCAGTTGGCGCTGAGCGTCGAGAACCTGGAGGCCGTGCTCGGCGAGGCCGGCATGTCCCTCGCGAACCTCGTCCGGCTCAACGTGTACACCACCGACGTCGACGCGCTGTTCCCGCACTACGGCGTGCTGGCCGCGCGGATGGGGGCCGCCGGGGTGGCGCCGGCCACCACGATGCTCGGGGTGACACGGCTGGCGATCCCGGGCCAGCTGGTCGAACTGGAGGGGACCGCGGTGGCGTGAGGACGGGTGCCGGACGGAGGGGGTCCGCCCGGCACCCACGGTGCTTCACTTCAAGTAGGGTCCGGCGGTGCCGATCTGCCCGGGTCCGTTGAGGACGTAGGCGCGCAGGTTGCCCTTGCCGGGCGCGGCGACGGTGAGGGTGCCGGTGGTGACCTGGCGGACGTCGCCGGTGACCGCGTCCACGTAACGGCCGTTGGGGATGCCGGTGAAGGTGGCCCCGCCGGTGACGGTGACCAGGGCGAAGGTGTCCGTCGAGCCGCTGGTGAAGCGGCGCTTGAAGGCCATGCCGCCCGAGATGCCCTCGGTGGAGTACTGGCCCACCTGGAGGGCGGGGATCGCCCGGCGGATCTGGTTGAGCCGCTGCACATGCTTGACCAGGGGCTTGTCCAGGGTGGCGGCGACGGCGCCGGTGGCGGACTCCACCTTCGAGAAGTCGGCCGCCTTGATGTCGCCCGCGATGTGGTCGCCGAAGTAGGCGCGTCCGGTGGTGGCGAGGGGGCAACTGGGGCCGCAGTCGATCTTCTTGCCGGCCTGGAACTCGACCTCGGAGCCGTAGTAGAGGGTGGGGATGCCGCGGAAGGTCCACATCAGGGACATGTTCTCGGCCCAGGCTTCCGTGCCACCGGTGTAGCGCTCGCTGGACTTGTTGGGGCCGTAGTCATGGCTGTCGACGTAGACGACGTTGTAGGTGGCGTCGTTGTAACTGTCGTCGGAATCCTTGCCGTTGGAGAAGGCGTTGTGCGCGTCGCCGAAGTTCATGTGCATCCGCATGTCGATGACATGCATGCCGGAGAACTTCGAATGGTCCGGGGTGTGGTAACTGTTGCCCTGGAGGAAAGCGTTGGTGGAGGTGGGCTGGTTGCCGGTGCCCAACTGCTGTTCGTAGTCGTACATTTCCAGCGCGGCCTTGGCGTCGTCGGCGGCGTAGTCCTTGCGTTCCTTCCAGGTGTAGAACTGCGCGGAGTGGTTGACCGAGCCCCGGTTCCACTTGTCGTTGACGAACGCGGCGACCTCGCCGAAGACGAAGAAGTTACGGGCGGCCTCGGCACCGAACCGCTGGGTGACGCGCTCCTGGATGGCGGGCAGGAAGCGGCGGTTCCACGTGGTGCGCGGGACGTGGACGGCGGTATCGACGCGGAAGCCGTCGACACCCATGTCGATGTACTTGTCGAAGGCGCCGATGAGGTAGTTCTGCACGGCTGTGTTCTCGGTGTTGAAGTCGGCGAGGTCCTCGTGCAGCCAGCACGAACGGGAGTCCTCACCCTCCCAGTTGCCGATCCAGCACTGGTGGTAGAGCGCCTGGGGGAACATGCCGGACGTAGGGCTGGGCCACTGGCAGTTGTAGAGGGTGTAGCCCTCGGGGCTCTTGCCGCCGGTCGGCCTGCCCCAGTTGAGGCAGGTGTTGCCGGACGGCTCCGCTGTCGACCACAGGTCGCCGTTGTAGTACGACTTGCCGCTCTTTGTCTCGACGGTCAGGCCGTCGTACTCGAAGCCGTCGTTGCGCTCGTCGTAGTACCAGCTCCACTGCGTGTCACGCACGCCGTAGACGGTCGGTGTGAACAGCCCCTTGGCTCCCCAGCGGGAGGAGTGGTTGTGGACGACGTCCTGGTAGATCTTCATGCCCTTGGCGTGGGCGGCGTTGATCAGGTCCTGGTAGGAGGCTCCGGCGGATTCCAGTCGGGGGTCGACCTTGTAGAAGTCGTAGCCGTGGTAGCCGTGGTAGTCGTAGTCGGAGCGATTGAGGACGACCGGGGTGATCCAGACGGCGGAGAAGCCGAGCGCCTTGATGTAGTCCAGTTTCTGGACCAGGCCCTTGAAGTCGCCGCGGAACATGGGGTCGTTGTCGGCCGCGTTGCCGGACTTCACGTGCTGGCTGCCGCCGCGGTTGTTGGAACTGTCGCCGTCGTTGAAGCGGGCCGTGAGGACGAAGTAGATGGGGTCCTTGCGCGGGTCGGTGCCGAGCGGTGCGCCGGGCGCCGGGGCCGCGGGTTTCTCGCCGGTGGTGACCCGTGCGGAAGCGGAGGCGGCGGAGACGTTGCCGGCCGCGTCCACGGCCTTGACGGTGTAGGTGTACGCGGTCCTCTCCTGCAGTCCTGTGTCGGTGAGGACGGTCGAGCCGACGTCCGTGACGGTGGTGCCCGTGCTCCCGCCCGTCCGGGTGACCTGGTACTTGGCCACACCCTTGTTGTCGGTCGAGGGTTCCCAGGTCAGTACGACGGACACGCCGTCCGCGCTCGCGCTCACGCCGGTGGGGGCGGTGGGCGCCTCGGTGTCGGGCGTCTGCGTGGCGCACGGGTCGGCGGCGTCCTTGACGACGGTGCGGTTCTTCACCGTGCTGGTGCCGGCGGGGAGGGTGTAGTCGGCGCCGTTGTTGTTGTCCCAGGTGCCGTTGCCGTTGTTGAACGCGGCCTTCAAGGAGGTGGCGGAGCCGAGGGCGACGGTCTGTTTCCACCATCCGGCGCAGGCGGCCCGCATGCCGGTGCCCGGGACGGTGGTCCAGGTTCCGCCCGCGGGCTGGTAGTGGATGTTCGCCGTCGACCAGCCCAGGGCCTCGGTCGAGTAGTACACGGTGGCGGTCCGGTCGGACGGGGGTTCCGTGCCGGCGCAGGGGTCGGAGTGGGCGACGACCCCGTCCTTGACGGTGATGTCGCCGGTGCCCAGCGCGTAGTTCGCGCCGCCGTTCTTGTCCCAGGTGCCGCTGCCGTTGGTGAAGGTGGCCTGCAGACCGGCCGCTGAGCCCAGGTCCACCGTCTTCTTGACCCAGTCCGTGCAGGCGGCCTCCATGGCCACGCCCGGGACCGTCGTCCAGGCGCCGCCGTCCGGGGCGTAGTGCAGGCGGTACTGGGACCAGTTCCTGGTCTTCGTGTAGTAGAAGACCGTCGTCGTGTTCACCGCTTCCCTGGTTGCCGCTTCCGCGACCGGATCCATGGAAGGGCCGGCGGCGGCCCGGGGCACGGCCTGCACCAAACTCAGCAGCGTGCCCGATACCAACAACGCCGTCAGCGGCCGTCTCAGCCGTCGGGCGGGACTGCGTTTCATGAGACTCCCTCGAAGGCGGACCGCGCCAGGGCGGGCAGGGCTGGGGCAGGCATGGGGGTGCCGAAGGCGCCGCCGCAAGAAGTGTCGGAAAGTTGCTGCAAGTGATTTCGAGGCTGGAAGTTACCGCCGCATGAAGGCGCCGTAAAGAGAGTCAACGGCTCTTTCATGGCGGGCCAGTTGGTAGTCCGGATGCCGCCTTGCCGGTGTCGGCATGCGGACGCCGCGGTGGTCAGACTCCCTGCTTGGCGGCGCCGCAGGCTCGGCGGGCGCCATGGGGCGCTCATTCACGCGCCCAACGAGAGCGTCGTCCTAGGGAGATCGAGCACATGGCGCACGTGGAAGCGCTGTTTCTCCGGGAGTTCGCCGCCTCGGTCCGCCGCTGACGGATCGGCTGGCCCGTCTACCGCACGGGACGCGCGGCCTCCAATTCGATTGCCGCGCGGCAGGCCGGTCGGATAGGAAGCTCGCATGCTGCGGGGTAACAAGGTCGGGCTCAGGGCCCGCCACGAGGAAGACATCCCGGTCCTGCGGACCGAGCTCCACGACGACGTGGCCGGCGCGTCACGGGCCGAGGCCGGGCCGTGGCGGCCGCTCTCGCCCGGCTCCAAGGACCCGCTGCTCGCAGGGGACGACACGGAGCAGGGGCGCGTCCCGTTCTCCGTGGTGGAGTTGGACGGCGGCACGCTGGCCGGCCTCGCGACGCTCTGGGGCCTCGACACCCACAACCGGTCGGCGCACATAGGGCTGGGGCTGCTGCCCACCTGCCGCGGCAAGGGCTACGGCACCGATGTGGTCGCGGTGCTGTGCCACTACGGCTTCGTCGTGCGCGGCCTGCACCGGCTGCAGATCGACACGCTGTCGGACAACACCCCGATGCTGCGCGCCGCCGAACGCAACGGCTTCGTCCGCGAGGGCGTGCTGCGCTCATCGGCCTGGGTGATGGGGGAGTTCCTGGACGAGGTGCTGCTCGGTCTGCTCGCCGAGGACTGGAAGCCGGGCTCGGCAGGCTGACGGCACCGGCGCCGGGAGGTGCCTGTATCGCGGGCGTATGGAAAATCGGATACGCCACCACAACGGCCCTCACCCTGCAATGGAGGGCATGGACTCCAACACATCCGTGTCAGCGCCCGCCCGACGCACACGCGGGATCGTGAGCGCCGCCCTCGCGGTGCTCGCCCTGGCGGGCGTCCTGTTCTTCCTGCGGCGGCCGCTCATGATGGCCGCGCCGACCTGCATGGCCGGGCGGTGGCACGGCTGCTTCGACACCTTCAACGGCGTGGTGCTCATGACGCTGGTCACCGTGCCGGTGGCCTTGCTGGCGGCGTGGGTGCTGGCGCGGTGTCGGCGTGCCGCCGGTGCTGGGTCGGCGTGGCGGAGGTCGGTGGCCGAGGTGGGCATGGTCCACGGGACGGCGCCGTTCCTGTGGCTGACCATGATGCCGGGCGGTGAGGCCGGAACCGCGCCCGCCCGGGTGAGCCTGGTGCCCCTGCGGGACCTGGTCACGATGGGGCCGCTCGGAATCGTCGGCAACCTGCTGGTTTTCGCGGCACTGGGGTTCTTCGCGCCGATGCGGTTCGCGGCGCTGGCGTCCGTGCCGAGGGTCCTGGCACTGGGGGCGGGCTGCTCGGTCCTGGTGGAAACCGCACAGTACGTCCTGAGCCTTGACCGGGTGTCCTCCGTGGACGACGTCCTCGTCAACGCCGCCGGTGCCGTACTGGCCGGGCTGGCGTCGCGCCGCTGGTGGCGTACGGGGACGCAAGCGGGGCCGGACGAGCATCGCGCGGGGCTGGTTGGGGTGGGCTGAGTCGTGCCCGCGGCTGGCCGGGGTGACCTGGGCCGTGCCCTGTGCTGGCCGGGGAAGTTGAGCCGTGCCCGACGCCGGCCGGGGCGGCTTGGGCCGTGCCCTGTGCTGGCAGCGGTGAGCTGAGTGTCACCCTGGGCTGGCAGCGGTGGGCTGAGCCGTGCCCGACGCTGGCAGGGAAAGCTGAGCCGCGCCCTGCGCTGGCAGCGGCGAGCTGAGCGTCACCCCGGGCTGGCAGCGGCGAGTCGCCCCCGCCCCACGCCAGCAGCGGCAAGCCGAGCCGCGCCCGGGGCGGCCGACGCGGTCGGCGCGGACGACGGCGCGCCGGACGAGACCGGGCCCCCCGCGGCAGCGCCCCGCGGCAGCGCTCCCCGACGCCCCCCGCTCCCGCATACGCCCCCGATATGCCCCGCTGCCTAAGCTGCCGACATGCGCGTACTGATCGTGGAGGACGAGCCGTACCTCGCCGAAGCCGTCCGGGACGGTCTGCGGCTGGAGGCGATCGCCGCCGACATCGCCGGCGACGGTGACTCCGCCCTGGAACTGCTCAGCGTCAACTCCTACGACCTCGCGGTCCTCGACCGTGACATCCCCGGCCCCTCCGGCGACGAGGTCGCCCGGCGCATCGTCGCCTCCGGCAGCGGCATCCCGATCCTCATGCTCACCGCCGCCGACCGCATCGACGACAAGGCCTCCGGGTTCGAGCTCGGCGCCGACGACTACCTCACCAAGCCGTTCGAGCTGAGGGAGCTCGTCCTGCGGCTGAGGGCGCTCGACCGCAGGCGGGCGTACGCCCGGCCCCCGGTCCGCGAGATCGCGGGCCTGCGTCTGGACCCCTTCCGCCGGGAGGTCTTCCGCGACGGGCGCTACGTGGCGCTCACCCGCAAGCAGTTCGCCGTGCTGGAGGTCCTCGTCGCCGCCGAAGGAGGCGTCGTCAGCTCCGAGGAACTGCTGGAGCGGGCCTGGGACGAGAACGCCGACCCCCTCACCAACGCCGTCCGCATTACCGTCTCCGCACTGCGCAAACGGCTCGGCGAGCCGTGGATCATCGCCACGGTGCCGGGGGTCGGCTACCGCATCGACACCGACCGCCCCGGCCGTACGGATGACATCGTCGCCGACCGCCCCGGCCGTACGGATGACATCGTCGCCGACCGCCCCGGCCGTACGGATGCCTAGGAGCCCAGGGCTCAGCCCTAGAAGCCCAGGGCTCAGCGTCCGGCTGAAACTCACCCTCAGCTACGCGGGCTTCCTCGCCGTCGCCGGTGCTCTGCTGCTGGCCGTGGTGTGGTGGTTCCTGCTGCGCTACGTCCCCGACAACTCCCAGGGCCTGCTCGGGGTCTCGCCCAACCGCTACCTCCTGGTGCGCACCTTCGCCCCCGCCGCCGCCTGGGCGATGGCCTTCCTGCTCGCGTTCGGCCTCGTCGGGGGCTGGGTTCTCGCCGGGCGCATGCTCGCACCGCTCACCCACATCACGGCCGCGACCCGACTGGCCGGAAATGGATCACTGTCCCACCGCATCCACATGACGGGCCGCCAGGACGAGTTCCGTGAACTCGCCGACGCCTTCGACACCATGCTCGAACAGCTCGAGTCGCACGTCGCCGAGCAGAGGAGATTCGCCGCGAACGCCTCGCACGAACTGCGCACCCCGCTGGCCATCTCCCAGACCCTGCTCGACGTCGCCCGCAGGGACCCGGCCCGGGACCGGGGCGAGCTCATCGAACGCCTCCAGGCCGTCAACGCCCGCGCGATCGACCTCACCGAGGCCCTGTTGCTGCTCAGCCGCAGCGACCGCGGGAACATCGTCCGGGAGAGCGTCGACCTCTCCCTGGTGGGCGAAGAGGCCGCCGAGACGCTGCTTCCCCTCGCCGAACAGCGCGGCATCACGCTCGACGTCACCGGCACGGCGGCCCGTACCAGCGGCTCCGCGGAACTCCTGTTGCGGATGGCGACGAACCTCGTCCAGAACGCCGTCGTCCACAACCTCCCCGCCGGCGGCACGGTGACCGTCCACACCGCGGCGCAGGGCGGCGCGAGCGTGCTGCGGGTCGAGAACACGGGCCACCCGATTCCCCCGGAACTGGTGCCGACCCTCACCGAACCCTTCCAGCGCGGAACGGAACGCGTCCGCACCGACGAGCATGCCGGGGTCGGGCTCGGCCTCGCCATCGTGCACAGCATCGTCCGCGCCCACGACGGCACCCTCGACCTGGCCACCCGCCCCACCGGGGGCCTTGTCGTGACGGTCCGGCTGCCCGGCATGCCGTAGGGGCCGGGCCGTTGGCGGGGCCCCGTCGATCCTTTACCTTGTCAGCCTGGCGACACGCCTGTATAACGTGCCTGTATAACGTTGTAAAAGTCACGTACGGGAACTCGGCGCACGGCCCACGGTGACGACCCCGTACCCGCACCGGCCACACCGGCCGGGACGCTGTGAAGGGATTGCCGTGCGGGTCAGCCTCAAGGACGTTGCCGCGCACGCTGGGGTCTCCATCAAGACCGTCTCCAACGTGGTGAACAACTACCAGCACGTCACACCGGCCATGCGCGAGCGCGTCCAGCGGTCCATCGACGCGCTCGGCTACCGGCCCAACCTCGCCGCCCGGCACCTGCGCAAAGGACGCACGGGCATCATCGCGCTCGCCCTGCCCGAACTCGGCAACCCCTACTTCGCCGAACTCGCCGCCGCCGTCATCGACGCCGCCGCCGCTCACGACTACATCGTCCTGCTCGACCACACCGGCGGCCTGCGCGAACAGGAAGTCCTGGTCAGCCAGGGATTCCGGGCCAGGGTGATCGACGGGCTCATCCTCAGCCCCATCGAGCTGGAGGCCGAGGACCTGCGCGACCAGTCCGAGCACGTCCCGCTGGTGCTGCTCGGCGAACGGGACTACGACCTGCCGTACGACCACATCGCCATCGACAACGTGGCCGCCGCCCGCGCCGCGGTGCGCCACCTGCTCGACCTGGGGCGGCGGGAGGTGGCGTTCATCGGTGCGCGGCGCGGTCGCAGCGAACCGGCCCAACTGCGCGTGCGCGGCTGGCGCGAGGAACTCACCGCCGCCGGACTGCCTGCCGACGACGCGCTGGTGGCCGCCACCGACGGCTGGGGCCATGCGGACGGGGCGGCGGCCATGGCACGCCTGCTGGACTCCGGGCGGTGCCCGGACGCGGTCTTCGCCTACAACGACCCGATGGCCATCGGCGCGATGCGGGTCCTGCACGAACGGGGGCTGCGGGTGCCCGAGGACATCGCGCTCGTCGGCTTCGACGACGTGGTGGAGGGGCGGTTCGGCGCGGTGACGCTCACCTCGGTGTCACCGGACAAGGAGGCCATCGGCCGGCTGGCGGTGGAGTCGGTGCTGGCCCGGCTCGGCGACGGGGCACCGCCCGAGCCGCGCCGGGTGTGGGCGGACTACCGCCTGGTGCAGCGGGAGAGCACGCTGGGGCGCTCCCAGGGGTGAGCCCCGGGCCCGCTCCCCGCTGACCTTCCGTCCCGACGCCCGGTGTGAAGGCGTGTGCACAGGGGGTTTACAGCGTCCTTCCAACGATGTAAAAAACCTCTGTGCGGCGGGCTGAACGACCTTTCCCGCCGGGGGAGAAGCACCACTGTGCTCGACATCCGCTCGGTCTTCGTCCGTTCACCACCTCCCCCATTCCCTTCCAGCGTCGCCCGGATCGGGGTCACCATGCAGCGCACCACTCACCGCCGTCGCCTCCTCGCCCGTCCCGTGGTCGTCTCCCTCGCCGCCGCGGTCGCCCTGACCGCCACTTCCTGCGCGAAGTCGGAGGACGACGCGGCCGGTGCCGACACCTCCTCCGCGTCCAACGCGGACGCCGAACAGAAGGTCGCCTCGCCCGCGCCGGGCGGCAAGACCTGCACCATCGACGCCTACGGCGCCGAGAAGCTCGACCTCAAGGACGCCACCGTCGGCTTCTCCCAGTCCGAGAAGGAAGCCAACCCGTTCCGTATCGCCGAGACGCAGTCCATCAAGGACGAGGCGAGGAAGCGGGGCGTGAAACTGCTGACGGCCAACGCCCAGTCACAGTTCTCCAAGCAGATCAGCGACGTACAGGATCTGCTGGCCAAGGGCGCCGACCTGCTGGTCATCGCCCCGCTCAACTCCGACGGCTGGGACCCGGTCCTCCAGGCCGCCGCCGCCAAGAAGGTCCCCATCGTCACCATCGACCGCAAGATCAACGCCACGGCCTGCAAGGACTACGTCTCCTTCATCGCCTCCGACTTCGTCGAGCAGGGCCGGCGCGCCGCCGACCAGATGATCGAGGCGACCGGCGGCAAGGGCGAGGTGGCGATCCTGCTCGGCTCGGCGGGCAACAACGTCACCACCGAGCGCACCAAGGGCTTCAAGGACCGCATCGCGGAGAAGGCACCCGAGCTGAAGGTCGTCTTCGAGCAGACCGGCGACTTCGCCCGAGAGAAGGGCCAGCAGGTCACCGAACAGCTCATCCAGTCCAAGCCCGGCATCAAGGGCATCTACGCCGAGAACGACGAGATGGGCCTCGGCGCGGTCGCCGCGCTGAAGGGCGCGGGCAAGAAGGCCGGCGAGGTCAAGATCGTCACGGTGGACGGTACCCGCAACGCCGTCCAGGGCGTCGTGGACGGCTGGATCAGCGGGGTCATCGAGTCCAACCCGCGCTTCGGTCCGCTGGCCTTCCAGACGCTGGAGACCTTCACGCAGGGTGAGGAAGTCGCCCAGGACATCGTTATCGAGGACGGTGCCTACGACGAGGCCAACGCGCAGAGCGACATCGGCAAGGCGTACTGACGTGCCCCGGGGGCCCGTCGAGCCGGGCCCCCTTCCGCCCCCGCAATCCCTTCCCCGCATCCTGGAGGCACAGGTGGCACCCCCCGCCGAAGTCCTTGCCGTCCGCGGACTGAGCAAGACCTTCCCCGGCGTCCGGGCCCTGGACGACGTGGACCTCACCCTGCGCGCCGGCGAGGTGCACGCCCTGATCGGCGAGAACGGCGCCGGCAAGTCGACCCTGATCAAACTCCTCACCGGTGTGTACCGGCCCGACGCGGGCGAGATCGTCTTCCTGGGCCGCACGGTCTCCTTCGCCACCCCGCTGGAGGCGCAGAAGGCGGGCATCTCCACCATCTACCAGGAGGTCAACCTCATCCCGCTGCTCAGCGTCGCCCGCAACCTCTTCCTGGGCCGCGAGCCGCGCAACCGCCTCGGCGTGCTGGACCTGCCCCGGATGAACCGCGAGGCCGAGGAGGCCCTGCGCGGCTACGGCGTGCGGGTGGACGTCCGCCGCCCCTTGCGCACCCTCGGCGTCGGCGCCCAGCAGATGGTCGCCCTGGCGCGGGCCGTCGCCACCGAGGCGCGGATCGTCATCATGGACGAACCGACCTCCTCCCTGGAACCGCGCGAGGTGGAGACCCTCTTCACGGTGATACGGCGCCTGCGCGACGCGGGCATCGCGGTCGTCTACGTCAGCCACCGCCTGGACGAGCTGTACGAGGTGTGCGGCACCGTCACCGTGCTGCGCGACGGCCGCCGCGTCCACCACGGCGAACTGGCCCGGCTCGACCGCCTCCAACTGGTGTCGACCATGCTCGGCCGGGACCTGGGCGAGGTCCGCGCGGAGGGCCTGACCAAGTTCACCGGCGAGCACGGCGCGGCCGACGCCGAACCGGTGCTGCGGGCACAGGAGTTGACGGTCCCGCACAAGCTGCACGGTGTCTCGGTGAGCATCCGCCCCGGCGAGGTCGTCGGCCTGAGTGGTCTGCTCGGCTCCGGCCGCACCGAGACGGCGAAGACCATCGCCGGTGCCCTGCAACCGCGTTCGGGCACGGTCACGGTGGCCGGGGTGCCGCTGCGCGCGGGCTCCACGCCGGCCGCCATCCGGGCCGGCGTCAGCCTGCTGCCCGAGGACCGCAAGAGCGAGGGCATCGTGCCGGGCCTGTCGGTACGGGAGAACATCGCCCTCGCCGTACTGCCGCGCATGTCCCGCTTCGGCCTGGTCTCCGAGGCGCGCGTCGACGCGGTCGTGGACACCTTCATCGAGCGGCTGCGCATCAAGGCGTCCTCACCCCATCAGAAGGCGGGGGAACTCTCCGGCGGAAACCAGCAGAAGGTGCTGCTGGCCCGCTGGCTCGCCATGAACCCCAAGGTGCTCCTGCTCGACGAACCCACCCGGGGCATCGACGTCGGCGCCAAGGCCGAGGTGCAGAAACTCGTCGACGAACTGGCCGCCGACGGCCTGGGCGTCCTGCTCATCTCCTCCGACCTGGAGGAACTGATCGAAGGGTCCGACCGCGTGGTCGTGCTGAAGGACGGTGCCGTCGTCGGCGAGTTGAGCGGCGACGACGTCACCGAGGAGAAGCTGATGCGGACGATCGCCGGGCACGGCCCCGCCGGGGACGCCCGCGAGGAGGCGGCCGCCGATGGCTGAAGTCACCCTGCGCACCGTCCCGTTGGACAAGGACCGCCTGCTGCACTGGCTGCAGACCTACGGCGTCTACGCCGGTGTGACGGTGCTGCTCGTCGTCAACGTCCTCATCACCCCGCACTTCCTGTCCGCGGAGAACTTCCGCACCCAGGCCGTCCAGGTCGCCCCGGTCATCATCGTCGCGCTCGGCATGGCCCTGGTCATCGGCACCGAGGGCGTCGACCTGTCCGTCGGCGCCGTGATGGCGCTGGCGGCCTCCGTCACCGCCCTCTACCTCGGCTACGGCCTCCTGCCGACCCTGCTCATGGTCGCCCTGTTCGCGGCCGGTGTCGGACTGGCCAACGGAGCGCTGGTGGCGTTCATCGGCGTCCAGCCCATCGTCGCCACCCTGGCGTTGATGGTCGGCGGCCGGGGCCTGGCACTGGTGCTCCTCCCGCAGCTGGAGGACTTGCGCAACCCCGCCCTGGCCTCCCTGGGCTCCGGTGACGTCCTGGGCGTGCCGTACCTGTTCCTGATCGCCTCGGCCCTGGCGCTGCTCGTCGCGTTCGTGGTGCGCCGCACCACCTTCGGACGCCGGCTGCTGGCCATCGGCGACAGCCGCCCCGCGGCGCAGCTCGCCGGTCTGCCGGTGCGCCGCGTGCTGATCATCGTGTACGTCGTGTGCGCGCTGCTCGCGGCGGTCGCGGGCGTGCTGGCCACCGCACGCCTTCAGGCCAGCGACCCGACCTCGCTGGGCAATCTGATGGAACTGTCCGCGATCACGGCGGTGGTGGTCGGCGGTACCCCGCTGACCGGCGGCCGCGTGAACATCGCGGGAACCGTGGCCGGAGCCGTCCTCATCCAGCTCCTGACGGCCACGCTCATCAAGCACGACCTGCCGCCGTCCTGGACGCAGATCGCGCAGGCCATGGTGATCGTCGCCGCGGTCTACGCGGCGCGGGGACGGGGGAAGCGATGACCGCCACCGGGACGGACACGCCCGTGACCACCGCGAGCATCGAACACAAGGAGCGCGCCGAGCCGGTCGGCTCCGCCCGGGCCGAACGGCTCAGCGCGCTGGTCCAGCAGCACGGCGCGCTGGCCGTGCTGGCGCTCGTCTCCCTGGTGGCGTCGTTCTCCTTCGACTCCTTCGCCACCGGCGACAACCTCTCCAACATGGCGACCAGTTCGGCCTTCCTGGCGATCGTCGCCCTGGGCATGACCTTCGTCATCATCACCGGCGGGATCGACCTGTCCGTCGGTTCCCTCTTCGCCCTCGGCGGCGTCCTGGCCGCCTGGGGATCACGCCACGGCACCCTGGCGGCGCTGCTGCTGCCGCTCGCGGTCTGCGGGCTGATCGGCGTGGTCAACGGCCTGCTGGTGGCCCGGTCCCGGCTCGCCCCCTTCATCGTCACCCTCGCCGCCATGCTGGGCGCGCGCGGGCTGATGCTCGCGATGACCGACGAGGGCGCCGACACCTACCTCATCGGCAAGGGTTCCTTCCTCGCCGAACTGGGCCAGGGCAGCACCCTCGGCCTCGGCAACCCGGTGTGGATCACGCTGGCGCTGTTCGTCGCGGGCGCCGTCGTGCTGCGCCGGGCCCGCTTCGGGCAGCATGTGTACGCCGTCGGCGGCAACGAGGACGCGGCGGCTCTGATGGGCGCCCCGGTGGCCCGTACGAAAATCCTGGTCTACGCCCTGTCCGGACTGCTCGCCGGCCTGGCCGGCGCCCTCAACGCGGCCTGGCTGGCGTCCGGCGTCACCATCGTCGGCAACGGCATGGAGCTGGAGGCCATCGCCGCCGTCGTCATCGGCGGCACCCTGCTCACCGGCGGCCTCGGCTACGTCAGCGGGTCCCTGGTCGGCGTCCTGCTCCTCAAAGTGATCCAGAACGTCATCAACCAGATCGGTTCGCTCGACTCCTCCTACCAGCAAGTCGTCAGCGGCGCCTTCCTGGCCGTGGTCGTCATCGCCCAGACCTGGCTGGGCCGCAGACGCCGACTGATGTGACGAGCCCCGGACGCGGCAGCCGTGCCTCCCCCGGCCCCCCGGCCGCCGCGTCCGGTTCCCCCTGGCCGGCCGCGCGCAGCACGCGGCGACCGAGCCGTCCCCCCACTCCTCGGAGGTCCAGCCATGACCGCACGATCGACCGGGATCCTCGCCAAGTCCGGTGCCTCGCTGCTCGTCGGCGGGCTCCTTGCCATGCTCTCGCCGTCCGCCGCCGTCGCCGCCCCCGTGTACGGCACGTCCGAGGCGGGCAACCCCTTCGTCGACGGCTGGTACGCCGATCCCGACACCGAGTTCTACGACGGGCGTTACTGGGTCTACCCCACCACCTCCAAGGCCTACTCCGAGCAGACGTACCTCGACGCGTTCTCCTCCACCGACCTGGTCAACTGGACCAAGCACCCGAACGTGCTGTCGACGGCGAACGTCTCCTGGGCCAAGTACGCCCTGTGGGCCCCGGCGCCGGTGAAGCGCAACGGCAAGTACTACCTGTACTTCGCCGCCAACGACATCCAGAACAACGCCCAGCTCGGCGGCATCGGCGTCGCCGTCGCGGACAAGCCGGAGGGCCCCTACAAGGACGCGATCGGCCGGCCGCTGATCTCGCAGTTCCACAACGGCGCCCAGCCCATCGACCAGGACGTCTTCATCGACGACGACGGTCAGGCGTACATGTACTACGGCGGCTGGCACCACGCCAACGTGGTCAAGCTCAACCCGGACATGACGAGCCTCGGCACCTTCGCCGACGGGACGACCTACAAGGAGATCACCCCGGAGAACTACACCGAGGGCTCCTTCATGTTCAAGCGGAACGGCAGGTACTACCTGATGTGGTCCGAGGGCGGCTGGACCGGCCCGGACTACTCGGTGTCGTACGCCATGTCCGACTCGCCCACCGGCCCCTTCAGGAAGATCGACAAGGTGCTCGCCCAGGACCCGGCCGTCGCCAGGGGTTCCGGCCACCACTCCGTCGTCAACGTGCCCGGCACCGACGTCTGGTACATCGTCTACCACCGCCGCCCGCTCAGCGAGACCGACGGCAACCACCGCCAACTCGCCTACGACCGGCTCCACTTCAATGCCGACGGAACCATGCGCCGGGTGCAGATGCAGGTGAAGGACAACTTCGCCGACGGCAACGCGCTGGGCTGGAAGACCTACGGCGGATCCTGGTCGGCCGGTGACGGGCGCTACCGGGTGAACCAGTCGCTGGGCAGCAAGGCCCTGCTCGACACGAACTTCGCCGACTTCACCCAGGACGCCGATGTCACGGTCACCTCGGGCGGCGGTGACGCCGGGCTGACCTTCCGGGTGACCCGGCCGTCGGTCGGCTGGGACAGCTACTCCGGCTACTACGCCGGCCTCAGCCCCAGCGGCAAGGTGGTCCTGGGCCGGGCGAACGACAGCTGGACCGAGCTGGGCACCGCCCGGATGCCGATCGCGCCCGGCTCGACCCACCGGTTGCGCGTCACGGCCGTCGGTTCCTCGATCAAGGTGTACGTCGACGACATGACGACGCCGAAAATCTCCGTCACCGACGGCACCTACCGCAGCGGTGCGAACGGCGTCCGCGTCTTCGACGCCGCCGCGTCCTTCGACAACGTGGCGGTGAGCCCGGCGCAGTGACCGAGCGCTCCCCGAGAGGTTCGATACCTCTCGGGGAGTCACGGGTGGATCAGGGCGCCCACGGGGCCGCGAGGTCCCAGCTGCTGTCGGCCGTCAGGGTCTGCGGACGGTCGAAGACGTCACCGCCGCCGTTGCCGGAGGCGATATACACCTGCGAGTCGTGATGCCGCAGGAACGAGCCGGTGATGTTGATCGACTCGAAGGTGACCCCCGTCCCGCCGATCCCCGGGCGGGCGCAGAAGGTGGCGTCCTGGCGGAACAGCGCCGCGCCGTCGTCGGGCGAGTTGCGCACCCGGCTGTCGGCGTGCCGCAGGAACTGGCCCGGGTAGTTCACCGACTCGAAGGAGTAGCAGGAGGAGTCGGCGAGCCCGCGCCGCACGGTGTACGTCGCGTCCTGCTTGAGCAGTGCGCTGCTGCCCGCGTCGACGATGTCGGTGCGGGCGAGGCTGTCGGCATGCCTCAGATAGCGGTTGGTGTGCCCCCAGGTGGTCACCCGCAACGACCGCCGCACATCGGTGGGCAGCAGTGCGGAACTGCGCCACAGGGCCGGGTCGCCGGTGTTCCAGGTGGCGTCGGCGGCGAAGGAGGCAGCGGTGTCCCAGGCGTTGGGTCCGCCGCTGCGGGCGAGGTACACGTTGTCCGCGTAGTGCCTCAGGTAGTGGCCGGGGTGGTTCAGCGACTCGAAGGACGTGCCGCCCGCGGCGAGGCCGGCCCGGCTGCACCAGGTGGCGTCCGCGGCGAACGGGCCGCCGGTGTCCGCGTCGACGCGGACCCGGCTGTCGGCGTGGCGCAAATAGCGGCCGGGCTGGTTGACCGACTCGAAGGAGTAGCAGCGCGGATCGGCCAGTCCGGGGACCGTGCGGAAGGAGGCGTCCTGGCGGGCGCCGTCACCGGAGGCGCTGCTCAGCACATCCGTGCGGACAACGGAGTTGGCGTGCCGCAGGTAGCGGTCGGTGAAGCCCGGCGTGGTCACCTTGAAGGAGCGGACGTGCCCGAGGGTGAGGGCGACCGGGGCGTTGAGGTTGCGTGAGGCGCGGACGAGCGCGCCGTGGGCCGCGCGCAGTTGGTTGGTGTCGACCTTCTGCACGCGCCGGTCGTAGGTGAACAGTCCGTTGTACTCGCCCTCCACGTCGGTGATCTCGGTGTAGACGTACGCCGACAGGCCCTTGGTGGTCATCAGCTGCTGTGCGTCACGGACCATGCCGGTGTAGCGGTCGTTCAGCTGCTCGCGGCTGGAGACCTGCTCGTAGGCGAAGAACTGGCCGTTCGGGCTGTACTCGTGACCGGGTGTACGCAGACCGATGCCGCCGAACTCGCCGAGCACGGAGATCCGGGTGGCCGACGGGCGTGGGGCGTCGGGGCCGGTGTAGACGTGCCAGTCGATGATGTCACCGGTGCCGGGGTCGCCCCTGGAGTCGCAGCAGTTGTAGCCGCTGTGCGGGTTCATCAGCCGGGTCGGGTCGTAGTTCTCCAGGTCGGTGGTGACGCGCCGGGTGGCGGCGAGGTCCCACTCGCCCCAGCCCTCGTTGAACGGGACGTAAGTGACCACGGCAGGGGAGAAGCGGTGCTCGTCGATGATCTCGTGGGCCTCGGTCTCGAACTGCGCGATCTGTGCCGGGGTGCGGTTGTGGTCGAACGCGGGCGTGGAGGGGACGTCCTGCCACACCAGCAGCCCGAGCCGGTCGGCGTGGTAGTACCAGCGCGCGGGCTCGACCTTGATGTGCTTGCGCACCATGTTGAAGCCCAGGTCCTTGTGCTTTTGCAGGTCGAAGGCGAGGGCCGCGTCGGTGGGCGCGGTGTAGAGGCCGTCCGGCCAGAACCCCTGGTCCAGGGTGCCGATCTGGAAGACGAACTCACCGTTCAGGGTGGGGCGCATGACCCCGTTGAGCATCTTCTTGCCGACCTCGCGCATGCCGAAGTAACTGGTGACCCGGTCGACGGGGTTGCCGGCGGCATCGCGCAGGGTGACGCGCAGGTCGTACAGGAAGGGGTCGTCGGGCGACCAGCGGCGAGCGTCGGGCACGGGGACGGAGAACTCGGTGAAGCCGCCGGTCGAGCTGCCCACCACCTGGGAGCCCGACATCGCCTCGGCCAGGACGGTGTGGCCGCCGACGTTGCCCCGGGTGAAGACGCGGACCCGCGCGGTGTTGTCCGAGAGGTTCGGCACGATGTCGACGGAGTAGATCGAGGAGGCGGGAGTGGGTTCCATCCACACCGTCTGCCAGATGCCGGAGGAGGGGGTGTAGAAGATGCCGCCGGGGTTGTTCACCTGCTTGCCGACCGGCTGCTTCTCACCTCGTCCGTCGGTCGGGTCGTAGACGCGGACGATCAGTTCGTTCGTGCCGCCGCTCAACTGCGGGGTGATGTCGACCTCGAAGCGGTCGTAACCGCCCTTGTGGGTGGTGACCTGGGTGCCGTTGACCCAGACCGTGGCCTCGTGGTCGACGGCCCCGAAGTGCAGTTGCACCCGCTGGCCGGCCCAGCTCTGCGGGACGGTGAAGGTGCGCTTGTAGAACATCAGGTCCCGGTTGTCGTTGCGCATGATGCCGGACAGCGCCGACTCCACCGGATAGGGCACGAGGATGCGTTCGGGCAGGGTCTGGCCGACCGGCGGAGCGGCGTTGCGGTTGACGTTGCCCGAGCTGTCGGTCGGCGGGTTGAGGAACTGCCACTCCCCGTTGAGGGACTGCCAGTCCGGTCTGGTCATCTGCGGCCGGGGATAGTCCGGCAGGGGATTGGTGGTGGACACCTGACCGGTCCACGGGGTGCTCAGCGGCGGTGTCTTGGGGGTGACGGCGGCGGTGGCGGTGGTGGTGCCGGAGACGAGTAAGCCTCCGGTCATCGCCAACAGGGCCGCCAGGCAGGCGATGATGCGGCGCATCGAACTCCTCCAGGGCAGACGGGCACGGGGAGTCCCGCTGCCGCGCGGCCGACGGCACGAGCAGCGTGCGGGAGTCCGTGCGGGGGTGAGCGAAGGCGGAGGTGAAGGGCCCCGCCCGGGGGTTCCGGTGGCGGGAGGTGGCCTCCTGCCACCGGAACCGTTTCCTGTGCGCTGTCGGTCAGGGCTTCTCGTCGGCGTGGAGGCCGCCCACCTCCTCGGCTGTCAGTGCCTTGTCGAAGGCGTGGACCTCGTCGACCGCCCCGTTCCAGAAGTCGACCTGGGAGCCGTCCCAGTGGGCCCGGCCCACGGTCAGCGGGCCGGTGCTCGGATACGCGGTGCCGCCGGTGCCGGTCGCCGCGAGCGCGCCGTCGACGTACAGCCGGATCTCGTTGTCGGCGGCGTCGCGGACGCCGACGAGGTGGTACCAGCGGCCCGTCTCCACGGCAGCGGGCACCTGGGCGCGGCGTTCGCCGGGCGTGCTGAAGGCGAAGGTGCCGTGCCCGTACTGGAGGTAGAAGGAGTTGGCCGTGGCGCGGGAGTCCTGGCTGACGGCGGTGGCGTAGTTGCCGGGGAGCTGGTCGAGCCGGACCCAGGCCGCCACGGAGTAGCTGCCGGCGGTGTCGAGCACCGGTCCGGCGGTCGCCGCGTACTGCTTCTGGCCGTCGAACTTCAGCGCGCTGCCGCTGACACCGGGGGTCCAGGAGGCACCCTCGCGCAGGGTGAGGGGTCGGTCGGCGGGGCCCTGGTCCTGGGCGGTGGTGCCGGCGTTCTCATCCAGGCTCCAGTGCCCGCCGCCCGTCAGCGGCTTCTGCGAGCCCGCGGCGGCTCCGGCGGCGATCACCTTGCGGTTGATGTCCCGCACCTGGGCCGGGTCCACCTTGATCTCGCGACGGTCGTAGGTGTAGAGGCCGTTGAGTTCGTTCTCCAGGTCGGTGATCTGGGTGTACACCGATCCGGACAGCTCCGCGCCGGCCTGCGCGAGATAGAACCGCTCGGTGTTCTCGACGTACTTGCGGGTCAGCTCCTCCTTGGTGGTGACACCGCTGTAGATCACGGTCGGGGCGCCGGGCCACATGTGTCCCGGGGTGCGCAGGGTGAAGCCGCCGTGCTCGCCGTCCATGGCGGCCCGGGTCCCGTCGGGGAAGGCGGGATCGGTGTTGTTGTAGTCGTGGTGGTCGATGATGTCGCCCTTGCCCGAATCACCCTTGGAGTTACAGCAGTTGACCCCGCTGTGGGCGTTCACGACACGGGACGGGTCGGCGGCCTTCACGGGCTCCGCGATGCGGCCGGTCTCCTCGCGACTCCACTCGCCCCAGCCCTCGTTGAAGACGATCCAGCCGATGACGGACGGTGCGTCGTGGTGCTGCCGCATCATCTCCCGGCCCTGGTCCACGAAGGCCTTCCGACCCGTCTCGTCGGTGATGTTGCCGGAGACGAAGTCCTGCCAGACCAGCAGCCCGAGCCTGTCGGCGTGGTAGAACCAGCGGTCCGGCTCCACCTTGATGTGTTTGCGGACGGCGTTGAAGCCGAGCTTCTTGTGCGCCTTGAGGTCGAAGGCGAGGGCCTCGTCGCTGGGCGCGGTGTACAGACCGTCCGGCCAGAAGCCCTGGTCCAGGGTGGCCAGGGAGAAGACCGGCTTGCCGTTGAGAACGAGCTTGTTGAAGCCGCCGACCTTCTCGATGCCGACCTCGCGCATGCCGAAGTAGCTGTCGACCGTGTCGGTGGACCTGCCGTCGGTGAGCTTGACGTCGAGGTCGTAGAGGTAGGGGTCGTCCGGGCTCCACAGATGCTGCTCGGCCACGGGCAGGGTGAGTTGCTCGTTCGCCGGTCCGCTGACCCGGCCGACGACCGTGCCGCGGGCGTCGCGGGCCACGGCCTCCACGCGGGCGGCGGGGGAGGCGCCGTCGGCGTCGACCGTCACGGCGAGGGTGCCCGTGTCGATGTCGGGGGTGGTGACGATGTCGTCGATGGACGCGGGCGCGACGGGCTCCATCCAGACGGTCTGCCAGATGCCGGACGTCTGGGTGTAGAAGATGCCGCTGGGGTGCGTGGACTGCTTGCCCATGGGCTGGTTCGCGCCGCCCGTGTCGGTGACGGCGACGACGATCTCCTGGGGGCCGGTGCCCTTCAGCGCGTCGGTGATGTCGGCGCTGAAGGCCGTGTAGCCGCCGGTGTGTTCGGCGACCTCGGAGCCGTTGACGTACACGCGGGCGCGGTAGTCCACGGCGCCGAAGTGGAGCTTGAGCCGGTTGGCGCGGCTGTCGGTGCCCACCTTCCAGTCCCTGGGGACGTCGACGAGCCTGCGGTAGAACATGTGGTCCTCGTGCCGCTCCAGGCCCGACAGCTGGGACTCGACGGGGAACGGCACGATGATCTTCTCGTCGAGGCTCTTGCCGAAGACCGGCTCCTCGCCCTCCTCGGCGGCGCTGAACTGCCAGGGCCCGTTGAGGTTCTTCCACGCGGACCGCACCTGCTGCGGGCGCGGGTACTCGGGCAGCGGATGCTGCTTGTCGAGTTTGTCGCCCCACGGTGTGGTGAGCCGGTGGGCGGAGGCGTTCTCGGCGTAGCGGATGACCTTCGGCACGCTCTCGCCGCCGACCGTCAGGCCGCCCTGGCCGTCGTAGGAGACCCGGACCAGCTGGTTCTTCTGGATCGGCTTGGTGAGCGTGACCAGCAGGGAGGTGTCGTCGCCCGGGTAGGGCGCGACCGACCCGATGGGCATGGCGGTGGTGTCCGCCTCGATCTCGAGGTGATCCCCGATCGCCTGGAGCCCGCCCACGCGGCCGTCGAAGCGCAGGCGCAGCCGCTTGCCGTCAGCGGCGACGGAGGGCTCCACCGGGTAGACCTCGAAGCCGGCCGGCGGGGTGAACGCCGACATCGGCACGATCTGTCTGGGCAGGGTCGGTGTCGACCAGCGCAGATACATGTTGGCTCCGCCGGTGTCCTGGAACATCTCCAGGCGGAAGTCGTGCGGTTCACCGGCGGTCAGCCGTACGGGGGCGCTGGTCTGTTCGCGGTCCCAGTCGCCCACCCAGTGGTCGATGACGGGCTCGTCGTCGATGTAGAGGCGGAAGCCGTTGTCGCCGATGGCGTGGAAGGTGTAGTCGCCGGTGGCGGGCGCTGTTATGTGTCCCGTCCAGCGTGCGGTGGTGTGTTCGGTCTGCCCGGTCAACTCCTCGAAGGTACTGGTGAGTCCGGAGAAGTTGATCTGGGGGTCGAGGAGGGCGCCGCCCAGTTCGGCGAAGTCGCGGGCGCCGGGCGCCGACATGCTGAAGTACTCGCCCTTCAGGCCGTGCGTCTGGACGGCGGTCCGTTCGGCCGGGGGTGCCGACACACTGCTCGGCTGCTCCGCGGCCGTCGCGGTGGGCAGCAGGCCCACCGGCGTCAGGGTCAGGGCGGCCGCCGCGAGCAGCGCCCACCATCTGGCTCGGGTACGGGTGCGGTGTGGTGTCATCGAACCTTTCCTCGTGCAGAGGCCGTGACCGGTCGGGGGCGCCGGAGCGGGCCTTTTCAACGTTGGAAATGGGTGACAGCGGTATGACAGCACGGCCTCTCACAGCTGTCCAGACCTCTCGCACCCCTGGGTTGACTTACCGTCACAAGCCCCGGCGCCGGATCGTCACCCCCTGGCCCGGCCGATGTCGTCGGCGCGGGAGACGAAGCGGGCGGTGCGGTCCGTCACCCGGTGGAGGAAGGCGCCGGCGTCGTCGTGCACTTGGAAGAACTCGTTGCCGGCGTCGTAGCGTCCGGTACCTCACGCCGGTCGCGCCGTCGGCGCCGAAGACGGGACGGCCGGTGGCCGCGTGGGCACTTGCCGCCGAAGTGATCCGGTCGCGTGGTGAGCCCCCGGCGAACGCGACCGCCTCGGAACGGATTTGCGGCACAAACTCCTCGGCCACCGTGTACGGCTCGTCCTCTGCCGCGGTCCCCCAGGCACTGGCCCCGCCCGCGCCGCCACTTGCTCCGCGCCGGACCGGTCGTCGTACGCCCGCCAGGGTCCTCGTCCGCCCCACGGGTGCATCCGGAACGTCGCCCGATCACCAACTCGACCGGTCCGGGACGGACTTGGCACATCGACACCGCTTGGCCACGACGGTGTGGCGGAGACCGAGTGGTCCGGCTCAGCGTCGCTCGCCGACCTCCTTCACCGACGTCGGCCCCAACTGCCTGGCGCTCGCGTACTCCGGCATCGTCATGGGCTTGTCGAACAGGAAGAAGGACTGGTTCGTGCCGACGGTGAACTCCATGTACGCACCCGTCGTGGCGTCGAAGCCGTAGTAGGCGTTGCACGTGGAGCCCGAGGAGTACGTGCCGTCCATGCCGGGCTGCGGGAGGACCGCGATGCCGTCGGAGGAGGACTCCACGCGCTCGGTGGGGGTGAGCATCTTGCAGCGGGGCACCGGGAGGCCCTTCATGATGAAGTACCCGTACTCGCCTTTGGCGTTCTGAATGTAGACGTACGAGAGTTTGCCCCGTTTGCCCCACGTCTTGATCCACTGGTTGATCGCTTCGCGGGTGGGGGAGTACTCCATGCGGCCCGCCGGCTGCTGGGCCACCAGGTGGTCGTAGTTCTCCTGCTTGGCCTTGTTCTCCTTGTCCTGGCTGGAGTCGCCGGTACAGGAGGTGAGGGCGAGGCCCACGGCGAGCGCTGCGACGCCGAGCAGGACCGTGTGCACGAGCTTCTTCATCCCTTGCCGTCCTCTTCCCGGAGTGGTGGGATCAATGGGCGCATGTCGTACGCTCCGCGTCGGCGTCCAGCCGGTACGGCAGGTCCTGGTCGCGGAAGGGCGCGCGGTGCTCCTGAGCGGCCTTGGCGTTGTAGTCGTTGACGGACTCGATCCGAGTGGCCTTGAGCGCGGTGATCGACTGATCGATCTGCGTCGCCCGTGCCTCCGAGGCGGTCTCCCGCTCCTCGAGGAGCGCCTGCATCGTTCCTTCGGCGTTCTGTACGGCCGCGCACAGATCGAAGAACGTCTCGTAGGTGGTCCGGCGGAACTCCCCGGACGCCACCGTGTTCTCGCGCTCGTCCACCTCCCCCCGGAAGGGCGCGGTGATCCACGCCGCGCCGCCGAAGGCGAACGCCCCGATCACGTACAGCACGGCGAGGCCGATGACCCCGCTGACGGCCCATGCGCCGACATGAGCCCCCTCGCGTAACTGCCCCATGGCTCCCCCTTCACCGGTGGCCCCGTGGCGTGGAACCACCACTTTTGAAGGAGGACACGGCGGCCGGGGGATCGGTTCCGGGGGCGGCTTCTCCGTCGCGGGCGCCAGGCACTGGCCAGCCCTGTGCGGTCGGTGCCCGGGGAAAACCCTTCGAGGACACCACGCCTGACCTGCCACCCTGGTGCGATGCTGCTCAAGCTGACCGGTTCCAGCTGTTCGGGCAAGACCACGCTCGCTTACTCCGTCGGTGAGCGGCTGGGGCGGCTTGCCGTGCACGACTTCGACGAATGCGGCGTACCCACGGGCGCCGATCGCCGGTGGCGCCACCGCATGACCGAGATGTGGGTGCGCCGTGCGCTGGAGTACCAGGATCGCGGAGTCGACCTCCTGCTGACCGGGCAGTCCCCGCTGGGAGAGGTCCTGGCCACCCCCTCCGCTCCCTTGCTGGACGGAATCGCGGTGTGCCTGGTCGACGTGTCCGACGAACTCCGGTGCAGCAGGCTCACCATGCGCGACGCGGGCCGGTGGGACACTTCGGCGGTTGGCGCCTTCCTCCGCTGGGCCGCCTGGCACCGCGAGCATGCCAGGGATCCCCGGCACCGACCCGAGGTCATCATCGACGACAGCTGGTCCCGTATGGCCTGGCACCGTTGGACCGGGTGGAAGGCCGATGACTGGCGATGGCGCACCCACTTGCTTGACACCACAGACCAGCCCGTCGCGGAATCCGTGGATCAGGTTGAGCAATGGGCGACCGAACAGCGCGACGCGCTCCGATCCGGCCGTCTCCCCCTGTCGCGGGGCTGGGCAGGACCGACAGGTGCCCATACCGACCACGAGTCGTGATCGACTTTCACAACAGGCCGTAACCGCAAGGCCGTTGTCAGTCCCGGTACCCGGCCCTACGCCCTACGTCGCGCTCCGGGCCCCGGCTTCGCGGAGACCTCGCGGGGCGACAGCGCGGCATGCTCCTCGGCGCACTCGACGACGACGCGGACCGGGGCCCCGCAGTCGGCGTGGCGCAGGTCGAGGACGGGTCCCTGAGGATCCGGGGCGTAGGTCTCGCCCCACTGGCGCAGCGCGACGAGGACGGGCCACAGGTCCCAGCCCTTGCGGGTCAGCCGGTACGCGTTGCGGGAGCGGCTGCCCGGCTCGCGGTAGGGGACGGTCGTCAGGATGCCGGCCGCGGTCAGCTTGCGCAGCCGGTCGCTCAGGACCGCCTCGGACAGGCCGATATGGCGCCGGAAGTCGTCGAACCGGCGGACGCCGTTGGCGGCGTCCCGCAGGATCAGCAGCGTCCACTTCTCGCCGACCAGGTCGAGGGTGCACTGGACGGGACAATTCTCGGTACTGACGTCAAGCCACTCCATGCCCCCATGCTAGCGCTGGCTTCACCTTTGACAGCCAGGTGAGCACCCCGCTAGCTTCATCGAACGAAGTCAGCGGAGAGGATGCCGGGGCATGGGACGCACACGCACGTACGAGTGGGAGGACCCCTCGATCACCGCCGCCGCGGTGGGGCACGCCTCCGGGCTGGACCTGCTGCGGGAGATGCTCGCGGGCCGACTGCCCGCGCCGCCCATCGCGGGGACCCTCGACTTCACCCTCGACGAGGTGGACGAGGGCCGGGCGGTGTTCTCGATGACACCGGGCGAGGAGCACTACAACCCGATCGGCAGCGTGCACGGCGGTGTCTACGCCACCCTGCTCGACTCGGCGGCGGGCTGCGCCGTGCAGTCCACGCTGCCGCCGGGCATGGGCTACACCTCGCTCGATCTGACCGTGAAGTTCCTGAAGCGGATCACGGTGGACACGGGGCGGGTCCGGGCCATCGGCGCGATCGTCAGCCGAGGCCGGCAGACCGCGCTCGCGGAGGCCAGGCTCATCGACACCAAGGACCGCCTGCTGGCCCACGCCACGAGCAGCTGCATGCTCTTCCCGGTGCCTCCCCCGGCGGCCTGAGGCCACTGTCGCGCCCGGGGGCGGCGCCGACGGCGTCGACACTGCGGAGGGTTCGCGATGAGTGAGCCGCTCAGGCCTGCCGACCCGTCCCGGATCGCCGGGTTCCGGCTGCTGCGGCGGCTCGGCGCGGGCGGTATGGCGTGGTCCATCCGGGACGCGCCGACGACGGCACGCTCGCGGCGGTCTACGTGATCCGGGGCGAGAGCGCGGGCGACCCCGCGTTCCGGGCCCGGTTCGCGCGCGAGACGCAGCCGGCACGGCGGGTGGCCAACCGCTGGGTGGTGCCGGTGCTCGGCGCGGACGGGGAGGCGGCCGAGCCATGGCTGGCGACCGCGTTCCTCCCGGTTCCCTCGCTGGTCGGGGCGGTCGCCGAGCACGGCCCGCTGCCCTCCGCGACGGTGCGCTCGCTCGGCAGGCTGCTGGCCGAGGCGCTGACGGAGTCGCGGAAACCGGGATGCCGCGCGAGGCGGTGCTCCGGTAGCGTGCGGGACATGTCGAGTCCTGAGTCAGACGAGTCGGGGGCTTTCGGTCACGCCGTCAGCCCCCTGAACCACTGAACTCCTGACCGCCCCACCGCCGTTGCGCGGCGGACGAGTGTGCTCCGGGGGCCGACCGCGGTGACGAGACGACCCTCTCCTCTCCTCACCTCGGAGCCACTCGATGCCTCTCCCGCTGTATCTGCTCGCCCTGGCCGTCTTCGCCATGGGGACCTCGGAGTTCATGCTCGCCGGTCTCGTACCGGACATCGCCGCGGATCTCGACGTCACCGTCGCAGCGGCGGGCACGCTCACCTCCGCCTACGCGATCGGCATGATCGTCGGCGCCCCCCTCGTGGCCGCGTCCGCCCGCAACTGGCCCAGGCGCTCAAGCCTTCTCGGGTTCGTCCTTGCCTTCGCGGCGGCGCACGCCGTGGGTGCCTGCACCACCAGCTTTGCGGTCCTGTTCACCGCCCGGGCCGTCGCCGCGATCGCCAACGCGGGGTTCCTCGCCGTCGCCCTGACGGCTGCCGCCTCACTGGTCCCACCGGACAGGAAGGGGCGCGCGCTGGCTGTGCTGCTGTCCGGCACGACGGTGGCCACGATCGCCGGGGTCCCCGGCGGGTCGGTCCTCGGCACACTGCTCGACTGGCGGGCCACCTTCTGGGCGGTTGCCGTGCTGTGCCTGCCCGCGGCGCTCGGCGTGTACCGGGGAATCCCGGCGGGGCGACCGGAGGAAGCGTGCACGGACGCGCCGGCCTTGCGAGCCGAACTCGCCCAACTCACCAGCCCGCGGCTGCCCTTGGCGATGCTGCTCGGCGCACTGGTGAACGCGGCCACGTTCGCGAGCTTCACCTTCCTCGCACCCGTGGTGACCGACACCGCCGGGCTGAGCGAGCTGTGGATCTCCGTCGTACTGGTCCTGTTCGGTGCCGGTTCCTTCGTC
This sequence comes from Streptomyces sp. NPDC002779, assembly GCF_042888685.1. Taxonomy (NCBI): domain Bacteria; kingdom Bacillati; phylum Actinomycetota; class Actinomycetes; order Kitasatosporales; family Streptomycetaceae; genus Streptomyces; species Streptomyces sp. NPDC002779. The sequence continues at coordinate 366,011 of NZ_JBIAQC010000004.1, forward strand.
GGGGTCTTTGTCGCCGGCCGCCTCTCCGACCGGCGTCCCGGCCTGGTGATCACCGCCGGCGGCCCGCTGCTGCTCATCGGCTGGCCCGCCCTGGCCCTGCTGGCCCACGAACCGGTGGCCCTGTGCACCCTCGTCCTCGTCCAGGGCGCGCTCTCCTTCGCCCTGGGCAGCACGCTGATCACGCGGGTCCTCTACGAGGCCGCAGCGGCCCCCACCATGGCAGGCGCGTACGCGACGGCAGCGCTCAACGTCGGCGCCGCCGCGGGCCCTCTCATCGCCGCGGCCACCCTGGGCACCACGGCGGGGAACCTCGGGCCGCTGTGGGTGAGTGGCGTCCTCGTCGCGGTCACCCTGTTCATCGCGTTGCCCTTGCGCGGCATGGTTACGCCGGACCGAAGCGCTGACCTGGTCCGGTGACGTCCGCCCTCCACACCGCAGCGGCGGACGCTGTGCCGGAGGGGAGGTGGTGCGCAGGCTGGTGCGGTCGGCACGGACGTGGCAATCAGCCCGCCGAGCGTCGGCCCAGGACGTGGGCGACCAGGAGGCCGGCCAGCAGCCCCCATGCCAGTGCGCTGCGGCCCATATGGGTCCAGCCCAGTCCGCCCACGACCACAGCGGTCAGCGAGCCGCCGGCCCAGGCCGCCTTGTCCGAGACCCAGGCCCACTCCCGTCGCGCGCTGCCGGGTTGCCGTATCTCCAGCACCGCGGCTCGGACGACCAGGGCGGCGACGATGATCGCCACGGTCGTCACCGAAGCCGAAGGATCCACAAGCCGCCTCTTCCCGCTTCAGCGTTCCGTGGATGAACTGTATTGGTAGATGTCGGGGATGCCGTCGTGGTTGTCGTCGCGGGTCTCCTCCTCGTACAGCCGGCGGTAGATCCGGTTGCGCCGCTTGACCAGGATCGCGGCGAGCGCCGCGGCGGTCAGCGAGCCGACGAGGACGGCGGCCTTGGCGGCTTCCGCGGTCGCCGGGTCGGTGAAGGCGAGGTCGCCGATCAGGAGGGCGACGGTGAAGCCGATCCCGGCCAGCGCCGACAGCGCGAAGACATCGGCCCAGGCCAGGTCCGGGTTGAGCCGGGCGCGGGTGAAGCGTGCGGCGAGGTAGGTACCGACGAAGATGCCGACGGTCTTGCCGACGACGAGCCCCAGGACGACGCCGAGCGGTTCCGGCTCGGTGAACACCTCACCCAGTGAGGCCACGGAGACGCTGACACCGGCGGCGAAGAGCGCGAAGAGGGGGACGGCCACCCCCGCCGACACAGGGTGCAGCAGGTGGGAGGTGCGTTCGCCGGGGGAGAGGTCCTCGTCCTTGTCGCGGGTGGTACGCAGGATGAGGCCCATGGCCACGCCGGCGACGGTGGCGTGGATGCCGCCGTTGTACATCAGCGCCCAGATCGCGATCCCGAGCGGGGCGTACCACCACCATCCGCGGACGCGGAAGCGCTGGAGCAGATAGAAGACGAGGAGGCCCGCGAACGCTCCGCCCAGAGCCAGGAAGTTGAGATCGCTGGTGAAGAAGACGGCGATGACGAGGATGCCGCCGAGATCGTCGACGACGGCCAGGGTCAGCAGGAAGGCGCGGAGCGCGGCCGGCAGGTGGGTGCTGAGCACCGCGAGCACGGCCAGGGCGAAGGCGATGTCGGTGGCCATGGGCACCGCCCAGCCGTCCGCACTGCCGCCTCCCGCCGAGGCGGTGGCGGCGTACACCGCGGCGGGGACGATCATGCCGGAGACGGCGGCGATGACCGGCAGGGCGGCGGTGGCCGGGGTGCGGAGCTCGCCGACGACCAGTTCCCGTTTGAGTTCTATCCCGGCGATGAGGAAGAAGAGGGTGAGCAGACCGTCCGCGGTCCAGTGCCCGACCGAGAGGTCCAGGCCGAGGGCCGGTATCCCGAAGTGGACATCGTCGCGGAGGTATTCGTAGGCGTCGGACCAGGGGCTGTTCGCCCACACCAGCGCCACCACGGCCGACACCAGCAGCACCAGCCCGCCGACGGTCTCCGTCCTCAGGGCCCGGGTGATGGCCATGCTCTCGGGCAGCGGCAGTAGACCGAGGAAGGGGGAACGCTCGCGCGGCGTGGCAGCCATGAAGAAGCCTCCGGGGATCGGTATGAGGGCATACGAGCCCCTGACGCCGACCAGACTTCCCGGCACACCGCGCGTCGGCGGGATGCCCTCGAGAAGGGTTGTCGCTGACGCGTTCCTTACACCCTAACCGGCGACCTCCTGTGCCGCTAGAGGCCATTTCACCTGCGGAAATGCCCCGCTGGGCACGACGAGCGGGCCCGTCCACACCAAGGCGCCAGGTGTGTACGGGCCCGCTCGGGAGCCGGGCCGCGGGGGCGGTCAGACGGTGGTCTTCGCCGACTCCTGGTCTTCCTCGTCATCGCCCGCACCGGCATTGCGGGCACGGACGAACTCCAGGAAGGAGTTGAGCTCGCGCTTGACGACCGGGGCGAGCAGGTACAGGCCGATGATGTTGATGACGGCGAGCATGAAGAGCACCGCGTCGGCCAGGTCGATCAGCGTCTGCAGGGTGAGCAGCGAGCCCGCCACCGCGAAGAGGGTGTAGAGCGACTTGTACGTCACCTCGCTGGCCTTGCTGCGACCGAAGAGGTACGTCCACGCCTTGAGGCCGTAGTAGCCCCAGGTGAGCACCGTGGAGATGGCGAACAGCAGGACGGCCACGGTCAGGACGTACGGGAACCAGGGCAGCACGGTCTCGAAGGCGTCGGAGGTGATGGTGACGCCGCCGATGCCTTCCTCGCCGCCGCGGTAGCTGGCCGGGTTCGCGATGATGATGGTCAGCGCGGTCATGGTGCAGATGATGACCGTGTCGATGAACGGCTCGAGCAGGGCGACCAGGCCCTCGCTGGCGGGGTGCTTGGTCTTCACCGCGGCGTGGGCGATCGGGGCGGAGCCGAGACCTGCCTCGTTGGAGAACGCGGCGCGCTTGAAGCCGACGATCAGGGCGCCGATGATGCCGCCCGCGACGCCTTCGGGGTTGAACGCGCCCTCGATGATGGCGGAGATGGCGGAGGGCAGCTCGGTCACGTGGACGACGATGACGACGAGGCAGGCCGTGATGTAGATGATCGCCATGGCCGGGACCAGACGGCTGGTGACGGAGGCGATGGAGCGGATGCCGCCGAGCAGCACGATGCCGACCAGGGCGGCGACCAGGATGCCGAAGAAGAGCGCGCCGGCCGAGGAGCCGAGGGCGCCGTCCTCGCCGCCGGCGACGGAGACGAGGAGGGTGTAGCTCTGGTTGACCTGGAAGAGGTTGCCGCCGAAGAGGCCGAAGAAGAGGATCATGACGGAGGCGAGGATCGCCAGTAGCTTGCCGAGCTTGGCGCCGTTGCTGCCGAAGCGCTCCGTCAGGCCCTTGGGCAGGTAGTGCATCGGGCCGCCGGAGACGGTGCCGTCCTCGTGCACCTCGCGGTACTTCACGCCGAGGGTGACCTCGACGAACTTGGTGGCCATGCCGAGCAGGCCGCACACGATCATCCAGAAGGTGGCGCCCGGGCCGCCGATGGTGACGGCGACGGCGACACCGGCGATGTTGCCGAGTCCGACGGTGCCGGAGACGGCGGCGGTCAGCGCCTGGAAGTGGTTGACCTCACCCGCGGACCCCTTCTCGTCGTACTTGCCGCGCACGGTCTGCACGGCGAGCTTGAAGTGCTTCAGCTGTATGAAGCCGAACCAGGTGGTGAAGACGAGACCCGCGACCACGAGCCAGGCCACGATCAGGGGAAGGTCGGTGCCTCCTACGGGGACCGTGTAGAAGACGACCTCCCCGAGCCAAGTGGCTATGGGTTCGAAGAATCCGCTGACTGCCTCGTCGACGGACGTGGTGATGGAATCGAGTGACACGATGGCTACCTCGGTGGCGCGGACCGGTCCAGCAGGCTGGACCGGAAGGAAGAGCGGTCTTTGGGCGAACGCCGTTGTCCGGTCGGCGGCCGGGGTGACGTGTTCGGGGACTCGAACGTCATAGCCCTGGCCTGGGGAGTTGCGTCGTTCTATCACAGCCTTTACGGGTTCTTTAGTGATGCAGGTCACTTAGGCTGTGATTGCGAGCGAAAACACCAGCGAGCGAGGCCAGACCGTTATACGGGACGCGATGTCCGTTCATCGGACACTTATCGTCTCCGGCACCGGTCGGGGCGGGCACGGACTCTCGGTCCGTGCCCGCCCCGGGCGTGTGTCTGTGCGACCGGCTGTCAGCCGCCTACGTACCAGCTGAACCCACCGTTGTTGGCCGCGACGATCAGGAGCACGATCCAGAGGACCACGTCGACTATGCCGAGGATGATGCCGGCCTTCGCCATCCCCGCGCCGTTCTTGACCGCTGCCTGACGCCGGGCCACGGCACCGAAGATGATGGCCAAGGGGCCCAGGATGATGTTCAGGATGAACAGCCCGACGACGCCGCAGCACAGGCTCGCGATCGCCAGACCGTTGGTGCGTGAGCCAGCGGACGCGGCCGAGGAACTGCCGTAACTCGCCATTAGACACTCCCGGTTGTCGGTTGCACGGACCGATCGGGCCGCACACTCCCTACTGTTTGGCTGCTTTCCCGAATGCCCCTTCGACGCGGTGTCATGTCTGAAATCTCGTGCCTCAGCCGAAGTCAGGGAACGGCCGCGGGGCCTCCGGCATCAGCCGGAGGCCCCGCGGCTCGTGATCGTTTGCCCGCGCTAGGCGGCCTGGGTCAGTTCCGCGCGGCCGAACAACAGGGCGTATCCGGCGGGGAGTTGGTCCAGGATGCGGGTGAGCAGGTCGTGGCCGGCCAGGGCCGCGACGGCGGTGAGGACGGAGCCCGTGTCCCAGCGGGTGGTGGCCAGGCCGGCGCCGTTACGGGCGGCGAGGTCCTTCACGAAGGCCCAGCCGGTCAGCGGCTGGGTGTCGGGGATCTGGGCGGTGAGTACACGCGCGGCTTCGACGGGGAGGCAGGCGGCCAGTTCCACGCGTTCGTCACCCGTCACCTGACGTCCCAGCCCCGCGAGGACCAGGCGGACGGCCTCCTCGGCACGCTCGCGGGTGGGATAGGCGCCTTCGTAGCGGACCTTCTCCAGCATCTGCTCGTATGCCGTCCCGTAAGGCTGCTGAAGCGGTGCGCGCCGGTCGGACATCTGCGGTCGTTGCCTTTCTGTCTACGGGGTGGTGGTGCCGGTCCCTGGCCGGGGCCGGGGGTGTGGGTGTGGGTGCTGGGGTCACGTGGGCTCAGGGCGGCCGAAGAGCAGGTCGTAGCCCGCGGGGAGCTGGAGCAGGATCTGCTCGAGCAGGTCGTCGCCGGCCGCGTCGGCGACCGTGCTGAGGACGGCACCGACGTCCCAGGCGGCGGTCTGGGCGGTGGCCCCCTCGATCCAGGCCGCCGTCGCCCGTACGAACCGTTCCGGGGACAGGGGCTCGGCGCTCTGGAGGGGGTTGAGCAGGATCAGCGCGAAGTCCTCCGGCAGCCGTGCCGCCAACTGGGATCGCACCTCGCCCACCAGGTGTGCGCCCAGCAGGGCGAGGATCACCCTGGCCGCACGCTGGGCCTCCTGCCGGTTCTCGTACTCGCCGCGTTCCTTGACCCGGTCGAGGAACGCATCCATGTGCAGGGTCACGTCAGCCGCCGCCCTTCTTCGAGCCCGAGGGGTGCGGAGGACGGGTGGAGGGGGAGATCAGATACCCGTCCTCCGCGCGCTGATCGGCGTGGGTCGCCGCGTTCAGCCGGAGATCTCCTTGCGGGAGGATTCCCCGCTGATGGTGATCTTGCGGGGCTTGGCGCGCTCGGCGATCGGGATGCGAAGGGTGAGCACCCCGGCGTCGTAGTCGGCCGCGATGCGCTCGGTGTCCAGGGTGTCGGCCAGCACGATCTGGCGGGAGAAGGCACCCAGCGGTCGCTCGGAGAGTTCCACCTGCACGTCGTCGCCCTTGGCCACGGGCCGCCGCTCGGCCCGGACGGTCAGCATGTTCCGCTCGACGTCGATGTCGATCGCGTCCGGGCTGACGCCGGGGAGGTCGAAGGCCACGACGTACTCGTCACCGTCGCGGTACGCGTCCATCGGCATCGCGGACGGCCGCGACCAGGTGCCCGGCCCCATCAGCTGCTGGGCCAGCCGGTCGAGCTCACGGAAGGGGTCAGTGCGCATCAACATCGCGAAACACCTCCAGGAAGGTCAGGGGCAGTACCTGCCAATGCGCTTCACTGAAACCGTTGTAACATGTCATCCGATGGATGACAAACCCGATGTCGTCAAAAGGATGACAGTCCGGAAGGAGGTGCCCATGACCACAGCCGACCACTCGGCCGTCTCCCGCACCGACGCCCAGAGCCCGGCGTCGTTTCTCGCCGCCGCGGCGGCGCTGGAAGCCATCGACAAGGCCCTTGCCGACGCCCGGCACGAGGAGCCCGGCGCGGCCGCCGCCGAGGACGCGGACCCCGAGCAGGCCCTGGCCTCTCTCCTGCTGCTGCGGCAGGTGCGCGAGCAGCTCGCCGGATGGGAGACCGGTCTGATCGAAACCGCCCGGCAGGCAGGTGCCAGCTGGGCCGACCTGGCCCACCCCCTCGGTGTCGCGAGCCGTCAGGCAGCCGAACGCCGCTATCTGCGCAACCGGCCCGGCCCCGCCGGAACCACCGGCGAACAGCGCGTCCAGGCCACCCGCGAACGTCGCGCCGCCGACCGCACCCTCGCCGCCTGGGCTCGCCACAACGCCGCCGACCTGCGTCGCGTCGCCGGTCAGATCAGCGCCCTCACCGACCTGCCCAGGGCCGCCCGCCGTCCGCTCAGCCAACTCGACGCGGCCCTCGCCCAGGACGATCCCGCGGCTCTCCTGCGCCCCCTGAACGCCGCCCGCCCGCATCTGACGGACGCCCACCCCGACCTCGCGGCCCGAGTGGACACCCTCACCGACTCCGCCACGGCCGCGGCCGACGGCTCGCGGTAGCGCGGGGCGGGTGAGGGCTCCTGGTCGCGCGAAGGGAGCTCAGTAGGTGAGCGCGTCCTCGGCCGTGCTGAAGAGGCTGGTGACCTGGCCGTCGTTGACCGTGACGGGACCGCCGTCGATCGCCACGGGCGACGGGCTCTCGGCCGCACTGAGAGCGACCTCCACCTTGTCCGCGCTCTTGCCGCCCGCGGTGTCGGCGCGCGCGAACAGGATCCCGGCGTAGGCGCTCTCACCGGCCTTCAGCATCCGGTCCTTGACCTCCGGCCCCGCGTGCTCGGCTGATCCGTCCAGCCCCGGAATCGTGATCACCAGCTCGTTGGCCGCCAGCAGGCACGGGTCGCCGCTCGTGTTGGTCGCGGTCAGCAGCGCGTGGTTCACCGGACTGGACGCGACGGTGACCTTGTAGCCGAAGTCCTTGGTCTCGCACATGCCCACCCCTCCGTCCTGGTCGTCCTCGGCGCCGGGCTCCGAGGGCGCGGTGCTGCCGGCGGAGGCGCCGCTGTCGCCCTCACTCGGGCCGGCCGTCGAGGGGGTGTCGGCGCCCTGGCTCGTACCCGAAGGGGACGGGCTCGTCGCGGTGCTCGGGGCGGCCGCGTCCTTGTCCCCGTCGCCGTTGCAGGCGGTCAGGGTCAGGACGCCGAGGGAGAGAACGGCGAGTGCGGCGGCGGTACGGCGTGAACGAGCGGTGTGAGCCATGAGAGGTCCCCCGGGGAGTCGCGATGTTCCGGTGATCGTGCCGCATGGCGACGAGGTTGCCGCCCCCGCGAACCGACAAAGGTCCGACTGCGGACACGTTCGTGACACTGTGACAGCGGCCATGGGTGCAGCAGACCCGTGAACTCCAGGCTCACGTGACCCACATCACATCCGGTTCCTGTCAGCAATCGAGGCTCTGTCCCGCTCAACCCTCGAAGGCAAGCGATCCGACAGGAGCCACTCATGAAGCACCGCATCGTCGTCCTCGGCGCCGGTTACGCCGGGGCCTTCGTGGCCGGGAACCTGGCCCGCCGACTGTCCCCGGCGGACACCGAGATCACCGTGGTCAACGCCGAGCCGGACTTCGTCCAACGGCTGCGGATGCACCAGCTCGCGGCCGGCCACGAAGTCGAGGCCCCGAAGCTCGCCGACATCTTCGCGGGCACGGGAATCGCGCTGCGCCTGGCCCGGGTCACGTCCGTCGACCCCGAGCACCAGGTCGTCGCCGTGGCCGACGCCACCGGAGGCGGCGAACTCGGCTACGACACCTTGGTCTGTACGCTCGGCAGCCATGTCGCCGACCAAGGCGTCCCCGGCGTGACCGAGCACGCCTTCAACGTCGCCGCCCGGCCCTCGGCACTGCGCCTGCGCGAGCGTTTGGACCGCCTGGACCAGCGAGGCGAAGGCGGAAGTGTGCTGGTCGTCGGCGAGGGACTGACCGGCATCGAGACCGCCACCGAGATCGCCGAAGCCCGGCCCCGCCTGTTGGTGACGCTCATCGCGCGCGGTGCACTGGGCGCCCCGCTCTCCACCGGAGCCCGCGGCCACCTGCGCCGGGCCTGCGACCGGCTGGGCATCACCGTCCTGGAGCACACCACCGTCGAAGCCGTCGAAGCGACACGCGTGCTGTGCGCCGACGGCACCGTCCTGGCGTCCGACGCGACCGTGTGGACGGCCGGGTTCGCGGTCGACCCCATCGCCGCCGCCAGTGGTCTCGAGGTCACCGAAGGAGGCCGGATCGTCGTCGACGGCACCATGCGCTCGGTCTCGCACCCGAGCGTCTACGCCGCCGGTGACAGCGTCCACGCCATCGGCGACAACGGCCGGCCGCTGCCGATGTCCTGCGCCTCGGCCGGATACACCAGCAAGCAGGTCATCGAGGCGATCGTGGGGAACCTGACCGGCCGCAAGATCGCGCACGTCAAGCTGGCCTACGTGGGCAACCACATCAGCCTCGGGCGGCGCGACGGCATCCTGCAGATGGTCGACGCCGAAGGCCGGGCGAAACGGAAGTACATGGGCGGCCGGAAAGCCGCGCGCATCAAGTCCGCCATCCTCAACGGCTCGTTGTGGGCCACCGCGCACCCGACCTTCTGCCTGCCCAAGCGCAAGCACCGCCTGGTCGCGACGCCGGATGCGGCCGCCGCGAAGACCACCGCCCCATAAGGTGATCAGCGTGGACAGCGCCGCCACCGATCGCTTCGACACCAGTCGCTTCGAGGCCAGCCGCAACCGGCTGGCCTCCTTGGCCTACCGTCTCCTCGGCTCGGCCACCGATGCCGAGGACGCGGTGCAGGACGCGTTCCTGCACTGGCAGGCCGCCGACCGGCACCGCATCAAGGTGCCGGAAGCCTGGCTGACCAAGGTCGTCACGAACCTGTGCCTCGACCGGCTCCGCTCGGCGCAGGTCCGCCGCGAACGCACCGTCGGCGCCTGGCTTCCCGAACCGCTCCTCGACGGCGACCCGATGCTCGGACCGGCCGCCACCTTCGAGCAGCGCGAGTCGGTCTCCCTGGCCGTGCTGACGGTCATGGAGCGCCTGTCGCCCGTGGAGCGGGCCGTGTACGTCCTGCGCGAGGCGTTCTCCTACGGCCACGCCGAGATCGCCGAGATCCTCGACATCACCGAGTCCGCGAGCCAGCAGCACCTGCACCGGGCCCGGCGCCGTATCACCGCCGCGCGCCGCGGCGGCGAGGTCGACGCGGCGGCCGCCCGCCGGATCGTCGAGGAGTTCCTCGCCGCTGCCTCCTCGGGCCGCACCGAGCGGCTGGTGGCGCTGCTCACGGACGACGCCATCGCGGTCTCCGACGGCGCCGGCGGCACGGCCGCGAAGCTGCTGCGGTTCGACACTCCGCAGCGCATCGCCGCCGTCGTACGGGCCGGACTCAAGCCCACACCGGCCAAGCGGCGCCTGATCGGCGGCACGCCCGCCCTCCACTACGCGGTCGTCAACGGCGCCCCCGCCCTCCTCTTCGTGCTCGGCGACCGGGTCATCGGCTCCGCGATGTTCGACATCGCCGACGGCAAGATCGCGACCGTACGCGGGATCGCCGCCCCCGCCCGCCTCGTCCGTCTCACCAAAGCCTGGCGTCAGCGCGAACCGGATGCACCCCTCATCGCCCAGTGGTGACCGAAAGGCGCATTCACCGTAAAGGGTGAGGAAGTTGGACGCATGCGAAGGCGAACGGCAGCATGGCCCGGCGGCGGCCAACCGGACGCCACGTCTTCGGTGCTCAACGCGCCTCATTTCAGGAGTACTTGGTGTTCAACGGATTTCGCTCGTTCCTCCTGCGCGGCAATGTGGTCGACCTGGCGGTCGGCATCGTGATCGGTGCGGCGTTCACCGCCGTCGTCACCGGTTTCGTCACCGCGTTCCTCACGCCGCTGATCGGCGTGGCGACCGGAGCGGTGGGCGACTTCAGCAAGCAGACGTTCACCGTCGGCGAGACCACCTTCCCCTACGGCGCCTTCCTGAACGCCCTGATCAGCTTCCTACTGGTCGCCGCCGTCATCTACTTCGCGGTCGTGGTGCCCGTGGGCCGCCTCCAGGCGCGCTTCAACCCGGTCAAGGACCAGCCCGTGGCCAAGGCCGACTGCCCGGACTGTCTCAGCATCGTGCCCGCGGCGGCGATCCGGTGCGCCTTCTGCACCTCCGACCTGGCCGGCCGCCCCGGATTCCCCGCCCAGGCGACGGCGTCCCTGCACTGACCGGACCCCGACGAAGCGATTCCTCCAAGTTCAGGTCAGCTGCCGCTTCTCACGCGCAGGGCGAGGCCGCAGGTCTCGGAACTCGTCGCGCCGTCCTGTCCCGTCAGCTCCACGACGGCCTGGCCCTCGGCGTCCTGGCTGTAGGCGATCGTGCAGATCAGTTGGGCCAGAGCGGTGCTGTCGAGGCTGTCCAGGGCCAGCGGTACGCGAGCCGTCACCCGGTTCTGGGGGAGAGCCTCGATCTCGACGCTCCCGCCACGGGCGGCCGGGGGAAGGGCGGTTCCCAGACCGGCGGCCCGGTCCTCCTTCCGCGGCCCGCTGAGCAGCGCGGCGACGACCTTCTCCGCCGCCACCGGTCCGGCCGGTTCGCCGGAGCCTTCTCCCCCGTATCGGCCTTCGGCTCCCTCACCCACGTATTGGCCGCTGAACTCGTCCGAGGGCCCGGTCGTACGGATCACCGGGCGCAGTCCTCCGTCGGCGGAGCGGAAGAAGAGCACCATGTCGTAGTCGCGGTCGAGGAACGCCTGGAAGCTGGCGGGACCGCCCGCCTCGATGACGTCGGTCTCCTGGATGCCGCAGGCCCCGAGCAGCGGCAGGGCCATGGCGAGTACGGCTGCCGCCGCACGTCGGCGCCTGCGCGCACTCCTCATGTCCCGGTCTCCTCGGCGTGCAGCGGCAGTTCGACGGTGAAGACGGCACCGCCCCCCGGAAGGTTCCCCGCGCGGATCGTTCCGCCGTGCAGCTTCACGTTCTCCAGGGTGATCGCCAGTCCCAGGCCGCTGCCGGCCGAGCGGGTGCGGGCCGCGTCGGCCTTGTAGAAGCGGTCGAAGATGTGGGGGAGCACCTCGGGCCGGATGCCGGGGCCGCTGTCGGCGACCTCGGTGATCAGCACGGGCGGCCCCTCGGGGCGGGCCGCGGTGCGCAGGCCGACGGTGACGGGTGCGGCGCCGTGCCGCAGGGCGTTGCCGACGAGGTTGGCGATCACGAGGTCGAAGCGGCGCGGATCGAGCCGGGCCCGGATGGCGCCGGGTAGGTCGGCGCGGATCCTGTCGTCGGTCCAGTGCCTGCTCTGCAGGGTCTTGCGGATGGCCTCGGCGACGTCGACCTCGTCGGTGTTCAGTTCGGCGGCGCGTGCGTCGAAGCGGGAGATCTCCATCAGGTCCTCGACGAGCACGGCGAGCTTTCCGGTCTCCGCGCTGACCAGCCGGACCGCCCGGGCGGTGTCGGCGTCGAGGCGGTCCGCCTCCTCGTCGAGCACCTCGGTGACGGCGAGCATGCCGGCAAGGGGGGTGCGCAGTTCGTGCGAGACGTCGGAGGCGAAGCGGCGGGCGCGTTCCCCGGCCTCGCGCAGTTCCCGCACCGAGCGCTCCAGTTGGGCCGCCGACTCGTTGAAGGTGTGTGCCAGGTCCGCCAGTTCGTCGCTGCCGCGCACCCGGATCCGGGTGTCGAGTCTGCCGCTTCCCATGTTCCGGGCCGCGTGGCGCAGTTCCCGCACCGGGCGCAGCACGCTGCGGGAGGCGATCAGGCCCGGTATCAGCGCGATGGCGAGGCCCGGCAGGGCGCCGTCCCGAGCGGCCATGAGGAGGGCGTCGACGTTGATCTGCTCCTCGTTCATCGGCATGACGGCGTACAGGACGAGTCCGCTGGGCAGCAGGCTGTCCGGGCTCGTCTTGAAGACCATGGGCATGGCGATGGTCAGGTAGGGGACGCCGTCCTTGACGACCCGCTCGAAGCTGCCATGGGGGTTGGCCAGTGCGGTGCGGCGCAGTTCGGTTGTGATGACGGTGGATTCGGGATTCTCGCCGGAGGAGGCGCGCAGCGACCCGTATTCGGCGAACACCACCCAGGGGTGCGGCTTGCCCTTGCGGGCGATGTCCCGCAGGACTTCCTCCAGGCTGTCCCCTCCCCGCAGGGGCAGGGCGAAGCTCGTCTGCTGCACCTGTTCCCGGAACGACGTGACCGCCGTGTCCTGGGCGGTCTCCAGCAGCGCGTTGCGGGCCTCGCGGTAGGTCAGCGCGGCGGTGGTGCCCGCGCTGACGGCGGCGACCAGCAGGAAGGCGAGCAGCAGCCGCGTCCGCAGCCCGAACGCCCGGATGCGGCGAGGGTCCTTGATCACAGCGGCCCGAAGCGGTAGCCGAAGCCGCGCAGGGTCTGGACGTAGCGCGGGCTGCCGACCTCGTCCTCGATCTTGCCGCGCAGGCGGGCGACGCAGGCGTCGACCAGCCGGGCGTCGGCGGAGAAGCTGTGCTCCCAGACGTGTTCCAGGAGTTGCTGCCTGCTGAAGACCTGCTCGGGGGCAGCCGACAGGTAGAGCAGGAGCTTGAGCTCCGAGGGCGCGAGCGCGAGCCGCCGGCCCGCTTTGGTGACGGTCAGTCCGCCCCGGTCGATGGTGAGTTCGCCGTACACCTCGATGGCCGGGCGGCCGGGGCTGTCGTCCAGGCGGCGCAGCACGGCACGGATGCGGGCCTCGATCACCTCGGGCCGGGCGGGCTTGACGATGTAGTCGTCGGCACCGGCTTCCAGGCCGATGACCACGTCGAAGTCGTCGCCGCGCGCGGTCAGCATGATGATCGGCAGTTGGCTGTGCTCGCGGACCTGCCGGCAGACCTGCACGCCGTTCATCCCGGGCAGCATCAGGTCCAGCAGCAGCAGGTCCGGGCGGAATTCGGCCAGCGCGACGAGACCGGACTCACCGGTCGCGGCCGCCCGTACCTCGTGGCCGCGGCGGCGCAGACCGATCTCGACCCCCTCGCGCACGGAAGGGTCGTCCTCGATGAGGAGCACGCGGGACATGAGTGGTTCTCCCTCGGTGGTGTTCAGGTCCGGGTCGCCGCGCGGCGTACGCGGCGGAGCAGCGCGTCGAGTTCGGTGAGGCGCAGGGGACGGGCGAGCAGGGCGAAGACGAGCACGACGACGGCCGCGCCGGCACCCGTGGAGACCACCGCTCCCGCCGGTGCGGTTCCCGTTGCGGTGAGATGACCCAGCGCGGTGGCGGGGAAGCCGGCCAGCAGCAGCCGGGCGTGAGCGCCGACGGGGGTCGAGCGCAGCGGCCGTTCGACGGCGAGTCGGCGGCTCAGCACCCGGGCGGTCAGCGCCCAGCCCGCGCACAGGGCCAGGGAGTACGCCGCCGCCATGCCGGTCACGGCCCAGCGCGCCGGCAGCAGGTGGGCGGCGGTCAGGGACAGTCCCGCGTTGAGGGTGACGATGACCAGGTTGAGCAGGAACGGCGTACGGGTGTCGGAGAGCGCGTAGAAGGCGCGGGACAGGACGTACTGGCCCGACAGCGCGACCAGTCCCGGTGCGAACGCCATCAGGATCCCGGCCATGGCGGCCGTGTCGGAGGCGCTGGTCCTGCCGTAGCCGAAGACCAAAGCCATCACCGGCTGGGCGAGAGCGAGCAGCGCGCAGGCGGCGGGTACGACGGCGGCGGCACTCACGCGCAGGGCGTGGGAGACGTCGCGTCGTACGGCGGGGAGGTCCCCGTCGGTGGCGGCCGCGCTCATCCGGGGCATCAGCGCGGTCACCACGGAAACGGTGATGATGCCGTGCGGGACGACCCACAGCGCATAGGCGTTGTTGTACGCGCCGTACCCGGGACCGCCGTCCTGGCCCGCGGACGTGGCCAGCCGGGTGGTGACCCAGTAGGCGGCCTGGTTGGCCAGGACGAGCAGCACCAGCCAGCCGGCCGCGCGCAGCGGGCGGGTCAGCCCGCTGCCGCGCCAGTCGAAGCGGGGCCGCCAGCGGAAGCGGGCCGCACGCAGGGCGGGCACCAGGGCGAGGGCCTGGACGGCGATACCGGCGGTCGTGCCCCAGCCGAGCACGGCCGTCTCGGTCACGGTGAGGGTGTCCCCGCCGCCCATGGCCAGGGCGAGGTACAGCCCGAAGACGGTCATGACGACGACGTTGTTCAGCACCGGCGCCCACATCATGGCGCCGAACCGGCCCCGCGCGTTGAGCACCTGCCCGAGCAACGTGAACAGACCGAGGAAGAAGATCTGCGGCAGGCAGTAGCGGGCGAGCGCGGTGGTCATGGCCGCCTGCTCACCGGTGTAGTCGGTGTACACGTCGATGATGGCGGGGGCCGCCCACACCGCGGTCGCGGTGATCGCCAGCAGGGCGGCCACGCACACCGTGACGAGCCGGTCGGTGTACGCGGCACCCCCGTCGGCGTGTTCCTTCGCCGCCTTGACCAGCTCCGGCACGAAGACGGCGTTCAACGCGCCGCCGAGGAGCAGCATGTAGACGATGGTGGGCAGTGCGTTGCCGACCGCGTAACCGTCGGGGACCGGCCCGATGGTGCCCAGCGCCGCGGCGACCACGGCGGACCGGGCGAAACCGGTGGCCCGGGAGACGACGGATCCGGCGGCCATGACAGCGCTGCCGCGCGCGGCGGAGGCAGCCTTCGCAGCCGGTACGTCCGCGGCCTGCGTACCGGTCGGCGTGGGCTGCCTCATCGGCGGTTCAGGTACGCCTGGAAGGCGCGGTAAAGCGTGTGGTTGGCGCTGCCGCTCAAGGGTGTCTCCCATTCCCCCAACGTCTCGACGACCCGTCCTCCGGTGCCGAGCTTCCACCGCAGCAGTCCGTACGCACGTTCCCCGGGATCGAGAGTGGAGGGTACCCCGCGCATGTCGTAGACGTCGGCGCCGAGGGCGAGGGCGTCCTGCAGCATCCGCCATTGCAGGGCGTTGGAGGGCCGGACCTCGCGCCGGTGGTCGGCGGAGGCGCCGGTCTGGTACCAGGCCCGTCGGCCCACCGTGATCAGCGTGTGCGCGGCGAGGATCTCGCCCCGGTGCCGGGCGAGGTACAGCTTCATCCGGCCCGGCTCCTCGGCGTTGAGCGCCGCGTACTGGCGCTCGTAGTAGGCGAGCGAGCGGCCGAGCCGGAATCCGTCGCGGCGCTCGGTGATGCCCAGCAGCCGGTAGAACTCGGGGAGTTCCGCCGCACTGCCCACCACCACCTCCACGCCCTCCTTCTGCGCTCGGCGGACATTGCGCCGCCACTCCTGGTTGAGCCCGGACCACAGGTCCTCGGGGGTGCGTCCGGCGAGCGGCACATGGAAGACGTGCCGCGGCTGGGCATCCCCGTCCTGTCCGGTGTCACCACCGCAGCGCCGCCAGCCGCGGGCCCGCAGCCGTTCGGCCACGGCGGTACCGAGCGGGTCGACCTCACTGGCGAGGACGTCACCGAGGCGTCGGCCCGGCCCGGTCAGCGGCTTGAGCAGGGCGGCGTCCCAGCGCCGGTAGGCGGGCGACGGCCCGATGCGTACGGCGAAGACGCCCGCGCGGCGCAGGTGTTCCAGCAGCGGACCGAGCCAGCCGTCGACGTCGGGGTCGCTCCAGTCGGCCACGGGCCCTTCGGGGAGGTAGGCGAAGTACTTGCGGGTGCCGGGGAACTGCCGCAGCAGCACCAGGGCCACGCCCGCCAGCTGCCCCGCCTCCGGATCCGGTCCCCAGCCGAGCAGTTGGGCGCGCCAGCCCTCCTTGACCTCGGCCCAGGACGGGCATTGCAGGAAACCGGCGCCGAGGGCCGCGCCGTCGGGGGACGCGAGGAAGGCGCGGTAGGTCTGCGCGGTGATGGGGCGCAGGGCGAAGCCCTGGGGGTGTGCCCGGGACGAGCGGCTGGGCGGAACGAGCAGCGCTGACACAGTGTGAGCCTCTCCTTCTCCCCGGCCCTGTCGCGGGGACACACAGGAGGCTCACAGCGGCCCATGACCGCTCCGTCCGGCGAATGTGACCGGACCATGACCGTTCCGCACCAGTCGCCGTCACCTTGCTCCACCGCCGCTGAGCTCGGGTTTCACGGCTCTACAGTCACGACATCGCCGCATCTCCCACCCGTGAACGTCCTTCTTCGGAGGTCCCGTTGTCGCGCACCCGTGCCCGCACTCACGCCCGCGTCCGAGCCGCCACCGCCCTGCTGGCAGCCCTCACCGCCTGCTCGTCGAACGGCTCCGGTGACTCCCAGGACGGGGAGGCACCGCCGGCCACCGACGACCGCCCGGTCACGGTCGCCGTCACACCCAAGGGAAAGCAGGTCGCGGCGGGCGAGCCCGTGCGCGTCACCGCCACCGGCGGCAGACTCACCTCGGTGAGTGTCACCGACGACGAGGGCCACCGGCTCACCGGCAAGGTCGCCGCCGACGGCCGGTCGTGGGTCTCCGACCGCAAGGCCGTACCCGGCGCGGCATACACCGTGACGGCGGTGACCCGCACCGCCGCCGGAACCGCCAAGAGCACCAAGGCCGCCTTCACCACCGCGCCGGCGGACAAGGTCAACAAGGTCGACTGGCGGCCGGGCACCGGCGCCACAGTGGGCGTCGCCCAACCGATCTCCCTGGTCTTCGACCATCCGGTCAAGAACCGCGCCGAGGTCGAGAAACACCTGAGGATCACCACCTCGAACAACACCGAGGGGTCCTGGGGCTGGATACGCGACTGGTCGGGCCGGGACCGGGTGGACTGGCGGCCCAGGACGTACTGGAAGCCCGGCACCGAGGTCACCCTGAAGGCCGAGCTGAACGGCACCGACTCGGGCACGGACGGCGGCTGGTTCGTACGCGACTACACGACCAGGTTCACCATCGGCGCCCAGCAGATCGTCGAGGTCGATCTCGACCGTCACCAGCTCACCCTCGTGCGCGACGGCGAGACGGTGCGACGCATCCCGGTGTCCGGCGGCACACCCGGAGGCGACAAGCGTTCCTGGCGCGGAACCGCCGTGCTCATGGCCAAGGAGGGCACGATCAACATGAACTCCGAGACCGTGGGCCTGGGCGACGCCTACGACAAGATGGTCGACTACTCGATGCGCCTCACCTGGTCGGGCATGTACGCCCACGCCGCCCCGTGGAACGCCCGCTACTTCGGCAACAGCAACCAGAGTTCCGGCTGCATAGGCATGAGCGACGCGAACGCGGCCTGGTTCTACGGTCAGGTGCGCCCGGGTGACCCCTTCGAGATCACCGGCAAGGACACCAAGGGCGTGGTCGACCCCGGGAACGGGTTCGGCGCGTGGAACCTGTCGTGGACCCAGTGGCAGCAGAAGAGCGCGCTGCGCTGAATCCGGCCACAGCGTCACCGCGCCGGACACATCCCCGTCCCAGGTGGCTGCCTGGAGCCCCGCACTCGCACCGCGCCGCATCCCGGGCCGCTGCCTGACCAGCGCCCGGTGCCTGCGGCTCTACCGCTCAGGACGACTGGGGCGCGGTCTCCTCGTCGGCCGCGGCGGAGTCCGCCGCCTCGGGGGTGGTGTAGAAGACGGAACTGCCCTGCTTGGTGCGCTGCGCGCGGTTCTTGGCGACGAGGCCCTCGAGCGTGGTGCGCACGACGGTCGTCTTGATGCCCCGCTCCGGGTACTGCTGGGCCAGTGCGGTGCTGATTTCCGCGGCTGAACGGGGTTCGCGCTGGTCGGCGAGGTGGCCGTGGACGAGGTCGACGAGCGTGGGGGACGCGGAGGCAGCGGCCGGTGCCTTCTCGGCGGTCTTCTCGGCGGTCTTCTTGACGGTGCGCTTGCGGCTCGCGGCAGGCTTCTTGCCCTTTGCCTGCTTGGTCGCCTGCTTGGTCGCCGTGGATGCGGCGGCCGGCTTCTTGCGGGCGGCGGGTACCTTCGCGACGGCCTCCGGAGCGGGTTCCGCGGTGACACCGAGGGCCTGCTGGATGCTGACGAGGACCGCCTGGTCGTGCCGCAGGGCCGCCAACTGCGCCTGGAGCGCGGCGATTTCGTCGTTGAGACGCTCCTGCTCCTTGAGGTTCCGCTCGAGGTCGCCGACTACTTGGGCGCTGTACTGCGAGGTCAACTCGGTGTTCGGAGCGGTGGTTTCGGACATGTTGCTCACGCCCTTCCTGGTTGCCGCCGTCAACAGTCATCCGTCGGCGGCGTATGCGATGCCTAATGTGGGTGCTGTTCGGGCTGGTACTGCGCGCTCGGTGAAAGTTACTGCCGCACAGTCGTGTCGTAGTGATACTACGGAAAAGGGCCGCGATGTTCTCTGCTGTGTGGCTGAGATACAGCAGCGAGAACAGACTTACGGTGTTGTGCCCCTGCTTCACTTCCCGGCGGGGACGGTTGGCGAGGGCAGTGTCCGGCCCAGGCGGGCCAGTGGGGAGAGGGCCATCAGCACTGGTGACAACAGCATGCCCGAGGCTGTCACCAGCAGGCTCGTGCGTGTCCCCCATGCCTCCGCGAGAAGGCCGCCGAGCAGCGAGCCCAGTGGAGTCAGTCCCATGCCGACGAAGGTGATGGTCGCGGCCACGCGGCCTTGCACGCCGTCAGGAGTGACTGTCTGCCGGACGGCCATGACCGTGACATTCACCAGCTGGCTGAAGGTCCCGAAGACGAAGTTGACGGCAAGGAGCGCGGGAACTGTCACCGCGGAGGAGCCGCCCAGCGCGGGCACGAGCAGGAACACGCCGTCGCCGATCGCCGCCGCGGACACCAGCACGGTGCCGTATCCGAAGCGGTTCGGCAGGCGGGCCGCCAGCAGCGAACCCAGGAGCGCACCCGGCCCGGTCGCCGCCAGCGCCAGTCCGACGGCGGTGCCCGACAGGTGCAGGTCCCGCGGCAGGAACAGCAGATATACGGTCATCACCGCCGCGAAGGAGAACTGAAAGGCGGCCGATGCGAGGCACACCGTCCGCAGCCAGGTGTCACCGGTGACGAAGCGCAGGCCCTCATGGATGCGCCGCCAGACCCGATGAGGACGTGCCGAGCTGTCCGGGACGGATTCACGGCGAGCGATCCGCCGGATCGACAGGAACGACAGCGCGAAGAACACCGCGCCGGAGGCGGCGGCGACCGGCGCCGACAGTGCGGACACCAACGTACCGCCGAGGGCGGGACCGCCGATCTGTGCGGCGGACCGGCTGCCCTCCAGTGCGCTGTTGCCCCGTACCAACTGATCCCGTTCCACCAGCCGTACCAGCGACGCCTGGTAGGCCACGTCGAAGAACACGGACAGTGCCCCGACGGTGAAGGCGACCACCAACAGCGCCGGCAGCCCGAGACAGCCCAGGAGGCGGCGACGGCCGCGGCGCCGAGTGCCAGGGCCCGACCGGCGTCCGTCAGCACCATCAGCGTGCGGGTGCGCCACCTGTCCACCCACGCACCGGCGAACAGCGACAGCAGCAGGATCGGCGCCTGCCCCACCGCGCGCAGGGCGCCCAACTGGCCGGGATCGGCCTGGAGCGTCAGGACGGCGAAGAGCGGCAGCACCACCAGAGTGGTGTGTTCGCCCAGTTGGGAGGCCGTCTGACCCACCCATAGCCTGCGGAAGTCACTGTCCCGCCACAAGCTTCTACGACCGTGCGGACCGCAATCGGATCCAGCGGAGGCAGAGGACGGCACAGGGACCCCTCGGATGACCGAAGACGAGAGCCACCACCACGTTCAGGTAATCACTCGCCGCAGGCACACTAACTCCGCCTCGCAGGGTCACGAAAGGCAATTACGGACGGGCAGCCCCGGCCCCTGCTCCTGCCTCCGTCTTATGGACGAGCAGGTGCACTTCCTTGAACTGCCGCCGGTCAGTGGGCTGCGGCTCACGGACCATCCGCGCCACCTCGGCCAGACCCGCCGTGCGCAACATCGCGGCGAGGTGATCCGGCCACCACCGATAGGCCGGCGCGACCGCGTGGTCGAAGACCTGCGACGGCTGAGCGGGACCGTCGCTGGCCGAGAAGCCGACCAGCAGGTGGCCGCCAGGTGCCAGCACGCGACGGAACTCCGCCAGGATGGCAGGGAGCTCCGGCGGCGGCGTATGGATGAGTGACCACCGTGACAGGACGCCCGCCAGCGTGCCGTCAGCGAGGTCCAAGGCGGCCATCGAACCCACGTCGAACCGCAGCCCCGGGTACGCCTGCCGAGCTGACGCGATCATCGCAGGCGAGGCATCGACACCGAACACCTCCAGCCCCAGCTGATCCAGGTGAGCGGTGACATGGCCGGGCCCACACCCCAGGTCCCCGACCTGACCACCACCACTCGCCCGCACGGCCTCGGCGAAAGCACTCAACATGGCCCGGTCCAAGGGACGGTCCCGCAACTCGTCCCGGAACATCTGCGCGTACACGGAGGCAGCGGCGTCGTAGGCATCACGGGTGACACTGAGGGCGTCAGGTTCGCCACGCGCAGCCTGTGGCCGGGAGAGGACGAGCCTGCGCTGCTCCTGGTCGCTCTCCGCGATGACGACCGTGATCTTGTCACCGACTTGGGTGACTTCCTCCTTGGTGACGTGCCCCTCCAGCGACTGTCCCACCGAGGCGTCATCGGTGAAGGTGCGGAAGGGGTCGGGCTGTGTGGCACGCAGGGACAGCCTGGCCTCTCCCTTGCTTGTGTCGAAGTGAAGGAACTCGCAGGAAACACGCTGTCCCACCCGCACGACGTCCGAAGCCGCTTCGAATTGCCGCCAGGACAATTCGGGGATCGTGAGGAATCCGACGCCGGGGTAGACCGGATGAGCGGGGCCGTCGTCCAAGGCCACGAACACCCCGAACCGCTCGATCGACGCGACGCTTCCCGACAGCACCTCACCGACGCGGAGGGCTTTGAGGAACGCCCAGAGCTCGGGGTTCTCCGTGGCGGCCATGGACAGCCGGACCTGGCCCCGGTCCGGGTCGACGGCGGTCACCTCGGCGGTGATCCGCTGGCCGACCTCGACGGCCAGGGACGGGCTCTGGCGCCAGGACAGGTCCAGCGGCCCGACGAACCCCAGCGGACGTGCGGCGAATCCGTCCAGGATCACCGACACCCCGCGAGCCACCTCCGCCACGGTTCCCCCGCACAGGTCACCGACCTGCATCTCAGCCAGAAACGTGCGGGCACCTTCATGGTCCGACACTCCACCCATGGCGCCGACCCTCTCATGAGCGGTCGTGTGCCCGCCCGGGCGGACTCGCTGCCCCGGGCGGGTGGATCAGCCGGTGTCGGGTGCGGAGCTGTCGGGTACCGCGTGGCCGGCGCGGCGGCGGTACTCGGCGTTGATGCGCTGTGCCTCCTCGAGCTGGTCCTCAAGGATGACGATGCGGCAGGCCGCCTCGATCGGGGTGCCCCGGTCGACGAGCTCGCGGGCGCGCGCCGCGACCCGTAGCTGGTAGCGGGAGTACCGGCGGTGCCCGCCCTCCGAGCGGAGCGGCGTGATCAGACGAGCCTCACCGATGGCTCGGAGGAAGGCCGGGGTGGTGCCGAGCATCTCGGCGGCCCGTCCCATCGTGTAGGCGGGGTAGTCATCGTCGTCCAGACGACCACTGAGGGGGGTATCCGCTGTCATGTCACCTCGTTGAGCAGCAATGCGTCGAGGGGCCCTGGTGCCGTACGGCACCAGGGCCCCGAAGGAAATTCAACACCATCTGTCGGCCCTCATGCTCTGCCGACCTTCTGTTTCCGCTACCAGCCCTGCTCAGAGGGGTGCGGGGATCGCGGCTGCGTGACCGGGGACCACCTTCCAATCCGGGGTCTTGCGGTACCCGGCCCAGTACTGCTCCGGCCGGGCGATCCTGATGGCGTCTACTCCTCCGTCCTTCTCTCGAGCTTCGCTTGACCGTTTCTATGAGACATAGCCTAGCCACGCCGCAGCTCAATGTCTACTCTGACAAAAGTAGATTTTGGTTCTCGGAGGGATCAGATCCCGGGACAGAAGTGAGGGCCCCGCCGACATGTGCCGGCGGGGCCCTCACTGGGTCTGAGCTATGGAGCGGTCAGGTCACGCGGTTGCCGGGTGATACGGCCCCGGGGCGACGTCCCTCAGACGGATCCGGTCCGTGTACGTGGAGCTGCCACGGTGGACGGCGAGTTCGGCCCGGGTGATCGAGCCTGTCAACTGGTCGTCCCCGTCGCACAGCAGGAGGTACTCGACCCCGGCCCCGGTCAGGAGGGACAGGGCGACCTCGACGGTCATGTCGTCCCGGACCCGCGGTCCGGACGCGTCCAGGCCGTCGACCATGGTCGCAAGAGTGGGGTCGTGCACCGCTGTCAAAGCTGTCTCCTCGCAGATGGGTGAGCCCAAGATCAATGCCGTCAAGCCGTCAAGCCGTCAAACCGTCAGGCCGTCGCGTCGAAGGCGGGCCGCTGCGGCCTGCGCCGTGCCGGTCGTGCGGTGGCGCGCCCCTGAGCGGGGCGCTCGTAGCGGCCTCGGGACGAGGGAGCCCCGGAAGCCCCCGCACGGCGGGGGCGGGTCACGGCCGGCGCGGCGATGACGACGGGGACACCGGAAGGGGCCTGGGCGCCGGTGATGCGGCTCAGCTCCTCCTCACCCGAACGCACCGCGGTGATCCGGGGTGCGATGCCCGCCGAGGTCATCAGCCGGGTCATGCCGCGGCGCTGGCCGGGGGTGACGAGGGTGACGACGCTGCCGGACGCGCCGGCGCGGGCGGTACGGCCGCCGCGGTGCAGGTAGTCCTTGTGGTCGGCCGGCGGATCCACGTTGACGACCAGGTCGAGGTTGTCGACGTGGATGCCGCGGGCCGCGACGTTGGTCGCCACCAGCACCGTCACCTGGCCGGTCTTGAACTGGGCGAGGGTCCGGGTGCGCTGGGGCTGTGACTTGCCGCCGTGCAGGGCCGCGGCGCGGACACCGTTGGTCAGCAGGTGCTGGGTGAGCCGGTCCACGGCGTGCTTGGTGTCCAGGAACATGATCACCCGGCCGTCGCGTGCCGCGATCTCGGTGGTGGTCCGGTGCTTGTCCGCCTCGTGCACATGGAGCACGTGGTGCTCCATCGTGGTGACCGCTCCGGCCGACGGGTCGACGGAGTGGACGACCGGATCCGTCAGGTAGCGGCGGACGAGCAGGTCGACGTTGCGGTCGAGGGTGGCGGAGAACAGCATGCGCTGGCCTTCGGGGCGGACCTGGTCGAGCAGGGCGGTGACCTGCGGCATGAAGCCCATGTCGGCCATCTGGTCGGCCTCGTCGAGGACGGTGATGTCGACGTCGTCCAGTCGGCAGTGGCCCCGGTCGATGAGGTCCTTGAGCCGCCCCGGTGTCGCGACGACCACCTCGGCCCCGGTGCGCAGCGCACCGGCCTGCTTGCCGATCGACATGCCGCCGACCACGGTGGCCATTCGCAGCTTCACGGAGCGGGCGTACGGCGTGAGTGCGTCGGTGACCTGCTGGGCGAGCTCGCGGGTGGGTACGAGAATCAGGGTCAGCGGCTGCCGCGGCGCGGCGCTCCGGCCCGCCGTACGGGCCAGCACCGCCAGGCCGAAGGCGAGGGTCTTGCCCGAACCGGTGCGGCCACGGCCCAGTACGTCACGGCCGGCCAGCGAGTTCGGCAGAGTGGCCGCCTGGATCGGGAACGGCTCGGTCACGCCCTGACGGCCGAGCGTGGCCAGCAGCGGCGAGGGAAGAGCGAGCTCGGTGAACGCCTCGACAGCGGGCAGCGGGGGCGTCGTCGTCACCGGCAGCGCGAACTCGCCCTGCGGGGCGGTCGGCCGGCGGCTCGAGCCCTGGTAACGCCGCGGAGCTGCCGAGCGCTGGGCCGGGGCACCCCCGGAGCGGTCGTAGGTGCGGGGCGTGCGGGTAGTGCGTGCGCGGTTCAAGCGGAACCTTCCTCGATGTGGGTGCGTAGGCACGTAGCAAGGAATTTTCCGCAGCAAGATGAACGGCGCAGAGAATCGCGAGAACGGGCCGGTGATGAGGGGCGCCGAGTCGGATCGACGGGGAATGCGTCACCGAAAGGTGAAGCGGTGGGGTCTCCCGTCACGCGCCCTGGAATGCAGCGAGCTGGGGCCCGCACCCCAAGGTGCGGGCCCCAGCTGCGAAGTATGCGTTGCTGCCGTGTCAGGCGGGAACGATGTTCTCCGCCGTCGGGCCCTTCTGGCCCTGGGCGATGTCGAAGGACACCTTCTGGCCTTCGAGCAGCTCACGGAAGCCCTGGGTGGCGATGTTCGAGTAGTGGGCGAAGACGTCGGCGCCGCCGCCGTCCTGCTCGATGAAGCCGAAGCCCTTTTCCGCGTTGAACCACTTCACGGTGCCAGTAGCCATGTTAATTCTCCTTCGGAGACGATGTTCGAAATTCACCCTGTGTGAATCTCGTGTCGCCCGTGCTGATTACCCCGTAGGAAAATGAACCTTCTGGCAACCACACCTGCAACTGACGACGACATTAGCACGGGGTGATCGTCCCCGCACGGCCCTCGATTTCGTCCCGGTGGGGAGGTCGGGGAATACTCGCGGTGTGCCGCAGTTATTTCTTATGTGGCGACGACAGATATTGATTCACGCGGGCGTAGAGTTCCTGCGGGTTCTTCCGGCCGCAGCGCGGTGACCTCCTGCGATGCGCCGGGGGCCGCCGTTCTCGTCCGTGCCGGGCGGGTCAACGGCGACGCCCTGAATACCCCCGTGGGGACGAAGGTCACATCCCTGCGCGGTCGGCGTGGCCAGGGGTCCACGTGATGTGCGGGGGTTCGACTCGGGCGCACAGGGGCCCGCCTTGCGCGTCGGTCAAACCGAGGTGTCCGACCAGCAGCCCGTCGCGCGCGGCGGCGACGAGTATGTCGGCGGGTATGACGTCGAGCATGAGCTTGGCGCGGCGGAACATCGAGAGGGTGCCCGACTCGTCGGCCGTGCACCACGACAGGTAGATGAACCGTCGGCCCAGCCGGTTCTGCACGTAGGGGCCCGCGATCTCGGTGCCGGTCGGCGAGGCGCTGGTGGTGCACTCCAGGGTCCAGGTGGCGGACGGGGCGTCGCCGGGCTGGGGGTCGAGGAGTTCGGCGGGACGGTCACGGCGTTGCACCGCGACGTGGAGACCGGCGTAGGCGGGCACTTTGCCGTCAGGACGGGCGGGGCGGGTGAGACCGGGCAGGTCGACGGCGTCGATGCGGATGCGCATGGCGGCCATCATCCACCCATGCCGATCCAGCGGGGACAGGCGTCCAGGTCGACGTTGCTGCCACACACGACAGTGACGACGTGGCGGCCGGCGAAGCGGTCGCGGTCTTCGAGGATCGCGGCGATGCCGAGCGCCGCCGAGGGTTCGACGACGAGGCCGGCATGGGTGAGGAGCATCCGCATTCCGGCGATGATCGACGCCTCCTGGACCAGTACGGCGTCGTCGGCGACCAGGAGGAGGTCGTCCAGGACGGCCGGGATGGGGTGTCGGCCCGCGACGCCGTCGGCGACGGTGTCGGCCGAGTCGGTGGTGACGACCCGGCGCTGGTGCCATGAGCGGGTCAGCGCCGGTGCGCCGAGCGGCTGGACGCAGATCACCTCGACGCCGGGTGCCAGGGCCTTCATGACGTGACCGATGCCGGTGGCCAGCGCTCCGCCGCCGAGGGCGATCAGGATCGCGTCGAAGGACGGGGTGCTGCCCACCAGTTCCAGGCCGATGGTCGCCGCACCCTCGCAGGTCTCCAGGTCCAGGCTGTCCTCGAGCAGGCGGATGCCGTCGTACCGAGCGATGGCCACCGCCCGCTCGCGGGCCGTCTCGTGGTCGCCGTCCACCAGCTCCAGCCGGGCGCCCAGCGCGCGGATGCGGTCGAGCTTGGCCGCGGTCGCGAAGCGGGAGGCCACCACGGTCACGTCGAGCCCCCGGCCGCGACCGGACCAGGCGAGGGCCTGGCCGAGGTTGCCCGCGCCGGCGCACACCACGGCCGCCGGGCCGTGCTCGGCGAGCAGGCTCGCGACCAGCTCGGTGCCGCGGGCCTTGAAGCTGCGGACCGGGTTCGCCGTTTCGAGCTTGATGCTCACCGGAACTGTGGGTCGATCACTCGGTGGGCTGCCCGGATCCGGGCGGTGTCAAGGCGCGTCTCCTGCACGGCACGCAAGCGTAACGCCGCCGGCTCCGACCCTACGCAGGTGTCGCGGTCACACCGTCCGCGAGGTGCGGCCGGTGACGTCGGCCCAGTGGAGGGTGCGGTCGCACCAGCGGTCCAGGAGCACCTGGTCGTGGCCGACGGCGAGCAGACCGGCGCCGGTGGTGGTCCGGTACTCCTCGACGGCTGTCACGAGCGCGGCGGTGGTGGACGCGTCGAGCATCGCGGTCATCTCGTCGCAGATCAGCCAGCGGGGGCGGAGGACCAGGGCGCGCGCCAGACAGGCGCGTTGGAGCTGGCCGTCACTGACCTCGTGGGGGCGGCGGCGCAGGAGGTCGGGGGTGAGGCCGACGGTCGACGCCAACTCGGCCACCCGGTCCGGGACTTCGTGACGCGAGCCGCCTGCGCGCAGGGGCTCGGCGATGAGGTCGGTGAGCGACAGCCGGGGATCGGCGGACAGGCGGGGCTGCTGGAAGACGACGCCGATGGCGGTGCGCTGGGCGCGCGGGGCGCGGTGGCGCCAGCGTCGTACGGGTTCGCCGTCGAGCGTCACGGTGCCGGTGTCGGGGCGGTGCAGCAGCGCCGCGACCCGGGCGAGGGTGGACTTGCCGCAGCCGCTGGGGCCGAGGAGACCGACGGCCTCGCCGGGGGCGACGGACACGGCGGCACCGCGGACGACGGGGGCCTTCCTGTCGTATCCGGCGGTGATGTCGTGCAGGTCAAGCACGGAGGTCCTCCCGTACGTGCGGGTGGTGGCAGGCGATGCCGTCGGTGGTCCGGGGGAGCGCGGCGCAGGCGTCCGTGGCCCGCTCGCAGCGGGGGGCGAAGGCGCAGCCGTCGGGGAGGTCGCCGAGTTCGGGCGGCAGGCCCGGGATCGGGGCGAAGGCGCGGTCGGGGAGGGCGTCGAGGAGGCCGCGACTGTAGGGGTGGCGAGGGCCCGGCGCCCCGAAGAACGCCTTCGCGTCGGCGAGTTCGACGATCCGGCCCGCGTACATCACGGCCACCCGGTCGGCGATGCGTTCGGCGGCGGCCAGGTCGTGGGTGATCATGAGCAGGGCGTGCCGGCCGGTGTCGACGTGACGGCGCAGTTCGGTCACGGTGTGGTCGACCAGGTCGCGGTCGAGGCCGGTGGTGGGTTCGTCGGCGAGGAGCAGGGGTGCGTCGCCGACGAGGGCGAGGGCGGTGGCGGCGCGCTGGGCGAGGCCGCCGGAGAGTTCGTGCGGATGGCGGTCGAGGTGGTCGGCGGGGAAGGCGGCGCGTTCGGCGGCCGCCTCGGCCGCGTGCCGTAGCGCGGCCCGCCCTCGGACCTCGGTCAGCGCGCCGACCGTCTCCTCCAGGTGGGACCGGACGGTGCGGACGGGGGTGAGGTGGGCGGCGGGGCTCTGCGGGACGAGCCCGATCAGGCGGCCCCGTACGGTGCGGGCGAGGGTGCGTTCGTCGGCGGCGAGGACGTCCAGGTCGCCGACGCGGGCCTCGCCGGCGGCCTGCGCGTTGGCGGGCAGCAGCCCCAGCAGGGCCGAGGCGAGGACCGACTTGCCGCAGCCGCTCTCCCCGATCAGGGCCAGGCACTCGCCGGCGGCCACTTCGAAGTGGACGTCGGTGACGGCCGCGATCCGGCGGGCGCCGGGCATCAGGAAGCGTACGGACAGTCCGCGTACGGAGAGCACGGGAGGGCCGGCTGGGGGAGTCACAGCATCAGCTCCGATCGGCGCCGGGGGTTGATCCGCTCCCGCCAGGCTCCGGTGAGACCGGCGATGGCGAGGGTGGGCACGATGATGAACAGGCCGGGGAAGAGGGTGGGCCACCACTGCCCGGCGAGCAGGGAACCCTGGGCGCCCTGGATGAGGGTGCCGAGGCTGGCGGTGTGGGTGGGCAGGCCCAGGCCGAGGAAGGACAGCGCCGACTCGTGCCACATGGCGTGCGGCACCATGAGCACGGCGGCCAGCGCGGCCTGGGGCAGGACGCCGGGCAGCAGATGCCGTACCGCCACGCGTCGGCGGGAGGCGCCCCCGGAGACGGCGGCGTCGACGTACGGCCGCGAGCGCAGGGACAGCGTCTCCGCGCGCACGATCCGTGCGGTGGACAGCCAGTGGGTGAGCGCCACGGAGACCACCACCGGCCACACACCGGGCCGGAACATGGCCACGATGAAGATGCCCAGCAGCAGGTGGGGCACGGCGGAGACCGTGTCGACGAGCCGCATGAGACCCCGGTCGACCCAGCCGCCCAGCGCTCCGGCGGTCGCTCCGACGGCCGTGCCGAGCACGGTCGCCGCGAGCGCCGCCACCACCCCGACCAGCAGGGAGACGCGCAGTCCGTAGACGCAGCGCACCAGCAGGTCCCGGCCGAGGTCGTCGGTGCCGAAGGGGTGGGACCAGCTCGGCGGGAGCAGCTTCGCGGACAGATCGACGGCCTGCTGGTCGAGTTGGACCAGCGGCGGTACGAGGAGCACGGCGAGGACGGTCACGGCCACCACTGCGGCCGAGACACGTACGCGCACCGACCGGGTGGAACGGCGGTCGGCGCCGTAGGACCGCCAGGCCGTCGCTGGAGGCGATTCACATGTCACTGAACTTCACCCTCGGGTCGAACAGGCCGTAGAGCAGGTCGGCGAGGAGGTTGCCGAGGAGTACGGCGGCGGTGGCCAGCGTGGTGAGCGCGGCGAGGAGCGGGAAGTCGACGGCGGTGGCCGCCTCGACGGTCGCCGCCGCGATGCCGGGCCAGCTGAAGACGCTCTCCACCAGCAGGGCGCCGGTGATGAGTTCGGGGACCCTGGAGCCGACCAGGGTGAGGACCGGCAGCAGCCCGGAGCGCAGGGCGTGGCCGAGCAGCACGGTGCGTTCGCTCAACCCGCGTGCGCGGGCGCCCCGTACGGGATCCTCGGCGAGCGCGTCGCCCACGCCCTGGCGGACGTACAGGGTGAACCAGGGGAGTTGGGAGACGGCGAGCACCCCGGCCGGCAGCACGAGGTGGCTCGCGACCTGACCCGCTGTGACCTGCTCGCTCGCGGTGTCGGTCAGGCCGCCCGCCGGGAGCACTCCGAGTTGGAGGGCGAACAGCCAGACGGCGAGCAGGGCGAGCCAGAAGACGGGGGCCGCCTCCAGGGAGTACGCGACGGCGGTGATCGTCCGGTCGAGCAGCGAGCCGGGACGACGGGCCGCCAGGACGCCCAGCAGTGTGCCCGTCAGCACCGCCACCACGAACGCGGCCGCGCACAACAGCGAGGACCAGACGAGGCGTTCGCCGATCACCTGGGCCACCGGCTGCCGCATCACGCTGGACTGGCCGAGGTCGCCACCGAGCGCCGCGGTGAGCCAGTTCCACCAGCGGCTGGTGAACGGCTCGTCCACGCCCAGGTTCTGGCGCAGCCGCTCCAGTGTCTCCGTGTCGGCGCCGAGCGCCGCCGTGCCGGCGTACGCCTTGACCGGGTCGAAGGGGGAGGCGGCGGCGATCGCGAAGACACCGAAGGTGACCACGAGCAGGATCGGGGCGATGAACAGCAGCCGTCGCCCCGCCAGGCGTGCCATCGCTCCCCAGGGGAGTGCGGTCACTTCTTCGGCTGCCAGGCTTCGAGGTTCCACCAGGGGCCGCTGGCGAAGCCGTGCTCGTGCGGCTCGGTCTGCGTGGTCAGGCCCGCCCAGCGGTCGGCGAGGACGTAGACGTGGTCGATGTGGGTGAGGAAGGTGTAGCCGGGGTTCTTCACCAGCTCGCGCTGGAGGTCGGCGTAGGCGGCCTTCCGGGTCGACTCGTCCGAGCTGCGGCGGCCGGTGTCGAGCGCCTCGTCGACGACCGGGTCGTCGTAGCGGCCCATGTTGTTGAAGCCGTCGCCGGCGAGGGAGGAGTGCAGCAGCGTGTAGAGGCCGAAGTCGGGGTCGCCGTTGCTGCCGAAGCCGGCCAGTACCGCGTCGTTCTTCATGCGAGGCTCGATGACCTCCCAGGTGGCGCTCTCCACCTTCACCTCGATGCCGGCCTTCTTGGCGTCGGAGGCGTAGGCGAGGGCGTGGTCCTGGCGGACCTTGTCGCCGGAGGGATACAGGAGGGTGAAGGAGGCCCGTCGGCCGTCCTTGGCGCGGACACCGCCCTCACCGGTCTTCCAGCCTGCCTCGTCGAGGATGCGTTGCGCCTTGGCGAGGTCGTGCTCGCGCTCGATGCCGGGGGCGAACCAGGGGTCGTCGACGGGCAGCGGCCCGTACGCGGGGCGGCCGGCGCCGTCCAGGATCGTGTCGACCATGGCGCGGCGGTCCACGGCCGCGTCCAGGGCCTGCCGGATCGCCCGGTCGCCGGTGACCTTGTTCTCCTGGGGGAGGGTGACCGCGCGGAAGTCGTAGGTCTTCGCCTCGTACGTCTTTCTGCCGCTGTCGTTCGCGAAGGTGGCGGCGAGGTTGGGCGGCAGGACGGCGCCGTCGAGGTCGCCGGAGCGCAGCCGGGTGGCGCGCACGTTGTCGTCCTCGATGATCGCCATGGTCACCTTCGTCACCTTCGGCGCACCGCCCCAGTAGTCGGGGTTGGCCTTGAAGGTGAGCTTCTCGCCCTTGCTCCAGGAGGCGAGCACGTAGGGGCCGGTGCCGACCGGCTTGCTGTTGAACGAGCCGGTGTTGGGGTCCTGCTCGGCGGCGATGTGCTCGGGGACGATGGGCAGCACGGTGCGCCCGGCGAAGGGGGCGTAGGGGTACTTGAGGTCGAAGACCACCTTGTCGTCGCCGTCCGCGCGGACCCGCTCGATGGCGTCCAGTTCGCTGCGGCTGGTGTTGTTGGTCTTCGCGTCGAGGATCGTCTCGTACGTGAAGACCACGTCGGCGGCGGTCAGGGGCTCGCCGTCGCTGAACTTCACGCCGTCGCGCAGGGTGTACGTGTAGGTGAGGCCGTCGTCGGCGACCTTGGGCAGCGCCTTGGCCAGGGCGGGCTTCAGCTGCAGGTCGGCGTCCCGGGCGAGGAGTCCGTCGAAGATCTTCGAGTTGCCGTCCTTGCCGTAGCCGAGCAGCGGGCTGAGCGTGTCCGGCTCGGAGGCCACGCCGATCACGACGGAGTCGGCCGTGTCGCCACCCGTGCTGCTGCCGGGGGCCGAGCAGGCGGCGACACCCGTGAGTATCGCCGCCGTGGCGGCGGCTGTCCGTATCCGTCGGACCGTCATGCGACCTCACACCCTTATCGAAGATCCAAAGCTGTTGCATATTAATTGCAATAAGGGGTGCGGTGTCACGCGGGGTGGGGGTGGCGGGATGGGGGAAGGGAAGGCGCGGGGTTACGGGTCGCTCAGCGCAGGTCGAGCAGCATGACGTCGTGGAGGTCCGCACCGCCGCCTCCGGGCCGTCCCTCGCCGACCTTGCGGTATCCCCACGCGCGGTAGGCGGCCGACGCCGCCCGGCCCGCCGGGTGGACGTTCAGCAGCACCCGCTCGGCTCCGACGGTGGTGAGGAGGGCGGTGTGCAGACGTCGTGCGACGCCCTGTCCGCGCCACGGCTCGCGCACGGCGAGTTCCAGGAGACCGAAGGTGCGGTGTCCGTCCTCGCGCCGCAGGTCGTCGGGCACGGGCTCGGTCAGTTCGTCCCACCACACCGCGTCGGGCCCGAGCAGGTGGCCGTAGGCCATGCCGATCGGCTCGTCGTCCTCGGTGCGGGCCAGAGCGGCGCGAAACGTGGGGTTGCGGGTCTGCGCAGGGAAGCGGCGGAAGGCGGCGGCGACGTCGTCCGCGGTCTCGTGGTAAGGAGGCTCGGCGAACGCTTCGGCGTAGATCAGCCGGAACGCGTTCGCGGCCTCCCCGGCGGCCGTTCCGTCCAGGTGCGCTACGGCGATGGTCTGCCGCCGCGTCATGTGGCCTCCTCAAAGCCCGCTGACCTTGCCGCTCGCGGCGACCTCGTACACGAGGGTGACCGAGCGCCGTGCGCCGGGCGGCAAGGCGATGTCCCAGCGGACGATGCCCTCGTCGTCGACCGCGTCCGGCGCGGGGGAACAGCCCTCCTTGCGGAGCCGTACCTCCACTGCCGAGACCTCGGAGACCGGCATCCGTTCCCGCAGCACGACGGTCCGATCGCCCTGCGCTCCCGGAGCGGAGAAGCGGGACAGGTGCAGGCGTACCGTGTGGGTGACCGTGGTCCGCTGGGTCATGGTGGCGGTGTCGCGGGACTCCTCCGCGTACCGCACCACCCGGTAGTCGTCGTGGCTGCCGAACGCGAGCTCGACGGGCCCGCCGGGAGCGGTGAAGTCGAGGGTGCCGCGCCCGCTGAACCCGCTGCCGCGCACCAGGTCCACGGGGCCGGCGAGCAGCGCGTGCCCGGAGGAGTTGTCGAACCGCACCACCTGGGTCACCAGCGGGGACAGTTCGGGGGCGCAGGCGTACTCACTGCGCGCGGGCGCCGCGACGGAGGAGAGCGGCACGCGGTGGGCGCGCCCGTCGGCCGGGACACAGACGGGTGCGGGGGAGCGCAGCACCCTGGTCTCGCCGCCGTCGTCCACGCCGGGCAGGCCGAGCACGGGGGCCGGGCCGAGGTCGGCGATCTCCTGCTCGCGCACCTCCACCTCGACCGTACGCCGCTCGGCGGGGGAGCGGTCGGTCAGCGTCAGCCGGTCCTCGACCAAGGTGGGTGGCTCGTTCGCCGCAGCGGAGCGGGCCGTCGACAGCGTGAGGGCCACGTCGGACCAGTCCTCGCCGGTGCGCTGCCACACCATGGCGTCCGTCTCCAGCGTCACGGTGTCCGCGTCGAGCACGGCCCGGTAGGCGGGGCGCCACAGCGCGCAGGGTACGAGGTGGGTCAGCCGCAGCCGCGCCGGCCCCGCCGCCGCGGACCGCACGGTCAGCTCGACATGGCCGAGCAGTTCGGCGGGCCCCTGCTCGGACAGATGGATGGCGTGCTCGGTCTCCTGGAGTTCGGTGGCGAGCACCGTCAGCCGGGCCTGCGCGGTGCGCAACTCCTCGCTGCGGACGTCGCGTTCGTCGTCCACGCGGTCGAGTTCCCGGCACCAGCGCGTCGGATCCGTCTCGCCCGTACCGGCTCCCTCCCCTATCTCGCGCAGGAGGTCGGCGGCGAGTCGGCCCAGCAGGTCGAGGCGGGTGCGCAGCCGGTCGGTGCGCTGCTCCAGCGTGCGGCGCTCCTCCTCCAGAGCGTGGACGCGCAGGCGCAGCACCGAGTCGTCGGTGGCGGGCAGCGGCCCGCGCGGCGTCCAGGCGCGGACGATGCGGGCGTCGAGGACGCCGGCCTCGTGGTCGGCGGTCAGCTCGGCGTGCAGGGTGCGGTCGACCGCGAGCGCGCTGACCGGCCCGAGCCGCAGCCGCTGCACGCCCGCGCGCAGGTCGAGGGCGAGGCTGCGTTCGACCTGCGCGCGGTCCTCCAGGCAGGTGACGGCGGTGACGGGCGCGGGGATCAGTTCCGGATCCGTGGGCATGGTGTGTGTCAGCTCCTGCGGTTGCCGCCGACCAGGGCCTTCGCGGCCGGGATACGGATTTCGTAGCCGCCGTGCAGCGCGACGGTGCCGCCGGGCGGCAGGTCGACACGCCACACGCGGGTGCCCGGGGCGTGGTGATCGGGCCCCGCGCCGTCGTCGGGCACCGTCCAGTCGGCCCGTTCGTCGATCCGCACATCCGGATCGGAGGTGACCGGCACCTGCTCGCGGACCTCGACGGAGACGGGCCGGGCGAGGCGGTTGGCCAGGTCCACCTGGACGCGGTGGTCGAGCACGGTGACGTTGTTGCGCAGGCCCGCCGTGGACTCGTCGAGGTGGGTGCGTCGGGTGACCTGGACACCCTCCGCGGGTCCGAGCCCCATCCGGCGGACGCCGCCCGGGGCGAGCGTGGGCAGCGCGGCGGTCAGCAGGGAGTCATCGTCGACGGTGACCTCCACCGGGCCGGCCAGCAGCGCCTGGTCGGTGGCGTTGGAGAGGACGAGCGTCCCGTACACCCGCTGCTCCGCGGACGGCACGCACAGGTACTCGGTGCGCAGACCGACCGGGATCTCGCTGATGGTGACGGTGTGCCAGGTGCCGTCCGAGGGGATGTCCGCGCGGGCGGCGGCGTCGTAGCGATGATCGAAGGAACCCGCCGACTCGCGGGGCCGCACGGCGTGTCCGGGCAGCGGCAGCGAGGCCACCGCTTCGGCACGGCGGCGGTGTTCGGCGGCCACCGGGTCGAACGGCGCGTCGGGGAACAGCCGGCCCCTGCGCGCGGCGGGCTCGTCGGGGCCGCTGAGGTGGAGCGCGGCGTAGTCCAGTTCGTCGCCGCTCGGGCGTGGCGGACCGGTCACCGGCGCGGGGGGCGGCGGTGAGAGCGGGGCGATCGGGCCGGAGGGGGCCGGTGGCGGCGGGGGTCCTCCGGCGGCCGGTGCCATGGCGGCGAGAGCGGGGGCCGGTGCGCCGCCTGTTCGGGGGCGGGCGAGTGGCTGCGGCGGGGCCTGCCCGTAGGCAGTGGAGCGGTCGGGCGCGTCGGCCTGTGGCCTGCGGGCGCTGCCCGGTTCGCCGGGCCGTACTGGTGCTCCGCTGTATGCCGGGGGCGCGGGGAGGGGAGGCGGGACGGGGCCGCCGACGGCGTTCGGGGGCGCAGTCGTACGCGGTTGAGGGCGCGGGCCCGCCGAGTCGTACCCGGTGAACAGGTCGGCCAGGCCCGCCGGGGGCTCGCGCCAGCCGGACGGCGCGGGGACGGGCTGGCGGCGGCCGATGCGCAGCGAGCGCAGCTTCGGCAGGTCGGTGCGGCGCCGCAGATCGGCGGTGGCCAGGGCGATGCGCACCCCGGTCCAGTCCTCTCCCGTGCGCTGCGCGACCGAGGCACGCAGCACCAGGCTGCCGCTGTCGGCGCTCTGCCGGTAGGCCAGCCGGTACGCCGGGACCCAGACGGCGCCCGGCACGCCGTACTCCAGCTCCAGTTCGACCTCACCCGGTCCGTCGAGGGTCAGGACGGCGCAGACCGTGGTCCGGACGTGGGCGGAGGGGGCGTCGGTGGAGGCCCGGGCCAAGCGGTCGGCGGCGACGCTGAGTTCGTGTCCGAGGCGGTCCAGCTCCGCCTCCAGTTCGGTGAGGCGGTGGTGCAGGGCCGTCAGCCGCTCGTCCACGAAGTCGGCGAGGGTCAGCCACGCCTCGGCGGGGGTGCGGCGGTGCGGGTCCTCACGCTTGCGCGGCGGCGGCACCGGACGCAGGTCCGTGACCTCCTTGATGCGCGCGAGCACCCGGTCGCGGCGCCCCTGCACCGCGCCGTGGGCGTCGCGCAGCCGCTCCACTTCCTGCCGCACCTCAGGGGAGGAGCCGGTGACGGACGGCTCGGCGTCCACCTCCACGCGCACCTCGGTGACCCGCACTCCGCTGTCGCCGAGCACCCGGGCGCGCAGGGACCCCGGGTCCATCGAGCGAGGCAGCCCCGTGACCCGCACCCGCCCGTCCGGCGGCACGGAACCCCGGACCCGCCTGCTGCACATCGCGCCCTGCGCGTACACCACGACCGCGTCGAGGGCCGACGCCCACCGCGGTGTCTCCTCGGACTTCATACGTGCCGCCCCCGTCGTATCCGTGCCGCGCGAAGCCTAGCGCCCACGGCACTTCAGGTGCCGAGCGGTGGCCCGAACCGGCGTCCCGCTGGGGCGGACGGGCGGTCCGCGGAGTTCGTTCGAAGCCCCGGCACTGATCCGGTGGGCCGAGGTGTCGAAGAACAGCGGCACCGTCAGCGAGGGCGGCAAGCTCCTCGTCGGTCTGGCGCTCGCCGCTGCCCGTAAGGACGCCCCCGCATTCGGTGCCCGCATCAAAGCGGCGGCCGAGTCGGCGATCGCCCCGAGCTGAGCTGTTGATGAACCGTCAGGGACAGGCGTACGTGAACTGAGCGGTGGCCGTATCGCCGGTCGGCGAGAGGATCTGGAGTTCGGCCCGCGCCGTGCGGTGGCCCTCGCCCTGGAAGGTCCACCTCAGGTGCAGGCGTGCCTGCTCCTGCCCCCTCACCAGCACCTCGCGCAGGACGCCTGAGGTGGTGCCGTCGCTTCTGGTCCAGCGGTAGGAGAGCGTGCCGGGACTGCCGTTCGTCGTCACCACGCCCACGATGTCGGCTGTTTCGTCGCACCCGAGAACCGTCGGCCGGGCCGTGACAGCCACCGTGCTCACCTCGACGGACGGCCCCAGGCGCTGCCAGGCGAGGAAGCCGAGGACACCGACCAGTACCAGGGCCGGGAGCGCGTGTCTGCGCATCCGCCGGCGAGGGGGCGCCGGGGGTGCGGTCATCGTCGGGAGGGTCACGTGCGTGCGGTGCGCGACGGCGGCGGTGACGCCCGGGCCGAAGCGCAGCACGGTGCCGTCGACGCGGTCGGGTGGGGGCGCGGACGGGGTCTCCTCGACGCGCGTGTCGCTGGAGGCCGGTCCCTGGACCCAGTGGCTGGCCAGCACCGTGGCGCTGTACTCCGCGGATGCGGGGACCCGCGTCGGTTCGCGGTCCTCGGTCCGTGCGGGCGTGCGGTCGCCGTGAGCGGTCATCGGATGTCGCACCGCCTGGTCAGGAGCTGCTGGGAGGCGGTACCGCCGGCGGCGGCGGGGTCCGTCGTGGCCTGGACGGTCCAGTAGCAGCCGGTGTTCTGGAACGTGTGGTCGACGGTGATCGCGTAGGTGGTGGCTCCGCTGCGCGTGAAGGTCTGCGGCGCACCGTCGGCGGCGCCGGGCTGTCCGCCGGTGTCGCTCGTGGACCACGAGACGGTGAGGGAGATCGGCCCGGTGCCGTCGGTCGTGACATTGAGGGTGGCGGTGGCGGTCGTGGCGCCGGTCTGGCTGAAGCCCGACACCGAGACGGCCTTGACGGTGGGCGCGGCAGGGGACGGGGGAGCGTCGGTCGTCGGGGCCGCCGTGGTCTCGGTGCCCGCGGGCGGCGGCGTCGTGCCCTCCCCTGCGGCGGCGGGGGGTGCTTCGCCCTCGGTGGCCGCCGGGTCCGAGGGCGACGGGCTCTCCGACGTGGTGGCCGAGGAGGGGGAGGGGGAGGCGGACGCCGTGGCTACGGCGGTTCCCGCGGGTTCCGCGTCGGGCCGGGCGCTGGTCGTGGCCAGGGCTTGTGCCGCCTGCTGAGCGGCGGGCCCGGGGTCGAACGGGGTGCCGTAGGCCAGGAGCGCTCCGAGGACGACGGCCGCGACCGACACCAGCATGCCGGGCCGGCCGGGCAGCCACGACCGTGCGGGGACGGGGCCGGGCCCTTGCCGGGGCAGGATCGTGCGGGCGGTGTCCGTGGTGCTGCGCGGGGTGCCCCGGCCCGAGGGCAGCAGCAGGGGCAGCAGCGCCACGAGGGCGGCGAGCCGTCCCCGGCCCCGTTCCTCCCAGTCGGGCCCGTAGGCGGTGCCGGCGACGGCCTCCAGTTCCGTGACGAACTCCGCTGCCTGCGCGGGCCGTTGCTCCGGGTCCTTGGCCAGACCGCGGCGGACCAGCTCCCGTACGGCCTCGGGAGCCTCCTCGGCGGGGACGGGCGCCTCGACATGCTGCAACGCCAGCTCGGCGAAGTTGTCGCCCGAGAAGGGCCTGCGGCCCGTCAGGCACTCGAAGAA
This sequence comes from Streptomyces sp. NPDC002779, assembly GCF_042888685.1. Lineage (NCBI taxonomy): Bacteria > Bacillati > Actinomycetota > Actinomycetes > Kitasatosporales > Streptomycetaceae > Streptomyces > Streptomyces sp. NPDC002779. The sequence continues at coordinate 403,859 of NZ_JBIAQC010000004.1, forward strand.
GGTGGCCGTGGCGGCGTAGACGTCGGCGGCGGGTGAGGCGGGCGCGCCGGTCCACTGCTCGGGGGACATGTACGAGGGGGTGCCCGCCACGCCGGCGCTGGTGCCCGAGTCCACCGCGATCCCGAAGTCGACGAGCTTGGACGATCCGTCCGGCACGACCAGGACGTTCTCCGGCTTGTAGTCGCGGTGGACGACGCCGACGCGGTGGGCGTCGGCCAGGCCGAGCAGCGATCCCTTCAGGATGGCGAGCGCGGCTTCCGGGTCGAGCGGGCCGTGCCGGGTCAGCAGGGTCCGCAGGGAGGCGCCGTCCACCAGCTCCATCACGATGGCGGCGCCGTGCGGGCTCTCCACGTACTCGTACAGACCGGTGACGTACGGGCTCTCCAGGCCGCCGAGCAGCCGGGCCTCGGCCCGGAAGCCGTACACGAAGCCGGGCCGGGTGAGCAGCGCTTCGCTGAGGTACTTCACGGCGACCGCGACGCCGGTCTCCTCGTGGACGGCCAGCACGACCCGCCCGCTGGCTCCCGAGCCCAGCTCCAGCGAGTCGGTGTAGCCGGGCACTTCCCATGTGCTCATGCGCTCAGAGACACCGTTTTCAGCCAGTGCGGTTGCGGGACCAGACGTAAAGGTGAGACGTACCCGGACCGTGACACACCCCGGAACCATGATCGAAAAGAGAACAAACCGGTAACGGCGGGCAACGAAAAGGGGATTGGAGAGGTCTAGTCCGCCATGAAGATCTCTTTTCTGATCCACAACGCGTACGGCATCGGAGGCACGATCACCACCACCCTCAACCTGGCCCAGGCGCTGGCGGCGCGCCACGACGTGGAGATCGTCTCGGTGTTACGCCATCGGGAACGCCCGAATTTCACCGTGGACCCGAGAGTCCGCCTGCGACCGCTGGTGGACCTGCGGACGGAAAAGGACGATCCGCTCCACTGCAGACCCGCGCGCGTGTTCCCCGCCGCCGAGTACCGCTACCAGCAGTACAGCGAGCTGACCGACCGGCGCATCGCCGAGTGGCTGGAAGGGACCGACGCCGACGTGGTGATCGGCACCCGCCCCGGGCTCAATGTGCACCTGGCGTCCCAGGCCCCGCCCCAGGTCGTCCGCGTCGGGCAGGAGCATCTCACCCTCGACAAACATCCGCCCGCGCTGCGCACCGCGCTGCGCCGGGCCTACCGAGGGCTCGACGTGCTCACCACCGTCACGGAGGCGGACGCCGCCGCCTATCGGCGCAAGATGCGGTTGCCCGGGGTCAGGGTGCAGGCGCTGCCCAACAGCGTCCCCGACCCCGTGCTGCCTGCCGCGGACGGCCGCGCGAAGGTGGTGGTCGCGGCCGGGCGGCTGGTGCCGGTGAAACGTTACGACCTGCTCGTGGGGGCGTTCGCCCGGGTGGCCGCCGAGCACCCGGACTGGCAGCTGCGGATCTACGGCAAGGGGGAGGAGCGGGACCGGCTGCGCCGGCTCGTCCAGCGCCTCGGCCTGTACGACAACGTCTTCCTCATGGGTGCGGCCGCCCCGATGGAGGCGGAGTGGGTCAAGGGCTCGATCGGCGCGGCCGCGTCCGACTTCGAGCCGTTCGGCATGACCCTCGTCGAGGCGATGCGCTGCGGACTGCCCGTGGTGAGCACCGACTGTCCCTACGGCCCCGGCGAGATCATCAAGGACGGGGAGGACGGCCGGTTGGTGCCGGTCGGGGACAGCGGGGCGCTGGCGGAGGCTCTGCTCGAACTCGTGGGCGACGACGAGCGACGCCGACGCATGGGCCGTACGGCCATGGAGAACGCCCGGCGCTTCGCCCCGGGTCCCGTCGTCGAGCAGGCCGAGCGCCTGATCGACGAGGCGATGTCGGCGAGAAGGGCCGGCCGGCCGGTCGCCCCGGCACGTGACGGGTTCCAGCGCGCCCTGGTCAGCCGGGGCTTCGCCGCGCGCGACGCCGCCCATGCCGCGGCCGGCGGTGCGCTGCGCGCCGTACGGAAAGGACAGCGATGAACCGGGAACCGGGCACGACCCAGGACACACAGCTCCGTGTCCACTGCACGGCCGACGCGGACGGCCGCATCACCTTCCGCCTTCCCGCCCTCGACGCGCCACAGCCCCAGGTGCTGCTGCGACTGCGTCCGAAGAAGGGACAGACCGAGGAAACCGTTCAAGTCCTCCCGGCCGAGGCGGTGGACGACGGCACCCGGCGCGCCGTCCTGGAGCCGCAGCCCGCTCTCGCCGAGGGACGGTGGGACGTGTACCTGCTGCCCGAACCGGGAGCGCCGCGACAGCGCCTGCGTCCCGCCCTGCGGGACGTGCGGGCCCTGGTCGACGGGCACACCCGTGACCGGCCCTCGCCGGTGGCGGTGCGGGTCCCGTACACCACCAAGGACGGCTATCTCGCGGTACGGACATGGCTGCGCACCGCGCATGCCGAGGTCGAGGGCATTGCCGTGACGGACGGGTCGATGACGGTCACGGCGCGCTCGCACGGGGCCACGCTGGCGGCCGGAGCCGTCGTACGACTGCGCGCGAGGGGCACCAAGGGCGCTGTGCTGACCCGGGAGCCACAGGTCGAGAGCGGTGGCCGGCGGTTCTCCTTCACCGTGGACTTCGCCGAGCTGGTCGCCGCCCGAGCCGGGAGTGACCGCGTCTGGGACCTCAGCGTGCAGCCTCGATCCGCCGCCGGAGCCACCGCCCGTATCGGCCGTCTCCTCGACGACCTGGCGGAGCGCAAGGAAGTCTTCGTGTACCCCTCGGCCACCCTCGCCGGTGCCGTGGTACGCCCGTACTACACGGTCGACAACGACCTCTCCGTGGAGGTGACAGCTGTCCAGCCCCAGTGAGTCCCAGGGTCCGTCCTTCGGCGGCTACCGGACGGGTGGCCTGTGGGCCGCGGCAGCGATCTCCTGCGGAGCGCTGGTCGTCGGCTCGGCGGTCGCTCTGTTCGGCATGATCGAGTTCGACGAGCGGTGCATGCAAGGGCTGACCACAGGGCCGGGCGAACTCCTGCGGACGCGGGAGCAGGCGTTTCCGCCGGCGACGGTCTGCGAGTTCCAGCACGGGGACGTCGTCTCGATCGGCGGCCGCGGAGTGCTCGGTGTGCTGCTCTGGGGCAGCCTGCTGGTCATGGTCGTCTGCCTGTTCGTGGCGCTGATCGCGGAGTGCTGCGAGCCGCCGCTCGGCAGTGACCTGGTCGAGCCGAGGTCGCGCACGGAAAAGCTCCGCCGCACAGGGACGGCGCTCTTCGTGACCGGCTCGGTGTTCCTCATGTTCTACGCGCTGGCCGGATGGCGGCTGTTCACGGGACCGTCGTCGGTCTGCTCGGCGGGCGGGGACTGGGGAGAGCACGCGCCCAGGACACTGGAGTACAGCTTCTTCCCGCCCCAGGCGACCTGCCAGTACACCAGCGGCATGACACGGCGGATGAACCCCGACTGGCTGGCCTCACTGACGGTTCAGTTGTCGCTCCCCGCGCTGGTGGCAGGCATCGGCTTCGCCCTGGCCTGGCGGCGATGTCGATCAGGGAGCAGACCGGAGCCCGCAGCCCCGTACAGGTGATCGTCAGCACCCCGAAGGGAGTACTGCCAGGGCCCCGTGACCCGTTCGCTTCTATCGTGGAACGTCTCACCCACGCTCGGCGCCGAGGCAGGGCAGTACATGCGGGAACCGCAGATCGACTACGCGGCGGTCTTCCATGCCCTGCCCGGCATGGTGGCGCTGCTCACCCCCGACCTGGTCTACGTCGACGCCAACGAGGACTTCCTCCGGCTTGCCGGGCGCACCCGCGAGCAGATGCTGGGCCGGTACATCTTCGACGTCTTCCCCGAGAACCCCAACGAACCGGCCGCGGCCGGCATGCGCGAGACCCGGGAGTCGATGCAGCGGGTCGTCGCCACCGGCGAGCGCGACACCATGGCGCTGCTCCGCTACGACATCGAGGACCCCCAGCGGCCCGGTCACTGGCAGGAGCACTACTGGAGCCCGGTCAACGCGCCCGTCCTCGACGCCGACGGACAGGTGGTGCTGCTGGTGCACCGGGTGGAGGAGGTCACCGACCTCATCCGCGCCTTCGGCCGCCGGGGCGGCGACAGCCGTGACCGCGTCCTGGAGGCCGAGCTGTACACCCGGGCCCGCGAACTCCAGCAAGTCAACGAAAGGCTGCGCAAGGCGCACGCCCGCGAACGTGAGGTCGCCCTGGCACTGCAGGCGGCGCTGCTGCCGCCGCCCGGCCCGAGCGGCCCGCACCCCGCGGCCGTGCGCTACCAGCCCGCCATCGGCGCCCTGAACGTGTGTGGTGACTGGTACGACCTGGTCGACCTGCCTGACGGGGACCTCGCGGTCGCCGTGGGCGATGTGGTCGGCCACGGTCTGGCGGCCGCCTGCGCCATGGGCCAGCTGCGCAGTGCCCTGAGCGCGGCGTGCCGGGTCGCGGACGGCCCGGCCCAGGCCCTGGACGCCCTCGGCCTGTACGCCCGCTCGGTCGAGGGCGCCGAATCGAGCACCGCGGCCACCGCTTTCGTCGACCGGGGCGCCCGCTGCGTCCGCTACAGCTGCGCCGGTCACCCGCCGCCCCTGCTGCTCCGCCCCGACGGCACCGTGACCTTCCTCGACCAGGCCACCGACCCCCCGCTCGGCGCCCGGCCGGAGCACGTCCCCCGCGTCCAGGCCAGTACGCCGTTCACCGAGGGCAGCGTCCTGGTCCTGTACACCGACGGTCTGATCGAGCGCCGCGACGAGGACATCGACGTCGGCCTGGGCCGCCTGGCCGACTCGCTCACCCGGCATCGGCACGCCGAACCCGAGGCCCTCGCCGACGCTCTGCTGTCCGACCTCCTCCCGCCCACCGGAAACACCGACGACACGGCCCTGGTCGTCATCCGCCTCTGAGCCGGCGTACCGGCATGCCCGTCACCGCCGACGGGCCCGGCTACCCCAGCCGCTGCCGATTCCGGCGACGTGCAGGGCCAGCAGGGCCAGCCCGATCAGCATCACGTTGGTCGAGGTGAACACGTCGTTGGTCCCGATCTCCGCCGCATTGATGAGCCAGGCGATGAAAAAAAGGACCGCCGCAATGATCGCAAGCACGTTTGCCTCCCAGTTCGTCCGGTTGTCGTATGCCGTATGCCCCCGGCGAGGCGATGGACACGGTCACGCCCGTTGTGAACGCGCACGCCCGGTGTGAAGCCGACGGGGCGCCCGCCGTCATCGCCCCGCCGTAGAGTGGAAGGTCCGGATCCGCCCCTTGCGGCACTCCCGCACGACCCCACCGGAGCCCGCATGCACCACCCGTCCACCGGCCCGGACGACGGCTCCGGCACGCTGTTCGGGCTGGACGCCCTCGACCCCGGACCGGCCCCCGCCCCCTCGCGCGCCCAACCCTTCCGGGACTCCGTCGCGGCACGCCGGCTGCTGCCGGTGCGGGAGATCCACGCGGAACCCGCCGCGGCGGCGTCCCCGCGAGGCAGACAGGTCCTGAGCCGCTTCCCCGAGGCGCGGCTGATCACCGTGGACTCCCACTGGCGCATTCCCGGACTGCACGGCAACGGGGGCAACGTCGACCGCTGGGTCCGGATCAAGGGCGAGACGGTCGTCCTCGGCGAGAAGAAGACGCTCACCACCCGCCCCAACGGCAGATCCGCCGACTGGATCGCCCCGGGCACCTCCAACGGGTGCGCCATGGCCTGCGCGTACTGCTACGTGCCGCGCCGCAAGGGGTACGCCAACCCGATCACCGTCTTCACCAACATCGACCGGATCATCGCCCACCTCGCCCGGCACATCGCACGCCACGGACCCAAGCCGGAGCCGAACCAGTGCGACGCCCACTCCTGGGTGTACGACATCGGGGAGAACGGCGACTGCTCGGTGGACGCCCTGATCTGCGACAACACCGCGGACCTCGTCCACGCCTTCCGGCGCTGGCCCACCGCCAAGGCATCGTTCGCCACCAAGTTCGTCAACCCCGACCTCCTCGCCCTGGACCCCGGCGGCCGCACCCGCATCCGCTTCTCGCTGATGCCGCCCGACGACTCCCGCCTGCTGGACGTACGGACCTCACCCGTCGCCGAGCGCATCGCCGCCGCCGCGGACTTCCTCGACGCCGGTTACGAGGTGCACTTCAACCTCTCGCCGGTGGTCGTCCGGCCCGGCTGGCAGGACGCCTGGGCGGAGCTGCTGAGGCAGCTCGACGACGTGCTGCCCGAGCGGGTGAAACGGCAGGCCGCCGCCGAGGTGATCATGCTGACGCACAACCGGGAACTGCACGAGGTCAACCTCGGCTGGCACCCCCGCGCCGAGGACCTGTTGTGGCGGCCGGAGATCCAGCAGCCCAAACGGTCCGAGAACGGCGCCCTCAACGTCCGCTACCGCAATGGCGTCAAGGCCGAGGCGGTCGCTTCCCTGCGGTCCTTGATCCACCTCCACGCCCCCTGGCTGGACGTCCGCTACGCCTTCTGACCGGTCGCCCTCCGGGGGAGCCGGGAGCCGGGAGAGCGCTCCCCGAAGGCGCCGCCCAGCGGGTAGGGTGCGGGAATGATCAGGCGGCTGCCGACCCTGGAGGACGTCGCGCGGGAGGCGGGGGTCTCACGGGCGACCGTCTCCCGGGTCATCAACGGGGTGCGCAACGTCGATCCCGCCATCCAGAGCGTGGTGCGCGACGCCGTCGCGCGTACCGGGTACTCACCGAACAGGGCCGCGCGCTCCCTGGTCACCCGCCGGACCGAGACCATCGCGCTGGTCGTCTCCGGAGCGGGCGAACCCCAGGACGGGAAGGGCTCGTTCGCCGCGCGGATGCTGGCGGACCCCTTCTTCGGCCGGGTGGCTGGGGGAGTGATCGACTTCCTGCGCCCGCGGTCGATGCACCCCGTGCTGATGTTCGCCGACTCCGAGGCGACCCGTGCGGAGGTGGTGGCCTTTGTGCGGCAGGGCAGCGCGGACGGCGCACTGGTGGTCTCCACGCACGCGGAGGACCCGCTGCCCGAGCAGCTGGCCGAGGCGGCCCTGCCCTGCGTGCTGTTCGCGCGCCCGGCACGGCCGGTCCCGGTCAGCTACGTGGACCTCGCCCACGCCGACGGTGGCCGACTGGCCGCCGAGCATCTCCTGGCCCGCGGTCGCCGACGGCTCGCGACGGTCACGGGACCGCTCGACGTGCCCGCCGGACAGGACCGGCTGGCCGGGTTCCGGGACGCGCTGGCGCGGCGCGGTCACCCGTACATCCCGATCGTCGAGGGCGGCTTCACCTACGACAGCGGTGCCACGGCGATGGCGCGGCTGCTGACCGAGCACCCGCACATCGACGGGGTGTTCGTGGCCAACGACCTGATGGCGCAGGGAGCCTGCGACGTGCTGCGGGAACACGGCAGACGGGTGCCGGACGATGTCGCGGTGATCGGGTTCGACGACTCCAGCGCGGCCCTCGCCTGCCGGCCCGCGCTGACCACCGTCCGGCAGCCGATGGAGGAGATGGCGGGCACGATGGCGCAGCTCCTCCAGGAGCACATCGAGGGCGGCCGCACCGAACCGACCTCGGTCATCTTCGAACCGGAGCTGGTGGTGCGCGCGTCGGCGTAGGAACGGGATCAGGGCCGTACGCCGACGTCGCCTAGATGTCGGCGCGCAGCGGCTCTCCCACCTCGTACATGTGCCGCAGCGCCTGACGGTAGGAGTCGACGAGGCCGGTCTCCGCGTAGGGGATGCCGAGGTTGCGGCAGTGGGCCTTCACCATGGACTGGGCGAGCCTCAGGTGGGGGCGGGGCATGCTGGGGAACAGGTGGTGCTCGATCTGGTAGTTGAGGCCGCCGAGGAACCAGTCGGTGGCGATGCCGCCCTTGATGTTGCGCGATGTCAGGACCTGGCGGCGCAGGTGTCCCCACTTCTCGCCGTCGGGGTCGGGCATGTCCATCCCCTTGTGGTTGGGCGCGAACGCCAGGCCCAGGTGCAGCCCGAACAGGGCCTGATGGAGCGCGGCGAAGACGAGTGCGTGCGCGAGGGGCATGGTCGTCAGGAGCAGGGTGACGTACCCGGCGACGTGGGCGATGAGCAGCGCGCCCTCGACCAGGCGTTCGCGGCCGCGCCGGCGGCGCACGTCCTGGAAGCCGGAGAGCTTCAGAGCGAGGCCTTCCAGGAGGGTGAGGGGGAAGAAGAGCCATGCCTGATGGCGGGTGAGCCAGCCGCGGAAGCCCGTGCGGCCGGCGGCCTGCCCGCTGGTGAAGACGAGGACGTCGGCGGCGACGTCCGGGTCCTTGTCGATGTGGTTGGGGTTGGCGTGATGGCGGTTGTGCTTGTCGTTCCACCACCCGTAGCTCATACCGAGCAGCAGATTGCCGTGGATGAGCCCGATGGTGCGGTTCGTGGCACGGTTGCCGCTGATCTGGGCATGGCCCGCGTCGTGCCCGATGAACGCCGTCCGGGCGCACAGGGTCGCGAGGACCGGGGCGAGAGCGAGGACCCACCACGAACCGCCGAGGAATGCCATGCCGGTGCCGACGGTGACCAGGCCCAGGGCGTTGGTGACGATGGTGCGCGCGTACCAGCCGGTACGCCGGTCGAGGAGCCGTTGTCCCTTGACGGCCCGCAGCAGGGGCGTGAACTCGCTGCTCGTGTCCGGTGGCGCTTGCCTCGCGGTGGCTGGATGGTGGTGCTGCGTCGCGTGGCTCGTCAGCCCGTGCGAATGAACCTACGGAGCCGATGGGCCGGCGGCCATGGAGCCATCACCCGGCCGACCCGGGGGAGCGCCCGCGTGCTCATGGGGGGTTGTCCGCAGGTCACGCGGCGGATGGCGGCAGCCCGCCGCCAGGGTCGACGCCCCCTGGTCGCGCCCGACCGCCGACGTCCCGGAAATTTCTTTTCCGGGAATCGGTGTGTGGGGGATTCTTCGGGGTAGACGCGCCTCTGCCGGTCACTGGACCGGTGTTGATCGGCATTGTTCTACAGGGAGGGGTGTGTGATGGTCGCGACGACCGTGCAGGCTGCTGAGCGGACCACGGACGTCTTGGAGGGGGTGGAGGCGCGGCGCGTGGCCCCCCGGGACGCGCGAGAGCTGTCGCGGCACTTCTTCGACCAGCTGGCGGTGCTGGAAGAAGGCACTGAGGAGTTCCAGTACGTCCGCAACACCCTGATCGAGATGAACATGTCCTTGGTCCGGTATGCGGCGGGCCGGTTCCGCAGCCGTGGGCCGCAGGAGATGGAAGACATCGTCCAGGTCGGCATGATCGGTCTGATCAAGGCGATCGACCGGTTCGAGATTTCCCGCGAGGTCGAGTTCACCTCCTTCGCGGTCCCCTACATCGTGGGTGAGATCAAGCGGTTCTTCCGTGACACCTCGTGGGCGGTGCATGTGCCGCGGCGTCTTCAGGAGGCGCGCGTGCAGCTGGCCCGCGCGACCGAGGAGCTGCGCAGCCGCCTCGGCCGTACGCCCACCACCAAGGAACTCTCCGAGCTGATGTGCCTGCCGGAGGAGGAGATCGTCGAGGCCAGGCTGGCGTCCAACGCCTACACCTCCGCCTCCCTGGACGCCGCGATCAACAGCAGTGACGACGGGGAGACGGCACTCCAGGACTTCATCGGTGCCGAGGACGCCGCCCTCGACCTGGTCGAGGACCTGCACTGCCTCGCGCCGATGATCGCCGAACTGGACGAGCGCGATCGCAAGATCATTCACTGGCGCTTCGTCGAGGAGCTGACTCAGGCCCAGATCGCCGAGCACCTGGGGATCTCGCAGATGCACGTCTCACGGCTGCTCTCACGCCTGCTGGCCCGCCTGCGCGAAGGCATGCTGACCACGCGCTGACCCTCCCCGGGCGGGAGGCGGTCGGGCTGATCAGCCCCTTGGAGGTGACGTACTCCAAGGGGCTGCGGCGTTGTCTTTCCCCCTGTAAGAGGTGGATACCGAGTTCGGGGCCAAGGAACTCCAGGAACGCGACGTCTCCGAGCTCGTCGCCCTGGTGAACGAAGCCGAGCGCCTCCTCCGACGGGGCGCCGCTCGTCAGATGCGGCAGGCCGGGCTCGAAGGACGTCACCACCTGGCCGTCAAGGGCGTAAGTAACGCGGCTGAAGCCCTTGGCTGTCCGTATGGCGGCTGTGCGCCTCCAGCGCATACGCCCACCCGGCCACCGAGCCCGCTCGGACGATGACGGTCGGCGGAGTGGGCAGAAAGCCGCCGCTCGTCAGCCTGGCGATCACCGCTTCGTTCCCAGTCCGGGAAGTCAGGGTCACCCCATCCCGTCAGCAGCAACTCCGCCGCTGACCGGGTGAGCGGGACAATCCGGGCGTCCCGGGCACCGACAGCGCGCAGCAGCTCGTACGGGGAGAGCCCTTCGCTGAGGGTGAGCGTGAATCCGATGTCGTAGGCGTCGGCTGTCCACCGCAGTCTGTTCTCCCCGAGTCTCTGATCCACCGGTTCCCCCTCCGCACGATGCCTGCCGCGCGCGGGCGGCCTTCGCGGAGAGACGTTGGCGCCCGGCACTGACACCGCCCCCGGAAGCCGAGAAGGTGCCGCGATGTGGGTACTCATGAGGAGTCTGGGAGGAGACCTGGGGCTGTGGACATAGATGCATGGCTGTTGACCGCGGAGGAGCGCGGTAACCGCGCGACGCGGCTGGACCGGCGTCGGTCGGATGGTGCGGGTTGGTCGTGCGGAAATGAGGTGCGTCCTCTGGTTCATGGGGCGACGTACTTCGCGGAGCTGCTCCGCGCGGTCCGGGCGCAGCGGGCCGGCGATCTGCTGCTGGTCACCGACTGGCGCGGCGACCCCGACGAGCGCCTCGACGGTCCCGGGAGCGAGATCGGGGCCGTCCTGGCAGCGGCGGCCGAGCGCGGTGTGATCGTCAAGGGGCTGGTGTGGCGCTCCCACCTGGACCGCTTCCAGTTCAGCGAGGCGGAGAACCGCCACCTCGGCGAGCAGGTCGCCGCGGCGGGCGGCGAGTTCCTGCTGGACATGCGGGTACGTCCGGGCGGATCGCACCACCAGAAGTTCATCGTGCTCCGGCACGCCGACCGACCCGAGCTGGACGTCGCGTTCGTCGGAGGCATCGACCTGTGCCACAGCCGCAACGACGACGCGAGCCACCGCGGCGACCCCCAGCCCTTGCCGCTCGCCGCCGCGTACGGCCCCAATCCGCCGTGGCACGACCTCCAGCTCGCGATCCGCGGACCGGCCGTCGGCGACCTGGAGGCCTGCTTCCGTGAACGCTGGGAGGATCCGGCGCCCCTCACCCGCAGCCCGCTCGTCCGCCTGCGCGAGCTCGTGCACCACGAGGACGTCCACGCCGACCCGCTCCCGCCCCAGCGACCCGACCCTTCCCCCCGCGGCACGGCCACGGTCCAGATCCTGCGCACCTACCCCAACCGCCTCCTGCGCGGCTACGACTTCGCGCCCGACGGCGAACGCAGCATCGCGCGCGGCTACCGCAAGGCATTGCGCCGGGCCCGGGCCCTGATCTATCTGGAGGACCAGTACCTGTGGTCCCCGCGCGTGGTGGAGTGCTTCGCCGAGGCCCTGAGCAGCAACCCCCGCCTGCGCCTGATCGCGGTCGTCCCTTCCTTCCCGGACCAGGACGGTTCCGTCAGCCTGCCGATGAACCTGGTCGGCCGCGTCGCCGCCCTGAACAGGCTGCGGCAGGCCGGGGGCGACCGCGTGGGGGTGTACGGCCTGGAGAACCATGCCGGAACCCCGGTGTACGTACACGCCAAGGTCTGCGTGATCGACGACGTGTGGGCCTCGGTCGGATCGGACAACGTCAACCTGCGCTCCTGGACCCACGACTCAGAGCTGTCCTGCGCCGTCCTGGACGAGTCCAGGGACCCGCGCGAGCCGCACGACCCCGGCGGCCTCGGCGACGGCGCCCGCGGCTTCGCCCGCAACCTGCGCCTGGAGCTGTCGCGCGAGCACTTGGACCGCGAGGACATGGAGGTGCAGGAAGCCGACGAACTCTGCGATCCGGTAAGCGCCTTCGACGCCTTCGCGCAGAGTGCCGCCGCCCTGGACTCCTGGCACCGCAACGGCCGCCACGGCCCTCGACCGCCGGGCAGGCTGCGTCCCTACCGCTCACCGAGGATGTCCCGTACGGCGCTGACGCTCGCGAAGCCGCTGCACCGTATCCTGGTCGACCCGGACGGCAGGCCCTTCATGCTGCGGCGCCGCAATGAGTTCTGACGCAGGGCGGCGGATCTGCACCGTCGTATCCCTGGAGGCGGGTTCACCGGCGCGACAGGGGCGCACCCGATCCCCAGGGACCCGGCACCTCTCAGCCGCTGATGTCGAGCGCTGTTCCGTACAACCGGTCGACCTTCAGCCGGATGACCACGCGACGCTCGGCGACCAACTGCTCCAGGAACGCGTCCTCGTCCTCCGGCTTCGCGGCGGCGGGGATCATCCCGAGCAACTCCCGCCCGACCGCGTCCCCGGGCTCCGTCGTGGTCTCGGAGACCTCGGCGTCACCCTCGGCGACAGCGAAGGACCACACGTCGCCGCCCTGCACATGCACCGAGGCACGGGGATTGCGGCGCAGATGCCCGATCTTGATCCGGTCGGCCGTGGTCGAGAACCGCACGATGCGCGCCTCGGGGTCCCAGCTGTACAGCATGGTGGTCAGGTGGGGGTGGCCGCTGCGCTTGACGGTGGCGAGCGTTCCGAACTGCTGCTTGCCGAGCAGGGCGGAGAGGGCTTCGTCGGACAGGGCGCGAGGTGCTGGTCCTTGAGTCATGACGTGATCAACGCCCGTGACTGCTCAGCTATTTCAGGCCCTCTCGGGCCCCTTTCGTCACCCCTGTGCCGCCAGGGCCTGCTCTGCGGCTCGCAGATGCCCGGCGACCGGTCCGAAGGAGATCAGCCCACTCGTCGCGCCCGCCAACTCCCCCTTGGCGGGGCTGAGTTCCTCGACCGCGCGCCGCAGGATCTGCGTGTGCCCGACGGCTTGGGCGCTGCGGGCGAGCAAGCACCACAGGGCCTCCTGGAGCAGGTCGTGCGGGGGCCGCGGTACCCGGTCGAGTGCCTGCCGGGCCAGGTCGGCCGCGCCGGAGCCGGCCAGCAACAGGGGCTCCACCCAAGGCTGGTAGGGGCCGGCGTCGAGGCCGGCGAAGTCGTCGGGACGCGGCAGGGCGTGCTCGGCGCGCAGCACCGGCACGAGCGCGACCAGCGCGTCGGCTCCGTGGGCGAGGCCGGGCATGCCGCAGTCGGCGGTCGCCTCCAGGGCGTCGGAGTAGAGCGGGCGGGCGGCGGCCCAGCCGTCGGTCTCACAGGTGCGCAGTGCCCGGAACCAGGAGGTGAACACGCCCGCCAGAGGCCGTTCGTGCTGTTCGGCCAGCCGGTCGGTGGCCTCCGCCTCCGCTTGTGCGCCGGTGAAGTCCCCCAGTCCGGCGAGGGCTTGGAGGCGTACGAGTCGTCCGAGGACTTCGTGGTTGGGCAGTTGGTGGCGTTCGGCGAGGCGGATCAGTTCCCGGCCGGTGGCGTCCCGGGAGGCGCTGTTGCCGCAGTGGCCGAACGACTGCATGAAGGCGCCGTTGAGGGCGAAGGCGAGCAGCGTCGGGTCACCGAGCCGCCGTGCGAGAAGGACGGCTTCCTCGGCGGCCCGCTCTGCGCGCGCCCGCCATCCTTCGCGGACCGGCGGGGCGGCGGCCGGGGCGGGCGGGGTGTCGGCTGCCGCGTCCCCGCGGGACTCCACGGCGATGACCGACAGCAGCCGGGCGCGCAGGGCCGGGGTGTCACCGGGGGCCAGCGCCGCGGCGGCGCGGGCCGCGGCCCGGGCGAGCTGCCCGGCGCTTTCGGGGTCGTCGGCGCGGGTCCAGACCGCGGGGACGTCGTAGGACCCGATGACGCGGGCCGTCAGCTCGGCGTCTCCGGTGGCCTCGGCCGCCGCCACCACGTCCCGGCGGTATTCACGGGCCTCGGCCAGGCCGTCGGCGCCGGTGACGGCGAGATCGCGCAACAGGCCCGCCGTGGCGTGCAGCCGGGCCCTGGAGCGGGCCGGCACCGAACGCTCCCAGGCGGCCGCCGCCCGGCCCCACACCCCGTCGGCGATACCGGCGTCCAAGCCGAGATCGCCAGCGGGGGAACCCTTGAGGATCTGCGCCTCGACGCGGGCCAGTGCCGGTCCCGGCCCGGTGCCCGGCTCCCCGCCCAGCGCACCCCGGGCGCGCCGCAACGTCTCCAGGGCGTCCGCGCGCCGACCGGAGCGGGCCAGCGCGGTGGCCAGCAGCACCCAGCCGTCCTCCCGTGCCGGATGCGCCGCGACATGGGCCTCCAGGTCGACGGCCGCTTCCCGGGCGGCGCCGGTGGCCAGCAGTGCGTCGGCCCGGCGCTCCATGGCGTGCAGGCGCAGGGCCTCCAGCCGGGCACGGTCGGCGGCGGCCCATCGGGCGGAGGGGAAGTCGGCGAGGACCGGTCCGCGCCACAGGGCGAGCGCCCCGTCCCACAGCGCTATGGCCGCCTGCGGGGCCGCCGTACCGGCCTGCTGCACCGCATCCTCGAAGCGCCACGCGTCGACCGCGTCACGGCTCGCGCGGAGCGCGTAACCGGGGCCCTGCGTCACCAGGAGCCGGGACGCCTCGCGGGGCGGCCGCCCGGGTTCCAGGGAGCGGCGCAGCGCGGCGACGAAGGTGCGCACCGCCCCCACCGCCGCGGCGGGCGCCTCGTCCTCCCACAGATCCGCCACCAGCCGGTCCACCGTCACCACCCGGCCCCGTGCGGCCAGCAGCCTGCCCAGCACCTCCCGGTGCCGCGGAGCCCCGAGGGCCAGCGGCTCGCCGTCCGCGCTCCAGGCGGCCACCGGCCCCAGCAGTCCGAATGCGACGCCCACGGCACGGTCCCTTCGCGGACGGCTCCGTTGCCGGCGCGCCGTTCCCGTTCACTCATCGATCACTGATCCGGCGCCCGCAGCCTGGATCACGTCCCCGGACGAGCCCGGCCCCAGTCGCCCGGAGCGTCCACTCTGCCACGAGCACCAGGAGTATCCGCGTGTCCCCCCTGAGCATCCCCGGCTTCACCGAACAGCGAGTGACCGTCGACGACGGTGTCGCCCTGCACGCCGCCGTCGGCGGCAGCGGCAGCCCGGTCGTGCTGCTGCACGGCTTCCCGCAGACCCACCTGATGTGGCGGCACGTCGCGGCCGACCTAGCCGCCGACCACACCGTCATCTGCCCCGACCTGCGCGGCTACGGCGCCAGCGACAAGCCCGCCGGGACCGGTCCCGACGTCTACTCCAAGCGCACCATGGGCCGGGACATCGTCCGCCTCGCCGAAGCACTGGGTCACCCCCGCTTCACCCTCGCCGGCCACGACCGGGGCGCCCTCGTCGCCTTCCGCACTGCCATGGACCATCCGCAGGCCGTCGCCCGCGCACTGTTCCTCGACGTGCTGCCGACCCTGGACATGTGGGACGCCCTGCGCGGCGTGTCCGGTGCGGTCGGGTTCCACCTCTACCTGATGGCCCAGGCTCCCGGTCTGCCGGAGGAGATGATCCGGGGAGCCGCCGACAGCTTCTTCTCGTACTTCCTCGACGCCTGGACCCACGACCCCGCCGCCCTGCCCGCCGACGTCCGCCGCCACTACCTCGACGCCTCCGCAGCGGCGGTGGACTCCATCGTGGCGGACTACCGCGCCTCGGCCGGTATCGACGTCGAGCACGACAGCGTCGACCGCGAGAACGGCGACCGGCTCGCCATGCCGGTCACCGTCCTCCAGCAGGACTGGGGCGCCGCCCTCGGCTACCACGCCGAGGACCTGTGGAGCGCCTGGGCACCCGACCTCCGCCACCGCACCGTCTCGTGCGGCCACTTCATGGCGGAGGAGGACCCGAAGCTGATCGCGGCGGAGATCCGAGCGCTCGCCGATCGCTGAACCGGGGCGCTCGGCACTCGGGGGACGACGTACGGGGCCGGCGGGGACAAGGGGTGCTGTCACATCACCGTGGATCGCTGCTCCTGGGAGGAAACGCCGCGTACAGGGCTTCGGCGTGCACTGCGTCCCATTGGCTGATCAGCAGGCACTCCACTTCACCGTCCCGCATGCGCAGTTCGACTTCCTGTCCCTTGTCGAACTCCACGCGCACCTGCGGGTTCCTGCAGACCGCCTCGGCCTCACCACGCATCACCTCGAACCAGACACCGCGTACGGCATAGCGGAGGTCATTGCCTCGGTGACGCAGCACTCGTAACCGACGGTCGGTCAGCAGGAGCGAAGCACGACGTGGCACCAGGCCCCACAGCGTGCGTCCGTACGTCACCGCACAACCGGCCGTCATCCGCTCGCCCTCAGGAACCCACTGAGACAAGCGCTCACGGTCCACCGACCACCTGGCCGCATCCACCGCCATCCCCCCTTCGTCTCCCAGCGCCACTGTCCGGGGCTCATCTACCCGGAAACACGCGCAAACCAGCCTTACTGCTCACCCAGGGCGGTGGCGCGTTGGTCGACCTCGGTCTTTGCGCGTGGGGCGCCGATGAAACGGGCGGGCCGGAAGGGCCGTAGGAGGTCCTGTTCCTGGTCGGTGGTGATCTCGCTCGCGGCCAGCCGTCCCAGGATCGGTGCCAGGGTGATGCCGCTGTGGGAGACGAGGCAGTAGATGCGGGACTTGCCGGAGGCGTAGCCGGCGACGCTGTGGCCGTCCGCAGCTACCTGGACCGGTGCGCAGGTCGAGGCGGACGTCTCGCTCGCGACCGAGATGCTCGGGATGGGCCTTGAGGGGTGGTTGGCCGACCTCAAGGCCGCGGCGGAGGCGCGGGGTTGCGCGGCACCGCGGTTGCCGAGGCACTCCCCTGCGACCTGGCCGGGAAAGCCAGGACATGGGGGACCGCCTCCCGCAGGTTGACGAAGTGACGGTGCACCCCTCCACCGCGGCGGCCGCGTCCACGATCACTTCGGGCACCGGCAGACCCGTCCGCAGGAAACGGCCGCGCATCCGGTGCTCGTAGTTCGAGGTGACCAGCGCCCAGGTTCCCGCGGTCCCGTGGGCAGACCGTGCAGCAGTTCCGACGCCCCGTCGCAGGCCGTGTGCACCCCGGATCGGACGTCCTCGTCCTCCAGTTCGTGCAGCGCGGCGAGGCACTCGCGCGGATCCCGGTCCGCTGCGACCTGGGTGAAGGTCTCCATCGGCCGGGTCCGCAGGGCCACTTGATACACCTCGGCCGCATCCAGCCCGTACCGTTCCGCCCAACTTCCCCACACCCGGCGTTAGTTGCTCATCGCGTCGATCAACGTGCCGTCGACGTCGAACAGGACGTACTTGGTGCGGTCCGGCCGCGCGGGGTCACTGGTCACCCGTCGATCATGCCAGGCAGCGACCAGACGATCGCGGGGCGCCGCCCGGGCGGGACGAGGCCTCCTCACATTCCTGGGTCGTTGCGGCGCAGCCAGGTGCCGATGGCGCTCGCCAGCTCGTCGCGGTCGGTGAAGAGATGTCCGTCCATGCCGACGCCCTGCGCGGCGCTGACGTTCTCCGCGCGGTCGTCGACGAAGAGGAAGTCGGTCGGGGCGGCCCGCATGGCGTCGACGGAGTGCTGGAAGGCCGCCGGAGCGGGCTTCGCCACGTTGATCCGGCCGGAGAAGGCGACGTGGTCCAGCTCGTGCAGCCACGGCTGCGCGGCGAGGAAGGCGTCCGCGTGGTCCGGGGGGATGTTGGACAGCAGGGCGACCTCGGCGACACCGCGCAGGGACCGGACGTAGGCGACCATCCGGTCGTCGACGCGGGACCAGCTGTCGATGTCGGTGAGGCGCAGTTCCTCGATCGTGTCGGCGTCCGCGGGCAGGGCCAGGCGTCGCAGTACGGCGGTCCAGTACTCGGGCGGGGACTGGCGGCCCGCGTCGTAGGGCGGGCGGCAGGCCCAGTAGGCCGTGGTGAATGCGGGAGTGGACGCTCGGCAGCGGGCGGCCATCTTGTCCAGGGCGCCGGGGCGTTGGTGGCGGGCGACGACCCCGAAGAGGTCGAACAGGATGATGTTGCGCTCGGTCGGCATGGTGGTGGGATCCTCCGGATTCCGGGAGACCTTCAGTGGCTGCTCGCCGCTGTTTCGCGGGTGGGCTCGGATCCGGTGCGCAGGACCGCCGCTGCGGCCGCGGTGATCGCACACAACAGGGTGAGCAGGAGGAAGGTGTGGTTCAGGGCGACGAGGTGGGTCAGCCAGCCGATGACGGCGGGGCCGGCGAGCATGCCGACGTAGCCGAGCCCGGCGACGCGGGAGACGTTGGCCCCGGCGGCGGAGGGGTCGGCGTGCCCGGCCGCGCTGAACAACTGCGGGACACAGCCGGACAGTCCGAGCCCGAACAGCGCCCAGCCCGCGAACGCGGCCCACGTCCACGGTGCGAGGGCGACGAGTGTGATGCCGACGGCAGCGGTGGCCGCTCCGTGGCGGAGGATCGCCATGGACCCGATCCGGGCGGCGAGGCGGTCGGCGAGCAGTCGGCCGACGGTCATCGTCGCCGCGAAGGTGCCGTAGGCGAAGGCGGCCGTGCTCGCGGGAGCCCCGAGGACGTCCTTCAGGTGCAGCGCGCTCCAGTCGTTGGCGGCTCCTTCGCAGAGCATGACCATCATGGCGAGGGCGGCGAGGATCCAGATGCGCCCGCTGGTCTTGCGGTGCTGGGTGGTGGGCGCTTGCGCGGCCTCCTCGGCGGCAGCGGTGGGTTCGGTCGGCAGCAGAGTGCGGGCCGGCAGGAGAGCGAGGACCGCGCACAGGGCTCCTACTGCGGTCATGCTCGTGGCCGGGCTCAGGCCGGCGCTCGCCGTGGCCGCGCCGACGAGTGCGGCGAGGACTCCGCCGACCGAGAACGTGGCGTGGAAGGCCGACATGGCGGGACGGCCGTACTCCTTCTCCACGTGCACCGCGTGGGCGTTCATGCTCACGTCCAGGCTGCCGTTGCAGAACCCGAAGACCAGCAGCGCACCGGCCAGCGTCCACGGATCCTGGGCCAGCCCGGGCAGCACCAGGGCCGCGCCGCACAGGACGCCGGTGGCGGGGACGACGATGCGTGCTCCCAGCCGGTCGGTGAGGCGTCCGGCGACCTGCATGCCGGTGAAGGCTCCCAGTCCGAGCAGCACCAGGAGGCCGCCGAGCGTGGAGTGGCTGATGTCCACGCGCTCCTCGATGGCGGGGATGTGCACGACCCAGGCGCCCATGGTCGTGCCGCAGAGGATGAAGTACGCGAAGGTCGCCGCTCGGGCTGAGCGCAGCGAATGATTCATGCCCAGGACCGTAACGAACATGTGCGGTGATTGAACACTGGCGTTTCGCACACATTGACTGTTCATTTGCGGGCGTGTTGAATCGAGGTATGAGCAATGGGGACCGGCACGGGATCATCGCGCAGGCCGTCCGGGAGTCGGGCAGGACCACGGTCCAGGAACTCGCCGCGCTGACCGGCGCCTCCGAGATGACCATCCGGCGCGATCTCGACGCGCTGGCCGCGCAAGGTGTCCTCGAACGCGTTCGTGGCGGCGCGCGCACCCTGCTGCTGCGGGGCGAGGAGCCGCCCTTCGCGCTCCGCGCTCACGAGGCCGTCGACGCCAAGCGCCGTATCGCTGTCGAGGTGTCCTCGCTCATCGCCGACGGCGAGACCGTCCTCCTCGACAGCGGCACCACCTGCCTGGAGATCGCCCATCTGCTGCGCCGCAGACCGGTCACGGTGATGCCGCTGTCCCTCCAGGCCGTCCAGGTGCTCGGCGAGGGCCCGGCCCCGGCCCGGCTGCTGGTGCCCGGCGGGCAGCCACGGGCCGCCGAGGGAGCGCTCACCGGCCCGCTCACGCTCGCGTCACTGGCGGCACTGCGCTTCGACACGGCCGTCATGGGCTGCTGCGGTCTGAGCGCGGCAGAGGGCCTGACCGCCTACGACCTCGACGACGCGGCCGTGAAGAAGGCCGGCCTCGCCTCCGCGCGCCGCATCCTCGTCGCCGCCGACGGCAGCAAGCTCGGCCGCACCGCCTACGCCTACGTCGGCCCCTCCACCCTCCTGCACACCCTCGTCACCGACAGCTCGGCCCCCGCCGACGAGATCGCCGCCCTCGAAGACACCGGCACCCTTGTGAGGACCGTCTGACAGAACCGCGGCAGACCCCGCCAGCCGGTCCACCCCGCTTGCACCGAGCGCCCCCGAGGCCGCCCCTTAGACCCTCGTCGGCCGGTTCGCCCTGCTTCCTCCGAGTGGCCCGGAGCCGCCCCTCAGACCCTCGTCAGCCGGTCTGCCCCGCTTGCACCGAGCGCCCCCGAGGCCGCCCCTTAGACCCCCGCCAGCCGATCCACCCCGCTTCCACCGAGCGCCCCGGAGCCGCCCCTCAGAACCCCGGCAGCCGGTCCGCCCTGCTTCCACCGAGCGGCCGGAGCCGCACCTGAGAATCCCGGCAGCCGGTCTGCCCCGCTTGCACCGAGCGCCCCAAAGCCGCCCCTGAGAACCCCGTCAGCCCGTCCACCCCGCTCCCACCGAGCACCCCCGAAGCCGCCCCTCAGGACGACTCCCGCACCACCAGCTCCGTAGGCAGCGTCAACTGCCGCTCGGCGGACGGGACCTCGCTGATCTCGTCGAGCAGGATCGCCGCCATCGTCCGGCCCAGTTCCTCGACCGGCTGCCGGATCGTGGTCAGCGGCGGGTTGGTGTGGCGGGCGAGGACGGAGTCCTCGAAGCCGACGACGGCGACGTCGCCCGGCACCTGCCGTCCCTGGCGGCGCAGTTCGCTCAGGGCGCTGACGGCCATCAGGTCGGACGCGGCGAAGACGGCGTCCAGATCCGGCGCACGTTCAAGAAGCGAACGCATCGCCCGGCGGCCGCCCTCTTCGGTGAAGTCGCCCACCTCGACCAGGAGTTCATCGGCCGGAACCCCCGCCTCCGCGTGGGCGGCGCGCCAGCCCTCGAGGCGGCTGCGGCCGACGTCCATGTCGAGCGCGCCGGTGATCGTGGCGATGCGGCGCCGGCCGCTGTCCAGCAGATGCCGGACGGCCGCGGCGGCGCCCCCGGCGTTGTCGGCGGTGACGTAGCTCAGCGGCTCGTTCTCGTCGCGGCGGCCCGCCAGCACCGTGGGCAGGCCCATCTCCTCCAGCATGCCGGGCAGTTGGTCGTGGGCGTGGACCGAGACCAGCAGGACGCCGTCGACCCGGCGGGTGGCCACCGACGCGGCCAGCTGGTCCCGTTCGGACTGGTCGCGGACGAGCATCAGCTGGAGCTGGGTGCGGGTCTCGGAGAGCGCGCCGCTCACGCCGCGGATCAGGGCGGCGAAGTAGGGCTCCGAGCCGAGCCGGCTCTCCGACTCGGGGATCACCAGGGCCACCGCGTTGGTGCGGTTGGTGACCAGTCCGCGGGCGACCGAGTTGGGGACGTAGTCCAGCTCCTTGATCGCGGCCAGCACCCGGGCCCGCGCGTCGGCGCTGACGAGTTCCGAGCCGTTGATGACGCGGGACACCGTGGTCCGACCCACCCCGGCACGGGCGGCGACCGTCTTGATCGTGGGACGGCGGTTCCCTGTCATGTGCTCCTCCCGGCAGCAGCCGCGGCGGCACCGGCCGCGGACGTGACCAGCGGCAATTGTGGCAGACGCGGAACGGGGGACAGCACCCCCGCCAAAGTCACGAACCGAACACCGAACCAGGGCTTCAGTCACGAATTGTTTTCAAGTTATTGACATAGCCGATCCCTGCCACGAGTCTTCCATCCACTGGTGGGCACGTTCCCACCCCTCGGTGGGAACGTGCCCACCGACAAAACGCCCCACCCCGTAGATCGCGGAACCCGCTGCTCCGGTGCGTCAGCGCCGTCGCTTGGAGGAAGAAACATGGCAACTGTTCGAAGGTCATCACGGACCAGAGCGCTCGCGGCCGTCGCGGCCACCGGCGCGCTCGCGCTCGTCGTCGGCTGCGGCGGCAACGACGACTCCGTCACCGGCGGCGGCAAGAAGGACGGCAAGGTCGTCATCACCGTGGGCCTGTACGGGGTGATGGGCTTCAAGGAGACGGGCCTGCTGGAGCAGTACGAGAAGGAGAACCCGGGCGTCGAGATCAAGGCCGAGATAGCCGGTGACGAGCAGACGTACTACACCGCGCTGCAGACCCGGCTCGCGGCCGGCAAGGGCCTGAAGGACATCCAGGGCATCGAGATCGGCCGCGCCAAGGAGATCGTCGACACCCAGGCCGACAAGTTCGCGGACTTCTCCGACGTGGCGGGCACCGACCACTTCCTGCCGTGGAAGCAGTCCCAGATCACCACCGAGGACGGCAAGGTCCTGGGCCTGGGCACCGACATCGGCCCGATGGCGGTCTGCTACCGCAAGGACTACTTCGAGCAGGCCGGCCTGCCCAGCGACCGCGACGAGGTCGCCAAGCTGTGGGAGGGCGACTGGAAGAAGTACGTCGAGGTCGGCCGCACCTTCAAGAAGGACTTCAAGGACGGTGACGTGGCGTTCATGGACGCCGCCAGCGGCCTGTTCAACGCCATGGTCTACGGCTACCCCGAGCAGTACTACGACGCCCAGGGCGAGCTGATCTACGACAAGAACCCGGCCGTCAAGGAGGCCTGGAACCTCGCCGCGGACGCCGCCGAGGACGGCCTGTCCGCCAAGCTCCGCCAGTTCCAGCCCGGTTGGGACCCCGGCCTGGCCAACGGCACGTTCGCCACGGCCGTCTGCCCGGCCTGGATGCTCGGCCACATCGGTGAGAAGGCCGGCGAGGCGAACAAGGGCAAGTGGGACGTCGCCAAGGCCCCCAAGGGCGCCAACTGGGGCGGCTCCTTCCTCGGCGTGGTCGAGCAGAGCCCGGTGAAGGAGGAGGCGAAGAAGCTCGCCGCCTGGCTGACCGCGCCGGAGCAGCAGGCGCACATCTTCGAGAAGCAGGGCAGCGTCCCGTCCTCGCAGAAGGCGCTGGAGAGCCCGGACGTCAAGAGCATCACCTCGGAGTACTTCAACAACGCCCCGATCGGTGAGATCTTCGGCGCCGCCGCCCAGGAGATCCCGGACAAGCAGGTCCTCGGCCGCAAGGACGGCACGATCAAGGACACCTTCTCCCAGGGCCTGACCCTGATCGAGCAGCAGGGCACCTCACGTGACAAGGCGTGGGAGACCACCGCGGAGCGCATCGAGAAGGCGGTCGGCTGACCCGTCGACCGCTCCGGCCGCCCGGGCCCGCCCGTCCTCGACGGCGGGCGGGCCCGGGCCCCGGCCCCTCATCCGCTCTCAGGAAGGAAATCCGGTGGCCACCTCCACCACCAAGGCCCAGGTCGGCGAGGGCCGTCGGGGTCCGACCCCGCACCCCGGCGGCGGCAAAGGCGCCGGCCGGCGCCGCGGCGCGCTGCTGCACCGCATCGACGTCAAGGGCGCGCCCTACGCCTTCGTCGCTCCGTTCTTCGTCGTGTTCGCCGCGTTCAGCTTCTACCCCCTCGTCTACACCTCCTGGATCTCCCTGCACCGGGTGGAGCTCGCCACCCTGGACCTCATGGAGTGGGTGGCGTTCGACAACTACGTCGAGCTGTGGAACGACGAGCGCTTCTGGAACGCGCTGGCCAACACCATCACCATCGGCATCATCTCCACGGTGCCGCAGCTGCTGATGGCGCTCGGGCTGGCGCACCTGCTCAACTACCGCATGCGCGGCTCGCTCTTCTTCCGGGTCGCCTCGCTCGTGCCCTACGCCACCTCGGTCGGTGCCGCCGCCCTGGTGTTCACCATGCTCTTCGAGCGTGACTTCGGCATGATCAACTGGGCGTTCGGCACGGTCGGCCTGGACCCGGTGGACTGGGAGGCCGACAAGTGGCCCGCCCAGATCGCCATCTCCACCATCGTCATCTGGCGCTGGACCGGCTACAACGCGCTGCTCTACCTCGCCGCCATGCAGGCCATCCCCGCCGACCGGTACGAGGCCGCCGCCCTCGACGGCGCCTCCCGCTGGAAGCAGTTCACCCACGTCACCGTGCCCGGGATCCGCTCCACCATCGTCTTCACCATCGTGCTCTCCACCATCGGCGCGACCCAGCTCTTCGGTGAGCCGCTGATCTTCGGCCAGGGCCCCAACGGCATCTCCGGCGGAGCCGACAACCAGTACCAGACGCTGGGCCTGCTGCTGTACGAGGAGGGCTGGAAGAACTACCAGATGGGCCGCTCGGCGACCGTCGCCTGGGCGATGTTCCTGCTGCTCGTCGTCGTCTTCGTGGCGCAGCGCCTCATCACGCGCCTGCGTGCCCGTACGTCCTGACCAGGAGTCGTCATGACCACCGAAAGCCTCCCGGTCCGGACGGACGCCCCCGCCCGGATCCCCGTCACCAAGCCCGCCGCCCGCCGCAGCCTCCGGGTGTTCCGGCCGGGCGCCGGCCGCCAGCACCACGCGGGCCCGCTCTCCTACGTCCTGCTCGGGATCGTCGCGATCGTGTCGATCTTCCCGCTGTACTGGACGATGGTGGCGGCCTCGACCGACAACACCCGCGTCAGCCAGACGCCACCGCCGTTCCTGCCCGGACCGAACCTGTTCAGCAACCTCGCCCGCGCCTGGGACGAGGCGGCCATGGGCAAGGCCATGATCAACAGCACGATCGTGGCCGGGGTGATCGCCCTGTCCACGGTGATGTTCGCGACCCTGGCCGGCTTCGCCTTCGCCAAACTCCGCTTCAAGGGCCGCAACGTCCTGCTCATGCTGGTGATCGGCACGATGATGGTGCCGCCCCAACTCGGCGTCGTACCGCTGTTCATGATGATGTCCGAGCTGGGCTGGTCGCAGCAGCTGCCCGCCGTCATCTTCCCCACCCTGGTCAGCGCCGTCGGAGTGTTCTTCATGCGGCAGTACCTCACCGAGGCGCTGCCGGACGAGCTGGTCGAGGCGGGCCGGGTGGACGGCGCGCACTCCCTGCGGATCTTCTGGAGCATCGTGCTGCCCGTCGCGCGCCCCGCGATGGCGGTCCTCTTCATGATCACCTTCGTGCACGCCTGGAACGACTTCTTCTGGCCGTTCGTGGTGCTCGACATGAGCAACCCGACCGTCCCCGTCGCCCTCACCCAGCTCAGCGCCGGTTACGTCCGCGACCAGTCCCTGATCATGGCGGGCGCGCTCCTCGGCACGCTCCCGCTGCTGGCGATGTTCATCGTCTTCGGCCGCCAGATCGTCAGCGGCATCATGGCCGGCGCGGTCAAGGGCTGACCCTCGTCCCACTCCCACCGATTCCCCCCATTTCCGAAAGGACCTCCGTGGTCACCGCAGCACGACAGCAGCCCGAGTCCGCCCCGGACGCCTCCCGCACCTTCCCGAAGGGCTTCCTCTGGGGCACCGCGACCGCCTCCTACCAGATCGAGGGGGCCGCCGGCGAGGACGGCCGCACCCCGTCCATCTGGGACACCTACGCCCGCACCCCGGGCCGGGTCCGCAACGGCGACACCGGTGACATCGCCACCGACCACTACCACCGCTGGCGCGAGGACGTCGCCCTCATGGCCGAACTCGGCGTCGGCGCCTACCGCTTCTCCCTCGCCTGGCCCCGCATCCAGCCCACCGGCCGCGGCCCCGCCGTACAGAAGGGCCTGGACTTCTACCGGCGTCTCGTCGACGACCTGCTCGACAAGGGCATCCAGCCGGTCGCCACCCTCTACCACTGGGACCTGCCCCAGGAGTTGGAGGACGCCGGCGGCTGGCCCGAACGCGCCACCGCCGAGCGGTTCGCCGAGTACGCCTCACTGGCCGCCGAAGCCCTCGGCGACCGGGTGCGCACCTGGACCACCCTGAACGAGCCCTGGTGCAGCGCCTTCCTCGGCTACGGCTCAGGCGTGCACGCCCCCGGCCGCACCGACCCGGTCGCCGCCCTGCGCGCCGCCCACCACCTCAACCTCGGCCACGGCATGGCCGTACAGGCGCTGCGCGACCGCCTGCGCGCCGACGCCCAGGTCTCGGTGACCCTCAACATCCACCACGTACGCCCGCTCACCGCGACGGAGGCCGACCTCGACGCCGCGCGCCGCATCGACGCCCTGGCCAACCGCGTCTTCACCGGCCCGATGCTGCGCGGCGCCTACCCGGAGGACCTGTTCAAGGACACCGCCACCCTGACCGACTGGTCCTTCGTGCGCGACGGTGACCTGGAGACGGCACACCAGCCGCTGGACTTCCTCGGCGTCAACTACTACTCGCCCACGCTCGTCTCGCAGGCCGACGGCAGCGGCACCCACACCTCCGACGGGCACGGCAAGAGCGCGTTCAGCCCGTGGCCGGCCGCCGACGAGGTCGCCTTCCACCAGTCACCGGGTCAGACCACCGCCATGGGCTGGGCCATCGACCCGAGCGGTCTGTACGAGCTGCTGCGCCGGCTGTCGTCCGAGTTCCCTCGGCTGCCGCTGGTCATCACCGAGAACGGCGCGGCGTTCGACGACTACGCCGACCCCGAGGGCAACGTCAACGACCCGGGCCGGATCGCGTATGTGCGCGACCACCTGGCCGCCGTGCACGACGCCCTGCGCGACGGCTCCGACGTGCGCGGGTACTTCCTGTGGTCGCTGCTGGACAACTTCGAGTGGGCGCACGGCTACAGCAAGCGCTTCGGCGCCGTCTACGTGGACTACCCGACCGGGCGGCGCATCCCCAAGGCCAGCGCCCGCTGGTACTCCCAGGTGGCGCGCACCGGCGTCCTGCCCGGCGCCTGACCCACGCCTGGCGCGGCGCCTTCCAGCCCGCCCCGCACGGGTGCCGCGTCCCGCAGCCCGTCCTCCGGCCCGGACCACCGGGCCGGAGGACGGGCTCGCGTGCGTCACTCGCCGGGGTAGCGCACGCCGGTCCGTTCGCGCACCTGGTCCAGGGTGTCCATCACGGCGAGGGTGTGGGCCGGGGGCAGCAGCGGTGACGCCGTCAGGCCCGCCCGCAGGCAGCGCATCACCTCTCGGGCCTGGTGCCCGTAGCCGTGTCCTTCCTGCGGTGCGGCGGTCACGGTCCGGGGCTCGTGGCCGTCGCGGTGCAGCACGAAGGAACGGGGGTTGTAGAAGTCGGCCGGTATCTCGATGCGGCCGGTGGTGCCGTACACCGTCGCCCGGTGCTCGTCCTGCGCGAGCAGCGAGCACGTCAGGACGGCCATCGCGCCGTCCCGGTAGCCGAGCAGGATGCCCGTCTGCTCGTCGACACCGCGCGGCGAGAGCCGGGCGTGGGCGGTGACCGTCTCCGGGGCGCCGAGGATCAGGTGGGCGAAGGAGACGGGGTAGGTGCCCAGGTCCAGCAGGGCGCCGCCGCCGGCCGCGGGGTCCCACAGGCGGTGGTCCTGGGGCGCGTCCACGCGGGCGCCGAAGTCGGCGTGCAGGGCGCGGACCTCGCCGATGGCCCCCTCGGCCACCAGCTCCGCGATGCGCAGGACGGCCGGGTTGAGGCAGGTCCACATCGCCTCCATCACGAACAGGCCCTGCTTCTCGGCCAGTCCGGTCAGTTGGCGGGCCTGCCGGCCGCTGAGGGCGAACGGCTTCTCGCACAGCACCGGCTTGCCGGCCTCCAGACAGGCCGTCGCGGCGGCGACATGCTGGGCGTGGGGGGTGGCGACGTAGACGACGTCGACCTCCGGGTCGGCGGCCAGCTCCCGCCAGCTGCCGTGGGCGCGGGGGATGCCGAACCGGGCCGCGAACGCCTGCGCGGACTCGGCCGACCGGGACCCGACCGCGGTGACCCGGGCGTCCGGCAGTCGCAGCAGATCCTCGGTGAAGGCGGCGGCCATGCCTCCGGTGGCCAGGACACCCCAACGGACGGGCTGATCGCTCACGTGCTTCTCCTGTTCAGCGGTGCTCGCGTACACCCCGCACTCTATGGGCACGTTCCCAGCGGGTGTGTCCCGGCACCGTCAATTCGATGAGCTGACGCTTCATCACATTGCGGGAGGCGAGTTGTGGCCGTACGGGGGTACTCGCGCTGTCGGGAGCGTCGAGCGCTGAAGAAGAATGAACGGGCGGAGGGGTGTATGAACGGCAAGCATTTCGAACCGGGCGGGAAGAACCGTGCGACCAGCGGGCTGGAACCGTTGTCCTTGACGGTGCACCAGGTGGTGGGGGAGTCCAGGGCTCCGCTGCAGGCTGAGTTCTCCTACGATCCGGCCGACCCGCTGTTCGTGACCCTGGTCTTCAGGCCGGCGGGGGAGCCCGCGGTGACCTGGCAGATCAGCCGTGACCTGCTGGTGGAGGGACTGTCGGAGCCCAGCGGCATCGGCGATGTGCGGATCCGGCCGACGCGGTACGGCGCCCTGGTGCGGGTGCGCCTGCAGGAGCACGGCGCCACGGCCCAGTTCGACGTCGGCCTGCCCGAGCTCCAGGAGTGGCTGACCCGGACGTGCGCGCTGGTGCCGATCGGCACGGAACTGCGTGACGTCGACTGGGACGCCGTCACCCGGGAGCTGCTCGGCGGCTCGTGAGCCGGCGGATCGGGATGGACCGGCTGACGGGGTGGCACCGCTGGGTCGGTTTCGGCGCCGGCTCCGGTACGAGGTGTGGCACGGACTGCACCTGCTGCTCTACGTCGCCTGGGGCTGGCGTTCGTGCACAGTTGCAGGAGACGACGGTCTCGGTGTACGGCACCGGACGGCACCTCGACCGGTTCCCCGCCCTTGCCGGGCAGTTCTGCATCTGGCGCTTCCCCGGACAGAACCACTGGTGGACCGCCAACCCCTTCTCCCTGTCGGCGGCGCCGGGCGGACAGGGACGTCGTCGTGCTGTACCGGGTGCGCAGCGAGGCCGAGGCCGTGCTGCTGAACGAGGTGCGCCATCTGGTCGCCCAGCGGGGCGGACGGTTGCACCTGCTCGCCGGCCGGACCGGTGAGCAGGGCGTCCCGCCGTTCGGCCCGAGCGCCAGGTGCACGCCGAGCGGTTCGGCATGGCCTGACCCGGGAGCGGCCCGGCGCCCCCGTCACCTCCGCGTCGGCTGCTCCACGCGCAGCGGAGCGTCGGTGTGCGCGGCGATCTCCTCCACCGTGACCCCGGGGGCGGTCTCGACCAGGGCGATGCCGTCCGGGGTGATGTCCAGGACCCCGAGGTCGGTGATGACGCGGTGGACGCACCGTTCCCCGGTGAGGGGGAGGGTGCATTCCTCGAGGAGCTTGGGGCTGCCGTCCTTGGCGGTGTGCTCCATCAGGACGATGACCCGGCGTGCGCCGTGCACGAGGTCCATCGCCCCGCCCATGCCCTTGACCATCTTCCCGGGGATCATCCAGTTGGCCAGGTCTCCTCGCTGCGAGACCTGCATGGCGCCCAGGACGGCGGTGTCGATGTGCCCGCCGCGGATCATGCCGAAGGAGAGCGCGGAGTCGAAGAAGCTCGCTCCGGGCAGGACGGTGACGGTCTCCTTGCCCGCGTTGATGAGGTCGGGGTCGACCTCCGGCTCGGTGGGGTAGGGGCCGGTGCCGAGGATGCCGTTCTCGGAGTGCAGGACGACGTGCACGCCGGGCGGGAGGTGGCCGGGGATGAGGGTGGGCAGGCCGATGCCCAGGTTGACGTAGGAGCCGTCGGTGAGTTCGGCGGCGGCGCGGGCGGCCATCTGGTCGCGGGTCCAGGCCATCAGGAACGTACCGTCCTCTTCTCGATCTGCTTGTCGGCGGCTTCCTCGGCGGTCAGCACCGTGACCCGCTGGACGTAGATGCCGGGCACATGGACCTCGTTCGGGTTCAGGTCGCCCGGCTCGACGAGTTCCTCCACCTCGGCGATCGTGACGCGGCCCGCCATCGCGGCCAGGGGATTGAAGTTGGCGACGGCCCGGCGGAAGCAGAGGTTGCCGTGGCGGTCGCCGCGCCAGGCGCGGACGAGGGCGAAGTCGGTGGTGATGCCGTGCTCCAGGACGTGCGGGCGGCCGGCGAACTCGCGGGTCTCCTTGGGCGGGGAGGCCACGGTGACCGAGCCGTCGGGGGCGTAGCGCCAGGGCAGACCGCCGTGCGCGACCGCGGTGCCGACACCGGCGGGGGTGTAGAAGGCCGGGATGCCGGCGCCGCCCGCGCGCAGCCGCTCGGCCAGCGTGCCCTGCGGGACCAGTTCGACCTCGAGCTCTCCGGAGAGGTACTGGCGGGCGAACTCCCGGTTCTCACCGACGTAGGAGCCGGTCACCCGCGCGATGCGGCCGGCGGCGAGCAGGACGCCGAGGCCGCGGCCGTCCACGCCGCAGTTGTTGGAGATGATCTCCAGGCGGCCGGCGCCCTGGGCGTGCAGGGCGCGGATGAGGGTCTCGGGCACGCCGCTGAGGCCGAAGCCGCCGACGGCCAGCGAGGCGCCGTCCGGGATGTCGGCGACCGCCTCGGTGGCGCTCGGGCGGACCTTGTTCATGCGGGGGAGTCCTTTCGGGGAGTCGCGCCGGGCAGCACGGGGCCGGCCGCCGTCGACGACGAGATGGGCGCCCGTGATGTACGTGGCCGCGTCAGGGCGGCCGAGGCGGCCGAGCGGGATGTGGCGGCCGACGGCGCGCATCGGAGGCTCGTCGGCGCAGAGATCGGCGAAGAGATCGGCGCGGAGACCGGCGCGGGACCCGGGGTGCCGAGCATGCCGGGGCTGGCGCCATTGGCGCGGATGCCGTGCGGGACTCCTTCGGCGGCGAGTTGCCGGGTCGGCGCGAGCCGGTCGGCGAGCGAGCCGGTGAGTCCCGTCGTGGAGCCGACGGTGCGGATGCAACCGCGGCTGCGGGCCAGGCGCGGCCAGGCGGCCAGCCGCACCGAGTCCGGTTCCGCGCGCAGCGCCGCGGCCCGGCCCTGGCCGCGGGCGGTCCCGGAGATCAGGGCCACCTCGCCGTTGCGCCGCGTCATGCCCGGTTCTCCGCGAGGAGGGCGTCCGAGACGGACTTCACGCCGCCGTGTGCGGTCAGGCCGCCGTCCACGGGGATCTCGGCGCCGGTGATGAAGGACGACTGGTCCGACAGCAGGAAGACGACGAGCGGGGCGATCTCGTGGACGGTGCCGGTGCGGCCCAGGGGTGTCTCGCGGATGTTGGCCTCGCGGAAGGCCGGGGCGGCGGAGGCGGTCATCTCGGTCTCGATGTAACCGGGGTGGATGGTGTTGACGCGGATGCCGCGCGGTCCGAGGTCGAGGGCCGCGGTCTTCGACAGCCCGCGCAGGGCCCACTTGCTCGTCGTATAGGCGACCGGGTAGTGCGCCGTGAGGGCCGCAGAGGAGCCGACGTTGACGACGGAGGAGCCGGGCGGCATGAGCGGGCTCAGGTGCTGGATGCCGAGCAGTGGGCCGGTGACGTTGACGGCGTGGACGCGTGCCATGTCCTCGGCACGCACATCGGCGATGCGGGCACGCCAGGTGACGCCGGCGTTGTTGACCAGGCCGTGGACCCGCCCGTACGCCTCCTTGAGCTCGGCGGCGAGGGCGGCCCACTCCGTCTCGCTGGTGACGTCGAGGCGGCGGCAGCCGTCGCCGGGCTCCACGTCGGTGGCGATGACACGGGCCCCCTCCCGCACCAGGGCCTCCGCCTCGGCGGCGCCCTGTCCGCGGGCCGCGCCGGTGACCACGACGACCTTGCCGGCCAGCCGCTTGGGGTGCAGGTCGTTCACGGCCGCTCCCGGGGCCGGCGCCTGCCGGTCGGCAGGGGGACGGGGTCGGCGCCGGGGACGACGGTGTTGGAGACCGAGCCGATGCCCTCGACGGTGAGCGTGACGGTGTCGCCGGGCTTGAGCGGCGGCGGCGTCTTCTCGCCGCGTACGCCCCACAGTTCGGCGAGGCAACCGCCGTGACCGCAGGTGCCGGAGCCCAGGACGTCGCCGGGCATGACCCGGGTGCCCCGGGAGGCGTAGGCCACCATCTCCTCGAACGTCCAGCTCATGTTGGACAGCAGGTCCTCGCCCACGATCTCGCCGTTGACCTCGGCGGTGAGCGCGAGCCGCAGGAAGCCCTCGTCGTCCCGGTACCGGTCCAGCTCGTCGGCGGTGACCAGGACGGGGCCGAGGGTGGTGGCGGTGTCCTTGCCCTTGCAGGGGCCGAGGCCCACCTTCATCTCGGCGGACTGGAGGTCGCGGGCGGACCAGTCGTTGAAGACGGTGTAGCCGATGATGTGCTCGCGTGCCTGCTCGGGGGTGAGGTCGCGGCCTTCGCGGCCGATGACGGCGGCGACTTCCAGCTCGAAGTCGAGCACCGCGGAGCCGGGCGGCATCGGGATGTCGTCGCCCGACGCGTAGATGGCGTGCGGGTTGGTGAAGTAGAAGGTGGGCGCGGCGTACCACTGCTCGGGCACCCCGCCGGTGCCCTCCACCGACCGGCGCACGCCCTCGACGTGTTCCTCGAAGGTGACGAAGTCGCGTACGGAGGCGGGTTGCAGCGGTGGCAGCAGGCGCACCTGGGAGATGTGCGGGCCGGGCGGCACGTCGAGGGTGGCGGCGCCGAGGTCGAGGAGTGCGCCGGGTCCGTCCCCGGCGGCGATGACCTCGGTGAGCGAGCGCACCCCGGGTACCGGGTACAGCACTCCCTGGTCGTCGACGACCGCCAGGCGGCGCCGGTCGTGGTGTTCGTAGGCGGCGAAGCGCATGGGCAGCTCCTGGCTGGGGCCGGTCCCGGGGCGCGGCGCGAGCGTGACAGGGCTGCGGCCGCACCCCGGGGCAGGGGGGTGGGATCAGACCGGCGGGGCGATGAAGCAGCCGCGGTCGGGGTCGTTGAAGGACTCCTTGGCGATGAGTTCGTTCATCGGGTTGGCGGTGCCCCACTGGTCGGTGACCTCGGGCTGGGAGAAGTCGTAGACGTGCGGGTGCCAGGTGTCCTCGTCCAGGCACTCCAGCTCGGTCGTGTACTCGACCGTGTTGCCGTGCGGGTCGAGGAAGTAGGTGAAGGTGTTGTCACCGGCCATGTGGCGGCCGGGGCCCCAGATCTTCTTGAATCCGGCGCGCATGACACGGCCCGAGCCGCGCATGTACTCGTCGATGCCGCGCATCTCGAAGGAGACGTGGTGCAGGGCGGTGTGCGGGCCCTTCGCCAGCGCCATCGAGTGGTGCTGGCTGGAGATCCGCATGAAGTGCATGACCTCGCCCATGTGCGGGGAGCTGAGCGTGTCGGAGAGGCGGAAGCCGAGGTGCCGCTCGTACCAGTCCTTGGTGCGGTCCAGGTCGGGGGAGTTGAGGACGACGTGGGACAGCTTGACCGGGATGGACTCCTTCTCCTCGATCTTGCGGTGCCGGCGCACCTCCACGTCGGCGGAGACCTCGATGGTGCGGCCGTCCACGTCGAAGAAGCGGAAGCCGTAACCGCCTCCGGGGGTGTCGACCTTGCCCGGCTGCGTGATCAACTGCACGCCGCCCGCGAGGAGTTGCTCGGCGAGGGTGTCGACGTCGGCCGGCGTGGCGGCGCCGTAGGAGACCAGGTCGAGACGCTTCTCCTCGGCCTTGCGCAGCCGGATCACGTACTGCTCGGGCGATCCCTCGGCGGCGAGGAAGGAGATGCCGGAGTCCTCGGCGACCTTGGTCAGGCCCCAGACGCCGGCGTAGAAGTCGAGCTGCTTGTCGTAGTCGGGCACGGCCAGGTCGACGTGGCGCAGATGGGTGAGCAGGCGCATGGTGGTCAGTCCTTCCGGAGGAGGGCGATGGCGTTGCCGCCGCGTACGGCCTCGAAGTCGGCCTCGGGCAGCTGGGCGGCGCGCAGTGCGCCGAGGGGGTCCCGCGTGCCCATGTCGAAGGGGAAGTCGGAGCCGAGCAGGACCTGGCCGGGGCCCGCGGCCCGCACCAGCTCGCGCAGGACGGCCGGGTCGTGGACGAGGGAGTCGAAGTACAGGCGCTTGAGGTAGCTGCTGGGCGGGTGCGCGCAGCCGGCGCCCGCGTCGGAGCGGGCGGACCAGGCGTGGTCGGAGCGGCCGATGTGGGTGGGCAGATAGCCGCCGCCGTGAGCGGCGAGCACCTTCAGCCCGGGGTGGCGGTCGAGCACTCCCGAGAAGATCAGATGGGACAGGGCGACGGCGTTCTCGGTGGGCTGGCCGACCGTGTTGGACAGGTACCACCGGTCCAGGCGCTCGTCGAGCGTGCAGCCGAAGGGGTGCAGGAAGACGATCGCGCCCGTCTCCTCGGCGCGCGACCACAGCGGCTCGTACGCCGGGTCGGACAGTTCCCGGCCCGGGGCGTGGCTGGAGATCTCCACCCCGGCCAGGCCCTGCTCCAGGGCGTGGTCGAGCGCGCGGACCGTGTGCTGCGGGTGTTGCAGCGGCACCAGCCCGAGGCCGTGCAGCCGGTCGGGGGCGGCCGAACAGTGCGCGGCGGTCGTCTCGTTGGCGAGCCGGTACAGCTTCTCGGCGGTCCCCTCGTCCGTCCAGTAGTGGTAGTGGGAGGGGGAGGGGCTGACGAGCTGGAGGTCCACACCCTGCGCGTCCATCGCGGCCAGCCGGGCGGTCACGTCGGTGAGCAGGGGGATGCGCTCGCCCACCATGGGGCCGCTGACCGCGAGGGCGGCGGGGCCGTTGCGGCGGGCGTCGAGCGCCTTCGCCTCCGCGAGTCCCGGCAGGTCGGCCACCAGCGCCTCGACCTCGGGCAGCAGCACGTGGGCGTGCACGTCGACGGTGGGACAGGTGCGGGCGCCGGGTGACTGGGGGGCGGTCACGGCAGCTCCCTGAGCATGGTCATGGTGCGGCCCATCAGGCCGGGTACGTCCGCGTCGCGCACCCCGTCGAGCTGCCACTGCCCGATCTGTACGGACGCCTCCACGACCGGCCGCACCCGCGTGATCCGCCGCTCGTAGTACGTCTGGAACAGCGCGTCGTCCCACTCCTCGCCGCTGGTCAGCAGCTGGGCGAGGACCCAGGCGTCCTCCAGCGACAGTGCCGCGCCCTGGGCCAGGGTCGGCGGGCAGCAGTGGGCGGCGTCACCGACGAGGACGACCCGGCCGCGGTGCCAGGATCCCTCGACCAACAGGCGGTCGAACCAGGTGTAGTTGACCTGCGCCGGGTCGGTGATGTGCGCGGTGATCTCCGGCCAGCAGCCGCCGTAGGCCGAGGCCAGGCGCCGCATCTCCTCGGCGTAGGTCTCCGGCGGGATCGAGGACCGGTCGCGGTTGGCCTCGACGACATAGGCGTACAGCGTCGTGTCGCTGGTCGGGCAGTAGCCGGCGATGTAGGCGGGGCCGCCGTAGGCGAGGTCGGTGCGGGTCACGCCGGCCGGGCGGGGAGCGGCGACGCGCCAGATGGCCATGCCGGTGGGTTCGGGCTTGGCGGTGATGCCGACGGCCGCGCGGGTGGCGGAGCCGAGGCCGTCCGCGCCGATCACCAGGTCGTAGCGGCCCTCGCTGCCGTCGGTGAAGCGTACGGTCACTCCGTCGTCGTCCGTGTCCAGGGACTCGGCGCGCACTCCGAGGCGCACACCGGCGCCCGTGGCGCGGACGGCGTCGATGAGGATGCGCTGGAGCCGGGGGCGCTGCATGCCGACGGTGGCGGGCAGGTCGTCGCCGCCGGTGCGGATGTCGCGGGCGACGTGCAGGACCGTGCCGTCGGGGGCGGTGATGCCGACCGAGCCGAAACCGAAGCCGGATGCCTTGACCTGGTCCCACACGCCCAGTTCGCGCAGTACGCGAAGGGCGTTGCCCTGGAGGGTGATGCCGGAGCCGGCGGTGGCGTTCCAGTCGTCCTTGGCCTCGATCAGGTCCACGGCGAGACCGGCACGCCGCAGCAGGATCGTCACGGCGTTGCCGGCGGCGCCACCACCGATCACCAGGACCGTGCGGGCTGTGCTCATGGGGGAACTCCCTTGTTCCGCTGGTTACTTGACGGCGATGGGGTTGATGGGTGAGCCGACGGCGCCGGTGATGGGCAGGGGAGCGGCGGTGAGCCAGAATTCATAGGTGCCGTCGGCCGCGCAGTCCTCGGCGAGGGCTTCCAGGTCCCACATCTCGCCGATGAGGAGGCCGATGTTGGGGATGGCGACCTGGTGCAGCGGCTGGAAGGCGTCGTCGAACTCGTTGGGCCGTACCTCGAAGCCCCAGGTGTCGGTGGCGATCGCGGCGATCTCGGTGCCGTGCAGCCAGCCCGCGGTGGTGAAGGACAGGCCCGGCGCGGGGCCGCCCGCGTACTCGCCCCAGCCCTCGCGCCGTACGCGCGCCAGCTGGCCGGTGCGCACCAGCACGATGTCCCCGCGGCCGACGCTCACCCCGTGCGCCCCGGCGGCCGTCGTCAGATGCTCCTCGGTGATCGCGAACCCGTCGGGCAGCTCGCCGTCGGTGCCGATGACCCGGCCCACGTCCAGCAGCACTCCGCGCCCGGCGACGTGCGGGGCCATGTGCTCGATACCGGTGACGAGGTCGCCGTCGGAGGTGACGACCCGCTCGGCCGGGCGGCCGTTCCAGGCCTTGCCGTGGTCGAAGATGTGCCCGAGGCCGTCCCACTGGGTGGAGCACTGCAGCGGCATGGCGATCACGTCGTCGGCGCCGCCGATGCCGTGCGGGAAGCCCTGGTGGCCGAGGGCGGCGTCGGTGCCGGTGTCCAGCATGGTGTGGACCGGGTTGGTGCGCCGGCGCCAGCCCTTTTGCGGGCCGTTCATGTCGAAGCGCTGGGACAGCGAGAAGCTGACGCCGCGCCGGACGAGCGCTGCGCCCTCGCGGCGTTTGCCCTCGTCGAGGAAGTTCAGGGTGCCGAGGAC
Source organism: Streptomyces sp. NPDC002779 (assembly GCF_042888685.1). Lineage (NCBI taxonomy): Bacteria > Bacillati > Actinomycetota > Actinomycetes > Kitasatosporales > Streptomycetaceae > Streptomyces > Streptomyces sp. NPDC002779. The sequence continues at coordinate 440,324 of NZ_JBIAQC010000004.1, forward strand.
GTCGTCCTCGCCCCAACGGCCCCAGTTGGAATACGACTTGGCGGCCTCGGCGATGGCGCCCTCGGGGTCGTGCCGGTTCACGCCGTCTCCCCGACGCAGCGGGTGCGCTGGACGCCGAGTCCCGTGACGGAACCCTCCATGACGTCGCCGTCGCGCAGCAGCCGGCCCCAGTGCATGCCGTTGCCGGCGGGGCTGCCGGTGAGGACGAGGTCCCCCGGCAGCAGACGGGCGGTCCGGGAGGCGTAGGACACCATCCGGGCGACCTTGAAGATCATGTCCTTCGTGGACTCGTCCTGCATGGTCTCGCCGTTGAGCTTGAGCGTCAGGCGCAGGTCGTCCGGGTCGGCGATCGACTCCGTGGGCACGATCCACGGCCCGAGCGGGGTGAAGCCGGGCGCGTTCTTGCTGCGCAGCCAGTCGGTGCCGATCTGCGGCATGTCCCGGCGGAAGACGGTCGCCCGGTCGGTCAGGTCGTTGGCGATGGTGTAGCCCGCGATGTGCGCCGCCGCCTCCGCCACGGACACCTGGTAGGCGGGCCGGCCGATCACGACCGCCACCTCCAGTTCCCAGTCCGGCTGCTCGGCCCAGGCGGGCAGGACGACGTCGTCGTAGGGGCCGGTGATCGCGCTGGGCAGGCCGATGAACACGTACGGCAGGTCCTCGGCGGCCCGCCGGTCCATGATCTCCGCGGCTTCCGCCCGCCGTTCGGCCTCGGGCCGGTCGTCGCCGGGGGCGCGGTGGGCGACGTGCAGGTCGATGACGTGCTGACGGTAGTTGGCGCCGGACTGGAAGACCTGGCGGGGTGCGACCGGGGCGTGCACGCGCAGGTCGGTGACGGGGGTGCGGTCGGTGCCGGGGTCGGCGGCCAGGGCGCGCAGCCTCGGCAGGAGGGCCTCCCAGTCGTCCAGTACGTCGAGCATGGTGAGCCGTTCATCGCCCAGGACGGACCGGAGATCGAGGGCGGTCCCGTCGGGGGTGACGAGGGCGGGAAAGCGGGGCCCGTCCGGGGCCGAGAGGGTGGCGAGGGCGAAGGGTCCGGCGAAGAGCGCGGACGCGGTGTCAGGTTTCACGGACATGTCCTCCTGATGGCGATGCGACTAATCTGGACCTCGCACCCACGATCAGGGAAATAGATTCTGTGGATGACTGGCATCCACCCGATGGATTCCGCCCTGGTTGACGCCGTACCGCACAGGACCGCAGAGGAAAACCGATGAACCTGGCCCGGCTGGATCTCAATCTCGTCGTCGCCCTGCGCGCCCTGCTGGAGGAGCGCAACGTCACCCGTGCCGGGCAGCGCGTCGGCCTCAGCCAGCCCGCCATGAGCGCCGCCCTCGCACGGCTGCGCCGCCACTTCGACGACGACCTGCTCGCCCGCGTCGGCGGCCACTACGAGCTGACCGCGCTCGGCCAGGTGCTCCTGGACCGCACCTCCACCGCCTACGACGTGCTGGAACGGCTCTTCGCCAGCCAGGCGGACTTCGACCCGGCGAAGGAGAACCGCGAATTCAGGCTGGTGGCCTCCGACTACGCGGTGGCGGTCTTCGGCACCGAACTGGCCCGTGTCATCCACGAGGAGGCGCCCGGGATCCGGCTGCGCTTCTCCCAGACCCCGACGACCGTGGTCGACGACACCGCCACCCTGCTGAGCGCCACCGACGGCCTGTTCATGCCGCACGGCGTCATCAGCGACTTCCCCGCCACCGACCTCTACGACGACCGCTGGGTCTTCCTCGTGGCACGCGACCACCCGAGCGTGGACGACCGGCTCACCCGCAAGGACCTGGCCCGGCTGCCCTGGGTGACGTACCAGCGGACCTACGACGCCCCCGCGGTGCGCCAGCTCGGCATGCTCGGGATCGAACCGCGCGTCGAGGTCTCCGTCGACAGCTTCCAGCTGCTGCCGCTGCTGGTCGCCGGGACCCGGCGGATCGCCCTGGTGCAGGCGCGGATGGCCCGCATGATGGAACCCGTCGCCGCGGTGCGGGTGGTGGAGCCGCCCTACGAGGCGGTGCCGCTGCGTGAGGCGCTGTGGTGGCACCCGGTCCACACGCACGACGCGGCGCACATCTGGCTGCGCGAGACGGCCGCCCGCGTCGGCGCGCGCCTGGGGCCCGAGGGCTGAGCCGGTGGCCGCTCAAGGGAGGGCGGCTCGTGAAGGCGCACCGCCATCCATCCGCTGGATCGATCCCATCGGCAACTTGGATGGCGCGAGGGCTGGGCAGAGCGATACCCGGAACGCATAGTCGTGGGACACCGCCGCGCCCGTACGCCGCTCGCCGGAGCCGTCACACCTCCGGCCCGTCCCCGCCGCGGTGCCCTCCTTCCCCGCGTCCCCCGGAGTGCCGCCATGCCCGCTTCCGCCGCCCTGCCCACCCACGAACGCACAGGAAGCGGCGGCCTGTTGGGCAGGCTGCCCGTCGTGCTGCTGATGGCCGGGAGCTGCCTTCCGATCCTCGGCGCCGTGCTGATCGCGCCCGTCCTGCCGCGCATCGAGGACCACTTCGCGCACGTCGCCGGCAGCGCCGCCCTGGTCCCGCTCGTCCTGACCGTCCCGGCCCTCTCCCTGGCCGTGCTCGCGCCGTTCGCGGGGGTGCTCGTCGACCGGCTCGGCCGCAAGCGGCTGCTGGTCGCCGCCACCGCGCTGTACGCCGTGTTCGGCACCGCGCCGCTGTGGCTGGACTCGCTGCACGCCATCCTGGTCAGCCGCGTCCTGGTGGGCATCGTCGAAGCGGCCATCATGACCTGCTGCACGACACTGATCGGTGACTACTACGAAGGCCGGGTGCGCGACCGCTACCTCGCGCTCCAGACGATGTGCGCGTCGGCGTCCGCCACCGTCTTCTTCGCCGTCGGCGGCGCCCTGGGCTCGGTCGGCTGGCGGGCGCCCTTCTGGCTGTACGCGGTCGGCCTGCTGCTCGCCCCGGTGATGGCCTGGGCGCTGCCCGCCCCGGGCCCGGTCCCCGCCACGGCCCTGGAGCCGGCCCCCGCGGAGGAGCGGCGCCCCTTCCCCGTCCGGCGCATGGCGGGCATCTGCCTGCTGACCGTCTTCGGTGCCGCCGTCTTCTACACCGTGCCCGTGGAGATGTCCTTCCTCATGGACGACCTGGGCGTGCAGTCCACCGCAATGGTGGGCGCGGTCACCGCGCTCGCCAGTGCGGCCACCGTCCTCGGGTCGGTCATCTTCACCAAGCTCGGCGACCACACCCGCCGCCGTCTTCCCGCTCTGTTCCTGCTGTGCGCGGTGGGCTTCCTGCTGATGGGCGCGACCGACCACCTCGCGCTGCTCATCATCGGCGCCGTCGTCAACTGCGTGGGCACCGGGCTGCTGCTGCCGTCGCTGCTGACGCTGGCGCTGTCGCGGCTCGACTTTGCCGATCGCGGCCGGGGCACCGGCCTGTGGACGGCGGCCTTCTTCCTCGGCGAGTTCCTCTGCCCGCTCGCGCTCCTCGCCGCCCAGGGCGTCCTGGGCACCCTCGCCTCGGCGGTCCTGCTGCTCGGCCTGCTGACCTTGCTGATGTCGGCCGCGCTGATGCTGCTGACCCCGCGCGCACCGAAGGCGCCTCCGCAGCATGCCGGCGTACAGGCCTGACCGGGCCGGCTCACCGGGTGGTCGTCCGCATGGTGGACCTGCGGACGACCAGTTCCGGTTGCAGGACGACATGGGCGTGTTCGTGACCGGAGTGACCGGAGCCCTCCGCCGTGTCCTGCAGCAGCAGGCGGCCGGCCTCGCGGCCCAGCGCGACGGCCGGCCGCCGCACGGAGGTGAGCGGTACGACGGCGGACGCCGCGAACTCGATGTCGTCGTAGCCCATCACCGCGATGTCGTCCGGCACCCTCAGGCCCGCTTCGTAGAGCGCCTGCAGCACCCCGAGGGCGAGCAGGTCGTTGGCGCAGAACACGGCGGTGGGCCGCTGCGCGAGCCCCAGGATGCGGTGACCGGCGTCCTTCCCGGCGCTGACGGTGAGCGCCGGGCAGAGCAGATCCCGCAGGACCGTCGCGGGAAGACCGGCCAGGCCGACGGCGATTGCCGCGCCCCGGCGCCGGTCGCGTACCTGCTGGAGACGGTCGGGTCCGCTGACGTAGCCGATCGAGCGGTGTCCTTGCTGGAGCAGATGGTGCACGGCGGCCCGGCCGCCGGCCACGTCGTCGATGCCGACCGAACACGCGCCCAGCTGGGGGGCGTTCTGGTCCGCGATGACGAAGGGCACGTCGTTGCGGCGGAAGGCGGCGACAGTACGACCCGCACCCTCGCCCGCGGCCAGGACGGCGCCGCGGATCTGGTGCGAGGTGATCAGCGACAGATGGCGTGCCTCGTCGGCCGGTCCCCGGCCGGCGGTGCCCACCATGATGCCGAGGTCCGCCTCGCCCGCGGCCTGCTCCACACCGGCGGCCAGCGCGGTGAAGAAGGGATTGGCCAGGTCCAGCACCAGCACCGCCACCAGCCGGGACGTGAACCCGCGCAGCTGACGGGCGCCTTCGGACCGGACGTAGCCGAGGGCGTCGATGACGTCCAGGACACGTTGCCTGGTCGGCTCGGCGACGATCTCGGGGCGGTTGAGGACGTTGGAGACCGTGCCGAGGGAGACGTCGGCCTGCCTCGCCACGTCCTTGATGCCCACTCTGCGCCGCGCCCCGTCCCCGCGGGCGGCCGAGGTGCGGTGATGGCTCGCGCGCCGGGCCGCGGGAACGGCGGGCACTCCCCGCTCCACCGTCTACCGGCCCTGTGCCTCGGCCGTGCTGGCCCGCACGACGAGGCGTGGCGTCATGGTGGTGCGGATGGCCCGGTCGCGTTTGCCCTCGACCCGTTCGATGAGCATCCGCGCGGCTGCCGAGCCCATCGTGTGCCCGGCCTGGTCGACGCTGGTCAACTGCACCGGCGCCAGGGCGGCGAGGGCGGTGTTGTTGTAGCCGACGAGGGAGAGGTCGCCGGGGATGCGCAGGCCGAGTTCGTGGGCCGCGCGGTAGATGCCCAGGGCCGCGACGTCGGCGCCGGTCATGATGGCCGTGGGGGGCCGTTCCGCGGTGAGCAGGGTGAGACCGGCCTTGAAACCGCCGTCGTCGGAGTAGGCGGCGTGGTGCACCTGGGCGTGGTCCGCGAGGCCGTGCCGCTCCATTGCCTCCAGGTATCCGGTGGCGAGCACGATCTCCGGGGTGCGTTTCCACTGGCCGGCCTTGGCGCCCGGGGCCGAGACCAGGGCGATGTCCCGGTGGCCGAGGGCGACGAGGTGGTCCACCACCAGGCCGGCGCCCACGTCGTCGGCGTCGACGACGGAATCGTGACCGGCGTCGGCGTCGTGATGCCCGATCACGACCGTGGGCGTGGACGCGGCGGTGGAGAGCACCTCCGGCCGGGGGGTGCCGGGCGCGATGAGGATCAGCCCGTCCATCTGGCGGTCCACCATGGACCGGATGGTGCGGGCCTGGTCCTGCGGGTCGAAGCCGGCCGCTCCGATCAGCACCGTGTAGTCGGTGCTGCTGAGTTCGTCGCGGATGCCGTCCAGGATGTCGGCGAAGAAGGCGTTGCGGACGTTGTCCAGCAGCACCCCGATCGTGTACGTCCGGCCGCGCATGCCGCGTGCGGCGGCGTGCGGGCGGTAGCCGAGTGCGGAGATGGACGCCTGCACCTTCTCGTGCATCGCGGGGCTCACGCCGTAGGCGTTGTTGAGCACCTTGGACACCGCCGCGGTGGAGACTCCCGCGTGCCGGGCGACATCGGTGATGGTCACCCGCTTGTTCTGCCTGGGTCCCGCGGCCCCGTCCATCGTCAGCACTCCGGATCTCGTAGTCGTTGGTGTAACGGTTTACAGGATGTCATAGGTGTGACGTCAAGTCTCCTGCCGACGAATCCGGTGTTACAGCTCCGTGTCTTGACGAAGTTGGGCGGCGAGTGCAGGGTGTTGCCCACTCGCTTCGGAGAACGTTTTACGAACCCTCGCACGGCGCGGCTCTCAGATGCCCCCGGCGCCGTTCTTCCGTTCCTCGCCTGACGTCTCGCTTCCCTCTCCAACCCACTGGGAGTCACCCGTGTCGATTCGCATGTCCTCCGCTCGGTGTACGCGGCTGAGCCTGCTCACGGCCGGCGCCGCGTCGATGGCGCTGCTGGCCACCGCCTGCGGCGGCAGCGGGGGTGGTACCGCGTCCGCGCCGAGCAACTTCAGCTACCTCAGCGTCACCGAGAACACCACGGTCAAGACGGCCCTGACCACCATGTCCGAGGGAGCGTGCAAGTCGGCGAACGACGAGCTGCCCCTGAAGGTGGAGACCGTGCCGCAGAGCAGCCTGGACCAGCGGCTGCAACTGCTGGCCGGGCAGAACGCCCTGCCGGTCCAGTTCGCCGCGGGCAACGCCCCCGCGCTCACCCAGAAGCTCGCCAAGTCGGGGCACGTGGCGGACCTGGAGGCCGAGCTGAAGAAGCTGGGCGTCCTCGACCAGCTCGAGCCGGCTGCCGTCTCCACCATCAAGGCGCTGTACGGCGGAAAGCTCCAGGTGCTGCCGTACGAGTACAACATCGAGGGGATCTTCTACAACAAGGAGCTCTTCACCAAGCACGGCCTGAAGGTGCCCGGCACCTGGGACGAACTGACCGCCGCCGCCGCGAAGCTGGAGGCCAAGGGCGTCCAGCCGTTCTCCGCCTCCGGTCAGCAGGGCTGGCCCCTGACCCGGCTGATCAGCGGCTACCTCTACCGCAGTCTCGGCCCCGACGCCCTGCAGAAGGTCGCCGACGGCACTGCGAAGCTGACCGACCCCGAGTACGTCAAGGCCGCCGAGGAGATCGCCGAGCTGGGCAAGAAGGGGTACTTCGGCAAGGGCGTCGGCTCCATCGACTACGACACCGCGATGAACCAGTTCCTGACCGGCGAGGCCGCCATGTTCTACATGGGCAGCTGGGCGCTGGCGAACATCGCCGACGACAAGCAGAACGAGGTCGGTGCCGAGAACGTCGGCTTCATGCCCTTCCCCGCCGTCGCCGGAGGCAAGGGCTCGGTCGACCAGTACCCCTCCAACGTCGGCCTCGGCATCGCGCTGGGCGCCAAGTCCCTCGACAAGAAGACCGGCGACTGGGTCACCTGCATCACGGAGAACTACGGCAGCACCGCGCTGAAGGACCACGGCGCCATCTCCGGCTTCAAGGTGAACACCCCGGTCAAGGACGCCAACGAGGTCACCACCCAGGTCCGCGACACGATCAGCGCCTCCCAGCAGAACGTGCTGTGGTTCGAGGCCCTGTTCAGCACCAAGGCCACCACGGTCAGCCAGACCAACGCCGCGAGCCTCATCGGCGGCAGCATGAGCGCGAAGCAGTTCATGCAGACCGTCCAGGACGCTCTCGGCGCCCAGTAGTCCGGCCGGGGCGGCGCACACCCGGCCGCGCCGCCCCGCCTCCGACCCGGCACCTCCCCCTCAACGCCATCGAAGTGGATACCACCCATGCACCGCGTACTCGGTGACCGCAGGGCCATCGCGATCCTGCTCGGTCCCGCACTCGTCGTCTACTCACTGATCATGCTGGTCCCCATGGTGTGGTCGCTGGGCTACTCCTTCACCAAGGGCAACTCCATCGACGGCTTCACCGGCAACGGCGTCGCCAACTTCTCCCGCCTCTTCTCGGACCCGGCCGTCCACGACGCCTTGTGGTTCACCCTCAAGTACGCCGCCGTCGTCACCGTCGGCCAGGTCGTCGCCGGCTACCTGCTGGCGCTGCTGTACGTCTTCTTCCTCAAGCGGGCCTCGGCGCTGGTCCGCACCCTGGTGTTCTTCCCGGTGGTGCTGCCCACGGTCGCGGTCGGCCTGCTCTTCCAGAAGTTCTTCCAGGTCGCCCCGCAGACCGGACCGGTCAACTCACTGCTCAACGCGGTCGGGATGGACTCGATCGACTTCTTCGGCAGCGCGGGACACGCCTTCTGGGTGCTGATCGTCATGGACATCTGGCGCTCGATGGGCTTCTACGCCGTGCTCCTCTTCGCCGGCCTGGTCGACATCCCCGACGAGATCCTGGAATCGGCCCGCCTCGACGGAGCGTCCGGGCTGCGGCTGATCCGGCACATCGTGCTGCCCCTGTCCCTGCCCGTGCTGATGTCGTCGCTGATCTTCAGCATCAACGGCACGCTCAAGGTCTTCGACTCCATCGTGGCCCTGACCAACGGCGGACCGGGCACCGGCACCACCCCGCTGACCCTGTACATGTTCCAGACGTCGTTCACCTACAGCGACTACGGCTACGGCAGCACGATCGCCCTGCTGCTGACCGTGGTGTGCCTGCTGGTGAGCCTGGTCGTCTACCGCGTCTCGCGGCGCGACCTCACGGAGGGCTGAACCCATGGCCGTCGAAACACCGCTGAAGACCTCCGCCCGCCGGGCCGGCCGCGGACCGTCCGCCGCCACCGGACGCCTCCGCAGGCGCCCGCGGGTGAGCAAGGTGTGGGTGAAGGTCGTCGTCGCACTGCTGCTGGTCGTCGAGATCTATCCGCTCGTGTGGATGTTCCTCACCTCGCTGAAGTCCAACAGCGACTACCTGAACAACTCCACCTGGAGCCTGCCGACCACCTGGGAGTGGGCCAACTACTCCGAGGCCTGGACCACCGGCAACATCGGCCTGTACGTCCGCAACAGCCTGCTCGCCGTCGGCCCGGCGCTCGCGCTGATCCTGCTGCTGGGCACGGCCGCCGGCTTCGCCCTCCAGGTCATGGTGTGGAAGGGCCGCAGCCTGACGTTGGTGATCTTCCTGGCGGGCATGATGGTGCCGCCGCAGATGATCCTGCTGCCGCTGTTCACCGTGTACTTCCAGACCGGCCTGTCCGGCACTCTGTGGCCGCTGATCCTCACCTACACCGGCACCGGTCTGCCGCTCACCGTGTTCATGATGGCCACGTACTACCGGGCCGTCCCGCGGGAGATGTTCGAGGCCGCCACGCTCGACGGCGCGGGAATCCTGCGCTCCTTCTGGACCATCAGCGTCCCCATGGTCCGCAACGCCCTGCTGACGGTCGGACTGGTCGAGTTCTTCTTCATCTGGAACGACCTGCTGATCGCCCTCACCTTCACCAACAGCCAGGATCTGCGCACCGTCCAGGTCGGCCTGCTCAACTTCACCGGTGACTTCGGCGCCACCCAGTACGGCCCGCTGTTCGCCGCGATCTGCATCAACGTCTTCGGCACCCTCCTGATCTACCTCTTCCTCAACCAGAAGGTCATGAAGGGCCTCACCTCCGGAGCGCTCAAGGGCTGACGCCCGGCCCCCCTTCAGCTCCCGCGCACCTGACGAAAGGTTCCTCTTGCTGTCCCCTCAGCCCTCGCCGGTGTCCTTCGAACACCTCCCGGACGGCCTCGGCATCGGTACGGCCACCCCCCGGCTGACCTGGACCCTGCCCCCCGGTTCCGGCGGCCAGCAGGCGTACGACGTCAGGCTCCTCCGCGCCGGCCGTGCCTACGGCAGCGGCCGGGTTGACGGCCCCGACCAGGTACTGGTGCCCTGGCCCGGCGCACCGCTGGCCTCCCGGGAGCGCGTGACCGTACAGGTCCGGGTCTGGACGACCAACGCGGCACAGCCCTCCGCATGGAGCGAGCCCAGTGTGGTCGAGGCCGGGCTGCTCGACCCGGCGGACTGGCGGGCGGTTCCCGTCGGCGCCGGATGGGCCGAGGACCCGGACGCCGAACGCCGCCCCGCCCGGGTGCGCAAGGACTTCCACCTGGAACGCCCGGTGGCCCGGGCCCGGTTGTACGTCAGCGCGCACGGCCTGTACGAGGTGGAGATCAACGGCCGCCGGGTCGGCGAGGAGATCCTCGCCCCCGGCTGGACGGTCTACCCGCACCGGCTGCGCTACCGCACCCATGACGTCACCGGGCACCTGGCCGCGGGCGCCAACACCATCGGCGCCTGGCTCGGCGACGGCTGGTACCGCGGCAAGTACGGCTTCGACGGCGGCACCCGCAACATCTACGGCACCGACCAGGCCCTCATCGCCCAGCTCGAAGTGACCTACGACGACGGCACCACCGCGGTCATCGCCACCGACGGGACCTGGACCGCGGCCCCGGGGCCCATCATGCGCAGCGGCCTGTACGAGGGCGAGGTCTTCGACGCACGCCTGGACGACCCCCGTTGGGCGACCCCCGCCGCGGCCGACCACGCGGAGTGGACCCCGGTACGGCCCGGAAGCCGTGACCCGCGCACCCTCGTCGCACCGCAAGGGCCTCCCGTGCGCTGCACCCAGGAGATCGCCCCCACCGGCATCACCCGCACCGCCGACGGCCGCCATCTGCTCGACTTCGGCCAGAACCTGGTGGGCCGCCTCCGCGTCACGGTCGACGGCCCGGCCGGTACGACCCTGGTGCTCCGGCACGCCGAAGTACTGCAGGACGGCGAGCTGGCCACCCGCCCCCTGCGCGAGGCGTACGCCACCGACACCCTGATCCTCGCCGGACACGGTCCGTGCACCTGGGAGCCGCGCTTCACGCTGCACGGCTTCCGCTACGCAGAAATCACCGGCTGGCCGGGGGAGTTGACCGAGGGCGCGGTGACCGCCCGGGTGTACCACACCGACATGCGCCGCACCGGCTGGTTCGAGTGCAGCGACCCGCTGATCAACAGGCTCCACGAGAACGTCGTCTGGAGCATGCGCGGCAACTTCGTCGACATCCCCACCGACTGCCCGCAGCGCGACGAACGCCTCGGCTGGACCGGCGACCTCCAGGTGTTCGCCCCCACCGCCGGTTTCCTCTACGACTGCGCCGGCATGCTCGAATCCTGGCTCACCGATGTCGCCCTGGAGCAGCTGCCCGACGGCACCATCCCCTGGTACGTCCCGGTCATCCCAGGCGAGCCCATGTGGACGCCGATCCAGCCCGGCGCCGCCTGGGGCGACGTCGCCACCCTGACGCCCTGGACGCTGTACCGGCGCTTCGGCGACCTGCGGATCCTGCGCCGCACCTACCCGATGGCCCAGGCCTGGGTGGACCTCGTCGCACGGCTGGCCGGCCCCAGCCGCCTGTGGGACACCGGCTTTCAGCTGGGCGACTGGCTCGACCCCGCCGCTCCGCCCGACGACCCGGCGGCCGGCTGCACCGACCGCTACCTGGTGGCCACAGCCTACTTCGCGCATTCGGCCCGGCATCTCGCCCTGTCCGCTGCCGAGTTGGGCGCCGAGCAAGACGCCGAGAAGTACGCGGCACTGGCCGAGGAGGTCACGGCCGCCTTCCGCGGGCGGTACGTGCTGCCCGACGGCCGGATGACCAGCGACAGTCCGACGGCCTACGCGCTCGGCATCGCCTTCGGACTGCTCGCCGAGGAACAGCGCGACGCGGCCGGTGACCGGCTCGCCGAGCTGGTCCTCGCCGACGGGGCCCGCATCGCGACCGGATTCGTCGGCACCCCGCAGATCTGCGACGCGCTCACCGACACCGGACACCTCGACGTGGCCTACCGCCTGCTGACCCAGACCGAGTGTCCCTCCTGGCTGTATCCGATCACCCAGGGAGCCACCACCATCTGGGAGCGGTGGGACAGCCTCCGCCCGGACGGCACCCTGAACCCGGGCGGCATGACCTCCTTCAACCACTACGCCCTCGGCGCTGTCGCCGACTGGCTGCACCGCGTGGTCGGAGGCATCGCCGAGTCCGCGCCGGGCTACCGCCGCCTCGTCTTCCACCCCCGCCCCGGCGGCGGCATCACCTGGGCCCGCACCCGCCACGAGACGCCCTACGGGACGGCTCGGATGTCGTGGGAGACGACGTCCGGCGGCCGGATACGAGCCCGTGTCGTCGTACCGGACGGCTGCACCGGCGTCGTACGACTCGCCTCATGCCCTCCCCTGGAGGTGGGTCCGGGAGAACACGAATTCGACTCCTGGGAACTGGAGAAGAAGTCCGCCTGACGTATTCATTCTTCTCGTCGATGGTCATCATCCATACGGTTGATGGCGCGGGTCGGCGTCCGTCCGTTTTCATTTGAAATTTCACTTCACTATTTCAATAAGACGGGTAGATTGCCTGGTCAGAAGCATTTTTCCGGTGCGGCTGCCGCAAGGGTTGACCGCTCTGGATGTGGCCCTTAGTTTTGCCGCTCAATAAGTGGAAGGCGCAACGGAAAGCCGATTCCCCTCCCCGTGGAATGCATGGGAATGCATGGGAACTGCGCTCCTCTCAGAGCTGGGGCCGGCCGTCACCTGACCCAGCGGCCGGCCCCTTTCCCATGTGTCCGTTGCGCACCGCCCCCATTTCCCCGGAGAGCCGCTGTGAAGAGAAGAACGTTTCTGTCCGCCGCCACCCTCACCGCCCTGAGCGCGAGCATGGCTCCCGTGCTGAGCGGAGCGGCAGCCGCCGCGACCTCCCAGGACCGCGCCGCCGCGATGCTCGCCCGGATGACGGCCGCCGAGAAGGAGGCGCTCGTCAGGTGCGACTTCGCGGCCCTCTCCCACCTCGGCATACCGGCCCTGACGATGGTGGACGCCTCCGCCGGCCTGCGCGGCGAGCAGGGCGTCACCGCCTTCCCGGTGCCGATCGCCCAGGCGGCGACCTTCGACGCCTCCCTGATGGGCCGGGTCGGCAGCGCCATCGGAACCGAGGGCCGGGCCAAGGGGTACAACAACCTCCTCGGTCCCACCATCGACCTGGCGCGGACCTGGCACATGGGCCGGCTGGCCGAGGGCATGGGCGAGGACCCCCTGCTCGCCGGTGAACTGGGCGCGGCCCTCACCGTGGGCATGCAGAGCCGCAACGTCGTCGCCACGGTCAAGCACTTCGCCGCCTACACGCAGGAGACCAACCGCTTCTTCACCGACACCGCGGTCTCCGGCCGCGCCCTGCACGAGATCTACGAAGCGCCGTTCCGCCGCGTGGTCACCGCCGCCCCGGCCACGTCCGTCATGATGGCCTACCCGAAGATCAACGGCACCTTCGCGACGCAGAACGCCGCCCTCTTCGACGACTTGAAGAAGCAGATCGGCCTCCAGGGCTACACCGTGCCGGACTTCTGGGCGGGTGACGACCAAGTCGCCGCCGCCCGGGCGGGCATGGACCTCGCCGGGCTCGGCCCCGCCGGCGTCAGGATTCCCGCCGGGTCCCTCACCGGCGGCGCGATCCCGGGCACCCGGCTGGACGACGCGGCCCGCCGCATCCTGGTCTCGATGTACGTGAACGGCCTCTTCGACCACCCGGTGCCCCCCGCCTCGGCCGACGTCAGCACCCAGGCACACCAGGCCCTGGCCCACGAGACCGCCGTCGCCTCCCTCGTCCTCCTGGCCAACCGCTCCGCCGCACTGCCCCTGCCGGCCAGCCTGAAGTCCCTGGCCGTCATCGGACCCGCGGGGACGGACGCCTTCACCGGGGTGGCCGGCTCCAGCTACGTAGACCCGGGCACCTGGACGACGCCCCTGGACGCCCTCCGCGCCCGGGCCGGCAGCGGGGTCAAGGTCACGCACGCCCAAGGCACCAAGGGAGACCTGCCCCTGACCACCGTGCCGTCCTCCGTGCTGCGCACCGGCACCGGAGCGCCCGGCCTGACCGGCACCTACTGGGCGGGCGCCGAAGCCTCCGGTACGCCCCTCACCTCCCCGCACCGACGCCACCGTCGACTTCACCTCCGCCCCGGTGGACGGGCTGCCCGCCGTCTGGTCGGCGAAGTGGACCGGCACGCTCGTCCCCACCACCACGGGTCTGCACCGCTTCTCCCTGCTGCCCGCCGGAACCGCCACCCTCAAGATCAACGGCGCCACCGTCGTCACCGGCACCCGGCACAGCCGCCGCTTCTTCCTCGGCCCCTACGACTACCCCCTCCAGGGAACCGCCCGGCTGACCGCGGGCAAGGCCGTCACCGTCGAGCTGACCTACACCAACGCCACCACCGACCCCGGCACCTGCGGCCTCACCCTGGGCTGGCAGCCAGGCTCCCTGATCCCCGCGGCCGTCGAGGCGGCGCGTGCCGCCGACGCCGCCGTCGTCTTCGTCAACCGGGTCGCCGGCGAGGACATGGACCACCACGGGCTCGGCCTGCCCGGCGACCAGGACCAGCTCATCAGCGCCGTGGCCGCGGTGAACCCGCGCACCGTCGTCGTCCTGAACACCGACGGCCCCGTGGCCATGCCCTGGCTCGGCGAGGTCGAGGCCGTGCTCCAGGCCTGGTACGGGGGCCGGGCCATGGGCACGGCGCTGGCGGCGGTCCTCTTCGGTGACAGCGACCCCTCGGGCCGCCTGCCCGTCACCTTCCCCGTCGACGCCACCCAGGGCCCCGGCACCACACCGGCGACGTACCCCGGCACCAACGGAACCGTCTGCCACGAAGAGGGCATCCTCGTCGGCTACCGCTTCTACGACAGCAAGGGCCAGCAGCCACGCTTCCCCTTCGGCCACGGCCTGTCGTACGCCTCCTTCGCCCATGGCTCCCTGCAAGCCACGTACGACACCACCACCAGGAGCGTGACGCTGCAGGTCACCGTGACCAACACCGGCTCACGCCGGGGCACGGACGTCGTGCAGGTCTACGCGACCCTGCCCGGCGCCGCGGCGGCCGAGCCGCGCCGGCTCGTCGCCTTCCGCAAGGTCACCCTCGACCCCGCGGCCGGCAAGCAGCTCACGATCACGATCCCCGCGCAGGACCTGACGGTGTGGAACGCCGGTACCTGGAAGCTCGTGCCCGGCACCTACACCTTCGCCACGGCACGCAGCTCGCGGGACCTGACCGCACAACGAGCCGTCCCCATCGGCTGACAGCCACCCCTGCCGGCGCGCCACGCCTGCCGCCTCCCCGGCACGGCATGGCGCGCCCCACCTACCCCGTCCCTCTACCGCACGGAGCCCTCTCGTGCCCTCCAGACCGAGACGCATCCCGCTCGCCGCGCGGCTCGCCACGGCCATGGCGCTGCTGACGGGCTGCTCCGCCGTCGGCGGGATCGGCGGCGACACCGCGGACACCGAGCTGTCCGTCATGGCCAACACCACCGACAAGACGTCCATGCAGGCCGTCGTCGAAGCCTTCCGCCGAGCCCATCCCGGCATACGGGTCACCGTCCGCTACGCCGATACGAACACACTGCAGAAGGAGCTCCCGCGACGGCTCCGCGCGGGCGACGCGCCGGACATCTTCACCGTCTGGCCGGGCAACGGCAATCCCGCATCGGTCGTCGCCCTGGAGCGGGAGTACTTCCTGCAGGTCCTCACCCTGCGCCGCTTCGGCGGCCGCATACCGTCCGGCATCCGGCCGGTCACCGACACGGACCTGGGGACGTACGTCGTCCCCGTCACCTTCAGCGCCATCGGCGCGATCTACTCCTCGGAAACGCTGGAGACGCTCGGCGAAACCGCTCCCCGTACCTACAGCGGCCTGCTGGAGCTCTGCGACACCGCCCGCAGCCACGGCAAGGTCCTGTTCGCGCTGGGCAACGCGACCCCTTGGGTGACCCAGCTCGTCGACTACGCCCTCGTCGCCACCACGGTGTACGCCGACGATCCCGACTTCGACGCGCAGATGGAGTACGGCCGAAGGACGTTCGCCCGCTCCGGCTGGCGTCAGGCCATGGCGAAGTACCTGGAGATGCGGGATCACGGCTGCTTCAGCTCCGACCCCCTCCGCACCACCTACGAGGAAGCCGTCGAGCAGGTGGCCGACGGACGAGCGGTGGGCGTGGTGCAGGTGGCCGGCACCCTCCCCGATCTGCGTGCCGCCGCACCGGACATGCACTTCCGGATGACGGCGCTGCCCGCCACCGACGACCCCGAGGCGACCCGCATGCCCGGCGCGGTCTCCGCCGCCTACGGACTCAACGCGGACACCGCGCACCGCCGGGCAGCCCTGACCTTCATCGACTTCCTGGGCTCCGAACGGGGGCAGAACCTCTACAACAAGTCCGGCGCCACACTGCCGGCGCTCCCCAACGACTCCACCTCCGTCGACCCGGCCGTAGCGGAGGTGGCGCGGCGCCAGAAGGAGGGCACGACGGTACCTTTCATGGACCAGCGGTGGCCCAACTCACAGGTGCAGCAGACCCACTTCGCCCAGGTGCGCGCCCTCTTCGAGGGCACCACAGACATCGACCGGACCTTGGCCGCGATGGACGGCGCCTACAAGTAGGGACACGCGGAGGGCCATGCACACACCACGCCAGGAGTCGGTGCTCTCCCGAGCGGCGCGCATCCTCGAGGCGTTCAGCCAGGACGAACCGGCCCTGACGGTCTCCGAGATCGCACGCCGGACGGGACTGCACGTGGCCACGGCGTCCCGGCTGGTGGCCGAGCTCGTCGCCCATGACTTCCTGAGCCGGGACGCCGATCGCAAGGTTCGGATCGGCGTCCGGCTCTGGGAACTGGTGACCCGCGCCTCACCGACGCTTTCGCTGCGCGACCACGCCATGCCGTTCATGGAGGGCGTGCACGACGTAGTGGGCCACCATGTGCAGCTCGGCGTGCTCGAAGGGGGCGAGGTGCTGTTCCTCGAACGCCTCTCGGCCCCCCACGCGGTGGTCAACTACACCCGGATCGCCGGTCGTCTGCCTCTGCACGCCTCCTCCAGCGGCCTGGTCCTCCTGGCCCACGGCCCGGCCGACCTCCAGCAGCGGATCTGCGACGGCCCGCTGACGGCCTGCACCCCGGCCACCCCCGCCACCTCCGCGGGACTGCGGGCGACGCTGGCCGAGGTCCGCCGCCAGGGCTACGCCTCCTGCCCCGGGTTCGTCCACGCCGACGCCCTCGGCGTCGCCGCCCCCGTGCGGGGTGCGGACGGCACGGTGGTGGCGGCGCTGTCGGTCATCGTGCCCCAGGACGCCCGGGCGCAGACGGTCGTCCCCGTCGTCCGCACCGCCGCCCGGGGCATCTCCCGCGCACTGGCCGGCAGCGCGACGTCTTCCCGGAGCCGGCCTCTCACTGGATGAGAAAACCCACCTGCGAAGTGCGCAGCAGCAAGCAGCAAGGCACCCCGCCGCACCGGTCACCGCGCCCACTCCCGCCCGCCGGAGCCGCGCGACACACCGTCGGCGTCATTCCTTCGGGTGGCTCTGTTGCTCCTGATGCGGAGAATGTGCTGGTAGCTGACACGATGGGTGGTCTGGCGAAGGCCGGCCGTGATCAGGGGGCGCCGGCACCACAGGAGGTACGTCGTTGTCCCGTCCTCAGCTTCCCGCTCAGTACGTCGGTGACCATTCGCAAACTCAGGAACACAGACCCGACACATCGGCCGAGATCCTTCCGGTGACGGCGGGGCAGCGCGAGGTGTGGCTCGCCGAGCAGCATTCCCCGCACCTGGGCTCGGCCCTGCGCCTGGGTGAGTACCTGGACATCCACGGACCCGTCGACCCAGGTCTGTTCGAGACGGCCCTGCGCCAAGTCGTCGAGGAGACCGACGCGTTACGGGTGCGCCTGGTGCCCGGCGCGGACGGCCCCGTCCAGATCCTGGAGCGCGAACTGCCCTGGACGCTCGCCTTCGTCGACGTGAGCGACGAGCCCGCGCCGGAGGCGGCCGCCCGAGCCTGGATCTCCGAGGACATGGCCCGGCCCATGGACCTGGCCAACGGGCCCCTGTTCAGCTACGCGCTGTTCCGGCTCGCACCGGACCGTTTCTGGTGGTACCACACCTACCACCACGCCGCCGTGGACGCCTACGGCTACGCCCTGGTGGCCCGCCGGGTCGCCGAGGTGTACACCGCCCTGGTCCAGGACACCGAGCCCGGCCCGTGCCCCTTCGGCCCGCTGTCCGCACTGGTTCAGGCCGACCGGGACTACCACGCGTCCCCGGATCACGCCGCGGACCGGGAGTACTGGGCGGGCGAGTTGTCCGGATGGACGCGCACGCACGCGCCGCCCGCTGCCGACGCCGATGCTCAAGGGCCCGTTCCGCGCACGGAGTTGCTGCCCCTCCAGCGGCCCCAGGCCCTCAAGGAGGCGGCCACCCGCGCGGGCGTCTCCCGCTTCCGTTTCGTGTTCGCCGCTGTCGCGCTCCACACGCACCGGCTGACCGGCGCCCGGGACATCGTGCTCGGGCTGACCGTCGCGGGCCGGGTGGGCGAGGCCGCCCGCGAGACACCGGGCATGCTGGCCAACAGCGTCCCCGTACGTCTCACGGTCCGGCCCGACATGCCGTTGCGGGAACTGCTGGCCCAAGTCGACCGGCAGATGCGAGCAGCGGTCGAGCACCAGCGCTACCGCACCGAGGACCTGCACCGCGACCTCCACCTGTCCCGCGGCCCCGGCAGCGTGTTCTCACCGGTCGTCAACCTCATCGGCTTCGACTACAACGTCACCTTCGCCGGGCACCGTTGCGTCGCGCACAACCTCTCGTTCCCGCTCGGCGCCGACCTGCTGATCATGGTCTGGGACCGTCGGGACGGATCCGGGCCGCACATGCGACTGCACGCCGCGCCCGGAGCGCACGGCCAGACGGACCTGCTCGACACCCAGCAGCGTCTGCTGCGCCTCCTCGCGGACATGTCGGACCTGGACCCCGACCGGCCGATCGGCTCGCTCGACGTCCTGACGCAGGACGAACGGCAGCGCCTCCTCGACCTGGGCGACGCCACCGCGGCGGGCAGTCCGGCCGTGCCGTTCCCGACCCTGTTCGAGGAGCAGGTGCGCCGCGCCCCGGACGCGGCGGCCCTGGTGGCCGACGGGACGTCTCTGACGTACGCGGAACTGAACGCGCGCGCCAACAGGTTCGCGCACGCACTCGTCGCCAGGGGCATCGGGCCCGAGGACGTGGTCGCCCTCGCGCTGCCCCGGTCGGCCGAACTGGTCGTGGCGCACCTCGGCGTGCTCAAGGCCGGGGCCGCCTTCATGCCGGTCGATCCGGCGTATCCGGCGGCGCGCAAGCAGTACATGCTGGCCGACGCCCGCCCGGCCCTGGTGATCGAGGACCGGGCGCTCGTGGCCGACCTGTCGCAGGGGCAGCCGGAGACCGATGTGTGCCGGGCCGTGGACCCACGGCATCCGGCGTACGTGATCTACACCTCCGGTTCCACCGGGAAACCCAAGGGCGTGGTGGTGACGCACACCGGTATCGCCTCAGTGGCGACATTCCAGGGAGAAGGCGCGGCGATGACCTCCGGCAGCAGGGTGCTGCAATTCGCCTCGCCCAGCTTCGACGCCTCCGTACTGGAGACGTATGGCGCCCTGCTGAACGGGGCCACGCTGGTGGTCGCCCCCGCGGCCGACCCCGTCTCCGCCCTCCTCGACGGCACCTCCCTCACGCATGTGGTCGTACCGCCCTCGGTGCTGGCGGCGCTGCCCGAGACGGACGTGCGTGTCCCGACCGTGCAGGCGGCCGGTGAGGCGTGTCCGCCGGGGCTGGTGGCGCGCTGGGCGCCGGGCCGGTGCATGCTGAACGCCTACGGGCCGTCCGAAGCCACGGTCATGGCGACCCTGAGCCCGCCACTGGTGCCCACGGCCGCGCCGCCGCCGATCGGCCACCCGACCCCGGGCAGCCGCCTCTACGTGCTCAGCGGCACCCTGCACCCGGTGCCGGTGGGTGCCGCGGGGGAGCTGTACATCGCCGGGCCCTCCCTGGCGCGCGGCTATCTGCACCGGCCGGCGCTGACGGCCGCCCGCTTCGTGGCCGACCCGTACGGACCGCCGGGCAGCCGGATGTACCGGACGGGCGACGTGGTGCGGTGGCGGTCCGACGGCCAGCTGGAGTACATCGGCCGCGCCGATCAGCAGGTCAAGGTGCGCGGGTTCCGCATCGAACCGGGGGAGGTCGAGGCCGCGCTGACGGCCTGCCCCGGGGTGCGGCAGGCCGCCGTGCTGGCCCGGTCCGGCCGGCGGCACAGTGATGTCAGGCTCGTCGCCTACGTCGTAGGGGACGAGGACGCCACCCGGACCGGGCTGCTGCGGGAGCGCCTGCGGCAGAGCCTGCCCGAGCACATGGTGCCCTCGGTGTTCGTACGGCTGGACGAGCTGCCCCGCACGCCGAACGACAAACTGGACCGCGACGCCCTGCCCGCCCCGGACGACGACCAGTTGGAGGCACCGCCGTCGCGTGCGCCCCGCAGCCCGCGCGAACAACTGCTGTGCGAACTGTTCGCCGAGGCCCTGGGCCGCTCCCAAGTCGGCCCGGACACCCACTTCTTCGAAACCGGCGGGCATTCCCTGCTGGCGATCCGCCTGGTCTCCCGCGTCCGCGCCGTCCTCGGCGTGGATCTCACCCTCAGCACGCTGTTCGACGCACCCACGCCCGCCCTGCTGGCGTCGAGGCTCGACCTCGCGGACACGGCCCGTCCGCCCCTGACCGTCCAGGAACGACCCGACCGCACTCCGCTGTCGTTCGCGCAGCGGCGCCTGTGGTACCTGCACCAGGTCGAAGGACCCGGAGCCACCTACAACATCCCCCTGGTGCAACGCCTGTCCGGCCCCCTCGACCGGGCCGCACTGGAGCAGGCCCTCGGTGACGTGGTGGGCCGCCACGAAAGCCTGCGCACGGTCTACGGCGACATCGACGGCGAGCCCTTCCAGCGGATCCTCGACGCCGACGCCGTGCGTACCGCGCTGCCGGTGACCGATGTGGACGACGAGGAGGCGCTGCACGCCCGGCTGCTCGACGCCGTCCGCTACCCCTTCGACGTGGCGATCGAACCGCCCCTGCGCGCCGAGCTGTTCGCGCTGGGCCCCGCCGAGCACGTCCTCGTGATCGCGATCCACCACATCGCCGCCGACGGCTGGTCCCTGGCGCCCCTCGCCCGCGACCTGGCCACCGCCTACACCGCCCGCAGCCAGGGCCGCAGCCCCGACTGGGCGCCGCTGCCCGCCCGGTACACCGACTATGCCCTGTGGCAGCGCAGGCTCCTGAGCGAGCCCGACGGAGTGCTCGCCCGCCAACTCGACCACTGGCGGCAGACCTTGGCGGGCCTGCCCGAAGAGCTCGGCCTGCCCTACGACCGGCCCCGCCCGGCCGTCGCGTCCCACAGCGGTGCCCGGGTCCGCCTGACGATCGATCCGGAGCTGCACACGGCACTGACCGAGCTGGCCCGCCGGTCCGGCGCGAGCCTGTTCATGGTGCTGCACGCCGGGCTGGCCGCGCTGCTCACGAAGCTGGGCGCGGGCACCGACGTGCCCGTCGGCAGCGTGATCGCCGGGCGCAACGACCAGGCCCTGGACGACCTGGTGGGCTTCTTCGTCAACACCCTGGTGCTGCGCACCGACACCGCCGGAGACCCCGCGTTCACCCGGCTGCTGGAGCGCGTCCGCCGGAGCGCACTGGCCGCCTACGCGCACCAGGACGCGCCCTTCGAGCAGGTCGTCGAGGCGCTCGCCCCGCCCCGGTCGCCCGCCCGCCACCCGCTGTTCCAGGTCGCGCTCTCCCTCGACGCCGACGAGGGCGCGGCGCTCCGGCTTCCTGGGCTGGAGGTCTCCCCGATCGCGGTACCTACCGAGACCGCCAAGTTCGACCTGGACATCGGCGTCTACGAGAAGCGCTCCGCGCAGGGCACGTGCCTCGGTCTGCACGCGACCCTCGACTACGCGACCGACCTGTTCGACCAGGGCACGGTCGAGGACCTGGCCGCGCGCTGGGTACGGCTGCTGGAGGAGGTCGTACGAGACCCCGACCGGCCGCTCAGCAGCCTCGACGTCCTGTCCGCCGACGAACGCCGTCACCTGCTGGCCGACACCGGCCGGCCCGCCGCGGCCACGGGCACGGTCCCGGAGCTCTTCCACGCGTGCGTGCGTGCCGCGCCCGACGCGGTCGCCGTGGTGGCGGGCGGCGTCACGTCGACGTACGGGGAGCTGAACGCCCGGGCGAACCGGCTCGCCCACGCCCTGGCCGCGCGCGGGGTGGGTCCCGAGGACGTGGTCGCGGTCGCCCTGCCGCGTTCGCACGACCTCGTCGTGGCCCTGCTCGCCGTGCTCAAGGCGGGGGCCGCCTATCTGCCGCTCGACCCGGAGTACCCGCGGCCACGTCTCGCCGCCATGGTCGACGACGCCAAGCCGGTGCTGCTGCTCACCCACCGGGCCACCGCCGTCGGCCCGGAGATGCCCACTCTTCTGCTGGACACCCCGGAGACCGAGCAGGCGCTCCAGGGGCTGCCCGACAGCGACCCGGTGACAAGGTTGTCGCCCGACCATCCCGCCTACGTGATCTACACCTCGGGGTCGACCGGGGCGCCGAAGGGGGTCGTCGCCCGCCACGCGAGCGTGGCCAACCTCGCCGCGCAGTACTGGGAACGGGTCTTCGGTCCGGCGGCCGAGCGCCTCGGGGGCCGGCCGCTGCGGGTCGCGCTGACCGCCTCCGTGTCGTTCGACGCCTCGTGGGGCCAGCTCGCCGCCCTGACGGCCGGTCATGAACTGCACGTTCCCGACAGCGGCACCTGGGCGGACGCGGACCGGTTCGCGGCCTGGGCCGTCCGGCATCGCATCGACACCATCGACGCGACCCCCTCGTACCAGCGCATCCTGTACGACCGCGGGTTGTTCACCGACGAGCGGTGGCGGCCGGGCCTGGCCGTGCTCGGCGGTGAGGAGCTGCCGGAGCGGCTGTGGAGCGAACTACGGGCGGTGGACGGGCTGGTGGCCCACAACATGTACGGGCCGACCGAGTGCACCGTGGACGCGCTCCAGGTGCGCCTCGACGCGGCGCCGAGTCCCGTCCTCGGGCAACCGGTCCCGGGAGGCCGCGCCTACGTCCTGGACACCGCGTTGCGGCCGGTGCCGCCCGGGGTGACCGGCGAGCTGTACGTTGCGGGCGCCGGACTGGCACGCGGCTATCTGCGCCGCCCGGGTGCGACGGCCCACCGGTTCGTGGCCGATCCGTACGGTCCGCCCGGGAGCCGGATGTACCGCACCGGCGACCTCGTACGGCGGCGCGGTGACGGCCTCCTCGTGTTCGCGGGCCGGGCGGACGAGCAGGTCAAGGTCCGCGGCCACCGCGTCGAACCCGGCGACATCGAAGCAGTCCTCGCCACCCACCCCCACGTCGCCCACGCCGTCGTGACCGCCCGCGCCGACCACCGGGGAGACACCCGCCTGGCCGCCTACGCGGTCCCCGTCGACGGGGCCGGGATCGACCCCGACGAACTGCGGGCCTTCCTCCGGGAGCGCGTGCCCGCCCACATGGTGCCGTCGGCGTTCACCACCCTGGACGCTCTGCCCCTGACCCCGAACGGAAAGCTCGACCGCCGCGCCCTGCCCGCACCGGACTTCGCCGCGGGCGCCGGCGGCGGCCGGGCCCCCGGCACCCCCGAAGAACGCACCCTGTGCGACCTGTTCGCCGAAGTGCTGGACCTGCCCGCGGTCGGCGTCGACGACGACTTCTTTGCCCTGGGCGGCCACTCCCTGCTCGCCACCCGTCTGGCCAGCCGGATCGGCGACGCCCTGGCCGTGCCCTTCGGCCTGTCGGCCCTCCTGGAGGCACCGACCCCGGCGGGACTGGCCCGGCACCTGCAGACCGGCGAGACGACCACACCCTCGTACGTCCCGGACACCGAGGCGAGACTCAGCCCCGCCCTGCGCTTCGCCTCCGACCCCCGGCGCGGCGGTGACCCACGGGAGATCCTGCTCACCGGAGCCACCGGCTTCGTCGGCGCCTTCCTCCTGGCCGAACTCCTGGACAGGACAACGGCCCAGGTGCACTGCCTGGTCCGCGCACAGACCGACGCCGAGGCACGCGAACGGCTGGCCGAGGCATTGCGGACGTACGGCATCACCGCGACGGTGGACGATCCGCGCCTGCACATCGTGCGCGGTGACCTCACCGCCGTGGACCTCGGCGTGGGATCGGCGCACTGGGCGCGGCTGCGGGAGACGGTCGACACCATCGTCCACAGCGGTGCCCGCGTCCATCACCTGTCGCCCTACGCCCGGTTGAAGCCGGCCAACGTGGACGGCACCCGAACCCTGCTGCACCTGGCGGGCGAAGGCCGGCCCAAGGCGTTCCACCATCTGTCGACGCTCGGGGTGTTCCGGTCCGGCCCGGAGGCACCCCGGCCGGTCACGGAGGACTCGGCGATCGACGGTGCACGCCACCCCTACGGCCGGGGCTACGCGGCGAGCAAGTGGGTCGCCGACCGATTGGTGGAGCGTGCCTTCGCACGGGGAGCGAGCGGCGGCATCCATCGCCTCGGCCGCGTCTGGGCCCACTCCTCATCCGGCGCCATGAGCCCGGACGACATGTTCTCCCGCCTGCTCACCAGCTGTGCGGCGCTGGGCTGCCATCCGGTGGACCCGGGCCTCGAGGAGAGCCTGCTCCCCGTCGACGTCCTCGCCACCGCCGTCGTAGGACTGCTCCTCGACACCGACGGGACCGATCTCGTGCACCACCTCCACCACCCGCGCCGGACCGGCCCCGGCGTCTTCATGGCCGGCTACGACCGGCTGCACGGGACGCGCACCGAACCACTCCCGCTCACCGACTGGCTGCGCCGCCTGCGCCGCGCGACCGAACGCGGACAGGACCTGCCGATCGCGCCCTACCAGGCGTACTTGGAGGAGTACGCCGACACGGCACAGGACGCGCGGCAGCCGGGCCTGGAGTTCGCCAACGAGCGCACGGTGCGCCGACTGCGGCGACTGGGCGTGGTGATCCCGGAGATCGACGAGGCGGCGGTCTCCCGCTACTGGAAGTTCGTGGACAAGCGATGACCTTGCTGGAAAGTCCCCCGGCCCAGCGGCCGATGACACGGCTGACTCCCACCCGAGCGAAGATGCGGCCCCGTTCGATCGTGCCCGGACGCCAACGCTGGGAGGTCGACCTCCTCAAGGGCAGGCCCGCGGCAGCGCGGCTGACCGAGGCGACGCTCCTCGAGACGCCGGGCATCGAGGAAGTGCACGCCAGCCCGGTCACCGGCCGGGTGCTGCTGCGGCACGACCGTACGGTCAGCCCGCGCGAGGCCGCCGGACTGCTGCGGCAGGCCGTGTCACGCACCTTGACGGCCCTCCTCACGACGGTGGTACGACCCCGCGCGGCCCGGCCCGCGGCGCCTCGCCGGGACCCGACGCCCCGAACGGACAAAGCAGGCAAGGGACGTTGGCTGCCGCGGATCGTCGCGGCCGGCGGCGCCGTGGCGGCGGCCGTCGTCGGCGGACCGCTCCTGCTGAAGGTGCTCAGCAAACCCCTGCTCATGCTCGGGCTGACCACCGCGGCCACGGTGGGGATCGTCCGCAGAGCCTGGCGCAGATCCGACCGCACCGGCGACGAAGCCGCGGCGCACCGCCATCCCCTGCGCCGCATCATCGGCCCCCACAAACGTAAGTTCGCGCTGGCGGCGGTGCTGTCCGGTCTCTCGCAGCTGGCGGAGATGGCACTGTTCGCCCTCAGCCCGTCGATCGTGCTCCTGGTCGCCAAGGGCGGCAGCTCGACCCTGGCCGGTTACGGACTGGCCGGTGTCACCAGCCAGTTGGGGCTCCTCGTCGGTGCCGCCGGCGCCGCCTGTCTCGCCATGGCGGCCTTCGGCTACGGCGCAAGCGTCGCCTGGCGGCAGCTCGCGCAGACCATCGAGGACGACTGGCGCACCCGCACCTACGAGCACGTCCAGCGGGTGGCGCCCTCCGAGCTGGAAAAGGAGCGCGTCAGCCGGGTCAACAGCGTCCTGTCCGAGGACATCAGCCAGATCAGCACCTTCGTCGCCTCCAACATGAACGACGTCGTGCAGATGGTCGCCAGCCTCGCACTGGTCGTCCCGGCCTTCCTGCTGCTCGCCCCGCAGATCGCCTGGATCGCGTTCGTCCCCATTCCGGTCGTCGCCTGGCTCTCCTTCCGCTTCCACGAACGCGCCGTCGCCCACCACGCCGCCTCCGACGAACGCCGGGCCCGGCTGAACGGCCGCATCACCGAGAACCTCCACGCCCACACCACCATCAAGTCCGCCGTCACCGAAGAGCACGAGATCGCCCGGATCACCGAGTTCAACCGCGAGTGCAGCGAGGCCAACCGCGCCAGCGGACGCAGCTCCGCCATCCCACCCCAGATCCTGCGCCTGGCCGGTGGTTCCGCCCTGGTGGGTACGGTCCTGCTGGGCGGTACGGCCGTGTTGCGCGGGACCCTGTCCACCGCCGCCTTCGGCCCGCTCATCGAGATGCCGGGGATCGCCATGCTGAAGCTGTCCCGGCTGGGCAGCACCACCGACCAGTACCAGCGCACCGTCACCGCCCTGGACCGTGTGGAGCGCCTGCACCGGCTGCCGCTCGAACCCGTCGCGCAGGGGCGCCCGTTGCCCCGGCAGCAGGTGAAGGGCGAGATCGAACTGCGGAACGTGACCTTCGCCTACCCCGGCCGCGCCCCGGCCCTGAAGGACACGTCCCTGCTCATCCCACCCGGCCGGACCACGGGCATCGTGGGTACCAGCGGCGCCGGGAAGACCACCGTCGCCAAACTCCTCATGCGGTTCCACCACCCCGACCGGGGCCGGGTCCTGCTCGACGGCGCCGACGTGCGCACCCTCGCCCTGCCAGACCTGCGCCGCGCGATCGGCTACGTCACCCAGGAACCCTTCCTGTTCGACGCGACGATCGCCGAGAACATCCGCTACGGCGCCTTCGACACCACCGACGAGCAACTCCTCCACGCCGCCCGCACCGCCGGCGCCGACACCTTCATCGACAGCCTGCCCGACGGCTACGACACCCGGGTCGGGGAGCGGGGCGCGGCGCTGTCCGGGGGGCAGAAACAGCGCATCGCACTGGCCCGCACGATCCTGCGCGACCCCCCGGTCATCATCCTCGACGAGGCCACCTCCGCCGTCGACAACGAGACGGAGGCCATCATCCAGCGGGCCCTGCAGGTGTTCGGCTCGGACCGCACGATGGTCGTCATCGCGCACCGGCTGTCCACCGTCCAGAGCGCCGACCAGATCTACGTCATGGGACCAGGGGGACTCGTGGCCGAACAGGGCACGCACGAGGAGCTGGTGACCCGCGGAGGCACCTACACCACCCTCTGGCAGCTCCAGGCCGGCACCCCGACCGTCGCCTGACGGATGACCTGTTCAGCTGTTCGTCATTCGTTCGGGTGGCAACACCTGCCGGGCCTCCTGGAACCACCGTTGACCTGGCAAGATGTATGTCCGATCCCTTTTGTCAAGCCGTCGCCGCGCCCGCCCTTGTTCGAGGAGCGGGCGCGGGCCGAGCCCTGTACCGCGCCGGACACTCCTGTCCGCACGGCCGAACCTGACGCTTCCTCACGTTCGCCCACCTCGCTCACCGGCCCGCCGCATGCGTGCCCGTGTCCATGAGTGCACGAGTCGCAACCCGCGAGCCACCAGAACCCGGAGAACCGACATGGCGCATGCCACCAACCCGTTCGACGACGACGAGGGCCGCTTCCTGGTGCTCGTCAACGACGAGGGCCAGCACTCGCTGTGGCCCGCCTTCGCCGACGTCCCCGACGGCTGGACCGTCACCCACCCCGCCGACACCCGGCAGGCGTGCCTGGACCACATCGACCGGACCTGGACCGACATGCGGCCGCGCAGCCTCGTCGAGGCCATGGACGCCGGAGGCTGAGACGCCGGACAGCACACCGGCACACGCCGGCCGCGTCCCCGCCGTGCACGACCGCAGAGCCCCTCCCGGACTCCGGCCCGTGAACTCCCCTCATCCCACCAGCCGTTAGGACACCGCCCGTGTTTCTCTCGGAATCCTGCGCCGTTCTGGCCCGCCATCCCGGCCTGAAGGAATTCGCCTGTCGTGTCACCGACTTCCTCGACACCCACCTGCCTCAGCCCGTCACCGAGGATGCCGCCCGGCCGCCATGGCTCGATCTGCGCAAGCGCGCGGCCCAAGCCGGGTTAACCGGGTTCGACCTGCCGCGCACCGACGGCCGGCCGCCGTACCCGTGCGGCCTCGCCGGGGACCGGGACGCGGCCGCTCTCGTCCCCCCGCGTCTGGAACGCGTGGCCCAAGGTCTGGCCATGTTCCTGGCCGGCCGGCGCGACTGCGACGCCCGCGAACTCTTCAGCTCGGCGCACGGCGCGATGGCCGTGCGGTACGGCCTGCCTCCCATCGCCCGGACGGTCCACGACCGGATCGTGGGCGGCGGCGAGCTGGCCGGTGTGGCGTCGAGCGAACCGCACTCCGGGTCGGACCTGCGGGGCTTGCGCACCGTAGCGGTCGATCAGGGCGACCACCTGCTGCTCTCGGGCACCAAGGGCCTGGTCAGCCGGGTGGAAGAGGCCACCGGTTTTGTCGTCTTCTGCAAGCTGGTCACGCCCGAACAGGCCGCCGGGCGGGATGCCGACGGATCCTGGCTGCGCGAAGTGCCGCTGTCGGCCCTCTGGTTGCCGATGGCGACCGCGGGCATCCTGACCGAGACCACCGTGCCCCTCGGGCTACGGGGCTGGAGCCTGGGGCATCTGCACTTCGACAACGTCAGAGTCGGCAGGGAAGCGCTGCTCGGCAGGCCCGGCGACGGCCGCCACATCTTCGACTCCCACTTCTCCGGCTGGCGGCTCATGATGGCGCTGGTCTGCCTCGGCGCGGCGACCGCGGCGATCGAGGAGACGACGGCCAGGGTCCGCCGACGCAGTGTCGGCCGGACGTCCCTGGCCGGCGTGCCCTCCGTGGTGTGCCGGATCGGCACCGCGGCGGCCGAGGTGCAGGCGGCCACCGCCTGGTGCTTCTCCCTGCTGGAGCGGCTCGACCGGGACGGGGAAGACATCGACGTGGCGGCCTGCTCCGCCGCCAAGGCCTTCGCCACCGACGCGGCCTACCGAGCCGTCGACATCGGGCTGCAACTGCACGGCAGCGAGGGCTACACCCGCCGCACGCCCATGGAGAAACGCCTGCGCGACATCCGTGGCCTGCGGATCGCCGACGGCCCCAATGACACCCTCTACGGGGTGCTCGCCCATTCCCTGCTCACGGGCTCCCGGCCGTCCGCGCCCCTGGTGGCCCAGCGGCAGGCGTGACTCCTCTCGGCGTCCTTTCGCTGTCCTTCAGGAAAGCCTGTTCCTGAGCATCGAGAGATAGAAGGGGAGTTTCTTCACGGCTGCCCGCGGTACTTCATAGATTTCCACCGCGCCATGCAAATGATCGCTGATGGTGAGGATGCATTTCCCGTTTGCATGGCGCACTTCAGCGGAATAGAGAACTTCCCCTGACGTGGGCTCAGCCGCAGCAGTGGCCTCGTCGGTTACTGCCTTTTCCATAATTCACTCCCGGCTCAGTATTCTCACCTAGGGGGCGGATAAGCACAGCTTGCCCCCTATCGCACGCTAAGTCACAACGACCCCGAAAAGATCAACTCGACCTGGTATGCACACGAACGGGTGAATGTCCTGAGAAGCCCTGGTGAGTGGGCATCTCGAATAGCTAGGCTGGTATTTCCAGGATGCTGCCGGAGAATTCCGGTATGCTGCTAGAAGGGCTGTACTGACTATGCTTCCTGTACTTCCTGTCTTCTTGGTCGGGGTGGCCGCCGCTCCCCTCCTGAAGAAGATGATCCGGCCGGTCGTGCGGGGGACCGTAAAGTCCTCCGTAAAGCTGGCCATGGACGCCAAGCGGGTCGCCCACGAAATCAACGAAGACCTGAGCGACATCGCGGCGGAAGCCACCGCCGAGGCATTCGCCGCAGACCTTCAGGAGGGGTCCGAGGTGCCGCGCCAGACCGTAAAAAAGACCCGACCGAGCACCACGGCCCCGAACGTATGAAAGTGCTCCGGTAAGCTCCCGCCGCCTTCGCGTCCTTCTTCCACTCGGCGGTAACGGGTTCGGTTTCGCGTAGTGCCTGCGATCAGGCCCTAGGATCCGCTACATGGGGCGGGACGTGAGTGTGGTGCTGAAGGGGCGCGGGGGCGTCATGCGACTGGAGAGCGGGGAGGTTCGGGTGGTGCGGGGGCGCGTGACGTGGCGGATACCGTTGCGGGCCCTCGGTTCCGTGGAGAGTGACGGCGCGACCTCGGTACGGCTGAGGATCAGCGGCGACACCTCGGGAGACGGCTTCCAGGTGAGCAGCGGCAACAGCAACGCCGTCGGCGCGTTCACCGAGGCGCTGCGTCGGGCCATGGCGGGCCACCCGCCCGTATCGGACGGCGCGGCGCTGGTGAGCACCGAGCCCACGCCCCGGACGCCGCCGGCCCTGAGCAGTCGCGCGTCCAGGTGGACCGTGGGGGTGGGCGGCTATCTGCTGCTGCTCGTTGTCCTGTTCGCGGTCGTGGAGGCGCCGGACCAAGTGGGCTGGCTGACCGCCACCGCGTTCCTGCTGCCCGGCGGCGCCGGACTGCTGGTGCTGGCATGGAGATTCTTCCTGCGCGACCCGTGGATACTGCGCCGCCGCGGCGTGACGGTGCCCGGCGAGATCGTCGATTACCGCACGTCCCCGAAGCAGCAGGCCATGAACCCCGTCCTGCGATTTACGACCGCCGGGGGTGTCACCGTCACTCAGGAGTCGACGGTCACCGTACTGATGCGGCGCCGGAGCCCGGCCGTGGATGTCACCTACGATCCGCAGAACCCCAGCAGGGTCCGAGGCGGCCGAGCCCCGGCCCATATGAGCGCGGGTCTCTTCGTCGCCGTACTCGGCTCGCTCGCAACCTTCGTGCCGCTGACCGGCTTTGTCATCGCCGTGCTGGACAGCCTCCTGCACGGCTGAACCGCGGTGGAAACTACGTCATCGCAGCGCTGGTGCGGTCGAGGAAGTCGGCGATGAGCGGAGCGATCTCGGGCAGCTTCTCTTCGAGGGCGAAGTGACCGGTGTCGAAGATGTGGAGTTCGGCGTCGGGAAGGTCCGCCAGGTAGGCGTGCGCGCCGGCCTCTGGGAAGAACGGGTCGTTGCGGCCCCAGGTGATCAGGGCGGGCGGAGTGTGGTCGCGCAGCCATGCCTGCCACTGCGGATAGCGCTCGACGTTGGTGTGATAGTCGAAGGCCAGGGCGATCTGGGCTTCCTTGCGCCCGGGCAGGTCCAGGAAGTGCTGGTCGAGGGTCCAGCCGTCGGGGGCGATGAGTTCGGGAACGCTGGTGCCGCCCTCGTACTGTCCGCGCGTGCCGGGCAGGGTCAGCAGGCCGCGGATGGCGTCTTCGCTGCCGGGGGTGTCCGGGGTGAGGGCGATGAAGTCACGGGCGCCGGATGACAGGCCCTGCTGGTAGGCGTTGCCGTTCTGCACGACGAGGCCGGCGATCCACTCCGGGTGCCGGGTCGCCAGCCGGAAGCCGACCGGGGCCCCGAAGTCGAAGACGTACATCACGAACCGGGTCAGGCCCAGCCGTTCCACGACGCCTTCGACGACGTCCGCGAGGTGATCGAAGGTGTAGACGAAGTCGCTGGGGGTCTCGGTGTGCCCGAAGCCGGGGTAGTCCGGCGCGATCAGCCGGTAGTGCGTGCCGAGAGCGTCGATGAGGCGTCGGAACTGGTGGGAGGCCGACGGGAATCCGTGCAGAAGGAGCAGGACGGGGGCGTCGGCCCGGACGGGGACCGACTCGCGGTAGAAGACCCGCACCCCGTCGACGTCGACGTGGCGGTGGACGGTGCGTGCGAGGGCGGCAACCATGACTTCACATGCCTCCTGAGTGAGGTTACGCATTAGTTGTACCGGTGGAGATCTAACGCGTCAACGGCTCTAGGTATCATTAGGACCATGGTTGATCTCAGACCGCTCACCGGAGAGCCCCTGGCCCTCGACCTGGTCAACACCAGACCGCACACGGCCGACGGCCCGCTCGACCTGCTCGGCGACGTCACGCAGTTGCGGTCCTGGCTCGTTCTCCAGGCGGACCGCCTCCCGGAACCGGCGTCGGACACGACGCTTCTCTCCGACGCGGATCTGGCCGCCGTGCACGAGGTACGCGAACACGTCGCGGTCGCCGTGAACGCCGCGCGTCAGGGCGAGCGGCCCCCCACGGCCGCACTGGACGGCCTCAACAAGGCGCTGTCCGCCGCGCCCGCCGTCCCGCGAGTCGGCTGGGACGGCACCGCGGTCACCCTCGCCACCCGCCGTTCGGGCACCCCCGGCACGCGGCTCGCCGCCCTGCTCGCCGAGGACGCTGCCGTACTGCTGGCCGATCCGGCCGTCCGCAAGGTCCGCCCCTGCGAGGCCGAGGACTGCGTGATGCTGTTCCTGCCCGCGCATCCGCGCCGCCGCTGGTGCTCGGCCGCCCGGTGCGGCAACCGCACGCGCGTCGCCCGCTATTACCAGCGCCACAAGGCCGATTGAGCCCGCCGATGCTGTGGCACTTCCGTTACCCGCCGAGGGATCGCCGCGCTCTCAGCCGCCCTCCACGTCCGGGCGAACCGCGTGGCGAGCTGTTGGGTTGGCCATCAGGCGGCGCGGATCAGCGGCCCGGGTGATCGCCGACTCGACGGCAGCGACTCGGTCCGCGAGGAGTCCGAGGGCGGCGACGGCATGGGTGAGGGGGTCGGCGTCCGGGCCGCCGAGAGCGTGTGCGCGCACGTAGGTCGCTTTCAACGTGGCCCAGCGCGCCGCCTGTTCGGTGGTGAGCGTGCCGCGCAGCTCGACCAGTTTCAGGAGGTTGGCCTCGGCGCCGGTGGTGAGGGTCTGGGCCTCGGCCGAGTAGTGGTCGTGGACCAGGGCGGCCAGTTCGGCGTCGTTCATGACCGGCTGGATGCGCTGGGTGATCTTGTTCATGTTGCGGTAGGAGCCCTGGAGTCGGAAGGGCGGTTCCGTCCGCGTGGTGTCGGACTGGGCTGCCGAGGCGATGTACGCGGCGTTCACCGCCAGAACCGTCTGGCGAGCCGTGATCACATGGCGCAGCACGGCCACGATCCGTCCCAGTTCGGCGGGGGAGCAGGGGTGGTTGAGCCGGTCACCGCGGGCCGTCGAGTCGCCTTGCGCGAGGCGGATCAGCAGGTTGAGATCGGCGCGGTCCCGGCCGGCGAGCGGCGCCAGGACGGGGTTGGACGTGAGCGCGTTCTCGACGAAGCTGAGGGCGAAAGCGTCGTCCTTGCCGGTCAGGACGTCGCCCAGGTTCCACACGTCGGCACGGTTGGCGAGCATGTCGGGCACCCGGAAGCGGCTGCCGGACTCGGTGTAGGGGTTGCCGGCCATGCAGACGGCGAAGCGTTTGCCCCGCAGGTCGTAGGTGCGCGGTTCGCCTTCCCGCACGCCCTCGATGCGGCGGGTTGCGTCGCACAGCGGGATGAACGTCTGCAGCAGCTCGGGGGAGGTGTGCTGGATGTCGTCCAGGTAGAGCAGGGTGTTGTTGCCCGCCTCCAGCGCGAAGTTGATCTTCTCGATCTCCCGGCGGGCGGTGGCGTTCGGGGCCTCGGCAGGATCGAGCGAGGTGACGGAGTGGCCCAGCGCCGGACCATTGACCTTGACCAGGAGCAGGCCGAGCCGGTCGGCGACGTACTCCATGAGCGTCGTCTTGCCGTAGCCCGGCGGGGAGATGAGCAGGAGCAGGCCGCCGGTGTCGGTGCGCTTGGACTCGCCGGTGGTGCCGAGCTGTTTGGCGAGGCTGTCGCCGACCAGCGGGAGGTAGACCTCGTCGATGAGCCTGCTGCGCACGAACGCGGACATCACCCGTGGCCGGAACTCGTCCAGCCGGATCCGGGCACGCTCGGCGGCCACCAGCGCGGTGCGGCGGCGCTGGTAGGCGCGGTACTCGGGGACCTCGCGGGCGCGGAACGCCCTGGTGCGGGCGAGGAGTTCGTCGATGCGGACGGTGAGCCTACGGCCGTCGATGCGCGGGTGGGTGCCGAGCAGTCCCTCCACGGTCTGTGTGAGCGGTGCGTCGGACTCGTAGCGGGCCAGGTCCGGGCAGAGCTCGGCGGCCACCGCTTCGGCCAGGTCGCCGGGGGCGATGTCCAGGCCGGTCGCGGAAGCGTACGAGGACAGCCACGCTTCGGCGAGCTGCGTGCGGGCAGCCAGGTCACCGAGGGCGGCGAGGTCGTCGTCGTAGGCCGAAGTCCCGACGGTGCGGCGGAACTTGTCCAGCAGAGTGCGGGCCTGGGTGCTGAGGACGAAGCCGTCGGGGCCGCTGGTCAGCTCGTCGAAGAGGTAGGCGGCGGCGAGCGCCTCGTCGGTGGGACCGGAGACCGATGCCGGGTCCTTTCCTGCCCGGAGGCCGATTGCGTGGGCGAGTTCCCTTTCGAGGTCGGCGATGGTGGGGGCCAGGCCGAACGTCTCCCGGGCGCGCGCCAGGGACACCGCACGGCGAGCCCACGACGCGCGCTCGTCGGCGGTCGTGCCGTGCGCCCAGAACAGCTGAGCCGTGGCCCGGGCGGCGGGCTCGTGGCGCAGGAGGGCCGCGCCCTCGTGCAGGCGCAGCAGGGCCGCGAGGATCAGGACCGTGTCGTGGTCGTGGACCCCACGCTGGTAGCCCTCGTCGTGCGCCGCCTCCGCTGCCTGGCGGACCAGGGCGGGCAGGTCGGCGTCGGACAGGGCCGCCGGGCCGTGCTCGTCCAGGAGGCGGGCCGCGAGGTGCTCGGCGCGGTAGACCTCGGGTGACTCGGACGGCAGCGGGCGGTCCCAGTACGGGCGGGTGGCGGCGAAGTCGGGGTCGGTGACGGGGGCACGGTAGTCCGTGCCGGTCAGCGCGAAGGCGAGACCGTAGCCGTGGGGAACCAGCGTGAGTTCCAGGGGCTGGGAGTTGACCGCGAATCGGTGGCTGCCGAGGCGGATCGTGCGGCCGTCGTCGGTATAGAGGTCGTTACGGTCACGCAGGGAGCGAAGTGCCTCTTGACGGGCGGACTTCAGCCGCCCCTCCAGCTCCTCCGCCCGCACATGGTCGCCGAGTTCACGAAGCTCGTCCGTGACACGGCGGACCTTGGAGGTCATCGGGTCGGAGGTGAAGTACGTGGCGACGGCGTCCGCGTCGCCGAGCGTGGCCGCACGCCGGGCCACGGTGTGCAGGACCCGGGCCGCCGAATCGGCGAGTCGTTCGGCGCGCCGGGCGCGGGTGTCGGCGAGGGTCTGCTTGCGAGAGGAGAACGCCTCGTGGACCTCGTCGCGTTTGTCCGCGAGTTCGTCCAGGAAGTCGTCGAACTCGGCGAACCGGGACTCCAGATTCTCCAACTGCACAAGTATTCGCGCGAGTTGGTTGTCGCACGCCTCCGGGCTGTCGGCGGCCGCCAGAGCACCGGTGACGGCCTGGCCGAGCAGCGCGAACTCTGAGGTGAACTCGGCTCGCCCCTCGCGATCGAGGAGTGCGCGGCGTCGGCCGTCGAGCGTGGCGCGAGCGCGGTTGGCGCCGCCCAGGACCTCGGCGATGCGCTCCAGGATGGAGGTGCGGACGGTGGCGTCACCGATGTCGAGCCCGGCGACGACCTCGGTGACCGTGTGCAGCCCGTCGGCGAGTTCATCAAGGCGAGCGGCGACGGGCGCGGCCTCGGCGACGGTGGAGATGGCCTCGGCGTCGGCGACGAGCCGCTCGACGGCGACCTGGTGCCCGGCGAAGGCGTCGTCACGGGCGAGGTGGCTGACGGCCCGCTGCCCGAAGGTGGCGAGATCGGCCTCGACGCCGGTGGCGAGTTCGTCGATACGCGCGGCGTCCGCGTACCGCAGGTCCTTCAGGGTCAGCAAGTGGCCCTGGGCGAATCGGAGTTCGGTCAACCCGGCGATCCAGGCGGTGGCGTCCCGGGGAGTCTCGCCGCGCAGCCGTCGTACGACCGTGGCGGTGCGCTCGGCGGCCTCGGTGAGGGCGTCGGCGGCCTGCCGAGTGAGGGTCTGGACGGTCTCGAACTCGCCCAGTACCTGCTCGGCCGTGGCCCGCACCTGCTCCAACGGTGTGTGCAGATCGCCGAGTTCGGGCTCGGGCAGCCAGTGGTAGGAGTCCGCCGTCCGCACGCAGGCCGCGACCAGGGCCTCGTACACCTCGGTCGTCGGGGTCGTCTCGGTGACGCCGCGGGTGAGGGACAGACAGTCGGAGATCCCGCGGACGAGGTCGGCGTTGCCGACGCGGGCCAGCCGACCGGTGCCGACGGGCTGGGCGGCGGCGTGGGTGTCGGAGACGAACGGGGAGTTCCACCGCTGCACGGGGTGCACGCGCTGCGGCTCGTCGCCGTCGGCGCGCAGGACCACCAGCGAGCCGTCGCCGAAGAGGGCCCAGCCGTGGCAGGACAGCGGAGTGCTGACCTCCTTGCGGATCATGTTGTACGGCAGCAGGAGGCTGCGGCCCTCCCCCCGCGCGTGGAAGGCGAACAGCACGTCCTCGCCGTTCGGGGAGCGGACCGCACGCTCGAACTCCAGGTCCATGGTGTCGACGGCGTCGAACGTCTTGTACGTCCCGGTGGCGAGACAGTAGCCACCGGGAAACACGATCCCCTGGTCCTCGGGCAGCCGACGGCATGCCTGCCCGATGCCGTCGAGGCGGACGACGGTCTTGGTGAGGGTGTTGAACACCAGGAAGCGGTGCGCGTCCTCTTTGTAGGGACGGATCCGCAGCAGGATCAGGACGCCGACTCGGGCGTAGGCGATGTCGGCGTCGGCGAGGGACTGCAGCGGCTCGTCGACCGGCTCGGCGTAAATGCCCTCGCCCGTCTCGGTGTTGTCCTCCACCTTGACGGTGAGGGTGCCGCCGACCGTCTCGACGAAGATCTCACCCTCGACGCAGACGTGCGGGTGCCGGCCGAGGATGTGGTCCTCGCGGGTGGTCTGCCGCCACTCGAAGTCGTGGGAGGGCGGGAAGACGTGGTCGCGTTCGCCGCGGGCGTCGAGGAAGCGGGGCCGGCCGTCCTCGGCCAGGGCCCAGCGCAGCACGCGGATGTCGTCGGCCTTCTCACCGGTCTGGAAGACGGCCAGCAGCATGCCGTCGACGCGGCGGAGCTGGAGCAGGTGGGCCTGGCGGTAGTAGCGGTACAGGGCGGTGAACTCCCGCCGGAACGCGGCGTCGTCGAGCAGCCCGGGGATCGCGTCGTCGGGCAGCCGCTTCAAGTCGCGGTCGTGCAGCGCGAAGACGTCGCCGACGGTTGTCTCCGGCTTCAGGCCGAGGAAGACGTTGTGGCCGAAGAGCAGTACGTCACCGACGGCGACGATGTCACGGGGCACACAGGCGTGCTCGGTGCGCAGCCGCTCGGTGCCGGCGAGTTCGAACCGGATCGAGCCGAACTCCTCGATGCGGCGGGCGTTCAGTGCCTCGGCGCGGCGGGCCAGCTCGGCCGCCTGCGCGGTGAGCCGGTCGCGCAGCACCTCGTACGTGCTTGTGTCCAGGCCGGTGGTCATGGGTCCTTCCAGGAGGTCGCAGGGAGAACGCGGCCCGCAACTGCCGTCCCCCGTGCGGCAGTTGCGGACCAGGCACCGGTCAGCCCTTGGCGTTGCCGTTGAGGGCGACGAGGGAGGTGTCGGCGAGACCCAGCTCGCCCGCCTTGTCCAGCAGCTGCTGGAGCTGTCCCGAGTTCGCGCCGCCCGACTTCATGAGCTTCATCAGCAGCGCCGAGACGGTCAGGTTCTGCACGTCGGCCGTGGAGACCTGGCCGAGCATCCGGCCCAAGTCGTCCGTGAAACTCGCCGTACCGTCCAGCCAGGGCCCGGCGAGCGCCTGGGCGGTCTCGGAGTGCTGGACGAACCCGTCGAGCCCCTTGCCCAGCGCGATCGAGGAGACGAGGCGGTCGAAGAAGACCGAGTCGCCGCCGACGATGCTGATGTCGGCGTTCTCCAGACCGGTGGCGAGGACCGTGGCCTGCGCCTCGGCGACCTGCCGCTGCACGTCGAGCCCGGCGAGCCGGACGTCCTTCTCGGCCTCCAGCCGCAGCCGGTACTCCTCGTGGGTACGGGACGCCTCGTCGAGCGCGGCCATCGCCGCGGCCTTCTCGGTGAGACCGGCGGCCTCCGCCTTGAGCTTCTCGCCGATGCCCACGGCCTCGGCGAGCGCCTTGGCCCGCGAGCCCTCCGCCTCGGCCCGCATCCGCGCCTCGGCGGCCTCGGCCTCCGCCCGGCCGGCCTTCTCGATGACCTCGGCCTCCTTGTCGCGGACCTGGACGGCGGCCAGGCCCTCCGCGGCGGCCTCCGCCTGAACGCCCTCAGCGAGCCGCAGCTTGGCCTGCGCGTCCAGGTCGGCGGTCTTCAACCGCGCTTCCGCGAGGGTGAGTTCCTCCGCCGCGCGGTGGGTGGCAGCCTGCTCGGCGGCCTCCGCGGCCTTGATGTCCTTGACCAGCCTCTCCTGCGCCTCGGCCTCGGCGGCGATGATCACGGACTGCCGCCGCCGCTCGGCCTCCTCCACGGCACGCAGCTTCTTGATGGACTCCTCCTGCTCGGCGACCGTACGGTCCACCGCGACCCGCTCGCGGACGACCTCGGCGATCTCCCGCTTCTCCGCCTCGACCTCCTTCGAGGCCGCGATCCGGGTCAGCTCGGTCTCCCGGTCCCTCGCGATGACTTCGAGGAGACGGTCCTTCTCGATACGCTCGCTCTCGATGGCGATGACCCGCTCGCGGTTCTTCGCGGCGACGGCGACCTCGCGGGCCTGGTTCTCGCGCTGGACGCCCAGCTGCTCTTCCGTCCTCAGGAACGCGGACTGCGCCCGCAGCCGCTCCTCCTCCACCACCCGCGCCGTCTCGGCCTCCTCCCGCGCCCGTACGGTCTCGATCTCCCGCCGCTGCTTGATCTCGGCGTCCACCTGGCGCCGTTCGAGCTCCAGGATCGCCTCGCGGGCATCGACGTTCTGCCGGGTGATCTCCTTCTCCTCGGTGCGCTGCGCCTCGTTCGTGGCCACGTGCTCCACGACCGTCAACTCGGTTATCTTGCGGATGCCTTGGGCGTCGAGGACGTTGGCCGGGTCGAGCTGGGTGATCGGCGTCTGCTCCAGGTAGTCGATCGCCGCGTCCTCCAGGTGATACCCGTTCAGGTCGACGCCGATGACCTCGATGATCCGGTACCGCAGCTCCTCGCGCTTGGTGTACAGGTCGGTGAAGTCCAGCTGCTTGCCGACGGTCTTGAGGGCCTCGGAGAACTTCGCGTGGAACAACTCCTGCAGCGTGTTCCGGTCGCTCGCCCGCGCGGTGCCGACGGCCTGGGCGACCTTGATGACGTCCTCGACGGTCTTGTTGACCTTCACGAAGAACGAGATCCGGATATCGGCACGGATGTTGTCCCTGCAGATCAGTCCCTCTTTGCCGGCACGGGTGATCTCGATGGTCTTCACCGAGATGTCCATCACCTCGGACTTGTGAAGCACCGGCAGCACGACTTGTCCGGTGAAGGTCACATCGACCTTCCGCATCTTGGACACGATCAGCGCCTTGCCCTGCTCCACCTTGCGGAACAACCGGGCGACGACGAGTACGACGAGCAGGCAGACGGCGACGAGCACGCCGACGCCCAGGATCATGGCAGTCATGGATACGTCCTTGAGGCGTAGCGGAGTTGAGGCGACAGGCAGGTACGCGAGAAGGGAAAGGGGGCGACGTCCGCGGCTCAGGCCGCGGGATGCCAAGGCCCCGGTTCGTCCGGGGAGAGGCGGTGCAACCGCCGTACGATCCAGCAGGTGGTGGGCCAGGCCACGAACAGCGCCCCCACGGGGACGGCCAGGCGCAGCAGCCCGGTGGCCGGTCCCTGCGGCGCGACCGCGGTCAGGGCGACGGTCGCCCCGACACTCAAGGCCCAGCCGACCACGGTCAGCAGCGTGAAGGCGACCGCGACCGGCACGCCGCTCAGGCGCTGTGCCCGCAGATCCACGTCCGTGTCGAAACTGTCGGGGGTGGTGACGCCCACGGCGACCAGCAGCCAGAAGCACACGACCACGACGAGCGCCGCGGTCAGCAGGATCGTGGGAAGCCCCGTGGCGGCAACCAGAAGGGTTCGCATGTCCCGATCCCCCCTCACCTGAGCGTTCCGCCGTGCTGTCCTCGCCCCATGCTGGCCGACCGGCCCACGGCCGTGCATTGCCGGATCCCGGCAGTGTTCGACATGTTCTGCATGCCGGAGCCTGCAGCGGCCTGGGCCTGCGGCCGGGTGGGTTGGTGCTTCGGTGGCTTGGGCGGGGTGATGCTCAGACGATCTGCCGTTGCCGCAGGCGGCGTTGCCTCAGCCGCAGCGGCACGACCACTGCGATCAGCAGACCGACGAAGACGAGCAGGGCCATCGCCGGGCTTACGGCGTCCAGGGCGTCGGCGATGGCGCGCTGAACGGTGCCCGCCGCGTCGATGACCGGGTCCTGGACCGTGGGGTCGTCCTGGACGCGGATCTCGTACCAGCCGTAGTAGGCCACGTAAGCGCCCACGAGGAGGAGCAGAGCGCCGCCGAGGCGGGGTGCGAACGAGCCGATGCGGCGCAGGCGGGTGACGGCGGTGGCGCGGGTCAGGGCGACGGTGAGCGAGGCGATGCCCACGACCAGCCCCATCCCGCCCGCGTAGGCCGCGAACAGGGCGACGCCCTCGCCGGTGGAGCCGCTGCGGAAGGCGGAGACCACGATGGCGAGGAACGGTGCGATGGTGCAGCCCAGCGAGGCGGTGGCGTAGGCCATGCCGAAGAGCATCATGGAGGGCAGGGAGCGGGTGACGGTGGGTGCCCGTCGGATCTTCGGCGCCAGGGTGGGCAGTTGTCGCCCGGCGAGCATCCAGGCACCCGCGATCGCCATGAGCAGCCCGAAGCCGATGGTGAACCAGGGCAGATGCTGCTGCACCTGACCGGCGACGGGTTGCACGGCCAGGCCGAAGATGCCGAACAGCGCGACGAAGCCGACCGTCATCGCGGCGGTCGCGATCAGGGCGCGGCCGAGGGAGACCGCGCGGCTGGGGGAGTCGTCGCCGAGGACGAGCAGGGACAAGTAGGCGGGGAGCAGGGCGAAGCCGCACGGGTTGACGGCGGCGAGCATGCCCGCGCCGAGGGCGAGGGCGAGAGGCAGGTCGGACATGGGGTTCAGCCGGTGAGCCCGGCGACCTTGTCGGCCAGGCCCTCGCCACCGGGCAGGACACCCTCGTAGACGGTCTTGCCGGCCTTGTCGAGGATGACGTAGCGGCTCTGCTCGGTGACCTCGAACCGCTTCCAGAGGGCACCGTCCTCGTCGGACAGGTGGGGGAAGGAGGCGGTGTCCGTCTCGGCGACGAAGTCCTTCATGGCGGCGTTGGTGTCGAGGCCCGCGATGCCGACCACGTTCGCCTTGCCCGCGTAGTCGGCGGCGACCTTCGCGGTCTCGGCGGCCTGGGCGCGGCACTTGGGGCACCACGGCGCCCAGAACCACAGCACGGTGGGCTTGCCTGCGAGGGTCTTGCCGTCGAAGGGTTCGCCGTCCACGGTGGTGCCGGAGAAGGTCAGCGCCTCGGGAACCGCGGTCCCCGCGCCGCCCGCGTCCGACGGGGAGGCTTGTCCGGTGGCGGATGAGGCCGGGGAGGAGGCTTTCGGCGCCGAGTCGCCTCCAGAGCCGGAACTGCCGTCCGAACCGCAGCCGGTCATGGTCAGCAGGGCGGCGGCCAAGGCGGCCGGGACGAGGGCGCGGGCGCGCATGAGGACTCCTCTGGTTGTGGGCTGCTGCGACTGTAGGTCTCCTGGGCCTCGCAGGGCAGGGCGGCGATCTTACGGTTCGATGACGTCGGCCTGCGGTGCCCTGGGGGCGTGGGCTGAGGCGGCGTCCGGCAGCGTGCGGGAGGCGGTGCCCGGGTGGCGGCACCGCCTGACGTCGCAGGCCGACTGGGCCCGTGGCCGGGAGGTCGGCGCGGGTTAGCAGGTTGGCGGCGGAGAGAGGCCGGTCGCCGCATCCGGCGGTGTCGATGGAGGCCACCGCGTAGCCGTACACCGGGCCCCCGACCCTCGCCGAGGTCGCTGCGGACCCGCCGCGCCGACGCCAGGCCGCAGTCCGTCAACCGGCGGTCTTGACGGGTGCGCTGCTCCGTCCATGGCGGCGACCGCTGAGTTCGACGTCGAGCGTCTCCTGAGCCACCCGCATGCCCTCGGCGTGCACGGGATCCTGCAGACGCCGCCACACCTCTTCCTCAGTGACGTCCTCGACGTGGCTGGTCACCCACCAGATGTTGCCGAAGGGGTCCTTGATCCGCCCTCCGCGCTGTCCGAAGGCGTTGTCCAGCAGGGACGTGACGACCTGGCCGCCGGCTTCGACGGCACGCGAGAACGCCTCGTCCGCGTCGGCGACGAAGACACGCAGCAGGCTCGGCATGGGGGGCCAGTCGGGGCGTCGGTCGAAGGCCAGCACAACGGTGTCACCCACTCGGATCTCACCGTGCCCGATCAAGCCGTCCTCGGTCTGCACCCGTGCCAGTTCCTCACCTTCGAACACCTGCGCAATGAAGTC
Source organism: Streptomyces sp. NPDC002779 (assembly GCF_042888685.1). Classification (NCBI taxonomy): domain Bacteria; kingdom Bacillati; phylum Actinomycetota; class Actinomycetes; order Kitasatosporales; family Streptomycetaceae; genus Streptomyces; species Streptomyces sp. NPDC002779. The sequence continues at coordinate 482,357 of NZ_JBIAQC010000004.1, forward strand.
GAGCAGGGCCCCCGTGTCATCGGTGACGACCCAGGGCGCGACGCTGGTGTAGCCCTTCGGCGCGGTGCTGGTCTGCTGGGACATCGTGGTCCTTCCGCTGATGTTGGCTGACGACAGCAACCGTAGGAGCCGAGTAGGTCACATTCCGTCCTAGATCACAGGGCGCGGCACCAATGGTCCCCGAAGTTGAACTTCGTCTTGGCAGTGGGCAGTCATGGGGTTAACGTGCCTCGACCGTGTTCTCCCGAACCGTCGATCTGCCTGTTGAACTGCCGTGAGAGGACCACTATGTCCGCACGTCACAGAGTCGCGGTGACCGCCACCCTGGCCGCCGCTGCACTCGTCTCCCCCCTGCTCGTCGCCGGACCCGCCACCGCGGATGCCGACAACGCGAGCTGGTCACATCGGGGTGACGCACTGGCGAGGAAACTCGTCAAGGAGTCCACAGCCACCAACGCCTTTCGCCACCTGAAAGCCTTTCAGGCGATAGCGGACCACAACGGCGACACCCGAGTGGCCGGTAGCAGGGGCCATGAATTGTCGGCCGTCTACGTGGAGGCGGTGCTCAAGGCCGCCGGCTACGAGGTCTCCCGGCACGAATTCGACTTCGTCTACACCGACGACATCGCCGAGTCCCTCACCGTGGTCTCGCCCACGCCCCGCGACATCCCCATCCAGCTGATGACGTACACCGTCAGCAGCCCCGAGGGCGGCGTCACGGCGGACGTGGCCGTCGCTCCCGTGGACGCCGACGGCACCAACGGCTGCGAACCCGCCGACTTCGCCGCCGGCGCCTTCACCGGCAAGATCGCCCTGATCAAGCGCGGCGGTTGCACCTTCGCCGCCAAGCAGGCCAACGCCCACGCGGCGGGTGCGGTCGGCGCCGTGATCTACAACAACACCGAGGGCGCGCTCAACGGCACCATGGGCGACGCGACGTCCGGCAAGATCCCCACCGGCGGCATCACCCAGGCCGACGGCGAGGCGCTGGCCGCCGAGGCGGCCAAGGGCCCCGTCAAGGTCACCCTCGACATCCGCGAACTGCGCGAGAACCGCACGACGTTCAACGTCGTCGCGGAGACCCGTGGCGGCGACGAGGACAACACCGTCTTCCTCGGGGCGCACCTGGACTCCGTCTCCGACGGCCCGGGCATCAACGACAACGGCTCCGGCTCGGCCGGCATCCTCCAGGTCGCCCAGAAGCTGGCCAAGTCCCAGGACAAGATCAAGAACAAGGTGAAGTTCGCCTGGTGGTCGGCCGAGGAGTTCGGCCTGGTCGGCTCGGAGGCGTACGTCGCCTCGCTCACGGAAGAGCAGAAGAAGCAGATCAAGCTCTACCTGAACTTCGACATGATCGCCTCGCCGAACGCCGCCTACTTCGTCTACGACGGCGATGACTCCGACGCCACCGGCGCCGGCCCCGGCCCCGAGGGCTCGGCCCAGCTGGAGAAGGGCATCAACGACTTCCTCGACTCCAAGAACATCCCGCACGAGGGCACCGATTTCACCGGCCGCTCCGACTACGGCCCGTTCATCGAGGTCGGGATCCCCTCCGGCGGCACCTTCACGGGCGCGGAGGGCATCAAGACCGAGGCGCAGGCCGCGAAGTTCGGCGGCGAGGCGGGTGTGGCGTACGACGTGAACTACCACGCCCCCGGTGACGACATCGACAACATCAACATGCGGGCGTTCGACGTCAACATCGACGTCATCGCCGATGCCGTCGGCCACTACGCGTACGACCTCGCACCGCTCACCCAGCCGGTGGAGTCCGTCCCCACGGACGGTGACTCCGGCAGCGGCGGCGGCCTGCACGACGGCCACGCGCACGTGACCGAGTAGACGGTCCGCGGACCGGTGTGGTGCGGCCCTCGTCAGGGGGCCGCATCCGCGAGGGGAGCCCCGCCCGGCGTGCTCCGCGAGGAAGTCGGTCAGCTCCTGGCCGGTACCGGGGGCCCGGCCGAGGCGGCCGTCGACCCGGCCCTCCCACACAGGAGACGGCGGCCGAACGGCTCGATCTGTTCTTCAGCACCTGGCGCCGCCACCTCACCTCTGGCGTCGAAAGGGTCGCCGAACTGCTCCGGCAGCACGAACTGAGCGGCACGCCGCTGCCCGTTCCGGACGCGCCGCCCGTGTGAGGAGTCACGGATCTCACGTCAGCGGGTGAGGTCCGCAGCCGCGCCCCGCGCCTCCAGGGCCCGCCTCAGGGCGCGCAGCGCGTAGCACGACCGCGACTTGACGGTGCCCAGGGGAATGCCCAGGTGTTCGGCGGCCTGTGCCGCGTTGAACTGGCCGTAGTAGAGCAGGCAGATCACCTGGCGCTGCTGTTCGGGCAGGTCTGACAGGGCGTCCAGGATCAGCCGGCCCCGCAGGAGTTGATCGGTCGGATCCGGTACCGACAGGTCGAGGGTGGCGAGCGGCGTGCAGTCCGCGGGGCGCCGCCGTTCGGCGCGATGGTGGTCGATCGTCAGGTTGCGCACGGTGGTCCACAGCCATGGTCTGACCTCGGACGCGTTCATGCCGAGAGCCGAGGCGTGTTTCCAGGCGCGCAGGGCCGCCTCCTGGAGGATGTCCTCGGCCCGGTGCCAATCGCCGCCCAACAGCCGGGCGGCGTACCGCAATGTCGATCCTCCGTGTTGCTCGTACAGCTCGTCGATGAACCGGTCACGCTGCTCGTCCGCAGTGGTCAGCAGTGGCGTGGGCAGAGCAGACCAGTGCCCTGAGCGACCAGTCCAAGACCGATATGGGTAAGTGATTGATCAATTCTGCATATCGTCCCTGTTCGGCCCGCCGGTCAGCTGCGCGTGGTGGCGTGTGACCGTCACAGAACAGTGACGCGTGGCGTTCTTTTCAGGCGCCGTCATGAACCCTTCGTCCGCCGACGGCGTGGAACCAGCGGGCCGGCGCATCCGCGAGTCCGGCCGTGATCTGTGAAGGGACACCACGTGCGAGCCACAACGACGAAGACCTGGACCCGTCGCTCACTGCTCCTCGCCGGCGCCGCCGCGGCCCTCGCGGGCGGCCCCGTCATGCCCTGGGCCGCTAGCGCCACCGGGCGCCGGGACGACGCCGTGCGATCACTGCGGGCCCTGGAACGCCGGCACGGAGCCCGGCTCGGGGTGTTCGCCTGGAACACGGTGTCCGGCGAGACGGTACGCCATCGGGCCGACGAGCGGTTCCCCATCTGCTCGGTGGCCAAGACGCCCGCCGTCGCCGCGGTGCTCCGGGACCTCGACCGGGACGGAACGTTCCTCGCGAAGGTCATCCGGTACGGATCGGACGACGTCACACGATCCGGGTACGCCCCGGTCACCGGACTTGCCGAGAACCTGGCCCACGGGATGACGGTCGAAGACTTGTGCGCCGCGACCATCACCCACAGCGACAACACCGCCCTGAACCTGCTGGTGCGGGAGCTGGGCGGCCCGACCGCCGTCACGTGTTTCTGCCGTTCGCTCGGTGACGACGTGACCCGCCTGGACCGCTGGGATCCGGAGCTGAACTCGGCCGAACCCGGCCGCGTCACGGACACCACCTCCCCGCTCGCCATCGGCAAGACCTACGCGCGACTCGTGCTCGCCCGGGCGCTCGCCCCCGCCGACCGGGAACGCCTGACGGGGTGGCTGCTGGCCAACACCACGGGCGACAACCGGATCAGGGCCGGCCTCCCTGCGGACTGGACGGTCGCGGAGAAGACGGGCACCGGGGAGTACGGCACCACCAACGACGTCGGCGTGGCCTGGACGCCCCAGGGGGAGCCGGTCGTGCTGGCGGTCCTGTCCACCCGGCCGGACCCCGAGGCGCCGGCGGACGAGCCCTTGCTGGCCCGTGCGGCGGCCGTCATCACCGAGGCCCTTGGCTGAGCGGGGCTCTCGGCCGACCGACGCTCTTCTGGAATCTCAGTCCAAGTGCTAGATTTGCAGTCCAGATAGTTGCCGGGCGGCGAAGGCGCCTGTCATCGGGAGGCGCGAGATGCCGTACACAGAAGTCAGCGAAACCGACGATCACCCCTATCCGGTCGCCCGCCGCAGCGGCGACCTGGTGGCGGTGTCCGGGCGGCTGGGGGTGGACGAGGCGGGAGTGCTCGTGCCGGGCGGCTTCGAGGCCGAGTGCGCCCGGGCGTTCGCCAACCTGGACGAGGCGCTGAGGTCGGTCGGCGCGACCCGCGCGGACGTCGTCCAGGTCGTGGTGTACCTGACCGACGTCACCGACCGGGACCGCCTGAACGTCGCCTACGGGAACTTCTTCGACCGGCCCCGGCCCGCCCGCTCCTGCGTCGGCGTGGCGGCGCTCCCGTACGGAGCCTGCGTGGAGATCGAGGCACTCGCCCACCTGCGGACGTCCGCCGGGGCCACCGATGCCGTCTGAGGAGCGGGTACGGGAGCAGGACGCGATCCTCGTGGCAGTGACCCCGGTGGCCGACGGCCTCGCCGCCACGCTGGGGTCCTTCTGCGAAGTGGTCCTGCACGACTTCCGGCGTCCGGATCGCTCGGTCGTGGCCATCGCCGGTTCGGTCACCGGACGTCAGGTGGGCGGGGCGATGAGCGAGATCGGCATGGGCCTCGTCGCCCGCGGGGACGAGGCCGCCGACGAGCTGAACTACGTCACCCGCACGCAGACCGGAAAGCTCGTCAAGTCGTCCACCATGGTGCTGCGCGACTCGGCCGGCACCGTATTCGGCGCCCTGTGCGTCAACCTCGACGTCACCGCCGTGCACCAGGCGGGCGCCCTGATCGCGGGCCTCGCCGGGGCGGCCGATGCGGCTCCGGTGCCCACGACCACCTTCGGCAACGACATCGACTCCGTGGTGGACTCCCTCGTCGACACGCATCAGTTGCGCCAGGGCAAGCCCTGGAGCGCCCTCGACCGCGACGAACGCCTGCGCCTGTTCGGCGCGCTGGACGCCGACGGCGTCTTCGCGGTCCGCGGCGTGACCCAACGGGTCGCCGAACGGCTCGGCATCTCCCGGGCGTCCGCGTACAACTACCTCGCCCAAGCCCGGGCCAGCGCTCCCGCGCCGCCCCAGGACGGCACCGGGAGCTGGCACACCCATCGGAACGGAGAACGAACATGACGGTCACCCTGACCGACGTACAGGACGCCGCCGCGCGGATCGAGGGAGTGGCGCACCGCACCCCGGTGCTGCGCTCGCGCACTCTGGACGCCCTGGTGGGCGCCGAGGTGCACGTCAAGTGCGAGAACCTGCAGCGTATCGGCGCCTTCAAGTTCCGCGGTGCCTACAACGCGGCCTCCCGGCTGTCACCCGAACAGGTCGCCCGGGGCATCGCGGCCTACTCCTCCGGCAACCACGCCCAGGCCGTGGCGCTGGCGGCCCGCGAACTCGGCACCACGGCGGTCATCCTCATGCCCGAGGACACCCCACGCTCCAAGGTCGAGGCCACGCTCGGCTACGGCGCCGAAGTGGTCACGTACGACCGCTACACCGGAGACCGTGTCGCCATCGGCGAGGCGCTGGCCGCCGGCCGAGGGCTCACCCTCATCCCGCCCTACGAGCACCCCGATGTCATCGCGGGCCAGGGCACCGCCGCCCTCGAACTGATCGAGGAGGTCGGCGACCTCGACGCCCTGGTGGTCCCGGTCGGCGGCGGCGGGCTGATCGCCGGCAGCGCCACCGCCGCCAAGGGGCTGCTGCCCGGCATCAGCGTGATCGGTGTCGAGCCGGAGGACGGCGACGACACCAAGCGCTCGCTGGAGGCGGGCCGGCGGGTCTCCGTGCCGGTGCCGCGGACCATCGCCGACGGACAGGCCGCGGACATCCCCGGAGAACTCACCTTCTCCCTCAACCAGAAGCTCGTGGACGACATCGTCCTGGTCAGCGACGACGAGATCCGGGACGCCATGCGCTTCGCCTTCGAGCGCATGAAGACCGTCGTGGAACCCAGTGGCGCCACGCCCCTGGCCGCGCTGCTGGCGGGCCGGATCGATCCGCTGCCCCGCCGCGTCGGAGTCATCGTCTCCGGCGGCAACATCGACGCCCGCCGGTTCGCCGAGGTTCTCGGCTGACACCTGCGCTTCCAGTGGGGGAGTGGCGAGGGCACCGAGGCCGAGGTGCCGGTATCCCGTCAGATCGGCTGGGTGCCGGTGGCCATCCGGCTCTGCGCGTCGGCCTGGTGCCACCGGTATCCGTACAGGGGCACAACTGCCGCGAGGGTGCGCCTTTTACGGGCTCCTGACTGCTGTGTACGCCTCGGGGCGAGCCGCAGAGGCACTCCGCCGCTTCGAGACGGTAGGCCGCACCCTGGCCGAAGAGGTCGGCACGGACCCCGGGCCGGAGCTGCGCCGGGTCCACGAAAGCATCCTCCGGCACGACGTCTTCGGCGCCCCCGGACCCGACCCCACGCCGTGGGAGTCCGCTTCCGGGACGGCTCTCGCGCACACGCTCTACTGACGCACACGCGCCCGCAACTCCTCGGCGTGCGCGCGCAGTTACCGCATCCGATACGACTCGCCCTGGGCGAAGCGGCGGCCTTGGGCGTCGTAGAACGGTTCCCCGCGCCACAGTGCCAGCGCGGTATCCACCTCACGCAGCTCTTGCCGTTGGCCGAGCACGTCCACGGGCGGAGCGGACCGGGTCGGGTCGGGCGGTGTGCGTTTCGCGTGTGGTCGGCCGATGCGTTCCGAGCATCTGCACGGTCCCGGTCACTTGCTTCCCCCTTGCCGGCGGTCACCCTGACGAACGGCATCGTCGTCCCGGGCACTGCTCACACGGCAGACCGATTTCCTGCTCACTCGCTGATTGCCGGACCAGGGCCCTGTCCTGTCTCTCTGATCTTGATCAGGGGGATGAGTCCTGACCGCTGACCATCAGCTGAGAGCAGAGGGTGTCGTAGGCCCATCGCTCCCATTTGTCCGGCGGCCAGGCGCGGTCGCGGGTCAGGACCAGGAAGAGCTCCGGACTGAGCAAGGCGTAGACGATGTCAGCCACCTCTGTGGCGGAGAGGGCGGGGCGGGCGCCGGGCTTCTCGGTCAGGGCCCTCGCGGCTGTCGAGATCACTGTGTACCGCGGGTTGGTCCGCTGGGGCCACAGCTCCCGGATTTCCGGGTTGGTCGCTGCCGCGGCGCGGACCATCTCGTCGATGGCTGCGACCCGTTCCAGTGTCCGGCGGGTGCCGGTGACCAGTGCGGCCAGGGCGGACTCGGCGGTGGGCGCGGTCGTGACCTCCGCGAACCACGGCCGGTCCATCGTGGGCACGGGGTCGTCGTCTCCCGCGATCGCGACGTCGACCAGTTCCTTGAGCAGGGTGGGCTTGTTCCGGAAGACGAAGTAGATCGTCTGCACCGCCACGCCCGCCCGGTCGGCGATCTCCTGCAGCTTGGTCGCCCCGTAGCCCTGCTCGACGAACAGGTCGGCGGCCGCGTCGATGATCCGCCGCCGTGTCTCTCGGGCCTTGTCGCCCCGCTTTCCCTTGACCTCAGTCATGACTGGAGTCTATATCTAGAGTCGGACTCTAGAGGTCAACTCTAGTCAATGGAGGGTGAGAGTCATGCACGCCATCGCCAACCGTCAGCAGGCCGAGGCATGGAACGACTGGGAGGGCATCCACTGGGCCGAACACTCCGAGCGCTACGACGCGATGATGGGCGCCTTCAACGCGCCTCTGTTCGCCGCCGCGGGCATCGCGGCCGGCGAACGGGTCCTCGACGTCGGCTGCGGCACCGGCCAGACGACCCGCATCGCCGCGCGGCAGGCGTCCGACGGTTACGCCGTCGGAATCGACCTGTCCGCACCCATGCTGGAACGCGCCCGACGCGATGCCGCCGCGGAGGGCATCGGCAACGTCACCTTCGAGCAGGGCGACGCCCAGGTGCATCCGTTCCCCGGTAGCGGGTTCGACGTCCTCCTCAGCCGCGGCGGTGTCATGTTCTTCGGCGACCACATCGCGGCTTTCACTCATCTCAGGCACACGCTCGTGCCGACGGGGCGACTCGCGTTCCTCGGCCCTCAGCCCGGGGGCCCGGACAGTGCCTACGCCCGTGCGACCGCCGCGCTCTCACCGTTCCTGCGTGAAGCGTCCCCCGCCGCCAGGGGTATGGGCTCGCTCCTGGACCCCGCGCGTATCCGTCAAGTCCTCACCGCCGCCGGGTTCACCGACATCGACGTGACCCCCGCCGAGGCTCCCATGACGTTCGGCGCCGACGCGGGCTCCGCCGTCGACTTCCTCTTCGCCATGGGCCCCACCCGCTACAACCTGCGCGAAGTGAACCCCGAGACCGTCTCCCGTATCCGTGCCGAAGTGCATGACGCGCTCGCGGAGTTCGAGACGTCCGACGGGGTCCGCATCCCCGGGTCCGTCTGGATCGTCACGGCTTCCAGGGGGCATGCCCAAGAGCGGGTATGAAGTCGCTGACCTGCACCGGCAAGGGCGCATTGAGCTGGAGGCCGGAGCGTTTCCGGTGACGGTGGATGCCTCCTACGACGACCTGCCCGAAGCCCTGCTCGACCTGGCCCGAAGCCGCTGGTCCTTTTCGGCTGAGCACCGCGTCAGTTCGCCCGGTGACCTCGTGCGGCGAGTGCCTTCTTGAGGGCTCGCAGGGCGTAGTAGGAGCGCGACTTGGCGGTGTCCGGTGGGATGTGGAGGTGGGCGGCGACCTGGGCGACGCTGCGTTCGAGGTGGTACAGGAGGCGGATGATCTCCCGATGCTGCTCGGTGAGATCGTCGAGGGCGTCGGTGACCAGGTGGGAGGTGAGCAGACGCTCGACGTCGTCGTCGGGGGCGGTCGCGTTGTGCAGGGTGTCGGGGGCCACGGTCTCGGGGGGCGGAGGCCGTCTGGGCCGCCGGGTACGTGAGTCATGCGGGTGTCCGGGCCGTGCGGGAGCTCCGCGGTCCGCCTCGTGGGGTGGCGTCCTCATCCGTGATCGGTGTGTGTTCCGTAGCGGACTCACACTGCGGGGCGGGGCTTGGACGAACCTTGCCGCCACCTTGCCGCAGCCCGAATTCCCCTTGTTGAAGCCCGGCCTGGTGCGGCGGATCGTCGAACTCGCCACCGGGCGCCCGCGTTACGCGCCCGGGGCACCGGACCGGGTACGGCTGCTGGACACGGTCGGCCGCCTCACTTGAGCGCCCCGACCCGCGGCATCCCAACGACGCCGCTCAGCGCAGCGAGTCCCAGAACGTGGTCAGCTCCCAGGCGCTGTGCTCGGGATCCTGCAGCATCCACCAGTGCCCGAGATCCGGCAGTCCGACATGGCGCGCGCCGAGGAGTTCGGCGGTCTGCTCGGACAACTCGGCGATCTCGACGTGGTCCTGCTCCGGGATCAGCACCAGGCCCGGGCTCTTCGGTGTGCCGGTCGTCGCCCCCCAGTCGGCGAACACGTTCGGGGTGGCCGACCGGTAGAGCGAGAGGATCGCGTCACACATCGTCCGGTCCAGCCGACCGTTCATGGCCAGGGCGTGCTCCGCGGGCACACCCCAGCCGCGCAACGCCGTCGCCGTGCTCTCGGGGTGGTCCGCCGGAGTGGTCAGCGCGTGTTCCATGAGCGCCTCGCCCGCTGCCGGCGTCTGCCAGATCCGGGCCAAGTCGTGTCAGACGTACGAGGGGTGGTAGACGCAGGCCACGTCCATCACCCAACTGCGCAGCGGAACCGCCCCGTTTGTGGCGGCCCTGGCGGTCAGCAGCGCACCCCAGTCGTGACCGACGAGGTCGATCGGGCCGTCCAGCTCCTTCAGAGCGTTGGCCAGCCAGTCGGCGTAGAACTCCTTCGTCGGGGTGGCCCCCTCCGGCAGCGGGGCGCCGAAGCCGGGCAGGGACAGCGTGACGCTGTCCCTGCCGAGCAGGGGACGCAGTTCGTCCCACACCTCAGCGGTCTCGGGAACGCCATGAACCAGGACGACGGGCATGGATGGGCTCCACTTCGTTGAACGACACCCGATGCACGCGTCCTGCGCCGCACCGGTGGATACATCACTGACTACGTGCGGAGTGCGAGGTTATGTCGATCCGTTCCATGGGGGTATAGCCGGGCGCGCGGCAGTAACCTCGGCCGCCACCTACCGTACGAAGAGTTGTCCCGCGGGTGTCGACGAACTGCTCGATCCGCTCACCGCAGCCGAGCGGAGCGGACGCTTCGGTGACGTGCTGACTCCGTCGCACCGTCACCCCCGCAGCCGACCGACCCCCTCCGCCAGCGGTTCCACCACCTGGCCGAGCAGATGCAGCGGCCCGGCCGTCACTCCGGCCTCCTCCACGGCCCGCCAGTAGGCCAGGGCCGTAGGAGCGTCGACCAGGCCCCGTACCAGGGGTACGTCCACGCCGGAGGCGTGCAGCAGGGACTCCGCTCGGCAGGATGCCAACGTGCCCGCGATCCCGTACGCGGCCGTGGCCTCGGCACCCGCGACCGCCTCGGGAAGCCCCGCCGCCAAGGTGCGCCGGGTGTCACCGACCGTCAACAGCCCCCCGCCGACCACAAGTACATCCGCCCGATCCCGCATCCTCGCCAGGGCGCGGTCCGTGGCGAAGCAGTGCGGGAAACTGTCGTCCACGACGACGGCACCGGGCCGCAGCCGGTCCACGTCGATGAGGTCCCGGTGCCCGCTGACCGCCGCGACGACCAGCCCGGCCCCGTACACGGCGTCGGGCAGGTCCGGGTCGGAGACGTGGACGGCGACCTCATCGGCCAGCCCGCGTTCCCGCAGCGTGCGGGCCAGTGCCCCAAGACGTGGACTGCTGCTGGGCACGTCACACAACATGAGCCGGGCGGGCGGCCGTTCGGCCAGGGTGAGCAGCAACTCCAGCGACGAAGCGCCGATCGAGCCGAGCCCCACCACGGCCACCTCCAGGTCGGACAGGTCGCCGCCGGTCGCGGCCAGCGCCGCGTGCACCGTGCTGACCACGGAGACGACGGTGGTCGCGTGCCCGGTGGTGACGGACGCCGCCGCGGCCCGGTCGGCGCGCAGTACGTCGAAGCCGTAGCCGGTGAGGGAGGGGATCATGCCGGCCAGCGAGACGCACCGGGCGCCGAGCTCTGTAGCCGTTCGCACGGCCCCCACGGTGTGCGCGACCAGCGTGCGATCGCCGACGAGTTCGTCGGCGAAGAGCGGCAGCGCCACGAAGCCGGACCGGCCCAGCGGCGTGGGGGTCGTCTCCAGCAGCCGCGGCTCGCCGCCCGGGAACAGCAGGCGGCGGATGTCCTCTCGGGTCGAAGGGGTCTCCGGCAGACCCGCCAGCCGGGCCAGATGGGCGGGAGCGGGGAGATAGCCGACGAGCGCGGCGTCCAGCTCCTGGCCTTGGGGGCGCGCGACCCGCCGTACGGGTCGGGGCTCGGAGGCCGGCACCGTACGGACGAGCCGGTCGCGCAGTTCGTCGGCGAACTCGGCGAGCGCGTCCGTATCGAAGGCCGCCGCCGCGCCCCGCACGGTGATCTTCAGCCGGTCCCCGTCGGGCCGCACCGCGAGGAACACGTCCGTCCCGGCCGCGGGCGGAGTGAAGCCGCTGTCCTCCTCCTCGTCCCAGGACACGGCCAGCACCTCCCCGCCCTGCGGGCCGAGCGCGCCGAAGTCCAGGAAGGTGAAGAAGAACTGCGACGTCAGCGGCAGCCCGCTGGTGTCACGCGGTACGACGTCCTCGTGGACGCGGGCGGCGACCGTCTCCTCCACCACCCGGCGCACCCGGGACGCGACATCGTCGCCCCGGGGCGCTGTCACGCCCGGCCCGAAGGGGCGGACGGCGACAGCGGTGGCGAACGGCCCGAAGACACGGTGGATGTCGGGCAGGGGGTGGTCCCGCCCGGACACGGCCACGCCGATGACCAGGTCCTCCTGGCCGGTGCGGGCGGCGAGCGCCGCGTGGTAGGCGGTGAGCAGCGGCGCGTACAAGGTGGCGCCCGTGTCGGCGGCGAGCTTGCGGAGCGCGCCCGTGACGGTGGCGTCCAGGTCGAAGCCGTGGGAGTGGAACCCCGGTGACGGAGGCATGGAGGCCGCCGCCGGAGCGGCGCGCAGGACCGGCTTCGCGTACGGCGCGGACAGTGCCGCCCGCCGTTGCCGCGCTCCCTCCTCCTCCGCCTGCGGACCCCCGGCCCGCTCGGCGAGACGCTGCGCGAACGCGCGGAAGCTGCCGCGCAGTTCGGGCAGCGCGGGTGCCGCACCCCGGCTGAGGGCGTCGTACACCACGGTCAACTCCCCGAGCAGCAGGGCCGCGCTGTAGCCGTCGCCGATCAAATGGTGGGCGTGCACGACGAGTACGTGGTCGTGCGGCGTCAGGGTGAGGACCCGCAGGCGCAGCAACGGCCAGGCCCACGGCTCGAAGCGGCGGCGCCGCTCGTCCGCCACCCGTTCCGCCAGCTCCGCCGTCCCGGACACGGTCGTGAAGTCGACGGGCAGCCGCAGCGACGCGGGCAGTTGCTGCTGAATCGGCGGCCGTACCCCGGCCGGGAAGACCGTGCGCAGCATCGGATGCCGGGCCACCAGGGTGTCCACGGACCGCTGGAACACTTCCCGGTCGAGCGGGCCGGTCAGCCGCACCCGGGCCAGCCAGGAGCCCCCGGTACCGGGGGCGAGCGCCTCGGCGAGCAGAAAGCCGCGCTGACTGGGGGTGACCGGGAAGGCTGCCGGTACGACGAGGTCTGCCGGGAGGGACGGCTCTCCGGGACCGCCGTCGGCGCCAGCCGGTTCCGCCTCGGCCGCCGCCATGTCCTCGGCCGCCGCTTTGTCCATGGCCGCGGCCAGCGCGGCCAGGGTGCGGTTGCGGTACACGGCGGTGGGCCTGGGCAGCGGACCGCCGCCGTGCCGGGCGAGCCGGTCGAACACCTGCAACGCCAGCAGCGAATCGCCGCCCAGCTCGAAGAAGTCGTCGTCCGGTCCGACCCGTTCGACGCCGAGCAGCTCGCACCAGATGCGTGCCAGCCGTTCCTCGGTGTCACCGGTGCGGGACCGGGGCGCCTCCGCCTGCGGCGCCTCGCCCCGGGCGGGCAGCAGGGCCCGCCGGTCGACCTTGCCGGTTCCGGTCAGCGGCAGGGCGTCCAGGAGGGTGATGCGGGCCGGCACCATGTACGGCGGCAGCGTCTGCGCCAGATGACGCCGCAGCGTTACCGCGTCCACGTCCCCACCACCCTCCGCGTCCCCACCACCCTCCGCGTCCGCCCCGCCCTCCGCGTCCCGGAGCACGACGAACGCGGACAGCCGCCCCTCACCGGCCAGTACGACCGCCTGTGCCACGTCCGCACGGGCGCGCAGCGCGGCCTCCACCTCGCCCGGCTCGACCCGGTGGCCCCGTATCTTCACCTGGTCGTCGAGGCGGCCGACGAACCGCAGCACACCGTCGGGCAGCACCTCCACACGGTCACCGCTGCGGTACCAGCGACGCCCGTCCCGTTCGGTGAACGCCGCTCGGGTCAGGGCGGGGTCGCCGAGGTAACCGGCGGACAGTCCGACGCCACCGATCAGGAGTTCACCGGTGCCGCCCGGACCGCGCGGCTCACCGTCGGGTCCGATGACGAGCAGTTCGGTCCCGGACAGGGCACGGCCGATGGGCAGGGCCCTGACCTCCTCGCCCGGGCGCTCGGTGACGATGTGGTAGGTGGCGTTGATGGTGGTCTCGGTGGGCCCGTAGAGGTTGACGATCGTCTGCCCGGGGCCGAACAGGTCGTACCAGCGACGCACCCAGTCCGCCCACAGCACCTCACCGCCGACGTGGACCAGGCGCAGCGCGGACAGATCCGGCAGCGGTCGGCCGCGCCGGACCAGTCCCTCCGCGGCGGTCAGCAGCCGTTCCCACAGCGACGGCACCGAACTCCACACGGTGATCCGGGCCCGCGCCACGTGGTGCAGCAGCAGTTCCGGGTCCCGTACGAGGTCGCGGTCGGTGGTCACCACGGTGGCACCGGTGAGCAGCGGCGCGAGCAACTGGCGTACGGAGGCGTCGAAGCAGGGCGAGGATGTGTTGGCGAGCCGGTCGCCGGGGCCGTACGCGAAAGTGATCGTGGCCCAGTGGAGGTAGTTCTCCATGGCGCGAAAGGTGATGGGCACCGCCTTGGGGCGGCCGGTGGAGCCGGAGGTGAAGATGACGTACGCCGCCGCGTCGGCGTCGGCTGTCTCGCCGGGCCCGTCCGCTTCCTGCCCGTCGTCCGGCCCGGTGACGGGCACGGCCGTCAGCGTGGTGAGCGCCCGCGCCGCGGCCTCGGTGCTCTCGTCGTGCACGACGACGCGCACTCCGCACCGGCCCGTCTGGTCGACCAGCCGGGCCGCCGGGTGCTCGGCGTCCAGCGGCACCCAACCGGCGCCCGACCGGAGAATGCCGACGACGGCGACCACGGTGGTGGGGCCGGGCGTGGTGAGCATCCCCACCAGGTCACCTGGCCGTACGCCGTTCTCCCACAGCCGCCGGGCGAGGGCACCGGTGGCCGCGTCGAGCTCCCGGTACGTCAGGGCGCGTCGGCCGTCGTCCACGGCGACCGCGTCGGGTGCGGCCCGGAACTGCTCCAGCAACCGGCCGACCAAGGCCGACCGACTCACGCCCTCCGGTCCGGCGGATGTGCGTGCCAGCGCCTGCGACACCGGCCCGATCGCCGCGCAGCCGCGCAACTCCTCTTCGAAGGCGGTGGCGAGGTGGGCGATCGTCGCCTGCGTGAAGAGGCGTTCGGGGAAGTTCCAGGACAGGCGCAGCGCGGGCCCGTCCTCCCAGCAGAGCAGGTTCAGCCGGGTCGCGGCCGAGCCGGTGCCGGCCGCCGTGGGCCGGACCTGGACCGGGCAGTCCGGGTCCAGGGGAGCAGGGAAGCGGGCGAAGCTGAAGCTGGCGGGGCTCACCGTTCGCGGCCCCGAGGGGTCGCCGGGCAGCAGGCGGGCGAGGTCGAGGCTGCTGACGGTGGCGTGCCGCTCGCTGTCCAGCCAGGCCAGTCGCACGCGTTCGGCGACGTGGCGGAGCGGCTCGTCCGGGTCGGTCTCCAGCAGCAGCGGCAGGGTGTCGGCGAGGGGGCCGACCAGTCGGTCGAGGCCGGGCAGCCGGGCGTCGCGGCCCGCGCGGGCGACGTTCACCGCGATGTCGTGCTGTCCGCTCCAGCGCGCCAGGCAGCGGGCGTAGGCGGCGAGCAGGAGGTGGAAGAGGGAGACGTTCCAGCGGGCGGCCCGTTCGCGCAGGACGGCGACGAGGGCCTCGTCCAGGAAGCGGTGCTCGGTGACGAGCGGGCCGGGGCCCTCATCGGGGTCGGGGCGGCCGTCGTAGGGCAGGGGCATGGGGGAGCGGCCCCTGAGGCGGGCCGTCCAGTACGTGGTGTCCTCGGCGCGGGCGGAGGGCGTGCCGCCGGTGGCGAGGGCGGCGAAGTCCGCGGTGGGCGGCAGCGGGGTGGAGGCGCGGCCCAGGGTGAGGCCGGTGTAGAGCGTCCAGAGTTCCGTGCCGAGGACGTTGAGGCTGTAGCCGTCGGCGGCGACGTGATGCGCGCACAGCACCAGATGGGCCACTTGGGCGTCTTCGGTCAGCAGCAACGCCCGCAGTGGAGGTTCGCCAGTGAGGTCCAGCGGCCGATTGGCCAGCTCCGTCTCCAGCGCTTCGAGGCCGCCTTCGGGGCACGGCCGCGTCTCGAACCACACGGCCGGATCGGCACCCGTCGTCACCGTCTGGTGCGGTACGGGGGAGGGGTGGGCGTCGTCCTGTCCGAGCCGGATGCGCAGCATGCCGTGCCGCTCGGCGAGCGCGGCGAGGGCGCGGCGCAGCAGGCCCGGGGTCGAGGGGGCCGTGGATGGTCTGGCGCACCCAGCCCCGTGCCGGGGTTCCCGGATACAGGACGCTGCTGGTGTGCAGGGCCAGTTGGACGGGGGTGAGGGGGAACGGCGTGCCTTCCGGGACGCCGCTCGTCGGGAGGGTGGTTGCGTTCGTGTCGGAGGCGGCGGTGTCCAGGTGGGCACAGAGTTCCCGCACCGTGCGGTACTCGAAGAACAGCGTCGTCGGCAGCTCCCTGCCCAGCGTGCGTTCCAGTCGCCGGACCAGGTCGACCGCGGTGAGCGAGTCCAGGCCGAGGGAGAGGAAGGGCGTGTCTTCGTCGACCGCCTCGGCCGGCAGGTGCAGGGATTCGGCGAGCAGGGTGCGCACGAGGGCGCGGGTGCCGGATCCGGATACGGCGGAAGCAGGCGCGGGCACCGGGGTTGGTATCCGGTGCCGAGGACGCCGTACCGCTGGCGCGTGACCGTCGATGTCGGCGAGTACGAGCTGCGCGGTGTCGGCGGCGCATGCCGCACGCAGTGCATGCAGCGCTTCGGCCGGTGCGAGGGGTGTGCCCCCGGCGTGCAGAGGCATGCGCTCCGCCGCGGTGGCGGCCAGCCCCGTGCGGGCCACGGCGCCAAGGTTCACAGCCAGCCAGCGGCGCCCGGCGGCACGCTCGGCCGCGGCGAAGGCGTCGAGGTAGGCGTTGGCGGCGGCGTAGTCGCCCAGCGCGCCCGCGGCACCGGGGAGGACGGACGCCACCGAGGAGAAGGCCACGCACAGGGCCGAGCGGTGCCCGTGGCGGTGGAGGGTGCGGGCCAGCAGGCGGGTGCCGATGGTCTTGGCGGCCAGTGAACGGCCGGTGTCGGCTTGGCTGGTGCCCCGCAAGGAGCCTGGAACGGCCACCCCGGCCAAATGGAACACGACGTCCAGCGGCGGGAGTTCGGCGAGAAGCGCGTCGAGCCGTCGTTCGTCGGTGACGTCGGCCTGCCGATAGCGGGCGTCGGCGCCGAGTTCGCCGAGTTCGGTGAGCAGCGCGGCCGGTGGCCGTGGGGAACGGCCGGTGAGGACGAGAGTGGGGCGGCCCCGCCCGGCGAGGTCCCGGGCGAGCGCGGCACCGAGGCCGCCCGCGCCGCCGGTGATCAGGTAGGTGCCGTCCACGGGCAGCCGGTCCTCGCAGTCCGCCACGGTGTCACCGGGCCGAGGCTCGATCCCCCGCAGCAGCCGCGCACCGCCGCGCCAGGCGGCCACGGCCACCTTCTCGCCCGGCGCCCCCAACTCGGCGACCACGCCGGCGAGTTGCTGCGTGGCCGTGTCCCGGGACGACAGGTCGGCGCAGACCAGCTCCGCGTCCTCGGTCTCCTCCGGGAAGGCGAGCGCGAGCCCAGTGAGCAGGGCCTGTCCCGGACGCGGAGTCGCCTCACCGTCCGCGCCGGTGCGGTGGGCGTCCTCGGTGAGGAGCAACAGGCGCTTGGCACCGGCCCGGTCGAAGAGCCGCAGGGTGTTCCGGAAGGCGGCCGCGGCGTCCACGCCCGAGTCGTCGTCCGCCCGCCCCGTGAGGTGGACGACGGTGTGCGCGGACGCCGTACCCGCCTCGGCCACCGGTACCCCGCACTCGGCCAGCCGCGCGGACAGCTCCCGCACCGCATCGCCGTCGGGCCCCGCGACCAGGGTGACCGGCACCGGTCCCGGCGGCTCGGAGAGGGCAGTGGGCGTCCAGGCGACCCGGTGCAGCAGCCGGGCGGCGGCGTCAGGTCCGGGCCAGTAGGACCGCCGCTGGAAGGGGTAGGTGGGCAGCGGCACCCGGCGTCCCGTCGGGGCGAGCGCGGCGTGGTCGACGGCGACACCACGCGTCCACAGCCGGGCGACGGTACGCAGCAGCGCACCCCTGTCCCACCCGTCCCCCTCACGCGCGGCGGGGAGGGCGGAGAGCGTGACCGGCGCCGGGCTGGACCCGTCGGCGGCCAGACGTACGGCGCTCGGCAGATCGGTGCCGGGCCCGACCTCCACGTACGTGTCGAAGCCGTCCTCGACCAGGCGCCGCGCCGCAGCGGCGAACTCCACCGGCCGCAGGGCGTGTTCGCGCCAGTGAGAGGCGTCGGGGGCGGGTGCCCAGTCGCCGGTGAGGGTGCTCAGCAGCGGTATCGCGGCGGCCCCCGGCGGCAGGGCGCGGGCGGCGTCGTACAGCGCCCGCGCGGCCGGTTCCATCATCGGTGAGTGGAAAGCGCGCGTGACGCTGAGCCGTTGCACGGAGACGCCCCGCCCGGTCAGCTCGGCGACCGCGTCCTCGACCGCGCGCACGGTCCCGGACAGCACCAGCCGGCCGGGGGCGGTGCGGGCGGCGACGCTCAGCGCGCCGTCCGACGCGGCGACCAGGGCGTGAACGGCGTCGTCCGCCCCGCGTACGGCGGCCATCGCGCCCTGCTCGGTCAGCTCGGCGAGGAGCCGGCCGCGTTCGGCGGCGAAGCGGACGGTGTCGGACAGCGGCAGCAGGCCCGCCGCGCAAGCCGCGGCCAGTTCCCCGACGCTGTGACCGGTGACGGCGTCCGGTACGACGCCCCAGGCGCCCAACTGCCGGGTGAGCGCCACGGCGTAGGCGATCAGGACGGGCTGGGTGATCTCGGTGCGCGCCAGGTCGGCAGGGTCGACGCCGGGGTCGGTGCACCAGTCGGTGAGGGTGCGGCCGGACAGCGGGCCGAGGTGTGCGGAGGCCTCGTCGAGGGTGTCCCGGAACACGCCCGCGGTGGCGTACAGGCCCGCCGCCATGCCAGGACGCTGGGTGCCCTGACCGGGGAAGAGGAAGGCGAGGCGGGGGCGCGCCTGGACGGTGCCGGTGGACGGTTGTCGCGTGGTGTCACTCGCCGAGGCCAGGGCGGTCAGCTGTGCGCGTACGTCACCGTCGCAGACGAGCGCGAGCCGGTGCGGGGCGTCGTCGCGGGCCGTGCCCGCGGTCAGGCACAGGTCGGGCTCGGTGATGTCCGGGCGGGCGGCCAGGTGGTCGGACAGTTCCCGGACCAGGGCGCGCAGGGCGGGTGGGGTGGTCGCGGAGAGCGCGAGGAGGTGGGGCCCGTCCGTCTGCGTCTCAGGGGTACGGCTGAGGGGTGGCGGCGCCTGCTCCAGTACGGCGTGCGCGTTGGTGCCGCCGAAGCCGAAGGCGTTGACCCCTGCCATGAGCGGGCCCCCTGAAGGCGGCGCGGGCCAGGGGACGAGCCTGCCGGGCACCTGGAACCCGGACCCGGCGACCGGCGCGGCGGGCGGGTCGGCGTGCAGTGAGGGCGGTACCTGGCCGTGCTGCAGCGCCAGTACGACCTTCACCAGGCCCGGCAGCGCGGCGGCGTTGAGCAGGTGTCCGATGTTGGTCTTGGCCGAGCCCAGCAGACGCTGGTGCCCGTCGGGCAGAGGGGGGAAGGCGTGGGCGAGCGACATCAGCTCCACCGGGTCGCCGAGGGCCGTGCCGGTGCCGTGTGCCTCGACGTACGTCACGTCGGCCGGGTCGACGGCCGCGGTGGTGTGGGCGGCGGTGATGACCTCGCGCTGGCGGGCGGGGTTGGGTGCCAGCAGGCTCAGCGAGGTGCCGTCGTTGTTGACGGCGGTGCCGCGGACCAGGGCGAGAATCTCGTCGCCCGCCTGCTGTGCGTCCGTCGTCCGCCGTAGAACCAACACCGCGCCGCCCTCGCCGGGCACGAAGCCGTCCGCGGCGGCTCCGAAGGCGCGGCTGCGGCCGGTCGGGGACAGGGCCTGCGCGGCGTGCAGCATGCGGTGCGCGGTCGGCGTGAGGTGCAGGTTGACGCCGCCGACGAGGGCGATGTCGCACTCGCCGTCCGCGAGGCTGCGGCGGGCCAGGTGCAGGGCGACGAGGGCGGACGAACAGGCCGTGTCCACGGCCAGGGCCGGACCGTCCAGGTCGAAGCTCTGCGCGATGCGCGCGGCGAGGAGGTTGGGCAGGTTACCGGTCAGCGCCGCGGGCGGCAGGTCGGTGCCGTGTGCCCGCTCCAGGAGTTCCCGGTAGCCGCTGTCGCCGGTCGTGGCGAACACGCCGATGCGATGAGCGCGGCGGCGCGGACCGGCGTAACCGGCCCGCTCCAGGGCCTCGTGCGCCAGTTCCAGCAGCAGCCGGGCCTGTGGGTCCAGGGCCCGGACCTCTTCGTCGCCGATCCCGAAGCGAGCGGTGTCGAAGTCCGCCGGGTTCTTCAGGAACGCTCCCCACCGGGCTTCGGGCATCTGCTCGCCTTCCCACCGGTGCGGCGGTACCGGAGTGACGAGGTCCCGCCCTTCGGCGAGCAGGTGCCAGTACTCGTCGGGGGTGGTGGCGCCGGGGAAACGGCAGGCGAGACCGACGACGGCGAGGGTGCCGCCCGTACCTGTGTTGCCTACTCGGGAGGACGTCATGGCCTGCCGTGCCTGCGACTTCGCCTCCGGTTCGTCGAGCAGGTGGTCGACGATGTCGGCCACCGTGTCCGCCCCGGCGCGCAGCGCCGACACCTCCAGGCGGCGGCCGAAGGCGTCCTCCAGCGCGGCCAGTACCTCCATCGCCTTCAGCGAGGTCCCGCCGAGCGCCCGGAAGGACACATGGGTGCCGATCCGCTCGACGGGCAGCCCCAGCACCGCGGCCCACACCTGGCGCACCGTCCGCTCGGCCGCGGCCTGCGCCCGGGGCACATCGCGCTCGCCGGGGTCGCGGGCCACACCACCGGGCGTGCGGAGCACGACGTGGGGGAAGCGGCCCGCCTCGAACCGCTTCCGCAGCGCATGGCGGCGCAGCTTGCCGCTGGTGGTGCGGGGGAAGCGGCCGGGCGGCAGGGCGACGACCCGCACGTCCTCGTGGAAGAGAGCCTCGCCCACGCGGTCGGCGACCCGTCGCAGCACCTCGTCGGCCGAGCGCGGGGGACGTGCCCAGGCGACGCACACCAGCACCCGCTCATGGCCGGTGACGGGGTCGGTGGACCCCACCACCGCGGCGGTGCCGGGCGGCAGCCCGGGCGTCGTGGCGGCGACCTCCTCCAGGTCGGCGGCGTGGTACTTCAGCCCGTTGAGGAAGAGCACGTCCTTGTGCCGGCCGCTGACGAACAGGCGCCCGTCCCGCAGAAAACCCAGGTCTCCCGTGCGCAGCCAGCCCTCGGTGCCGAAGGCGGCGGCGGTGGCGTCGGGCAGCCCCAGGTAGCCGCGGGCGAGTTGGGGTCCGCGCACCTCGATGTGGCCCACGCGCCGCTCACCGAGCACCTGTCCGGCGTCACCGACGATCCGCACGGAGCAGCCGGGCACGGGACGGCCGAGGTCCATGAGTTCGACGGCGCCGTCGGCCGCGTCGGGGGAGGCGTCCACCACCCGGCCGCGGCTGAGCGCGTCCCGCTCCACCGCCAGCGGCACGGCCACCTCGCCCGACGGCGGGAACGTCACGGCCAAGGTCGCCTCGGCGAGCCCGTACACGGGCTGAAGGGCGTGCGCCGCCAGTCCCGCGAGCCGCGTGCGGCGGGTGAAGTCACGCCAGACGGTGGCGGAGATCGGCTCGGCCCCGACCACCACGCGCCGGACGCTGCGCAGGTCGAACCGTGCCATGTCCGCCTCCGTCGTCCGCCGGACGGTCAGCGCGAGCGCGAAGTTGGCGGCCGACAGATGGGTCGCCCGGTGGGCGGTGGCCTTCTCGAACCAGAGTCCCGGCCGCCGGGCGAACGCCGACGGCCCGATCTTGACCTGCCGGGCACGGGCGGCGAGCGGCGCGAGGTGCGTGCCGATCAGCCCCATGTCGTGGAAGTACGGCATCCAGCTCACCACCACGTCGGCGGCGCCCAGTTCGGATACGGCAATGATCTGGCGCAGGTTGGCCGTCACCGCCGCATGGGTGAGTTCGATGCCCTTGGGCTGCCCGGTACTGCCCGAGGAGAACTGCACGAACGCCAGATCACCCGGCGCACCCGGCCGGACGGCGTCCCCGAGCTCCCCGTCCGGCAGCCGGTCCACCCGCAGTACGGCGGCCTCGGCGGGCAGGTGCCGCGCCGCTTCCTCCCCGGCCGCGTCCACGAACAGGTGCGGTCGGCCCAGGTGTTCCCACACGGGCGCCACCCGGCGGGTGTCCGCGGCGAGCGGCACGGGGACCAGACCGGCGCCGACGAGACCCCAGAACATCATTTGGAAGTCCTCGCTGCGCTCGGCGACCAGCGGCACACAGGTGCCGGGCGCGACACCGGCCGCCCGCAGCCCTGCGGCCACCCGCAAGGCGTCGGCCAGCAGTTGGCGGTAGGTCACGGCCAACTCGCCCCCGTCGCCGCGCACATGCAAGGTCACCTGCTCGGGGGCCTGGCGGGCGGCGTCCAGCAGGACGTTCCACAGGGTGTCGTTGCTCATGTCGTCTGCTCACACCAAGTCGAAGCCCTGCGGCAGGGCGGGACGGAGACGGCTCCGTCGTTCATGTTCGAAACCGATATGGATCAAGATCTATCCACTGTGTATATCATCACGGCTCGTGGATCTGATACGGCACCTGGAGTGCTTCGTGGCTGTGGCCGAGGAGTCGCACTTCGGCCGTGCCGCGTCCCGGCTGGGCATGGCGCAGCCGCCGCTGTCCCAGCGCATCCAGCGCCTCGAACGCGAGCTGGGCGTACGGCTCTTCGACCGCACCAGCCGCCACGTCTCCCTCACCAGGGCGGGCACGCTGCTCCTTCAAGACGCCCGTGACCTGCTCGTCCGAGCGGAAGCGCTCCGTGGGGCGGCTCGCCGTATCAGCCAGGGGGAGAGCGGGCTGCTGCGCGCCGCGCTGCCGTCCGACATCGCCGGCGAGACGGTCGCCGCCGCCCTCGTGGACCTGCACAAACACCACCCTGGCGTACAGCTGCACCTGCACGAACTCACCACCTCCGCTCAACTCGCCGGACTTGCCGCCCAAGAACTCGACGTCGGACTCATCCACCACCCCTGCGATGTCACCGGCCTCGAACTCGGTCCGGTGCTGCGCCGCGAGCTGGGCGTGCTGCTGCCGCGGCACCTGTCCGCCGCCGCGCTCACCGAAGTGCCGCTCGCCGCCCTGCAGGGCCATGTGCTGGCCCTCTTCCCCCACGCCGACGCCCCCGCCCTGTACGACGACGTCCTGACCACCTGTGCCCGCAACGGCTACACCCCGTCCGCCGTCCGGCACGGGCGGGGATCCGGCTTCGTCCGAGGGCTGATCCTCTCGGCCGACGCCGTCGCGTTCGCGCCCCGTGACACCGCCCGGCCCGACGGCGGCGGATCGGACCCGGCAGTCGTCTGGCGCCCCCTGGCCGGGGCACCCCTCGCGGTGCGCTCCTCGGTGGCCTGGCCCCGAGGCCGGGGTGACACGGCGGTCCAGGCGTTCGCCGAGGCAGTCAGCGAGGCCCTGCGGTCGACCGCCGAAGCCGGACCGGACATTCCCGACCGTCCCCTGCACCTGCGCCCGGTAGCGGAGTACCTGTTGTGACGTCCTCTCTCGTACGCCGCATCCACGCCGCCTTCGGCGAAGCGGGTGTCACCGGCAGCCTGCACGCCGTGGACGTCGACTCCGGCGCGCAGGTCGACGCTGGTGCCGATCTGCCGGTCGTCACCGCCAGTGTCCACAAGCTGTGCCTGCTGGTGGCTCTGTACCGGCAGGCCGCCGACGGAGTGGTGGACCTGACCGAGCAGATCGAGTGCCCGGTCGGCGAGCGTACGGCCGGTCCCACCGGCCTGGCCGCCCTGCTCGACCCCGTACGCCTCTCGCTGCGGGACGCGGCCCAGTTGATGATGACCGTCAGCGACAACGCGGCGGCCGACCTGTTGATGGACCGCGTCGGCATCGACGCCGTCAACCGGACCACGGCCCGCCTCGGCCTGGACCGCACCCACGCGAGCCACGACTTCGGGGGCATGCTCGCCCTGCTCCGCGAGGACATCGGCCCGGGCGGGGCCGCCGCCCTGCTCGCACCGCACGCTCTGACCCGGCTGCGCGTCCTGGACCCGGCCGCCACCAACCACAGCACCCCGCGCGACATGACCCGGCTGCTCACCGCCGTATGGACCGACGCGGCCGCCCCGGCGGAGCACTGTGCGGCGATGCGCCGCGTCATGGGCCTTCAGGTATGGCCGCATCGGCTTGCCTCCGGCTTCCCCTTCGACGACGTGCGAGTGGCGGGCAAGACCGGGAGCCTGCCCACGGTGCGCAACGAGGTCGGTGTCGTCGAGTACCCCGACGGCGGCCGGTACGCCGTCGCCGTCTTCACCCGCTCCGCCTCCACGGCCGCCAACCTGCCGGGCGCGGACGCGGTCATCGGCACGGTGGCCCGCATGGCGGTGGACGCCCTGCGCGCCCGCTGAGGGGTCCGGTGCGGGGCGGGCGTGGCCAGTGCCGTACCGGCTGTGGACGGACCGTTCCCTTCCGGCCCATGAGCAACAGGCCCGTACCTGCGCGGCGTCATGACCTTGAGAGGGGGGCCGGGTGCCCCACGGGCAGACAGCACCCCCCTCCCGCCGTGCTGTCTCGGGTGCTGGCCGTGCTCGCGGCCGCTGTGCTGCTGTGGTGGTTCGTCTTCTACGGGGCGCCGCTGAGCTACACGTACGACCGCCGCACGCACACCGTACGGGCTGTGCTGACAATCGCGCTCGTCGTCCCCATGGTGCTCGCAGCCTGGCGGTTGATGGATCACCGCCCCTGGGCCGACGCGGGGTTGGCCTCCCTGCGTACGAGCGGGCGGCACGTACTGCTGGGCATGGCTTGTCGGGCCGTCCCCGCCGGCCTCGGGTTCGGGCTGTGCCTGGGACTGGGGTGGGTCGATGTCGTTGCGTGGACATCCGCCGCGGAGGTCGCCAGGGTTGCCGCCCTGCTCCTCGTGCTGGTCTTCCTCTACGAGGCGCTGCCCGAGGAACTGGTCTTCCGCGGCTACATCCACAGCAATCTCCTTGTCCTGCGGCGGCCTTGGCAGGCGCTCTGGTTCTGGGCGTCCTGCGCACCGCGACCGGCGACATCGCGGCCGGGATCGGCTTCCACTGGGCCTTCCAGACCACCGCTCAGCTCTTCCTGGGGGAGGGCGCGGCCTTCGACGTCGCCGGGACCACCGCCCTTGGAATGTTCGCGTTCGGGTGCGTGCCCTTCACACTGGGCTGGATGGCCGTGACCCGTATCTATCGCGATCGCATCGATTTCTAGGGTGCCGACCGCTCAGGAACCAGCGTGCCGTCCTGCGTGAACCGTCCCGGCTCGGTCGTCGTTGTACCGGGTGCCCTCACACGCCGGGGCGCGACGACAACTGCGCTGGCGCAGACCCTGTGTGACGACCCGTCGAAAGGCTTCCGATCATGGCTAGACCCCTTTCCTCTGCCAAGATGCTCGCCGCGCTGAAGGCCGAGGGTCTTACCGTGCACGAGCACGCGGGCTGGAGGACCCACAATCGCGAGGCGGCGACGGGCAAGACGTTCGGCCCGGTGATCGGGGTGCTGATCCACCACACAGGCGGCCACAACGACAAGGAGCTCTGCTTCAGGGGCCGGCCTGATCTTCCGGGTCCGCTCTGTCATGCCTGGCTGGGCAAGACCGCCGGGCTGTGGCTGATCGGACACGGCCGGACGAACCACGCCGGTGCCGTCGATCTCGACGTCCTCAATGCGCTACGCGCCGAAGCTCCCCTCCCGCACGACAACCAGGCCAACGCCGACGGCAACGACGTGTTGTACGGGCTGGAGATCGAGAATCGTGGCAAGGGCAACGATCCGTACCCGGACGCCCAGTATCGCCGGGCCGTGCTGTGGGCCGCCGCGATCTGCCGGGCCCATGGCTGGAGTGAGAAGTCGGTGGCGGGACACAAGGAGGTCCAGCCCGGCAAGATCGACCCGAGCTTCGACATGGACGACTTCCGTGCCGACGTGAAGAAGCAGCTGACCCGGAAGCCGGGCGGGGGCGGGGCCGTCACGCCGGGCGACGGCTCTGCGGCCAAGCCGCGAGTCGACCTGTCGCGCCTCATCAAGGCCGCGAAGACCGACCCGGGTGCCGGGCAGGGCCACATCACCTATATGACGGGGACGAATCTCACCGAGGCGGCCCTGGTCCAGCTGGGCTTCCTTGCCAAGGCGTTCGCAGGCGACGGGTCGTTCGGCTCCAGCACGGTCGCCGGGTACGCCAAGTGGCAGCGGAGCCTCGGCTACACCGGCGACGACGCCAATGGCATCCCCGGCAAGGTCTCCCTTGCGGAACTCGGTGACAGGACAGGCCTGTTCGCGGTCACGGCCTGAGCGGTCGAGGAGGGGAGGGAAGGCAGCAACTGCGCCTCCCCTCCCGCGGCCACCGCGGGACCGCCGCGTGTGCTCAGCCCGTGCGAGTGGTGGTGGAGAGGACCGCGGAGGCGAGGGCGTGGCCGATGGCCCTGGAGCCGTTCGCGTTGGGGTGGAGCGGGGTGGCCACGTGGGTGGGGATGAGGCCTTCCATGTACCGGTCGGCAGGTGCCGCGCACGTGTCGTGGCCGATGCCGAGGGAGTAGGTGTCCACGTAGGCAGCACCGTTCTGCCGGGCCGTCGTCCGCAGTGCGGCGCTGAGGTGATCGACGGCGCCCTGGATGTAGGTGGCGTCGACGTCCCAGATGGGCTGGGTGGGGTAGCAGCCGCCGGGACGGATGTAGTTGCCGTAGCCGATGACGAACACCTCGGCGTGCGGGGCGCGTTGCCGGACCTGGTGGAGCGTGGTGGCGAACTTCGGCGCCCAGGCGTCGATGCGTGCCTTCACGGTGTCGACGCCGTCTTCGGTGTTCTTGGCGGCGCAGCTGGTGCCGAGGGGCTTGGGCAGCAGGTTGACGCATCCCAGGGCGGTGGCGACCAGTCCGGTGTCGTTGCCGCCGATGGTGATGCTGACGACGTCCGTCTCGGCGGTCAGGGCGTCGAACTGGGGCTTGGTTCCCGCATGTTGGGAGGTGGTGAAGTGGTCGGCGGTCGCGCCGGAGCAGCTGACGTCGGTGAGTCTGGCACCCATCGCCTTGGCGGCGATGTGCGGGTAGTCGGCCAGGGAACGCAGACACAGCAGGTTCGAGGGGTCGATCGGCGGCACCAGGGGTGCGGCGGCGAACGAGTCGCCCAGGGCCACGTACTCAAGGGTTTCGGTGGTCTCGGCGGCAACGGCCGGTGTGGCAAGGGTCGTTGCCAGGGCTGTTGCGGCCACGGTGGCTGCCAGCGCCGTTCGCAGGCTGAGGTTCACGTGCGGCTCCTTCGGCTCACGGGGGGTGCGCGCGGACGCGCCGGGGTGCCAGGGGTCGAGGGCGGACGGCGGGCGCACAGCCCTGTTTACCGGCCGGTAGGTTTGTGGTGCGATACATCATGTCGGTTGCCGCTCCCCGTGCTTCCGGTCAGGAGAACAGCGTTCCGAGGGGTGGTTTGTGTCCGCGTACAACGTCGGCACGATTGGCGACAGCGGTGAGAGCGTGCAGCAGTACCTGCTCAGATCCGTGTACCGGCTGCAGGCAGCGGTCCTGGAGCGGCTGACCACGGAACTGCCCGTCTACCGGAAGCTGCCCGCCGAGCAGCTCAACGGTGATGTCGCGCGCATGATCCGTCGCGGCATCACCGACTTCGCGCGGATCCTGGAAAGCGGCTCGATGCCGGGCCCCGAGCAACTCGCGCTGCTGACCGGCTCGGCCACACGCCGGGCGGAGGAAGGGCTGCCGGCCGAGGCGATCGTCTCCGCCTACTTCCTCGGAGCCCGCCTCTGCTCGGACGACGTCACCGCGGCGGCCCGCCCCGAAGACCTTCCGGCCGTCACCGCCATGCACAGCCTGCTGCTGGAGTACCTCCAGCACGTCACCACCGCCGTCACGGCCGGCTACCTGCACCAGATGTCGACGACCGTCGGCGAACGGCACAGCGCCCGCCAACTGCTGCTGACCGCCCTGCGCGAAGGCCGCGTCGACGAGGGAGCGGCGAGAGAAGCGGGCCTCACCCTTCCCCCCGGCTACCTCGTCCTCGCCCTGGCCATCGGTCCGCATGCCGATGAGCACGCACCCGGCGTCGACACGAACGCCGCGGCGCAGCGCAAGCTCCGGCGCCTGCGCACGGAACTCGCCCTCCACAGCCGCGGCACCGCCCTCACCTCACTGACCACCGCCGGCGGCCTCGTACTCCTGCCCAGCGACACCGACCCCTCGCAACTCGGCCCGGCCCACTGGGACGACACCACGCAGCTCCTGACCCGCCTGCGGCGAGCCGCCGGTGCCACCGTGCTCGCCGCGGCTGTCCCGGCCCTGCCCGGCGATGTCGCCCGGGTGTGGCCCATCGCCACCGAACTGGCCCACATCGCCACCGCCTCGGCACGCCCACCGGGCCTGTACCGGCTGGAAGACCTCGCGCTGGAGTACCAGCTCTCCCGGCCCGGCCCCGCCCGTGCCCATGTCGCCCAACTGCTCGAGCCGCTGGAGGCTCACGCCGACCTCCTGGTCACGCTGACGGCCTTCCTGCGCCATGACCTGGACCGGCGCGCCACCGCCAGAGCCCTCAATGTCCACCCCAACACTGTGCTCTACCGGCTCCGCAAAATCGCCGGACTCACCGGCCTGGACGCCTCACGCCCCACAGACCTGCCCACCATCCACGCCGCCCTCACCTGCCGTACCGTGCAGGCCCCGCCGGTCCGGAGAAACGACTGAGGGCAACCCCGAGCAACCGTGGTCAGTGACCGACGTCGTGGTCACCGGCTTCGATCAGTCCGCTCTCGTAGGCGAAGATCACGATCTGGATGCGGTCCCGCAGACCGAGCTTGGCGAGGATGCTCGACACGTGGGACTTGACGGTCGCGGCACCGATGAAGAGCTGCTCGGCGATCTCCGAGTTGCTCGCGCCGCGGGCGACGGCGATGACGACCTCGCGCTCGCGGTCGGTGAGCCGCGCCACCCGGCCCGACACGGCGGAGCTGACGACCCGGCGCTCGGCGAACTGGTCGATGAGCCGCCGCGTGATGGAGGGCGCCAGGAGGGCCCCGCCCTCGGCCACGGTGCGTACGGCGACGGCGAGTTGCTCCGGGGGAATGTCCTTGAGGACGAAGGCGCTGGCTCCGACGCGCAGCGCCTCGTAGACGTACTCGTCCGGCTCGAACGTGGTCAGGATCAGCACGCGCACCGGCCAGTCGGCCTCTTGCAGGATCCGCGAGGTCGCTTCGAGACCGTCCATCTCGGGCATGCGGATGTCCATGAGGACCACGTCCGGGCGTTCCCGGCGTGCCGCCTCGATCGCCTCCAGCCCGGTCCCCGCCTCGGCCACGACCTCGATGTCGTCGTTGATCCGCAGGATCATGGCGAAGCCGCGGCGGACCAGCGCCTGGTCGTCGGCGACAACGACGCGGATGGTCACGCGGGCTCCCCGAGGACGGGCTGGACGGGCAGATGGGCGGTCAGGCGGAAACCGCCGCCGGGCCGTGGCCCCGCGTCGAGCGTGCCGCCGAGCAGCAGGGCCCGTTCCCGCATGCCGACGATGCCGTGGCCGCCCATGCCCGTGGTGCGGGCGGTGCCGGACACGGACTGCAGGGCGGCGCCCTGGCCGTCGTCGAGGACTTCGATACTGATGCCGGGGCCGCACTGGTCGTGTCCGAGGCGGACCTCGGTGCGGGTGTGCGGTCCGCTGTGCTTGAGCACGTTGGTCAGGGCCTCCTGGACGATGCGGTACACCGACAGCTCCACGCGGGCCGGGAGGGGAGCGCGGATGTCGTCGGTGAGGGAGACGTCGAGCCCGGCCTCACGAACCTGCGCGACGAGCCGGGGCAGATCGGTCAGTCCGGGCTGGGGGCCGAGTCCGTCGCGCTCGGCCTTGGGGCGCAGCACTCCCAGGAGATGCCGCAGCTCGTCCAGTGCCTGGCGTCCGGCTTCCTCGACCGCCGTCATCGCCTCCAGGGCGCCCTGCGGGTCTTCGGCGGCCACCATCCGGGCGGCGCCCGCCTGCACGGTCATCATGCTCACCCGGTGGGCGACCACGTCGTGCAGTTCCCGGGCGATGTGGGTGCGCTCCTCGGCGGCGATGCGCTGTGCCTCGGCGGCCTGCTCCTGACGGAGCTGGGCAGCCCGCTCGGAGCGCAGCCGCAGACGGCGGCCCATGTACCAGGCCCCGAGCATGACCAGGCAGCCGAAGCCGATCTCGCCCGCGGGCAGGGAGAGGAGCAGGCCGTCGAGGGTGACCGCGCCGACCGCAGCCACGACGCCGAGGGGCCCCCACCGCCGGTCCTGGGTGTGCCGTCCCGCGCTGTACAGGGCGACGATCACGATTCCGCCCACGTTGGCGTAACTGCTGCCCAGCATCGGGGCCCACGCCGCGAGCGCCACGCTCAGTACGGCGAGCGGCTTGTGCCGACGCCAGTAGAGCGCGGCACCGGCTGCCGCGAAGAGCAGGAGGACCGCTGGAGGAAGGTCAACGACCGGGCGGACGACGAGGGAGTCTCCCGGCCCCTCCTCCAGGGAGGTCACCGCCACGAACATGGCGAGGGCGAGGGTGGCGTCCGCGATCCGCGGCCACCGGACAAAGGGGCCACGGAACTTGGACGGCACGCTGCGCACCGGCGTCCCGGCAGGCTGTGCCGTGCGGTTCATCCTCGCTCCATCACCGGGCTGTCGTGCCGCGCCGACCTCGATGGTCACGGCGCCTGAAGCGCCATCGTATTTCCACGCCCACGACGTCGGCACCCGTCGGCAGGCGGATCCGGCTGTCCGCCTCCAGGGGGAGGCGCGCGCCGGACTTCCCCGTCCGGGGCCGGAGTGGCGAACCCCTCCGGCGGCCGGGGACAGCGACGGCTGCGGCGCCCACGATGGGAGCCCTCACGCCGTATGCCGTCGCTGTGCGAAGACGTCGGCGGCAGCCCTTTGACAGGAGTCCACGGAACCATGAACCGATTTACTCGACGCATCGGCAGGGCGAGCGCCCGCCGACCGTGGGCCACCATCGCGGCGTGGGGAGTCGCCCTTTTCCTCCTGCTGCCCTTGGCCGCTACGGCCGGCGGGTCCTTCGTCGATGACCTGGTCGCTCCTGGCAGCCAGAGCGAAGAGGCGATGGAACTGCTCGAAGAGCGCTTCCCGGAAGCGTCCAGAGGCAGCGCCTTGGCCGTGTTCGCCGTACCGGAGGGGCAACGGCTCGATCGTCACCGGTCTGCCGTCGACTCGGCGGTCGCGCGGATGGCCGAGGTGGCGCATGTCGCCGCGGTGACCAGTCCCTTCCCGGCGGGCACGATGTCGCCCGACGGGCGGATCGGTTTCGCGGAGATCACCTTCGACGTGCCCACCATGAAGGTCGCTCCCGCGCAGATCGAAGCGCTGAGCACTGCGATCGACCCCCTGGGCAAGGACGGTGTCGTGGCCGAACTGGGCGGCGACGCCGTCTTCATCAACGCCGAGACACCGACGTCGGGTGCGGAGGCGGCCGGCCTGCTGGCCGCACTGGTCATCCTGGTGGTGGCGTTCGGTACGCTCGTGGCCGCGCTGGTGCCCATAGCGCTGGCCCTGGTGGCCGTCGCCGCGGGGCTGGGCAGCATCACCCTGCTGGCCAACGCCATGGACGTCTCCACCGCCGCCCCGACCATCGGCGCCATGATCGGCCTGGGCGTCGGAATCGACTACGCCCTGTTCATCGTGGCCCGCTACCGCGAGAACCACGCAGCCGGCCAGGACAACTCCGCCGCCCTGTCCCACGCCATGGGCTCGGCGGGCGCGGCCGTGCTCTTCGCCGGTGGCACCGTCGTCGTGGCGATGGGTGCCCTCGCGCTGACCGGCCTGGGCTTCTTGACCTCGATCGGCCTGAGCGCCTCGCTGGTCGTCCTTTTCGCCGTCGCGACCGCGCTCACCCTGCTGCCCGCCCTGCTGACCTTGCTGGGCGACCGCATCCACAAACGGCGGCTCCTGGGCCGCAACCGCCCGGCGCGCAAGCCGGAGGACAGCGCATGGTGGCGTTTCGCCCACCGGGTGTCCGGCCGGCCATGGCCCTACCTGATCGTCGCCGCCACCGCGCTACTCGCGCTGGCGGCCCCCGCGCTGCGGATGGAGACGGGCTTCCCCGACGCGGGAAACGATGCGACCAGCACCACCCATCGCCGCGCCTACGACCTGCTCACCGAAGGCTTCGGCCCCGGCGTCAACGCCCCGCTCCTGGTCGTCGCCGACCTGCGCAACCCCGGCGCCGACGCCGAGGACATCCCCGCGCTGTCCGAGCGCATCGCCGCCGACCCGGGCATCGCCACCGTCGGTGAGCCCCGGACGTCCGCGGCCGGTGACACGGTGGTGCTGCCCCTGCAGCCCACCACCGCCCCAGCGGACGCCGAGACGTCGGCGACGCTCGACCGCATCCGCGACCTCGTCCCCGACAACGTCGCCGTGTCCGGCATGACCGCCATGACCGACGACCTCACCCGACAACTCGCCGACACCCTGCCGGTGTTCGTCGGCGCGATCCTGCTCAGTTCGTTCCTGCTGCTGATGCTGGTGTTCCGCTCCATCGCGATACCAGTGAAGGCCGCCGTGGTGAACCTGCTGTCCATCGGCGGCGCCTACGGCGTCGTGGTCGCCGTCTTCCAGTGGGGGTGGCTCGGAGGCCTGTTCAACCTGGAGGGAACCTTCCCGATCGTGTCACCCCTGCCGACGATCTTCTTCGCGGTGCTGTTCGGACTGTCCATGGACTACGAGGTGTTCCTGCTGTCCAGGGTCCGCGAGGAGTACGAGGTCACAGGGGACAACACCGAGTCGGTGGCGCGCGGCATCGCCGCCACGGGCCGTGTGATCACCTCCGCCGCGCTGATCATGACGGTGGTGTTCCTCAGCTTCGTCGCCAACCCCTCCCCGCTGGTCAAGATGATGGGTCTGGGCCTGGCGACGGCGATCGTGCTCGACGCGACGATCGTACGGATGGTGCTGGTTCCCGCTGTCATGGCGCTGATGGCCAACGCCACGTGGTGGCTGCCCCGCTGGCTGGACCGCATCCTGCCCCGCGTCAGCGTGGAGGAAGCCGACGTGCCGCGGAGCCCTGAGCCGGTCCTCGCCCCCACCCCCGGGCGGGTGTGACGATCCGCCCACGACACCTCGCTCCCATGTTCTAGCGATCCCCCTCACAGGTGAACTGGCGTTGCTGCGGGGGAGATTGAGGGGCCCGAG
Organism: Streptomyces sp. NPDC002779; assembly: GCF_042888685.1. Taxonomy (NCBI): domain Bacteria; kingdom Bacillati; phylum Actinomycetota; class Actinomycetes; order Kitasatosporales; family Streptomycetaceae; genus Streptomyces; species Streptomyces sp. NPDC002779. Next base: position 515,077 of record NZ_JBIAQC010000004.1, read on the forward strand.
TACGTCTGGTGGGTGAGACGCGGACCGCGTTCCTGCCCGATGGATGGAGAGCCACCTATATGACGCCGTTCTTGGAGTGGACCGGGTACGTCCCGGCCGCCGTGAGCGCGGTGCACGCGCTGGGCGCACTGGTGCGCGTGTGGCGAAAGAAGTCTGCCGGCCGTGAGGCCGCACAGTCCGACGCCGGCTTAGCGGCGGGGGGCAGCCAGGAGGGCCGGGTGGAGAGTGTTCCGGTCGCGCCCGTGGCGGCTCCGTGCGGTGGGGTGGTCGTCGTGCGTGTCGAGCTCACCGTCCGTGTCGGCGGCGGGGACGCGGCCGCCGAGTCGGAGCGCGGAGCGTGGTAGGCGACCCGCTGTCGGGGAAGGCCGTCGCGGTGAGCGCGACGGTCGGCCAGCGCCTGGTGGAGGCGTACCCGGCGTTCGTGCAGACACAGCCTGCCGTGCTGCAACGCTCGTACCGGACACTGTCGTTGGCCACCTGCCAGGACATCGTGCAGGAAGCCGTCCTGGCCGTGGCACGCAAGGCCGCGGCGGGAGAGCTCGCGCCGGAGACGAACGTGACCGCATACCTGCGGACGACGGCCCGCAACCTCGCCGTCGACATGCTGCGCGAGCGACAGCGGACCAACGGAGGGACAGTGCTGCTCGGCAGCACGGAAGCCCTGGACACCGTGGTGCCGCGGCAGCGGGAGGTGGGCGACGAGGATCAGCGGGTGCTGCACGAGTTGGTCATCCCGGCGATCTCCACCATGCCTCCCGGCCTGCGCAAGCGGGTGGTCGATCTGCAGAGCCGCGGCATGAGCGACACGGAGATCGCGGCCGCGCTCGGGATACCGGCGGCCCGCCTGCACAACCTGCGCAACAAGGCAGTCACGCAGCTGAGGCATGCCCTGGCTGGGCACATTCGGGACGGGCAGCGGAAAAAGCGGCAGCACGGAAAGCAGGGGAACAGGTGACGGATGTGGGCAGGGACGACGACCGCGGCGGCGGGGCGGGGCACCCGGAGCAGATGGTCCCGGCCGGCCTCGCGCACATGCTGGCCCAGCTCGCCGGACCCCATGACTTCTGGGACAGGCCCGGCGGGGACTTCGGGCCGTTGACGGACGTCTACGCGCTCAGCGCCGACGCGGCGCAGCGGGTGAACTCCTTCTACCGGCTGGGTTCGAAAGCCCTGCGGCGAGGTGAGCTCGGCCCGGCCGCCGACTGCCTGGGCGCGGCTGCCGAGTGGGGGCACCCCGGGGCCCTGTTCAAGCTGGCGGCCCTGGCCTGCCGTAGCGGCGGTTCGCACGAGGACGTGCGGTTCCTGGTGGCGGAGGCGGCCCGGCACGGACACGGCGACGCCCGCCGCCTGCTGAGCCCAGCAGACCAGCCGTCACCCACCGCTGCCGAGGACATGGCCGTGGTGGAGGACCCGGAGTGCTGCGAGGAGGTCCGCTCGGCACTCGGGACGACCCCCACCGGCGGTGGCACCGGCCAAGAGGCGCAGCGGCTACGGCACGACGCCGTCGCCCCGGCGCGCCCGTATGTGAGCACGGGCCCTACGGGGCCGCCAGCATCCGACTCCACGCCAGGGCTGTGGGCGCCGCCCCGGACGTTATGGACCCCGCCTGTCGCACGCCCGGCCCCCGAACACCAGCCACGCGAATGGGAATCCGCGCTGCGCGTACTGGATGTGCTGCACCTCGTCCACGACTCGCAGGGCTCCGTCACGGTCGCCGAGGCCGCCCGCGCGGCGAGCGTGACCGCGGCGGCGGCCGAGGAGCTGATGGCCTGGCTCAGTGACAACAGCCTGACCGCCCTCCAGCCTGACGGCACCTACACGGCCGGCCCGCTGATGCAGGCGACCGCACGCGGCGAGGACGTGCTCCAGCAGGTCCTGGACCGGCTGCGGGAGGACACCGGAGCCGCGATCTACGTCAGCGCCTACACCGACGGCAACCTCACCGTCACCCATGCCTCCTACACCGCCGACGCCCCGAAGGTCGACGAGTACGTGCCCTTCAAGGAATGCGCCCACGCCAGCGCGGTCGGCAAGAGCATCCTGTCCCAACTGACACCCGAAGCCAGAGAGGACCACCTCTCACGCTGGCGACCGGTCTCGCTGACCGCCAGGACCATCACCGACCCTCAGGCCCTCTACCGCACACTCGACAAGCACGGTCCCGCGGGATCCCATTTCGACGTGATGGAGTACTGCGACACCGACGTATGCGCCGCCATCCCGCTGCCACTTCCCGGTCAGGCCCGCTGCGTGGCGCTGTCGCTTCCTCTTGCCGAGCGCCACCGCCTCACCACCGCCGCCCGCATCCTGAGCAACCGCTCCACCGGTCTTCTCCTCGCCGTCATCACGGCGGCCGTCCCCCTCGACCCGACCCCACCGACACACCGGCCGCCCCAGCCCGCCGCCCGGCCCGACGACCCGCCCCGCACCTCCGGCCTGGGCGCCGGCCTCTTCCTGCCACCCCGGCTCCATGACCGGCTCGTCACCCCGGCCCGGTTGTTCATCGGGCGCCCTTGAAGCCCGCCTTGCGCGTCGAAGAGCATCAGCGCCCGCAGGTCGACGAGGAGGGGGATGCGGTCCCCGGTCCGGCAGCCCGCTGCCTGGCGGGCGCGCAGGACGAGTTCGCCGACTCCGTAGTGGTCGGGCAGCGGGGGTGGCGGCGGGGTCGGTGGGGGAGGGCGCCGCGGAGCGTTTCCATGGCGCCGTCGATGGGCGCGTAGAGGGTGCCGTGCGCGAGGTTGATGCGCGGTGTGCCCACGAAGGAGGCGACGAAGGCGTTGGCGGGCAGGTCGTACAGCTCGTCCGGGGCGCCGATCTGCTGCAGGACGCCGTCGCGCAGGACGGCGACGCGGTCGCCCAGTGCCATGGCTTCGGCCTGGTCGTGGGTGACGTAGACGGTGGTCGCGCCGGTGTGACGCACCACGGAGAGGATCTCGGTGGGCAGCCGCACGCCCGCAGGCCGGGCTTCAGCGAGTGAGTTCGTCGGACGTGACAGCCAGACAGGCGGCCACCAGGACCAGGTTCTTGAGGACGTACTGGCCTTCGAGCGTGGGCACGCCGTGGTGCCACATCTGCCCGGACAGCAGTGCCAGGGAGCTGAAGGCACCGGCCATGTGCGCGAAGAACACGGCTAAGGCGACCCGCAGCAGCAGGCCGGTGACCAGGGCGAGTCCGATCAGCGTCTCCGCGGTTCCCAGCAGCGGCAGGGACACGTGGGAGGGCAGCAGTCCGCCGGTGAGCTCGCTCATGGCGGCGACCGCGATCTCCTCGGCGGGGCTCGCGGCGGGGAAGAACTTGAGCACCCCGAACCAGCAGTAGACGATGCCGACGCTGATGCGCAGCACGGTGATGCTGCGCGCCCGGTAGTACTCGGCCGCGCGCTGTGCGGTTGTCCGGCGGGCTGAGGAGGTGTGCTCAGGGGCGTGAGAGTCAAGCATGGGGCCTCCGGGAGGCGCCCGGCCCGGCGTCGGCGGCCGGCCGGTGACGGGGGAGTGGGGGAGGGCCCCGCGAGGTGCGCGCCTCGCGGGGCCGGCTTGCCGGGGTGCTGGTTCAACCGCGTCCGGCGGATGTCAGGTGAAGTTGACGTCGCTGCACAGGAAGTACTTCTGGTCCATGTGCGACGCCTTCCAGACGGTCACCACGACGTGCCGTCCGCTGTAGCCCGACGTCGAGACGTCGGTGACGTAGTGCGGCTGGTAGGAGTAGCGGCCGGTCCTCTTCACCAGTTCCAGGTCGTTCCACCCGATGAGCTGGTACTCGGGGTTGAAGCCCTGCTTGGTGACGTAGACCTCGAGCCAGTCGGCGCCGTGTCGTGCCTCGTCGTAGATGTCGACGGTGAAGTCGGAGCCGATGGTGGTCGTCTTCCAGGGGCCGGGGCGGTCGAGCGGCCGGTAGTTGGTCTCGCCCTGCCCGCCGGCGCTGCAGATCTGCCCGTCGGGGATGACCTGCTTGTAGTTGTCGCCGGTGTTGTTGGCGTAGACGGCCTTCCATGCGGCGATGGCGTTGGGGTTCTCGTGGTAGGTGCGGTAGCACATAGGGTCCTGTGCCTCGTTCGGCTCGGTGTATCCCCAGCGCTGCAGGCAGCCGTAGTTGCGGGTCTCAGGGGTGATCACCGTGCCGTGTGCGGCGGCCGACGGTGCGAGCGGAAGCAGGCACAGCAGGCTGGTGGTCACCACTGAGGCGCCGAGCGCGGTGCGGCGCGTGGGTGTTGCGGGTGTGCGGTTCATGGTGCTCTTCCTCCGGTTGTTCGGGGGTCGCGAGCGGAGGACTCCCACCCGCGAATTACGTGCACATGACAGCCAGGGGTTCAGGTTCCTTGCGTGTCCGCCACCTCCTTCCTGGGGGCGGGTCGCGTGCTCGCGCGCGGGGCGAGCAGCGCCGTCACCGGCCAGCGGCCGGGGCCGAGGGCGGCGATGAGGAGGAAGGCCCAGCAGAACAGAGCCGCCTGCTCGCCGCCGTTCTCCAGAGGGAACAGGCCGTCGGGCTGGTGGTGGACGAAATAGGCGTAGGCCATGGAGCCCGAGCACAGGGCCGCGGCGGTCCGGGTGAACAGTCCGGCGAGCACCAGGCCCCCGCCGACGAGCTGGATCACCGCCGCCCACCATCCCGGCCACTGGCCCGGCCCGGGCGTCGAGCCTGCGTGGGGTCCGCCCAGGACGTCGAACAGCGTCGCGGCCCCGTGGCAGGCGAACAGCAGCCCGGCGACCATGCGGAACAGGCCCAGGACGGTGGCTTCGTGGCGTGCGGGAAGTTCCACGATGGTGCTCCTTCCAGGGATACCGGTGTGAGGAGGGCCGTCGGCGGTGCGGGTGCGCCGACGGCCACCGGTCGTGTCAGCCGGCCGGAGTCCACTTCTGGCTGGCCCAGCCGCCGCAGTCCCACAGGTGCAGACGGGCGCCGTCGGCGGTGCTCTGGCCCTGTATGTCCAGGCAGCGTCCGGACTTGAGGTTCTTCAGGCTGCCGTCGGTCTGGAAGGCCCACTTCTGGCTGTCCCAGGTGCCGCAGTCCCACAGGTGCGCCTTGGTGCCGTTGGCGGTGGCTCCGCCCTCGACGTCCAGGCACTTGCCGCCGGACTTCAGTTGCTGACCGTCCAGGGCCCAGGTCATCGACGGCGTGCTGGCGCACGTCCATTGCTGTACGGCGGTGCCGTTGGCCGTGCCGCCGCCGGCCCGGTCGAGGCACTTGGAGGTCGCCCCGTTGACGATCTTGCCGCCGGTGACCGGGTCGGGATCGGGGTTGTTGCCGCCCGGTCCCCAGGCGTTCCAGTTGTCCCAGGTCTCGGCATCGAAGCCGATCCGGCCGAGCTTGTCGGCGGCCCAGTTGGTGCCGGACTTCTGGATGGCGGTGCCGCCGACGGTGTAGTTCTCCAGCTTCAGCCCGCGGCTGTCACGCGTCTCGTTGCCGAGGGTGACCTTCTGTCCGGCGGAGTTGGTGTACCGCTTGAGGAGGCTGACCTGGGAGGAGGCGTCGAGCTGGTTCCAGGCGTCGATCTTGAGGTTCTTGACGTGGATGTTCTCGGCGCTGGACAGGGCGAAGACGCGGATCGCGCAGTTGGTCATCCCTTCGACGGTGATGTTCTCGAAGGTCATGTTCTTCACCCATGAGCCCGGGTCGGCCTTGGTGGTCGAGCCCATGTCCTCCCAGTGGGAGGAGGAGTTGAGGATGCAGGTGTTGTACTTGACGTCCTTCCAGTACATGCGGTTGTGGATGACGTGGGTGTTGCTGACCCGGACGTTGTCGATGGTGCGCGGGGTCCAGCCCCACTGGATGACGGGTCCGTTCTCGTTCTTCCAGACGACGGTGTTATCGATGCTGACGTCGCTGTGGTACATCTTCAGCACGTCGTCGTTGGCGTTGAAGAACGTGTTCTTCATGGTGCTGCCGCGGTAGAGCTCGATGCCGTCGGTCTGCCAGTACCAGGAGCCGACCTGCTTGTAGTTGTCGACCCGCATGCTGAAGGTCTGCTCGTCGCCGTAGACCACGAACGAGTGGTACGGCGGCTCGTTGATGGTCACGCCTTGCAGGTCCAGGTGCTGCTGGCGGCCCTGCGCGGAGGCGAACTGCAGCATCTTCACGCAGCTGGAGTGGCAGTTGGAGGCGCCGGAGAGGTGGTCATAGTTGTTGTTGGTGTCCGCCTCGTAGACGTACTGCTCACCGGAGAGCACGCCCTGGCCGGTCACCCTGTACAGCCCCTGGCTGTCGTCGGGGAACCGGATGGCGCCCTTCACGTACGCGCCGGGGGCCAGGTAGACCCACTTGACCTGCTTGGGCAGCAGCGCGTGGTACTTGGAGGTCATGTAGTAGGTGCCGGGCCGGAAGTACACGATCTCCTCGCTGATCGTGTTCAGGTTGGTGACCTGGCCCTGCTGCGGGTAGTGGATGCTGCCGGAGGCCGACGTCGGCACCAGCCGGTCCTTCTCGGCCCCGGTCGGGGCCGGCTCGGCGAAGATCATCATGGAGTTGCGGGGCTCGGTGTGGATGGCCCGGTTGCCGCCGCCGCCCTGCGTGGTCAGCTTGCCGGCGTCGTTCGCGGGGCCGGACATGTCGTTGTACGCCGTGTACAGCTGCGGGTCGAACTCCACGGAGAACCGGTAACCGGCCGAGTTGTAGGGCACCTTGACGCGGACGGTGTCGGCGTCCACCAGTTCCTTGGCGAAGTTCAGGCTGCTGGGCTTGATCTTCACCTGGTCGGCGGAGGAGATTGTCTGGCCGGTGCGCAGGGAGACGTCGACCCACGCATCGGCCGTGTACTGGAAGGACGACCAGCTCATGGTGAGGTTCGCGGCCGAGGAGAACTCCGCCCCGTCCTCCTTCGTATAGCCGATCTTGCCCTTGCCGCTGCGCGGGATGCTCATGTAGGCGAAGGAGTCGTACTTCGTCGTCGGGGCCGCTGCGGTGGCGACCTGGACGTCGTAGAACTGCGACCGCCGTACCTTGTCGTTCGCCACCGGGCTGGTGGTGTTGTACTCGTGATTGTCGTGCCACCACGTCTTGAGCTGCGGGCTGTCGGCCGTGGTGACGGTCGCGGCCTCGGCGGCGGATGCCGCCTGCACCGGGAGCGGTCGCGCGCTCGCCGTGCCGACGGGCACGACGGCGCCGGCCAGGGCGAGAGCGAGGCCGGCGGCGAGCGCCGCCAGCCGGCTCAGTCTTGCTGCGGGCATGACGAGTCCTCATTCCGTTGCTGGGGAAAGCAGCGCCCGCGGGCGCTGGACCTGCCCCGCGCCTGCGCCCGTCCGACGGGCAGGGAGCAGGGCTGAAGACAGGTACAAGAAGGTCAGGAGCACCGGCGTCCGGCTGCTTGCGGTACTGCCGGCCGGTTCGGTCACGGGTGACCGGGCCACGCGTCGGCTGGAGCAGCTGCGCGGCTTGTCGCGAGGGGACCTCCCTTCGAGCCGGTGCGGGATGCGTGCGTGCAGCCGTCCATCGCCGTTCTGCGGTCGCGGCATAACGTCGCGTCATTTCTTCGCGGTGTCAATGAAATGAACAAGATCTCGTCCACGGTTCGGCCGAGTGGCACCCTAGGAATGGAGGCGAGCGGGACAAAAGCCCCGCTAATTCCCTCAAGAGGTCGGGGTCACGGTTACGTAACGCGAAGTTTTCTTCCTTGACGCACGAAATAGAGAGGGTCAGACTCCTGTCATCCGCAGTCGGCCGCAGTCATCGCAGTCCGACCAGCGGTTCGGCACCGGACCGACCGACTTCCTTCCAGCCGATCACTGCTTCGGAGGCATGTGTGATGACCCCGTCCAAGATCCGTTTCTCGGAGCTTGTCGGTGAGCAGACCCGCGCGGAGATCTTCGCGACCGTGCTCACCGCGGGGCCCATCTCCCGGACCCAGCTCGCCCAGCGGCTCGGGCTGGTGCCGTCCAGCGTGACGCGTATGCTTCCGCCGCTGCTGGAGCACGACTACCTCCGCGAGCTCGACACCGCCCCCCAGGGGCGGGGCCGACCGCAGAAGATGCTCCAGGTCAACCCGGACAAGCACATCGTGGTCGGCGTCAAGATAGGTCCGGCCCAGGTCTCCGGAGTGGTCACCGACATGGCCGCGGGCGTCCTGGCGCGCGCTGAGCAGCCGATCGCCGACTGCACCCCGGAAACCGCCCTGTCCGCCGTCGCCGACCTGACCCGGCGACTCCTGGCGGAGGCCCCCGAGGCCGCTGACAGGGTGCTGGGACTGGGGGTCGGGGTCAGTGGTCACGTCGACTCCAGTGCCGGAGTCTGCCGTTACTCCGCCCTGCTGGACTGGAACAAGGTCGATGTGGCCGGGCCGCTGCGTGCGGCCACAGGACTTCCCGTCGTGGTGAACAACGACGTCAACACCCTTGTGGTGGCCGAGCGTTGGTTCGGTCAGGGCCGGGACGTCGACTCCTTCGCCGTCGTCACCGTCGGTCCGGGCATCGGCTGCGGACTGCTCCTCGACGGCGCTCTGTTCTCCGGCGCCACCGGACTGGCCGGGGAGCTCGGCCACCTGCCTCTGGACCCGACGGGCCCCATGTGCAGCTGCGGCCGCCGCGGCTGCCTGGAAGCCCTCGCCGGCGACCGCGCCGTCCTGCGCCACCTCCAGGACGCCGGAGTCTCCTGTGCGGGGATCACCGAGGCGATGGAGCTGGCCCGCTCGGGCACCGGCTCGGCGCAGACCGTGGCCCGGTCCGCCTTCACCGAGGCCGGAACCGCCCTCGGCAGGGGACTGGCGGGCATGTGCAATCTGCTGAACCTCCAGAAAATCATCATCGCTGGTGAGGGCGCGGTGGCCCACGACCTCTTCGGAGCCGCCATGTCCCAGGCCCTGCAAGCCCACGCCTTCTCCACGGCCGCCCACGACTGCGACATCCACGTCGACCCCGTGCACCACGACCTCTGGGCCCGGGGCGCCGCCTGCCTCGTGATCCAGGACGCGGTCGGCGCGGCGCTGTCCTGACCCGATTCAGCTCCACGACAACCAGTACCCGAGACACATGACGAGGTTTTGACGTGCCCGAAAACGTGGCCGGTCCCGCCGACTCCTGGTGGAGCAACGCGGTGGTCTACCAGATCTATCCCCGCAGCTTCGCCGACTCCGACGCGGACGGCATCGGGGACCTCCAAGGCGTCATCGAGCGCCTGGACTACCTGTCGCAGCTCGGTGTCGACGTGCTGTGGCTCTCCCCGGTGTACCCCTCGCCGCATGACGACAACGGCTACGACATCAGCGACTACCAGGGCATCGACCCGCTGTTCGGCACGCTCGCCGACTTCGAGCGACTGCTGGCCGGCGTCCATGAGCGCGGCATGAAGCTGGTCATGGACCTGGTCGTCAACCACACCAGTGATGAGCACTCCTGGTTCACCGCCTCCCGTGACGGCGGCCCGGGCGGTGACAAGCGCGACTGGTACATCTGGCGCCCGGCACGCGAGGGCATGGAGCCCGGCACGCCCGGCGCGGAGCCCAACAACTGGGGCTCGTTCTTCTCCGGCCCGGCATGGACGTACGACAAGGCGAGCGGGGAGTACTACCTGCACCTGTTCTCCCGCAAGCAACCCGACCTCAACTGGGACAACCCCGAGGTCCGTCAGGCGGTGTACGCCATGATGCGCTGGTGGCTGGAGCGGGGCGTCGACGGCTTCCGCATGGACGTCATCAACCTCATCTCCAAGGCGGACGGCCTGCCCGACGGGCCGGTGCACGAGGGCAGCCGCCACGGAGACGGCAGCGCCCACTACATCTGCGGCCCCCGCGTCCACGAGTACATCGCCGAGATGCACCGTGAGGTCTTCGACGGCCATCCGCGTCCGCTGCTGACCGTCGGCGAGATGCCCGGCGTGACGGTCGAGGAAGCACGGCTGTTCACCGACCCCGCCCGCCGCGAACTCGACATGGTCTTCCAGTTCGAGCACGTCGGGCTCGATCAGGGTCCCGGCGGCAAGTTCGACGTCCGTGCGCTGAAGCTCACCGACCTCAAGGCCAGCCTGGGCCGCTGGCAGGCCGGGCTCGGGGAGACCGGCTGGAACAGCCTGTACTTCTGCAACCACGACCAGCCCCGGGTGGTCTCCCGGTTCGGTGACGACAGCCCGGCCTACCGCGACCGGTCGGCCAAGCTGCTGGCCACCGTGCTGCACCTGCACCGCGGCACCCCGTTCGTCTACCAGGGCGAAGAGCTCGCGATGGCCAACGCCCCGTTCGCCTCCATCGACGACTTCCGCGACATCGAATCGCTCAACCACCACCGCGACCAGCTCGCTCTCGGCGCCGACGAGACACACATCCTCGAAGGGCTGCGACACCGCAGCCGCGACAACGCCCGCACCCCGATGCAGTGGGACGCCACCGCACACGGCGGCTTCACCACCGGCACCCCGTGGATCGCCGTCAACCCCGACCACGTCGACATCAACGCCGAGGCACAACTCGCCGATCCCGACTCGGTCTTCCACTACTACCGGCGCCTGATCGCTCTGCGCCACACCGAACCCGCCATCACCCACGGCGACTTCCACCTGCTCCACCCCGAGCACGAGCAGCTCTACGCCTTCACCCGACACGACGCCGCCTCCGGCACCGAGCTGCTGGTGATCGCCAACTTCGGGGCCGGCGACCTCACCGTCGGCCTGCCCCACGGCTGGGAGGACAGCGACACGCTCATCGCCAACCTTCCGGCCGCCTCACCTCTCACGAGCACCTACACCCTGCGCCCGTGGGAAGCCCGCGTCCACCGCCGCCGCACCGCCTGACACGCCCGCCCTTGCCGCAACGACGCACACCAAGGAACCAGCCATGAACAACCCGCGCACCCGCACCGCCCGCGGAAGAACCCTTCTCCTGGCGGCCTCCACCCTCGCCCTGCTGGCCCCGCTGACCGCCTGCGGCGGCTCCGACACCGGCGCGGGCGACGGCAAGACGCTGCGGCTGTGGCACTACGAGCAGCAGGACGGCGCCCTGAGCAAGGCCTGGGACGCTGCCATCGCCGAGTTCAAGAGGACCCACCCGGACGTCAAGGTCGTCTTCGAGCGCAAGACGTTCGAGCAGATCCAGCAGAACGCCGGGATGATCCTCAACTCCGACAAGGCGCCCGACGTCATGGAGTACAACAAGGGCAACGCCACCACCGGCCTGCTCGCCAAGCAAGGCCTGCTCAGCGACCTCACCCCTCTCGTGAAGGAACACGGCTGGGACACGGCGATCAGCGAGCGGGCCTCCGTCACCGCCCGCTACGACGCCAAGGGCGAGATGGGCGGCGACAAGTGGTACGGCGTGCCGAACTACGGCGAGTTCGTCCTCACCTACTACAACGACGACCTGTTCAAGAAGCACGGCATAACCAAGCCCACCGACTTCAAGAGCTTCGAGGCCGCGCTGGCCAAGTTCAAGGCCGCCGGCGTCACACCGCTCGCGAACGCCGGCAACGACCACCCCGCCGGCCACTGGCTCTACCTGCTGGCCGTGTCCAAGGCCACGGACGCCTGGGTGGACGACTACCAGCTCTACAAGGGCAAGGTCGATTTCCACGGCCCCGAGATGACGTACGCGGTGAACAAGTACCAGGAGTGGCTGAAGAAGGGCTACTTCGAGAAGAAGGACGTCGGCCTCAAGGGCAGTGACATGACCGAGCAGTTCGTCTCCCAGAAGCGGCCCATCATGGTCGGCGGGAACTGGTGGTTCGGCGGACTCAGCACCGACATCAAGGACTTCTCCTGGTCCACCGCCCCCTACCCGGGCAGCGAGAAGACGCTCGGCTCCGGCGGCAACCACTGGGTCATCCCCACGAAGGCGAAGAACAAGCAGCTCGCCGAGGACTTCATCGCCATCACCATGTCCGACGAGGTCCAGAAGCTGATCGGTGAGGAAGGCAGCGTCCCCCTCACCGCCAAGGCCGACATCATCGGCAACGCCAAGGCGAAGGAGCTGATCACCGCCTTCGACACCTACGAGACGAACAACGGCCTGGCCTTCTACCCGGACTGGCCCGTGACCGGTTACTACGACACGTGGCTGGCAGCCACCCAGAACCTGATGAACGGCGGCAAGCCCGACACGGTCCTCGACGAGCTCGCGGCCCCCTACGACACGTACGTCGCCGGCCGGTCCTAGCACCCCCTGGTGCTGCGTCGTTCAGGGGACGGCGCCCCGGTAGTCCGGGACGCCGTCCCGCCCACCTAGGAGCAACCGTGAAAACCACACGTCACCCGCGGTCCACGGGCTACGCCGTCTTCCTCGCACCGGGCCTGCTGCTCAGTGTGCTCTTCCTCGTCGTCCCGCTGGTGATGACCTTCTACTACAGCTTCACCACCTGGCAGGGCATCGGCACCCCCGCCTTCACCGGCCTGGACAACTACACCCGCCTCTTCCAGGACGCCGACTTCTGGGCCTCGTTCCGCAACATCGCCTTCGTCATCGTCGGCATCGCGATCGTGCCCACCGTACTGGGCCTGTTCCTGGCCGCCCTGCTCTTCGACTACATCGGCAAGAAGCACGGCGACGGAATCGTCAGCGTCTTCCGCTCGGGCCTCTACCTGCCGCAGGTCATCCCCGTCGCCGTCACCGGCCTGATGTGGGGCTGGATCCTCGCCCCCGAAGGCGCCGTCAACAGCATCCTCGACACCATCGGGCTCTCCTCGCTCGCCCAGAACTGGCTCGGCGACCCCGACCTCGCCCTGTGGATCGTCCTCGGCGTCCTGGTCTGGATGCAGCTCGGCTACCCGCTCGTGCTGTTCATGTCCGGCCTGCAGCGCATCGACCCCGAACTCTACGAAGCCGCCGCACTCGACGGGGCGAGCTGGTGGCAGCGCTTCACCCGCATCACCGTCCCCATCCTGCGGCCCGAGGTCTACGTCGTCCTGGTCACCACCACCATCGCCGGCCTGAAGGTCTTCGCCCAGATCTTCGTCCTCACCGGCGGCGGTCCCGGCAACTCCACCCTCGTCCCCGCCTACTTCGCCTACCAGAACTTCTTCGAACGCGCCGACGTCGGCTACGGATCCGCGATCTCCAGCACCATCACCCTGCTCGTGCTGGTCATCGCCGGAACGATGCTCGCCCGCCAGGCCCGCGAGGACGGATGACCATGAAGACCGACACGATTCCTCCCACTGCGCCGGACGCCGGGCAGGCCGCTCTTCTGCGCCCCGCCCGCCGGACAGGACATCGCGGAAAGCCCACGGCCGCCGGACGGGGAGCGGGTTCCTACGCCGTCGTCGCCGCCGTCACCGTCTTCGTCCTCGCCTTCCTCGCCCCCTTCCTGATCATCCTGGTCAATTCCTTCAAGACCAGCGCCGACTACCGCGCCAACGGTTCTCTGTCCTGGCCCGAGCAGTGGAACTGGAGCATCATCGGCGACGTCTGGGAGCGCGTCGACTTCACCCAGAAACTCGTCAACAGCATCCAGATCAGCCTCGGCGTCGTCGTCATCGCCGTCGTCCTGGCCCTCCTCAACGCCTACGCCATCGGGATCGGCCGCATCCGGTGGCGCACCGCCTTCCTGGTGTTCTTCCTCGGCGTCAACGTCCTGCCGCAAGAGGGCCTGGTCTACCCGATCTACTACCTGTTCAAGGAACTGGGCCTCTACGACGGCAAGCTCGGCTACACCATCCTGGTCGGCATCACCTACAGCGCGTTCGGCACCTACCTGCTCTCCTCCGTCTTCAGCACCTTCCCCCGCGAGCTCATCGAGGCCGCCTCGCTCGACGGCGCGGGCCGCCTGACGATCCTGTGGCGCATCGTGCTGCCGATGAGCTGGCCCACCTTGTCGGTGATGTGTGTGTTCTTCTTCGTCTGGAGCTGGAACGAGTTCCTCTACCCACTCGTCCTGCTCATCTCCAACGACCAACAGACCGTTCCGCTCGGCCTGTCCGTCATGCAGGGCCAGTACACCAGTGACCCCACCGCCATGAGCGCCGCCGCCCTCCTCGGCGTCATCCCGATGATCGTCTTCTTCCTCATCTTCCAGCGCTCCCTCACCCGCGGCCTCACCGCAGGCGCCGTGAAGTAGCCCCGCGGGGACATCAGCCACCCCGGATCCGGAAACCCCAACCGCCCCGCACCGGATCCGGGGTACCACCACCCCCTCGAAGCCGTCCGCAGCAGCACAGGAAGGAGCCCAGCCCACCACCCGAAGAACCCGAAAAATGCCCACCTCGATGAGGCCCCCATGAAGACCACCACCAACCAGAGCATGCGCCGGCAGCACAGCTATGTCCCGCACGCGACCAGCCTCCCGCTGGACCACACCCCCCAAGCAGCACACCGGGCCCGCCGCCACACCTCCACGACCCTGCGCGGATGGGGGCTCTCCCTGGCATTGGTCGACGACGCGGTCCTGGTCGTCTCCGAACTCGTGACGAACGCCTACCTGCACTCCCGCCCCGGGACCGTCGGCCTGCAACTACTGCTTGAAGGACGGCAGTTGCGCATCTCCGTCCACGACGGATCCCCAGCACCCATCGACGTCACCGCCCCCTGTCACACCTCCGGATGCGACCATGGCCGTGGCCTGGGCATCATCCGCACACTGGCCCACACGGTTGGCTGCAGCACTACGCGCACCGGCAAGACGGTATGGGCTCTGATGGTGGTATCCGGCCGCTCAGGTGTGACGGGCGACTTTGACCGCTGAGACGAGCAGGATCACGGCCAGCGCAGGGATGAGCACCAGGTCCGGGAAGACGCCGAGCAGCAGTCCGCCCAGTACGGCTCCGGTGACCGAGCCCGCCGCCATGACCGCTGTGAAGCGGAGGTTGGCGCCGAGGACAGCGAAGCTGCCGTCCCGGCTGTAGCGAGCGAAGGCCACCAGCATGGTCGGCAGGGAGACCAGCAGGGAGAGACTTCCGGCGGTCTTGATGTCCTCGCCGAACAGCAGCACGATCGTCGGGATCAGCAGCTCGCCACCCGCCACTCCCATGATCGCGGCGACGGCGCCGATCCCGAACCCGGCCGCGACTCCGGCAGGGATCCGGGCCCCCAGCGGCAGTGCGAGGGCATCCACGGTGGTGATGTGAGTGACCACTAGCGCGACGGCCATGAGGACCATCAGGGCGGCCAGCACTCTGTAAAGGGTGGCGGAGCGCATCCGGACGGCCCAGGACGCGCCCGCCCAGGCACCGAGGAGGCTGCCGGCCAGCAGGTTGACCGCGACGGGCCAGCGAGTCGCGATCTCGGCGGCCGGGACCGCGGCCAGCCGCGCAGGCAGCGCGACCAGGACCACGACCAGGCTCATCGCCTTGTTCAGGATGACCGCCGAGAGCGCGGCGAACCCGAACAGACCGATCAGCAGAGGCAGGCGGAACTCCGCGCCGCCCAGCCCGATCATCCCGCCCAGGACCCCGATGGCAGCCCCCGCCCCGAACAGGACAGGTGCCGAGTGCGTCGGCCGAGGGAGGCAAAGGGACTGGGGCTGGTCGGTGGTCATGACCGGCATCCTGCCCAGAGGCCCCTCAGGTTGCCACGATCTGTCGCCACCTTTGGAACAAGGCACCGGGCGCCTGCCGAGGATTCGTCCGGTCCTCCTGAACGCGCTGTCTGCCGGGGCGGGGTCGGTGCTCAGGCGGCGACGTTCTCGAGGTCGCGTTCCCGCGCTGGCTCGGCTGTGGAGGCTTCCGTGTTGTCCGCACGGGCGGCGAGGAAGCGCTCGGCGTCCAGGGCGGCCTGGCAGCCGCCGGCGGCAGCGGTGATCGCCTGGCGGTAGGTGTGATCGACGACGTCGCCCGCGGCGAAGACGCCGGAGAGGTTCGTACGTGTCGACGGCGCGTGGACCTTCACGTACCCCTGCCCGTCCAGGTCCAGCTGCCCCTTGAACAGTTCGGTCCGCGGGTCGTGGCCGATCGCGATGAACAGGCCTGTCACGTCGAGGTCTCGAGTCGTGCCGCTGAAGACATCGCGCAGCACGACGCCGGCGAGCTTGCCGTCCTCCTCCTTGATCTCCGCGATCTCGCTGTCGAAGGTGAAGGAGATCTTGTCGTCGGAGAAGGCGCGATGCTGCATGACCTGTGAGGCCCGCAAGGTGGAGCGGCGGTGCACGACGGTCACGGAGCGGGCGAAGCGGGTGAGGAAGGTGGCCTCCTCCATGGCGGTGTCACCGCCGCCGACCACGACGATGTCGCGATCGCGGAAGAAGAAGCCGTCGCAGGTGGCGCACCAGGACACCCCCCGACCGGACAGCTCGTCCTCCCGGGGCAGGCCGAGCTTGCGGTACCCGGACCCGGTGGCGACGATGACGGCCTTCGCCCGGTGCACGGTGCCGGCGCTGTCGGTCACGGTCTTGATGTCGCCGCCGAGGTCGACCTCGATGATGTCGTCGTCGACCATCTCGGCGCCGAAGCGCACCGCCTGGGCCCGCATGTTCTCCATGAGGACCGGGCCGTCGATGCCGTCGGGGAAGCCGGGGAAGTTCTCCACCTCGGTGGTCGTCGTCAGCGCGCCGCCGACGAAGATGGCGCCCCCGAAGACGAGCGGCCTGAGTTCGGCACGGGCGGTGTAGAGGGCGGCGGTGTATCCGGCGGGGCCGGAGCCGATGACGATGACCTCGCGTATGCCGTCGCTGTCGGTGCTGTGGGTTCCGTCGGCTTTCTCGGCTGCCTCGGCCACTGGGGTCACGCCTCCTGCTTCGCGTCGATCTCGGCGATCAGGGCCTCGATGCGCGTCTTGATCTCGTCCCGGATGGGGCGGACGGCCTCCACACCCTTGCCCGCCGGGTCCTCCAGTGCCCAGTCGAGGTACGTCTTGCCGGGGAAGATCGGGCAGGCGTCCCCGCAGCCCATGGTGATGACGTAGTCGGACGCCTGGACGGCCTCGGTGGTCAGGATCTTCGGCTGGGCCGCGGAGATGTCGACGCCGACCTCCTTCATGGCCTCGACGGCGGCCGGGTTGACCTGGTCACCGGGGACGGAGCCGGCGGAGCGGACCTCGATCCGGTCGCCCGCGAGGTGGGTCAGGAATCCGGCGGCCATCTGGGAGCGCCCGGCATTGTGGACGCAGACGAACAACACGGAGGCGAGCGGGCTGGAGGACATGGGTTCTTCCTTCGTGAGCGGGTCGAGGGGGGATGTCGGCGGCCTGCACGACCTCGTCGGGTGTGGGGATGCGGGGCCCAGGATTCAGCTCGGGCTGGTATCAGCTCGGAGTGATGTGACAGTATCAGTCCATGATGACGTCAGTCGACACTGGTCTGATGCGGGTTCTCGCGGACCCGCTCCGCCTCCAGATCGTCACCCTGCTCGCCGAGGAGACACTCTGCAGCACCCACCTGATCGAGGAGACGGGAGCCAAGCAGACCAACCTCTCCAACCACCTCAAGGTGCTGCGCGAGGCCGGGGTCGTGGAGACCGAGCCCTGCGGCCGGTTCACCTACTACCGGCTCAAGCCCGACGTCATCGCCGCCCTCGCGGGTCAGTTCGCCGACCTGGCGGAGACCGCGCGCGCCACCGCCGAGAGCAACGTCAAGCGGTCCTGCCCCTGATCACCGTCCTTACGGCGACTGCATGAAGGAGTCCTGTTGACCGCCACCGAGGCCGCCGAGCACGACAGAGCCGGGGAGGCCCTCATACCCTCTCCCGCTTCCCGGCATGAGCCCCAGCCCGCGCCGGGTGCCACCCCACCCCGTACCCCACTGCCTTCCAGGGCCGCGGCCGAACTGCTCGGCATCGCTCTCCTGGTCGCCGTCGTGGTCGGCTCCGGCATTCAGGCGACCGAGCTGACGCAGGACGTCGGGCTGCAGTTGCTGGCCAACTCGATCGCCACCGTCTTCGGTCTCGGCATCCTGATCCTGCTGCTCGGCCCGGTGTCGGGCGCGCACTTCAACCCCGTCGTCACGCTGGCCGAGTGGTGGACGGCCCGACGGGGCGGCGACGGTGTCACGGCTCGCGAGGCCGCGGTGTACGTCCCCGCACAGGTCGTCGGCGCCATCGCGGGCGCGATCCTGGCGGACGCGATGTTCGGCAAGCCCTTGGTGGAGTGGTCGACGCACGACCGCTCGGCCGGCCATCTGCTGCTGGGTGAGGTGGTGGCCACCGCCGGTCTGATTCTGCTGATCTTCGGCCTGGCCCGCACGCACCAGCTGCGGTTCGCGCCGGTGGCCGTGGCCTCGTACATCGGCGCCGCGTACTGGTTCACGTCCTCGACCTCCTTCGCCAACCCGGCGGTGACGATCGGCCGTACCTTCAGCGACACCTTCGCGGGCATCGCACCGGGCTCGCTGCTGGGCTTCATCGGAGCTCAACTCGTGGGCGGGGCCGTCGGTCTGGCGCTGGTGGCGCTCATCTTCGTGCAGGGCCGGTCCGCTGAATGACCCTTGATGCGCAGGTGGTGGTGATCGGCGGCGGCCAGTCCGGCCTCGCCGCCGGATACCACCTGCGCCGCCTCGGCATCGACTTCGTCATCCTCGACGCCCAGGCGGCGTCGGGGGGTGCCTGGCAGCACACATGGGACTCGCTCCACCTCTTCTCGCCTGCCGCCTTCTCCTCTCTTCCGGGACGGCTCATGCCGCCGCAAGTCGGGGAGGAATACCCGCATGCCGAGCATGTGGTGACGTATCTGCGCGACTACGAGAAGCGTTACGAGCTCCCGATCGTGCGACCGGTGCGGGCGCTCGGTGTCCACCGGGACGGAGACCTTCTTCGCGTGGAGACCGACTCCGGCACCTGGCGCGCCCGCGCCGTGATCAGCGCGACCGGCACGTGGTGGCGCCCTTTCCTCCCCGCCGTACCAGGGCGTGGCGTGTTCGAGGGGCGCCAGGTGCACACGGTGGAGTACCGCGGTCCGCGTGACTTCGCCGGGCAGCGCGTCGTGGTGGTCGGCGGCGGCAACTCCGGCGCTCAGATCGCCGCCGACCTGGCCTCCGGCACCGAGCTGACCTGGGCCACCCAGCGACCGCCCCGCTATCTGGCCGACGACATCGACGGCCGTGCCCTGTTCGACGCGGCCACCGCCCGCCGCCGCGCCCTCGACGAGGGGCGCCCGGACACCGGCGGCGTGGCGTCGCTGGGCGACATCGTCGCCGTACCCCCTGTGCGCGAGGCGCGGGATCGAGGGCTGCTCAAGGCGAGCCCGATGTTCGCCAGACTGGTGGCCGGTGGCGTCGAGTGGGCCGACGGCACCCGAGCCGAGGCCGACGCGATCATCTGGTGCACGGGCTTCCGGCCCGCACTGTCCCACCTGGCCCCACTGCACCTTCGGGGCCGCCGCGGTCACATCGCCACGGAGGGCACCCGCGCGGTGGACGAGCCGCGCCTGCACCTGCTCGGCTACGGCGACTGGACCGGACCTGCCTCCGCGACCCTGATCGGCGTCGGCCGCACTGCCCGCGAGGCCGCGCGTCAGATCGCACACCGTCTTCGCCCTGCGTAGGCGGTCGAACCCGCAGGGCAGGGCGGCTCGGTGCGCTCAGGTGCGCAGGTCGAGCATGGCGGACATCGCGGCGACCACGGGCGGGGCGACCTGGTAGTAGACCCAGGTCCCGCGCCGCTCGCTCGTGAGGAGGCCGGCTTCGCGCAGCTTCTTCAGGTGGTGGGAGACGGTCGGCTGGGAGACGCCGACGTCCGAGATGTCGCAGACGCACGCCTCGCCGCCCGCGGACGAGGCGACCTTGGAGAACAGGCGCAGCCGCACCGGGTCGGACAGTGCCTTGAACATCGCGGCCATCTTCTCCGCGTCTGCCTGCGACAGTTCCCCGGCGGTGATCGGCGGACAGCACGGCACCGCCGTCCCGGTGTCCAGGACGGGAAGCTCGACAACCTCTGACTTCGACATGCGTCTATGTTGACACTCGTCGATGCGAGTGGCAAGCTCCAGGCAACGACAGACATCGACAGACATCGAAACAGGGAGTCGGCGTAGGTCCGCGACGCCTCCTGCCGGGCCATGACCCACCGCCGGCGCACGTAATCCCCTTACTCCTTCGCCCGCTGATCCCGCCCCACCCACTCAGGGAGATCGACCACCATGAGCGAGCAGCACCTCCCCGTCGTCGTCATCGGAGCCGGTCCCACCGGCCTGGCCGCGGCCGCCCACCTTGTCGAGCGCGGCATCGAGCCCCTGGTCCTGGAAGCCGGACCGGCCGCCGCGGCCGCGGTCCGCGAGTGGCGCCATGTGCGTCTGTTCTCCACCTGGGGCGAGCTCACCGACCCGGCCGCCGAGAAGCTGCTCGCCCCCACGGGCTGGAGCAAGCCGGATGTCACCGATTACCCGACCGGGGGCGACTGGGCCGAGCGCTACCTGCAGCCCCTGGCCGACGTCCTCGGCCGGCGCGTCCGCTACGGCACCCGCGTCACCGGCGTCTCCCGCACCGGACGCGACCGCATCGTCGACGCCGACCGCGAGAGCCAGCCCTTCGTCGTGCACGTCACCACCGCCGACGGCCGTGAGGAACGCCTCTTCGCGCGCGCCGTCATCGACGCCTCCGGCACCTGGAACACTCCCAGTCCGGCCGGGGCCAGCGGCCTGCCCGCCCTCGGCGAGAAGGGGGCCGCGGACCGCATCACCTACCGCGTGCCCGACCTCGAGGACCCTGCCGTACGCGCCCGTTACGCAGGCAAGCGCACCGCCGTCATCGGCTCCGGTGCCTCCGCCTTCACCGCGCTCGCCACCCTCGCCGATGTCGCTCAGGAGGAGCCCGGCACCCACGCGGTGTGGGTGCTGCGCCGAGGCATCGGCGGCGACACCTTCGGCGGTGGAGAGAGCGACCAGCTGCCCGCCCGCGGCGCCCTGGGCCTGGCCGCGAAGGCAGCCGTCGACAACGGCTACGCCGACGCCGTCACCGGTTTCCGCACCGAAGCCTTCGACCGCGCGGAGGACGGACGGCTCATCCTGGTCGGGGAGGACGGCCGACGCCTCGACCCCGTCGACGAAGTCATCGTGCTCACCGGCCTGCGCCCCGACCTGTCCTTCCTCTCGGAGATCCGCCTCGGCCTGGACGAACGCCTCCAGGCACCCGTCGAGCTGGCCCCGCTGATCGATCCCAACCAGCACTCCTGCGGCACCGTCTACCCGCACGGCCACGCGGAACTGTCCCACCCCGAGCCCGGCATCTACCTCGTCGGCATGAAGTCCTACGGCCGCGCTCCCACCTTTCTCGCCCTGACCGGCTACGAGCAGGTTCGCTCCGTCACCGCCGCCATCGCAGGCGACCTGGAGTCCGCCGACCGAGTCGAACTCACCCTTCCCGAAACGGGCGTGTGCGGCGGCGCGGGCATCTTCGACGACCCGGCCGCCGAACAGAGCGACGGCGGCGGCTGCTGCGCCCCGGCACCGCAACTCGTACCGCTCGGCATCGGCGCCCCGGTCACAGCCGCGGCCGGCGACACGCCCTCGGCCGGCGGCTGCTGAACCTGAACCCCGGGCGCCCCAGCCCGACTTGGCCGGGGCGCCTCCACTCCCACGGCAGGAGGACCGTCATGTCCCGAGTGCAGCTCGCCCTTCGCGTCCCCGATCTCGAGGCCGCGATCGCCTTCTACAGCAAGCTGTTCGGCACCGAACCCGCCAAAGTACGCGACGGCTACGCGAACTTCGCCATCGCCGAGCCCCCGCTGAAGCTCGTCCTGATCCAGGGCACGCCGGGGGAGGACACGCGCATGGATCACCTCGGCGTCGAAGTCGACTCCTCCGAAGCCGTCCACGCCGCGGCCACCCGCCTCGCGGAGCAGGGCCTGGCGACGGACGTGGAGAACGACACCGCCTGCTGCTACGCCCTGCAGGACAAGGTGTGGGTGCACGGGCCCGGCCAGGAACCGTGGGAGGTCTACGTCGTCAAGGCCGACGCCGACACCCTGGCCAAGCAGAAGGACAGCACCTGCTGCGCCACCGCGGCCCAGCCGGCCGCGGCCGGTAGCTGCTGCTGACCGCGCCATGGCCGACGTGCACCCCGGCAAGGCCGCGACCGGTACGGGGGACCGGTCGCGGCCTCGCGCCGCCCTGCCCGCCCTGTGCGCCACCCAGATCACCAGCTGGGGCATCGTCTACTACGCCTTCCCGGTGCTCAATCCGCAGATCAACGCGGCCACCGGCTGGCCGGTCGGGGCGACCACGGCAGCCTTCTCCACCGCCCTGCTCGTCTCCGCGTTCACCGGTATACGGGTCGGCCGGATCATCGACCGCAGCGGCCCACGCGCCGTGATGACCGCCGGTTCGGTCCTCGCCGTCCTCAGCATCCTCATCGTGGCGGCCGCGCCGAACCTGGCCGTCTTCACCGCGGGCTGGCTGCTCGCCGGGATGTCGATGGCAGCCACCTTCTACCAATCCGCCTTCGCCGCCCTGACCCGGTGGTGGGCCCCCGACCCCATCCGCGCACTCACCCTCGTCACACTGGCCGGCGGCCTTGCCTCCACCGTCTTCGCGCCCCTCACCGCGGCGCTCGCCGACCACATGTCCTGGCGGGCGACGTACGCCGTCCTGGCCGTCGTCCTCGCCGCTGTGACCATCCCGGCCCACCTGCTCGCACTGAACGCCCCCTGGCCCCCCGCGCCGCAAGCGTCCGCCCACATCACCGGCGGCGCGGACGCGGTGGCCCGCAGCAGGCCGTTCTGGCTGCTGGCGGCCGCACTGACCCTCTCCGCGTTCAGCATCTCCGCCGTTGTCGTCGCCCTGGTCCCGCTCCTGCTCGAACGCGGCTTCACCACCAGCGAGGCCGCCTGGGCCCTGGGCCTCGGAGGCGCCGGCCAGACCCTCGGCCGCACCCTGTACGGGGCCCTGGCGCGCCGTACCCGGCCCACCGCTCGCACGGTCACGCTCATCGGCCTGGGCGGTCTCACCACAGCTGCCCTGGCCCTCGTCCCCGGCCCCTACGCCCTGCTGGCCGCGTTGTCGGTCGCGGCCGGCATGGTCCGCGGCAACATCACCCTCCTCCAGGCCACCGCGATCACCGACCGCTGGGGAACCGCCCACTACGGCCGTCTGTCCGGGCTCCTCGCGGCACCCGCGACCGCGGCTTCCGCCCTCGCCCCGTTCGCCGGGGCCGCCCTGTCCGCACCGCTGGGGGGATATCCCCAACTCTTCGGACTGCTGGCCGGCCTTTCCCTGCTGGCCTCACTCATCGGTCTCGGCACGGCCGTGCGGCGTGAGCGCGACCCCAGCTTGCGCGGTGCGCCCACGCGGGCGCTGTAGGACGACGACCGGAACGCACCCTGGCCTGCGTTCCGTGACGGCGCCAACTCCCTCAGGCGGCAGCAGACTTCCCTGGACCGGGGACGCTGCGGAAGCGGAAGGGTTCCGGTTCGCGGTCCGGCTGGATGAACCAGCACTCGCCCGTTCCGTCGCCGGTGACGATCCGCAGCACCGTGTCGGCCACGACCTCCGCCGGAATGACGGGCAGGCCTTGCGCGCTCAACATGTCGCGCAGCCGGTCGATGATCCGCGACTCGGCGAACCCCGGGCAGACCGCGTTGAAGCGCACGTTGTCCGGTGCGAGAGCGGGCCCCAGCGAGCGGGCGAGTCCGACGACCGCGTGCTTGTTCGCCGCGTACAGCGGGTCCAGCGGTACGGCCGTCAGTCCCGCGAGGGAGGCGGTCGCCACGATCGCGCCTCCGCCGCGGGCCCGCAGCGCCGGGAGCACCGCATGAGTGCCGTAGACCACGCCGTCGAGGTTGGCGCCCATCGCCCGGCGGTAGCGCGCGGGGTCGAAGTCGTCGCCGACGCCGCATCCGGTCGCCACGCCCGCGTTGAGCAGCGCGATGTCGACACCGCCGTACCGCTCCTGGGCGAACTCCACGAGTGCACGGTTGGCGTCGAGGTCGGAGACGTCACAGGCGCGGAAGGCCCCGCCGACCAGGTCGGCCACCTCCTGCCCGGCCCCGGCGTCCAGGTCCGCGACGACCACCCGCGCCCCGGCCTTGCCCAGCGCGAGCGCCATGGCGCGGCCGAGGCCACTGGCACCGCCGGTGACGATCGCCACCTTGCCCGCGAGCGCGGCGCTGTCCGGCTGCCCCTCCCGGGGGCTGTGGGAGGCGGTCACGCCAGCTCCAGCACGAGCTTGCCGACGTTCTCGCCGCGGAAGAGCATCTGCAGTGTCTGAGGAAAGTCGTCGACGGTGCCCCGGACCACGTGTTCCTTGACCTTGACCTGGCCGTCCGCGATCCAGGCGGAGATGTCCTGCGCGGCCTTGGCGTACTGCTTGGCGTAGTCGAAGACGACGAAGCCCTCCATGCGGGCCCGACGCACCAGCAGCGTCAGGTAGTTGGAGGGGCCCTGGACGGGGGTGGCGTTGTTGTACTGGCTGATCGCGCCGCAGACCACGACACGCGCGTGCATCGCCAACCGGGTCAGGGCGGCATCCAGGATGTCCCCTCCGACGTTGTCGAAGTAGACGTCGATGCCGTCGGGGGCTTCCCGGCGCAGTGCCTTGCGCACATCCTCGGCGCGATAGTCGATCGCCGCGTCGAAGCCCAGTTCGCCGGTGAGCAGTCGGCACTTCTCCGGTCCTCCGGCGATGCCGACGACCCGACAGCCCTTGGCCTTCGCGATCTGTCCCACCATGGTGCCGACCGCGCCTGCCGCCCCGGAGACCACGACGGTCTCGCCGTCCTTGAGCGCTCCGACGTCGAGGAGCCCGAAGTAGGCGGTCATGCCGGGCATCCCGAGCGCACCGAGGTAGGTGGAGGGCGGCGCGAGGGACGTGTCGATCTTCAGGGCGCCCTTGCCGTCGGAGACCACGTACTCCTGGACGCCGAACGTGCCGACCACGTGATCACCCGGCTGGTAGTCCGGGTGGTTCGAGGCGGTGACCTCGACGACCGACCCGGCGCGCATCACTTCACCGATGCCGACCGGGGGGAGGTAAGAGGGACGGTCGTCCAGCCAGCCGCGCATGGCCGGGTCGAGGGATATGACGCGTGTCCGGCCCGCGAACTGGCCCGGACCGGGTTCCTGGACGGGCTCGGAACTGTGCTCCCAGTCCTCGGGTTTCACGTCACCGAGGGGACGGGCTGCCAGGCGGATCTGGCGGTTGGTCGCAGACATCACGGCTCCTGTCGTTCGCGGTCTAGGGTGAGGGTACCGACCGGTAGGTATGTGGAGGCTAGTGACATGCGTCACTCGGGGGTGTGGCGGCGTCGACCGTGACCGCGTTCAAGCGGGCCGTCCCCGCGGCCGATGCACCGAGGAGCCTGGCGCACAGTGCGGTCGGCGGGCCCGACTAGGTCGCCCAGAGCCGGTGAGGGTTGTGGGGTTCTGCCCCGTTGTCGTCAGGTACGGATCCACTGGTGCGGGCACACTCGTCCACGGTCAAGCCTGCTCCGAGGCTCGACCTGTCGAGGATTGAGGCTCGGAGCAGGCATTTTCGCACTCGTCCCGCTCTCGGCTTCCGGGCCTTGGACGGGACGGGCGTTCGTGGGGTGCGACCCTGTCCCGATTCGGTCGCCGTAGGCCCCGTTTACGCCGGGGAGGCGCCGTTGGTCAGCGGATGCGGACGGTGTTGGCGCAGCGTTCGTGGATTCGGCCGGAGACGGCCGCGCCTCCGGACTGGCTGCCGTGGTCGAACAGGCGGGTCGTCTCGCCCGGCTTGAGGGGTTGGTCGCAGGCCAGGCATACGCGGACGCCGGTGAGCGTCTCGTAGTGGTCGCACAGCGCCATGAGTGATCGGCCGAGTCTGCGTACGTGCGCTACGGCGTCGTAGGGCCTCAGTCCGGGGCGGGCGGCCAGTTTCCTACGGGCTTCGCCCACCGAGACGAGCGCGCAGTAGCGCGGGACGTCGTCGGCGGGCAACCCTGCGGCGGCCTGCTCGATCTCCGGGATGAGCAGCTGCATGTGGCCGCACAGCAGGCCAGTCAGCGTTTCCACTGTGGTGAGGTCGACGGGGGTCACGTCCGGCGGGAGCACTTGGGCGACAGTGGCGCGCATCGTTGCGACGTCCACCGGTAGGGTGCCCGTCGCGTCGCGAGTCTGCGTCACGACTCCACCTCGGCTACCCGGTCGGCGAGCGCACTCGCCTCGACGAGGTGCGTGACGGCCGCTGAAGCATGCTGTGCCCGGCCCGCGATGACGGCAGCGCGCATGTGGAGAGCACCTCTTGCTGCGATCTCCGGCGTAGCGACGGCAGCGGGGGCGGTGTCCAGTGCTTGTTCCAGGGCGCGCAGCCCGGCCGCATGGGCGCGGGCCGCGAAGAAGGTTTATGAGTTCGACGAGACGAGCGGAGAGGTCGTGCGCACGGAACTTGTAGGCAACAGCGTCAGCTGAGCGGTACGCCCCCACCAGGAGGCCGGCCAGTTCCGCCCGCTTGTCAGCGGGCGCAGCGTGATAGGCGCGAGCAAGGTCGCCGAGCAAGTCGGGCAACTTGCGAGCAATTCGCGTGTACTGAGCGGACAGTCGCCAGCGGGCGGCCTCCGCGACTGCCGTGCCCAGTTCGTCGGTGGGACGAACCGGCCCGTCGTCCGGGACGTCATACGTGGCGATCGCCGCGGAGAGCGCGGGCAGCGCCTCACGCACGCGCGTGTGAGCCGCTCCACGGTCGGCGCGCAGGCGCGCAGGATCGACGCCGAGGGCGTCCGCAACGGCGTCCAGGGTGGTGTCACTGACACCGCGCTCACCACGTTCGATCTTGCGGATGGTGCCGAGTGAGACGCAGGCCCTGTCGGCGAGATGTTTCTGCGTCATCTTGGGGCGCATGACGCTTCGGTAGTAGGCGATCCGGGCACCTACTCCGCCCTTGCTCGGCGCGGGCATGCTGACTCCAGTTCAATGCTTGCCACTCGAAACCGTATCTGTGTTTCGGCGGGGTTTGTACACGAACGGTCTCACCAGCACATGCCGATGGGGCCATGTCACTCCGGTCAGAGCTGCGCGATCTCAACGAGCTGGGTCAGATTGTGGATTCGCCAGTCCGCCGCCGCCTCAACCTCCGGATCGGACGCCCAGAGGTGCCCCCACGGGCCGCGGCGCAGGTGTGCCACGCGCAAGCCGGCTGCCTTCGCCGGGAAGACATCGTTCGTCGGGTGGTCGCCGACGTACAGGGTCTGCTCCGGCGCAGCTTGCGCCACATCCATCACACGCTGGAAGAACTCCGGCTGCGGTTTTGCCACTCCCCATTCCCCCGAGGTCGCGATGAGATCAGCCGGAAGCGCCAGGCTGCGCAGCAGCTCGGCCGCGCGACGCGTCTGATTTCCCGCGATGACGACGCGTACACCAGCCTGCTGGAGCGCGGACAGTGCCGGGCGGACGTCGTCGTACAGGTCGCTCTCCTCAAGCCGTTCACCACGGCCGGCAGCTTCGCGGGCGTGGTACTCGGCGGCGATGTCGATGCCCGGCCGCGCGAGCAGGAGCGCCTCGGCGTTGTCGTGGCCTTGGGCGACAACCGCCCCAACGAGGGCGGAGAGGGTGTGCCGGGGGACGCTCAGCCAGTCGGCCCACGCAGCCCAATAGCGGTCGTCACGGGTGATCGTCTCGCCGACATCCAACACGATGGTCTCAATCACCCTGGGAGCCTAGGGCTTTGCGGCCCTTGTTCAGCTTTGGCCTCAGGAACTGGATCGGAGGCGCAGGGGGCGATCGAGGATTTGTTGACGAAGGTCCGGTTCTGGAAGACCGCGACGAAGCGTCGGCCGGTCGGCACCGACTTGATGATCGCTGCTTCCGAAGCCACCTTGGTGCCGTTGTTCGCCGTCCCCAACGCCCCCTGAGAGCGTCGTGCCGAACGCTGTGAGCGTTCCATCCCAAACGGTGCCCGATGCGTGCGAAAATTCCGTCGGTCGATGATCACCGTGGAGAGGGCGTACCGCCCACCACGCCGGGGGAGGGGAACCTCGTATGGTCCTGCTGTCGTCGCATCCGCAGTGGCCCAGCCTTCCCGACTATTTCCACGAATGGGCGCTGGTGGACGTGGAGACTTCCGGGTTGAGACCCGGCAAGGACCGCGTGCTGTCCCTGGCGATCCTTACGCTGGACGCACATGGCAACCAGACAGGGGAGTTCGTCACCCTCCTCAACCCGGGCTGTGATCCAGGCCCGGTGCACATCCACGGTCTCACTCCCGCCCGTCTTGCCGGGGCCCCCACCTTCGAGGAGATCGCGCCGCAGGTGGGGGCCCTGCTCAGTGGCCGTGTGCTGGTGGCTCACAACGCGCAGTTCGACTACGACTTCCTGGCCCATGAGTTCGCCCACGTCCGTTCCTGGGTGCCGGTCAGCAGGCGGCTGTGCACGCTGACACTCAACCGTCTGGTCGGGCCTGCGACGCCTGATCTCAAGCTGGGCACGCTCGCCGCGCACTATGGGGTGCGTCAGGAGCGTGCCCACGACGCGCGGGACGACGTACAAGTGCTCTCCGGCATCCTGCGCTGTTCCCTGGGCGCTGCCGAGCGACTGGGGCTGTCCCTGCCGCTCCTGGAGTGTCCGCCCCGCCAGGACCACAAGCCGTACGTCCCCAAGACGCCGTGCCCATACCGCAATCCGGGGCGCCTCACACCGGGTGGGTCCCTGGTGCAGGGTATGAAGGTCGCCATCACTGGGGAAACCCAGTTCTCCCGCGAGGAGTTGGTCGCCCGCTCGGTGGCAGCCGGACTGAACATGATGACCTCGGTAAGCGGTCAGACGAGCGTCGTCGTCACCAACGACCCGAGCGCCGGGTCCGGGAAGCTGCGTCGCGCCGCGGACGAAGGCGTCCCGCTCGTCGATGAGCCGACCTTCGTGCGGCTTCTGGAGAGTGTGCTGCCCGGCCAGGCCAAGGGCATCGCCGGGCCGCGTCGGGCGGTGCAGTCGCCAGCAGGCGCGCCTCCTCTGCCTGCACCGGCGCCCCCTGTCCCGGCTCAGCGGACTGTTGCAACTACCCCATCCACTGTTACGGCGGGCCTGTCACTCACCGGGCGCAGAGTCCTGGTGGTGGGCGGCACCCACGACGAGGCTGCCGCGACACGGGCGCGTGCGGTCGCCCTAGGAGCCTCCGCGGCCGTCAACCTCTCGGCCAGCGTGTCCGACGTCGTCGTCCTGCCCGGTGGCGAAGCGGACCGGCGGATGGACCGCATCGCTGATCTCGGTCTGCGTGTCCACGACGCCAACTGGCTCCTCGCACCCACAGCTGCGCAGTCGTCCGCACCGGCGCAGGGCGCGGCCGAAGTGCAGCCGGACACGGCACGGGTCTTGGTCCGAGGGGGCGTCATCGGTCTGCCCGACACCGGTATGGCGTGGACAGTGGCCGCCACCTGGCGTCAGCGGACCACTTGTGAGGTGGACGTCGTGGCTTTCACGGTCGACGCTCACGAACAGGTGCCAGGGGACGAGGACTTCGTCTTCTACGGCGCACCCGAGCACCCCGACGGCACCGTACGGCTCGCCACGGACGGTCCGACGGAGCAGGCCGTCACCGTCGACCTGGAGCGCTTGCCCTTGGAAATCCGACGGGTCGTGATCGCCGCCGCGATCGACGGTGCCGCGACCTTCGCGGATGTCGGAGCCATCGAGATCACCGCCACCTGCGGTATCGGTGCGGCCCCGACCGTCCGAGCCACCCTCGATGCAGCCACCACCGAGCGCACCATGGTTCTCGCCGAGATCTACCGCCGAGGACAAGGCTGGCGACTGCGTGCCGTCGGGCAGGGCTACGACCATGGTTTGGCCGATCTTGCTCGCGGCTATGGCGTGGAGGTCGCTGAATAGCTGGTAGTTCCCCTCCGACGGCACGGATCGAGTGCGGATACTGACCGCTGCGCGGACAGGTCAGCGGTCCTTGGACAGTTCCAGCAGCTCGGCGAACGTTCCGCCGCCGTGGACGAGGTCGTCGTAGCTGCCCTGTTCCGTGATGCGGCCGTGTTCCATCACGATGATGTGGTCCGCGATCTTGGTGTTCTCCAGGCGGTGGGTGACCACGATGGTGATGCGGTCGGCGGCGATGGCCTTGATCTGTTCGAAGATGCCGTGTTCCCCGCGCGGGTCCATCTGTGAGGTGGGCTCGTCGAGGATCAGCAGCTCGGGCTTGCGGTACAGGGCCCGGGAACAGGCGACGCGCTGCCACAGGCCGCCGGAGAGTTCCGATCCGCCGAAGACATCGCGGGCCAGCAGCGTGTCCAGGCCCGCGGGCAGGTCGTCGATGGCCTCACGCAGGCCGACGGCGTCGACGGCCTCCCACACCGGTCCGTCGTCGTGGGTGCAGGGCTGGCCGAGGGTGATGTTCTCCCTGACGCGCAGGGGCCACTGCGCGAAGATCTGCGGCACCAGGCCTGTGTTCGCCCACACCGTGGCGGGGGCGACGGTGGCGAGGTCCGTGCCGTTCCACGTCACCCTGCCCTTGTCCGGGAGGTAGATCCCGGTGAGCAGCCGGGTGAGGGTCGACTTGCCGGAACCGTTCGCTCCGACGATCGCGAGGATCTCGCCGCGCCGCAGCGTCAGGGACACGCCGGCCACCGCGGGCTTGTCCTTGCCCGGGTACTGGTAGACGACTTCGTGGAGGGCGATTTCCTCGACCGGGGCGGCCACGGACTCGGGACCCCGCCTGGGTGCGCGCGCCGTGGCATCGTCGAGGAAGGACTGCATGTCACCGAGGTAGAGGCTGGTGTGGAAGACGGCGGCGCCGTTGATGACGACCTGGGACAGGGCGGCCAGCGTGGTCTGTACCGCCACGACAGCGGTGGCGGCGACCGCGAGGTCGATACGTCCGCTCACGGCGAGCCAGGCCAGCGCTCCCCAGACGGTGACGAGGAAGAAGCCGCCGGCCAGCGAGGACAGCAGAGAGATCCGCAAGGTGCGCGGCGCGGCGGCGAGGGTACGGCGGTCGCAGCGGTCGGACAGGGCGCGGTACCAGTAGATCAAGTAGTCCGTCATCGAGTTGGCGCGGACCTCGTCGCCGTACCTCGATGTGGTGGCCCACCAGCGCATCATGCCGCGGACGTTGCGGTCGGCCACATTGGCGTAGTGGGTCTCGTAGTCCACCCGGGCGGTGAGCACGGCACCGACGCCGGCCGGGAGCACGGCGAGCAACAGCAGCGGCAGCATCAGCACGTTCAGCACCGACAGAACGCTGCCGGCGGTGATCATGCGGATCAGTGCCGACATGAAGTACTGGGCATCGCTGACCATCACCAGCGTGCGGATCGTCCCCATTTCGGCGGCCTCCTGCCGATCCGAGAAGCCGTCCACGGCATACGCGGCGGCCTCGACCCGGCACACCGCCTCGACCAGGGCGCTGTCCGTCTCCGTGGCCAGCCGGGGAGTGATCCGCCGCTCGGCGTACATGGCCACCGAGCCGACGGCCCGGCCGAGCGCGGCCGCCAGGGCCACCACCAGGAGTGCGGGCAGGGCACTACGCAGCCGGTCGGCGACGGCGTCGTCGGAGAGGATCGGTTGCATGGCCTCGGCGGTCGCGGTCAGCAGGACGGCTGCCGAGACGCCGGTCAGCACCTGGCAGCCCAACAGCAGCTGCACTGCCCGCCGGTCGGTCCGCCATGACAGCCGGGCGATCCTGCGCAGCACCTTGGGGATCTGCGCGCACATCCGCCGGAACGACACCTCGGCCAGCGGGTTGACGGAGTACTGCCCGCTGTAGGTGATCTCCGTCGGCGGAGGAAACGGTGGTGCGGTGTCCTGCTGCTTGTGGGTCTCGGCCGAGCTCAACGTAGTTCCCCCTCAGTCGCAGCTGCTTTACGAGGCTCAACGACTCCGCCAGGTTTTCGAACACCTGTGTTTCGGACGGACCGTGAACCCTGCGGTGGAGCGGGCGGCGGAGCTTGCGCGATGCACCGGCCCTTGCCGCACATGGAGCAAGGCACTGCACCGCGGTGGCCAAAACGCCGAGGGTCGAGGTTCCATCGAACTTCCGAATATTTCGGCTGCTGCAGCGACTCTTGCGAGAGGTATTGACGCCGTTCACTCGCTCCCTAGTATTCAGTTGCTCGACCCCCCGACAGTCGTTCGATATTGCGAACATTCCCGGAGTCGTCGTGCCCGTATGTCATGCACAGGACATCGACCCTCCGACAGTCCGGACCGACCGGAACCGCCTACTCAAGATTGGGAAGTCCCTATGCGCAGAGGAAGTTTCAGCGCCAGGCACCCAGGTGGGGTGCTCGCTGCCGCGGTTGCGGTCCTCGCCGCGCTGGCGGCGATGCTCGTCGCCACCCCGGCGCAGGCGGCCAGCAGCGGCCCCCTACGCGGTGTCGGCTCGAACCGGTGCCTCGACGTGCAGGGCGCCGGCCAGGCCAACGGCACGTCCCTGCAGATCTACGACTGCTGGAACGGGTCCAACCAGCAGTGGACGTCGACGGACAGCAACCAGCTCACCGTGTACGGCACCATGTGCCTGGACGTTCCGGGGCATGCCACCACGCCCGGTACCCGGGTGCAGATCTGGACCTGTTCCGGCGGCGCGAACCAGCAGTGGCGGCTCAATGCCGACGGCACGGTCGTCGGAGTCCAGTCCGGGTTGTGCCTGGAAGCGGCGGGCGCCGGGACGGCCAACGGCACGGCGGTGCAGATCGGGACGTGCAACGGCGGCAGCAACCAGAAGTGGACCGGCCTGACCGGCACGCCGCCGGACGGCACCTGCGCTCTTCCGTCGACCTACCGGTGGACGTCGACGGGTGTGCTGGCGCAGCCCGCGCACGGGTGGGCCGCGGTCAAGGACTTCACCACCGTGACGCACAACGGCAAGCACCTGGTCTACGCGTCCAACTTCTCGGGATCGTCGTACGGCTCGATGATGTTCAGCCCCTTCACCAACTGGTCGGACATGGCATCAGCCGGTCAGACCGGGATGAGCCAGGCCGCGGTGGCGCCCACGCTGTTCTACTTCGCACCGAAGAACATCTGGGTGCTGGCCTACCAATGGGGTGCGTGGCCCTTCATCTACCGCACGTCGAGCGACCCCACCAACCCCAACGGCTGGTCCGCGCCGCAGCCGCTGTTCACCGGGAGCATCTCCGGCTCCGACACCGGCCCGATCGACCAGACCTTGATCGCCGACGGCCAGAACATGTACCTGTTCTTCGCCGGTGACAACGGCAAGATCTACCGCGCGAGCATGCCCATCGGGAACTTCCCGGGCAGCTTCGGCTCGTCGTACACGACGATCATGAGCGACACGAAGGCCAACCTGTTCGAGGGCGTCCAGGTCTACAAGGTGCAGGGCCAGAACCAGTACCTGATGATCGTCGAGGCGATGGGCGCGAACGGACGCTACTTCCGTTCCTTCACGGCCTCCAGCCTGAGCGGCACCTGGACCCCGCAGGCCGCGAGCGAGAGCAACCCCTTCGCGGGCAAGGCCAACAGCGGCGCCACCTGGACCAACGACATCAGCCACGGTGACCTGGTCCGCAACAACCCCGACCAGACCATGACCATCGACCCCTGCAATCTGCAGTTCCTCTACCAGGGCATGTCCCCGACGGCGGGCGGCGACTACAACCGGCTGCCGTGGCGGCCGGGTGTCCTCACCCTGCGGCGCTGACCTTCCCGCTGCTCCGAGGAACCCCGGCCGTGCGGCGGCCGGGGTTCCTTTCGTCTGCGGCGGCGGCCGGTCAGGCGGGCCCGGGAAGGGGGCGCCGGGCGACCTCGTAGGCGTCGTCCGGGGGGACGCCGAGCATGCGCAGGACCATCTCGGCCAGGTTCACCGCGGCCTCGTCGCCGTCCAGGTCGGGGCGGGTGAAGCGCAGTTCCACCAGGGACAGCAGGGTTCCGCCCAGTGCGGACAGGGCGACCGCCGGGTCGGCGATGGTGAAGCGGCCGGAAGCCGTGCCGACGTCGATGTCCCGCCGTGCGCGTCGGGCCAGGCCGTTGTCCGAGTGGATGTGACCGAGGCCGCGGCGGCGCAGGACCTGCATCAGTTCGGGGTGGGAGTCGGCCATGCGGGCGCTGAGCCGGAAGCCCGCCGCGACGAGTTCCGCCGGGTCGTCGATGCCCCTCAGGCGCTCGTCGAAGCTCTGGCCGAACTCCTCCAGGGCGTCCACCACGGCCGCCTCGAACAGCTCGGTCTTCGATGCGAAGTGGTTGTAGAAGGAGCCGAAGCCGACGTCGGCGCGCTCGGCGATGGCCTGGATGCTGGCGCCGGTGTCCCCGGTCTCGGCGAGGATCTGCCGGGCGGCCCGAAGGAGCGCGCCACGGGTCTCGGCGCGGCGCCGCTCGAACCGGTTGGGCGGGGCTGACGTAGACATGCGCACAGTCTAGCCGCGGCGGCGATGCGGACAGCAGTTCTGATGAATCCATCATTTCCTGTCGGTAACGCCTTGACGACGCAACTGTCAGAGTTGATGATTTCATCACTACGGCGATGTCGCTCGGAGGCACCATGTCTGAACCCCGCGTCCAGGGGGCCGATGTCAAAACGGCCCACCAGGACCTGCACAGCGAACAAGGAGCCCAGCGCGGCGAGCATCCCGGCCGCTCCCGGAACCCCGTGATCAAGGTGGCGGACCTGGCCTGGCTGGAGTTCGAGAAGCCGGACCTGGAGCGGGCCGAGGTGTTCGCCCGGGACTTCGGCTTCCAGGTCGCCGCCCGCACCGACAGCGACCTGTGGCTGCGCGGCACCTTCGCCGGCTCGCCGTGCATGGTGATCCGGCGCGGGCGCACGTCCCGTTTCATCGGCCCGGCGTTCCGCGCGGC
Source organism: Streptomyces sp. NPDC002779 (assembly GCF_042888685.1). Taxonomy (NCBI): domain Bacteria; kingdom Bacillati; phylum Actinomycetota; class Actinomycetes; order Kitasatosporales; family Streptomycetaceae; genus Streptomyces; species Streptomyces sp. NPDC002779. The sequence goes on from NZ_JBIAQC010000004.1 coordinate 549,542, forward strand.
GGAGCGTGCCGACCTGGAGCGGCTTGTGCGAGCCACCGGATCCGCTGTCCGGGAGGCGGACGTGCCCGGCGGCGGCAAGGCGGTCGACCTGCTCGATCCGTCCGGTTTCCCGGTGCGGGTGGTGCACTGCGGCGAGCCGCTTCCGGCGCTGCCCGAGCAGCGGCCGCTGCGGCTCAACTTCGGCACGGATCACCGCCGTACGAACGCCCCGCAGCGCCCGCCCCGTGAGCCGTCCTGGATCCAGCGGCTGGGCCATGTCGTCCTGGAGACCCGGGTGTTCGGCCGGGCCCTGAACTGGTATCTGGACACGCTGGGGATGATCGTGTCCGACTTCCTTTTCCTGGACGGGCAGCGCGACCGCGGCCCGACGATGGCGTTCATCCGCTGCGACCTCGGTGGCGTGCCGGCCGACCATCACACGCTGGCGATGCACCTGGGGCCGGGGACCGGCTACGTCCACTCCGCCTACCAGGTCACCGACCTGGACTCGATCGCCGCCGGTGGCGAATACCTCAAGGAGCGCGGCTACCGGCGCAGTTGGGGCATCGGCCGGCACATCCAGGGCAGCCAGCTCTTCGACTACTGGCGTGACCCCGACCGCTTCATGCTGGAGCACTTCGCCGACGGCGACCTGTTCTGCAGCGACGTCGAGCCCGGCTGGGCGCCCATGTCGACCAGCGGCCTGGCCCAGTGGGGTCCGCCGGCCACCCGGGACTTCCTCGGCGCGAGCCCTTCCCCGCGGCGGGTCCGCGACGTCGTCCAGGCCCTGCGCGGCGACAACGAAATGGACCCGGCGCGCCTGCTGGGCCTGCTCAAGGCCACCAAGTCCTGAACCCTCAACCCCCTCACGAAGGCACTGACATGAGCACCAACGTCCTGCGCACGACCGCCGGATGGTGGGTCGTCCGCGACGACCGGGCCCTCCGCGTCGCCACCGCGGCCGCCACCACCGCCGAGCTGATCGCCGGCCGTCAGGCCGTACGAGAGGCGGCACGCTCGGCCGACACGGGCACCCCCGTCGCCGGCCTCGTCGCCCTCTCGCCGGTCACCACCCCCTGCCGCGTGGTCGCTCAGATGGTCAACTACCGCAGTCACGCCCGCGATTCGGGCTTCACGGGCGGCATCCCGCCCACCTTCTTCCGTAAGGCGTCCGGCTCGGTCAGCGGCCCCGGCGACGCCGTCGTCCGGCCCTCCCACGTGCGGCTCCTCGACTACGAGATCGAACTCGGGCTCGTCATGGGCGCCACCCTGCCGATCGGTACCACGGTCGAGGAGCGGGACCTGCCCTCGTACGTCGCCGGACTCGTCGTCACCAACGACGTCAGCGCCCGCGACGTCCAGCTGACCAAGACGCAGTTCTACGAGAGCAAGTCCTACCCCACCTTCACACCGACCGGCCCCTACCTCGCCCTGCTGGAGCCGGAGGACTTCGCCCATCTGCTGGACCTGAGGCTGCGGTTGTCGGTCAACGGCGAGCTGCGCCAGGACCGCACCCTCGCCGACATGATCGTCCGCCCGGCCCAGGCCCTGACCCTGCTGGCCCGCTTCCAGACTCTGGACCCCGGCGACCTGCTGCTGACCGGCACCCCTGGCGGCACGGCTCTCAAGGCCCCGCCGAAGCCGGTCGAGAAGGTCGGCGCGCTGCTGCCGCCCGCCATGAAATGGAAGGCGTTCTTCAAATCCCAGGCGAAGAACCCGCATTACCTGCATACCGGTGACGTGATCACCGCGACCATCGCGACCCCGGACGGCCGCATCGACCTCGGCGAGCAGAACACCCCCGTCACGGACGCGAAGTAGGGACCCGAGGTGAGCCGCACCCCACCGCACGTGCCCGTGGTCATCGTCGGTGCCGGACCCGTGGGCGTGACCGCCGCCCTCCTCCTCGCCCGGCGCGGAATCCGCACCGTCCTCCTGGAACGCCACCGGGACGTCTACCCGCTCCCGCGCGCCGTCGCCGCCGACGACGAAGTCCGCAGGATCCTCCAAGCGGCGGGCGTGGGGGAGGAGTTCGCCGCGATCGCCCGCCCCGCGAACGGCCTGCGGCTGCTGGACGCCCGGCACCGGGTGATGGCCGAGTTCCGCCGCACCGGGCACGGCCGTCACGGCTACCCGCAGACGAGCATGTTCGACCAGCCCGAGCTGGAGCGACTGCTGCGCGAGGCCCTCGCCCGGAACCCGGAGTGCGAACTGCGCGGCGGCGCGGAGGTCACCTGCGTCACCCCGGACGCTGCCGGCCCCGTCCGCGTCACCTACCGCGACGCCGACGGAGAACACCAGTTGTGGGCCGAGGCGGTCCTGGGCTGTGACGGAGCGAACAGCCTCACCCGCGACGCCATCGGCGCCGTATGGGAGGACCTGCGTTTCGAGGAACGCTGGACAGTCGTCGACGTCCGCACGAACGCCGACGTCCGCTGCTGGGAGGGCGTCGACCAGGTCTGCGACCCGCACCGCCCGGCAACCTTCATGCGCGTCGGAGAGGACCGTTACCGCTGGGAATTCCGCCTGACGGACCGCGACGAGCCGGTCCGCGAGCTGGTCGCCCCCTGGCTGCCACCCTCCTACGACGGAGACTTCGAGATCGTCCGCGAGACCCAGTACACCTTCAAGGCACGCATAGCCGACCGCTGGTGCAGCGGACGCGTCTTCCTCCTCGGTGACGCCGCCCACCTCTCCCCGCCGTTCATCGGACAAGGTCTGTGCTCGGGCCTGCGCGACGCCTACAACCTCACCTGGAAGCTCGCCCACGTCCTGCGCCGGGGCGGCGAGGAGCAGCTGCTGGACACCTACGAGAGCGAACGCAAACCGCACGCCCGTCACGTGATACGCCTCGCGGTCGCCATGGGCTGGACCATGACCGGCGGCCAGGACGGCGCCGCCCCACTGCGCCGCAGACTCCTGGCCGCGGCCTGCCGCATACCCGGCTTGACGGAGCTGGCCGGCCCCGACCTCAGCCCGCCCCTGACCGCCGGACCCCTCGTCCGACGCGGTCTCCGCAGGGGCCTGGCGGGTACCCATTGCCCGCAACCGTGGATCACCGCCGCCGGACGGCGTACCCGCGTCGACGAGCTGCTCGGCGACTCCTTCACCATCCTGACCGCCACCCGACCCTGGCCCGCACTGAACGCCCTCGCCCATGCGCTCGGCATCCGGGCGATCCCCGTGCCCGACCTCGCCGACGACGGCACGCTCACAGCCTGGCTGCGCGGTGGCCGGGCGGAGGCCGTCCTGCTGCGCCCCGACCGCGTCGTCATGGACGTCGTCCCGGCCGGCGACCGCGACTTCACCGACACTGCCACCTGGGCGGCCCTGCTGCACACCACCCGCAGCCCTCTCCCACCCCGACACACCGTCGAGCAAAGCCTGCTGAGGAGCACCACACGATGACCAGGCCGGCCCCCTTCATGACCCCCGACCCGCAGGTCGTCGCGGCCAGCCGCATCATGGACTTCGCCCGCAGCACCGGACAAAACGGCACCGACTACGCCGCCCTGCACCGCTGGTCGGTCACCGACCTGGAAGGCTTCTGGGGCGCGGTATGGGAGTACTTCGACATGCCTGGGGGAGGGCACCTACCTCGGCGTCCCTCACCCCGCTCTCACGGAGTTGGACGAGGGCACGCTGGCGTCGTATTGGGCGGTGCCGATGAAGCGGCCCGGCCAGCTGTGCGCCGTGTCGGACGTGCTGGGGCTGGTGATGGTGGGTGTCTGCCTGGCCGACGAGGACGGCGAGGACGCGTCGTGAACGCCACCGGGAGTCGTGGAGCCCCGAGCCCGGCACCGGTGGATGCCCTCACGATGCGCGCGAGTGTCGCCGAGGTACTTTCACCCGATGTGACTCCTACCGATCGGTCCGCGCCGGAGATGCTGACCGGCATGCTGCGCGGCCACCTGCAGCTGATCATCCCCGACGTCGAACAGGCCGCCGAGCGGCTACCCGATGACGACATACCGCGCTACTGCGCGCTCGTATCCGTCCGCGAAGCCCGCACCAAACTGAACACCGGCCCCGGAGTGCTGCCGCATGACGCTGTGGCGTATGTGCGCAGACTCGGCCGATCGCTGCTGGCGCTGTGTGACCTCTACGATTCGTCTCTCACTCAATGAGAATGCCCTCGCTCCGCGACACCGGCCACGCGCATCCTTCCTGCATTCCACAGACGGGAGGCGACAACGTGGTCGTACACAACCTGCTGCCCACCCTGTCCTTGCGGGTCCGAGCCAAGGACGTCGTCGCGGACGGCGTGGTGTCCCTCACCCTGGACCACCCCGACGGTGTGCGGCTGCCGGACTGGACACCCGGATCCCACATCGATCTGGTGCTGCCGAACGGGACGACACGGCAGTACTCCCTGTGCGGCGACCGCTGGGACCCGTACACCTACCGCATCGCCGTCCTGCGCGAGGCGGCCGGACGCGGGGGATCGGTCTACGTGCACGACCGGCTGATGCCCGGTGACCGGGTGGGCGTCGGCGGGGCGCACAACCACTTCCCGCTCGTGCCGGCCGACCGCTACCTGTTCATCGCGGGCGGCATCGGCATCACGCCCCTGCTGCCGATGATCCAGCAAGCCGAACTGGTCCAAGCCGACTGGCAGTTGCTGTACGGCGGCCGCACCCGCGCCTCGATGGCGTTCCGCGCGGTCCTCACCCACACCCACGGCGAGCGCGTGCAGATCAGCCCCCAGGACGAGTACGGCTTGCTCGACCTGGCCGGGTGGCTGAGCGAACCCCTGCCCGGGACCAAGGTCTACTGCTGCGGACCGGCCCCTCTCCTGGCCGCCGTCCAGGAAGCGTGCGCCCACTGGCCCGAACACAGCCTGCGCACGGAACGGTTCACCGCCGCCGACCGGTCCGAGCCCGTACGCCGGACGCCCTTCGAGGTGGAGCTGCGGCGCACCGGCCGTACACTCACCGTCACCCCGGAGGTCTCCGTACTGCACGCCGTCCGCGGGGCCGGCGCCGAGGTGCTGTCCTCCTGCGGGCAGGGCACCTGCGGCACCTGTCTCGTCCCGGTACTGGACGGAATCCCCGACCACCGCGACGCGGTCCTGGCAGACCACGAACGCGCGGCAGGCGACTGCATGCTGCCCTGTGTGTCCCGCTCGCACTCTGACCGCCTCGTCCTGGACCTCTGAGCGTCCGGAACCGGCGGCCGACTGAACCGCTCCGGAACCGGCGGTCGACCTGAGCCGCGCGCTGCCGGATTCCCGAGCCCGTTTGGCACGAACATCCAAGCCCCGCACCGCTTTCCACGAAACGAACATGGAGCCGCCATGACCGTTCCCGCATCGCCCCCGGTCAGCGACGCCGACCCGTTCGCCCCCGAGCACCTGGCACACCCCGAACCGCTCCACCGGCACGTGCGCGAAGCCGGTCCCGTCGTCCGCCTGTCCCGCTACGACGTCCACGCCCTCGCCCGATACCAGGAAGTGCATGCCGCGCTCGTCGACTGGCAGACCTTCCAGTCCGGCGCCGGTGTCGGCCTGGCCAACTTCCGGCACGAGAAGCCGTGGCGCCCGCCGAGCCTGCTGCTGGAGGCCGACCCACCCCACCATGACGCGCCACGCCGCGTCCTGCGCGAGATCCTCGCCCCGCTCGCTTTGCGTCGGCTGCGTGAGTCGTGGCAGGCGTCCGCCGAGGAACTCGTCGACACGGTACTGGCCGACCAGGGACGGGAGTTCGACGCCTTCGAAGCCTTGGCGAAGGCGTTCCCCCTGCGGGTCTTCCCGGACGCCGTCGGTATCCGCCCCGACGGGCGGGAGAATCTCCTGCCCTACGGCAACATGGCCTTCAACGCCTTCGGACCGCGCAACGCCCTCGTGGAAGCCGACGCGCACCGGGTGGGCGAACTGTCGGCCTGGGTGAACGCCCAGTGCACCCGCGAGGCGCTGACCGACGATGGCTTCGGCGCCCGGATCTGGGCCGCCGCCGACCGCGGCGACCTCACCCACGCGCAGGCGCCACTGGTGGTGCGCTCCCTGCTCACCGCCGGCGTCGACACCACCGTGCACGGACTGGCGGCGGCGCTGTACGCCTTCGCCACGCATCCGGAGGAGTGGCAGCGGCTGCGCGCCCGTCCGGAGCTGGTGCGGGTGGCGTTCGACGAGGCGGTGCGCTGGCAGTCGCCGGTGCAGACGTTTTTCCGCACCGCCACCCGCCATGTCGACATCGCCGGTACCCGTATCCCCGAGGGCGGCAAGATCCTGATGTTCCTGGGCGCCGCGAACCGTGACCCGGAGCGCTGGAGTGACCCCGACCGCTTCGACCTCACCCGCGACCCCTCGGGTCACGTCGGCTTCGGCATGGGCATCCACCAGTGTGTCGGCCAGCACGTCGCACGTCTGGAGGCCGAGTCCCTGCTGACCGCCCTCGCCCACCGAGTCGAGCATCTCGAACTCGTCGGGCCACCACGCCGTCACCTCAACAACACCCTGCGCTCCTGGGCCTCACTTCCCGTGCGCATCCTTCCGGCGAACTGACCACCGGTCCAGACGCTCACCCCGGCAGCACCAAACGAAAGAAGGGACCTTCCCCATGCCCCAGCACGTACGCGGTGTCGTCGCCCGCGCCAAGGGCGAACCGGTACGCGTAGAGACGGTCGTCGTACCCGACCCCGGCCCGGGGGAGGCGGTGGTGAAGGTGCAGGCGTGCGGCGTCTGCCACACCGACCTGCACTACCGGGAAGGTGGCATCAACGACGACTTCCCCTTCCTCCTCGGCCACGAGGCGGCCGGTGTCGTCGAGCAGGTCGGACCCGACGTGACCGACGTGGCCCCGGGTGACTTCGTCATCCTCAACTGGCGTGCGGTGTGCGGACGTTGCCGGGCCTGTCGGCGCGGGCGGCCGCAGTATTGCTTCGACACCCACAACGCACGGCAGAAGATGACACTCACCGACGGCACGGAGCTCTCACCGGCCCTCGGTATCGGTGCCTTCGCCGAGAAGACACTCGTCGCCGCCGGGCAGTGCACCAAGGTCGACCCGGCAGCATCCCCGGCGGCCGCGGGGCTCCTCGGTTGCGGAGTCATGGCGGGCATCGGTGCCGCGATCAACACCGGGGGCGTGGGCAGAGGCGACACCGTGGCGGTCATCGGCTGCGGCGGTGTGGGCGACGCGGCCGTGGTCGGCGCACACCTGGCGGGAGCGGCGAAGATCATCGCGGTCGACATCGACGACCGTAAGCTGACCACTGCCAGCTCCCTGGGCGCCACCCACACGGTCAACTCCCGCACCACCGACCCCGTCCAGGCGATCCGCGACCTGACCGGCGGCTTCGGCGCCGACCTCGTGATCGAGGCCGTCGGCCGCCCGGAAACCTACCGGCAGGCGTTCTACGCCCGCGACTTGGCCGGCACCGTCGTCCTGGTCGGCGTGCCCACCCCGGAGATGCGACTCGAACTGCCCCTGCTGGACGTCTTCGGCCGCGGCGGGGCGCTGAAGTCCTCCTGGTACGGCGACTGCCTGCCGTCCCGCGACTTCCCCATGCTCATCGACCTCTACCTCCAAGGCCGCCTGGACCTGGACGCCTACGTCAGCGAGACCATCGCGCTGGACGAGGTGGAGGACGCCTTCGCCCGTATGCACAAGGGCGACGTCCTGCGCTCGGTGGTGATCCTCTGATGACCGGCGTACGCATCGAACGTGTCGTGACCTCGGGCGTCTTCACGCTGGACGGCGGCACCTGGAACGTGGACAACAACGTCTGGATCGTCGGCGACGACCGGCAAGCGGTGGTCATCGACGCCGCCCACGATGCCGACGCCGTCGCGGAGGCCGTGGGCGACCGGCAGCTGACCGCCATCGTGTGCACCCACGCCCACAACGACCACGTCAACGCGGCCCCGGCGCTGGCCGCGGCCACCGGCGCACCGATCCTGCTGCACCTGGACGACCGGCTGCTGTGGAAGCACACCCACCCGGACCGCGACCCCGACGGCTACCTCTCCGACAACCAGCGCCTTCAGGTGGCCGGCACGCGACTGCGTGTGCTGCACACCCCGGGACACACCCCGGGAGCCATCTGCCTCCATCTTCCGGAGCTCGCCACCGTCTTCACCGGCGACACCCTGTTCGCGGGCGGCCCGGGGGCGACGGGGCGGTCGTACTCGGACTTCCCCACCATCATCCGGTCGATACGCGACCGCCTGCTGGTGCTGCCCGCCACCACGACGGTCCGCACCGGGCACGGCGCGGACACCACGATCGGCGACGAGGCCCCGCACCTCGCGACCTGGATCGCACGAGGCCGGTGACTCCCCGCCCTCGGCTCGGACCATGACGGGTTGTGCCTGTGTCGGGGACTGCGCGCAGCGTCAGGCGCATGATCGGATCGGACCACAGCGATCGGGCAGCGGCGGGGCGTCTGCTGCCAGGGTTGGAGTCGAAAGGAGGCCTCATGATCTCGGCACTCAACCAGCTTGTGGACCTTGTCGAGGAGCATCTCGCCGAGGAGCTTGACGTCGACGGGCTGGCCGGGTCGCTCGGTACCACCGAGTACCACCTGCGTCGGATGTTCTCGTCACTGGCCGGCATGCCGCTGTCGGAGTACGTGCGGCGGCGCCGCATGACCGTTGCCGCCGCCGACGTCGTCCGGGGTGAGGGGGATCTGCTGGGCATCGCCGTCCGGTACGGATACGGATCGAGTGAGGCGTTCGGACGAGCGTTCCGCGCGGTCCACGGCGCCGGCCCCAGTGACGTACGCCGTGATGGAGGCCCCTTGCGCACACAACCGCTGCTCAGGTTCCGCCTGACCGTCGAAGGGAGCACCCCCATGGACACCCGTCTCGTAGACCGCCCCGCATTCCGGCTGGTCGGACACGCAACCCGCGTTCCGCTCATCCATGAGGGCATCAACCCGCACATCCAGGAGCACATCGCCGCGCTGCCGCAGGAGGAGCATCTGCGACTCAAGTCTCTCAGCGACACCGAACCCGCGGGATTGCTGCAGGTCAGCGACGACGTCGATCCCGACGGCAGGGAGGGCACCGAGCTGACCTACCTGCACGGAGTTGCCCTCAGCCGGGACACGCCGGTGCCGGACGGACTCGACGCCATCGAGGTAACAGCGGGCATGTGGGCGGTCTTCCGTATCAGCGGACCGCATCCGCAAGCCCTGCAGACGACGTGGGCCGCGACCGCGACGGAATGGTTCCCCTCCAACCCGTGGCGGCTGCGGCCGGGGCCCTCAATCGTCGCGATCCTCGACCGGGCGGACGATTTCAGCACGGCGACCTGCGAGCTGTGGCTTCCCGTCGAACCAGGGTGAGGCATGCCCACTCGCCCAGCGGGGTTGAGCGCCCTCAATGGGTCGGGTGCCCGGCATGTGAGCTGCCGGGCGAGGCCGATAACGTGCGGTCATGGCGATGACGGGGAAGCGGCGGGTCCTGTACCGGCAGGGCAGCGGATTCTGGCGGATGACGGCGAAGTGGGTCCTGGTCTTCGGCGTCGTGTACCTGCTGGACGGCGGGCTGGTTCGGTCGTGGGGCGACGCTTTGGTCTGGCCGCTGATCGGAATCCTGCTGTGGGTGCCGTTCGGGATCGGTGTCGTCTGGTACCCGCAGAAGGACCAGCGCGTCGAGCTGACGGCACGTGAACTGCGGGTATTGCGGAAGCGGTTGCCGATGGAGAAGGTGAACCTGCTGCACGTGGCGCGGCTGTGGTTGGAGGGCCGGTCAACGGCGGACGACCAACCGGTGGCGGAATGGACCCAATTCGACCGGGTGGTGTGGATACCGCTGCTGGACGGCCGAGCCTTCGGCGTGGAGTTCCGTGACCCGGCCGCCTTCGCCAAGGTGTTCGGCGCCTTCGCGGTCGCGGCGTGCGGCGGGCCCGACTTCGTACGCGCGAGGGCCGCAGCGGAGACCTACCCGGATCCGCTGCCGATGCGCCGCCGCCCCACCGACGACACAGGCTCCTGGGCGGACCTCCTGGACATCTTCAACTGATGCCCAGAGACGTCGGGATGAGGTTCAGGAGCGGGTGACCAAGCACGCGGCGCAGGACTCACGCCCCCGATGGGCTCCGGTTCAGACGTTCGGTGACTGGCCGAGGTAATTGTTGTTGAGCCATCCTGCCGAATTCACTTTCACCGAGCTAGGCTTGCTGAGGGTCTTCCCGAAGCATACCGACCACGAGTTCGCCCCAACCCCCGATGACGGGCACTCCCAATAGCCCCCGTAAGTCGCGGGGACGGCGGTCCACAGGTTCACCTCTGCCTTCGCACTGAAGAGGACGGATCGGTTGTTGCGCACGATCACTGCTGCCTGCACGGTGCCTCCGCCTGACGACCTGATCGCACAGACCTGCGCGAGTACAGAGGTGTCGACCGTCTTGCTGCCGGCGCACGCCCACGTGGCGGAGCTGGAGGTAATCGGATTCGTGTTGCCGTAAGCACGCCAGGTGCCGGCATCTGCAGCTGCGGCGGGGCTGGCGGTTGCCAGACTCTGGCCGAGAACGGCAGTGATGGCGACTAACGAACCTGCGCCCGTTCGCGTAACTCGCATGCCTCCCATGCTTTTGGGGTAACGGGTGCACAACCTCACGTCGTACGGAGACAACCGCCTCAGAACGGGCAGCGAGGTCGCTGCCGTTGTTCGGAGCCACGACGTAACCGCGCGTGGACTTCGCGCCGGAAAGCATTCGAGCCCGTTCAAATCCATCGCGACGACTGCTACCGTCGGCGCGGTGCTCACTCTGCGTGTAGACGCCGACACCATGGCCAGGACGCGGTTAGCCCCTTCCCCCGCGTCCGAGTCCATGGCGTGGTTAAAACTCACTGCCGCGTCGGGACGGCACCCGGTGTTCGGAGATCCCGGACCACGCGCCCGCGCGTCACTTGCCCATCCGGACGTTGCCCTGCTCGCAGACCTGCTGCCGCGAAACGGCGACACCTACATACCTGACCTGCTCACCCCTCAGCCAGGGACGGGCGCGCAGCGTCGTGACCTGCTCGACGAGCAGATCGCGCAGATCGAGGCCGCAGCGCAGGAAGACCTGGAAACCCAGGTCTTCACCTACACCCGTACCCACTGGAACAGGCCGCTGCTGGCCACGACCCGCCGGATCGCCGAGTCGGGTCGGATGCAGCGTCATCTCGCCAACGGTCTAGCCCGGTTCTGGCGTGATGCCCTCTCCGAGGGCTGGCCCGAACTACGCTCGATCCTCGATCAGGACATCGCCTACCGTGCGACGGCCATCGCCACCCATGGCGTCGGCCGGGCGCTCGGAACACTTCACCCCGACATGGATTGGGCAGGCGACGCGATCATCCTCGCCAAGTCGTGGGATGGCGACATAGATGTCACCGGCCGGGACCTGGTCCTCGCCCCCAGCGTGCTCAACCGGCCCGACGTCATCATCCAGGTCGACACCCCTGGACAGTTCGTCCTCTACTACCCCGCCCAGCGGATCGGAGCCAGCAGGGGGCGCAGGTCCGGAAGGATCGCGCAAGTGGTCGGCAACACCCGAGCGGCCTTGCTGGCGGACCTCGAGACCCCCCGCTCCACCAAGGAACTCGCCGCCCGGCTCGGATACACACCGGGCACCGTCTCCTACCACCTGAGCGCACTGCACCGCGCCCGCCTCGTCACCAAGGTCAGAGACGGGCGCTACGTGGTGTATCAGCGGACCGCACATGCGGCAGGTCTGCTGGAAGAAGCCCGCGGCTGACATGGTGGCCGTCTGTTACCTGGCCACCGTCCACATCACCGCCATCAGCGAATGACTCCGCCTACTTCGAAACACGGCCTACTGGTCGTGCCTGGGCCAGGTCGGGCCCTGATCGGTCCAGGTGACACCCTTGTTGCGGCAGAGGCAGAAAGGGTGGCCGATGGGATCGGTGTAGACGCGGAAGCCGTAGCCGTCGGGGCCGACGCAGTCCCGCTGAAGGGTCGCGCCGAGGGCGAGGATGCGGCGTTGTTCGGCCTCGATGTCGTCGACTTCGAAGTCGAGGTGGAACTGCTTGGGGTGCTCGCTGTCGGGCCACTGCGGGGCGCGGTAGTCCTCCACCTGGATGAAGGCCAGTTCGATCTCGCCGAACTGGATACCGGCCCAGTGCTCGTTACTGCTCTCCTTGACCGGGAGCCCCGTCACTTCGGAGTAGAAGGCTGCCAGCTTCATCGTGTCCGGGCAGTCGATGATGAAGTCGGTTAGTCGTAGCATTCCGCGATCTTGGCACAAGATCAAACGAGCCGGAAGGGCGAGCCCAGGTCAGTCTTGCTGGCGGAAGTCCAGCATGTAGAGGACCTTGTCGTAGCGGTGTTCGCCGACGGCGACGAAGCCGGGCAGACGGCCGTATTCGGTGAAGCCCGATGACCGGTAGAGGTGCAGGGCATTGGTGTTGTCGCCCCGGGCGTCCAGGGTGAGGACCTCGATACCCGCCTCCCGGGCGTCAGCGATCAAGGCAGCGGTCAGCGCCCGGCCGACACCATGACCATGGGCAGCAGCGGCCACCGCGATCTTCTCCAGATCGGCGTGTGGCCGATGGGTCGGCCGGGCGTAACGGAGCCAGTACCCCAACCCCACCAGCCGACGGTCGAGATAAGCGACCCGCAGGGCCGCATCCCCGGCTTGCACCGCAGAGACGACGTGGCCGAGAAGTTCCGCCACCTCATCCGGCGAGGGTGGTTCGACCCAGCCCAGCGCGGCACCTCCACTGACCAGGTCCGACAGGATCTGGTGTGCCGAGGGGGCAAAACGAGCCTCCAGATCCGGATCGGAAGTCAGCTCCATGGCGTCAAGGATTACGGGCTCATTGGTCACACCGCTGGTCATGGCCGAATTCATGTCCGAGAGCCTAGCCAGCCCAATGCCCAGCCGAGACCTCTCTCGCTCCAGCCACGTTACTGACCCGCGCTCCCATTCCAAGCCTCATTGGATCAGGTCGGTGCGCGGGTGCCCGGGGGAGGTCGGGCAGACGTAGAGCTGCATGTGGTCGGTGCTGCTGACTTCCACCTTGTCGACTGCGCGAGGTCCTGGCCGGCCTGATGACTGTCGGCGTAGGAGGCGGCTTGGTCTTCGTACCGTCCTATTCCAAGGAGGCGATGGTCAGCGCTGAACCGGCTGCAATGTCGTCGTGGGCCTCGGCTCAGCAACCTGAAGTTGGTCAACCTGTGCGATCACAGCGTCAGTTGGAGCTGGACCGGTGAGGGGAGCGGAGCACGAGGAGGGTGATCTCGCTGGGGGCGAAGACGCGGAAGGGCGGGCCCCAGAAGCCGGTGCCGCGGCTGGTGTAGAGCAAGGTGCGGGAGCCGTGGTGGCTGAGGCCGGCGAGGGCGGGCTGGTCGAGGCGGACGAGGTGGTGGAAGGGCCAGATCTGGCCGCCGTGGGTGTGGCCGGAGAGTTGGAGGTCGATACCGGCGGCTGCCGCTCGGTCGATGAACTTGGGCTGGTGTGCCAGAAGCAGGACGGGCAGGTCAGGGTCGGCGCCGTCCAGGGCTCCGGCGAGGTGGGCGCGATGGCCGGCCAGGCCGGAGGACTCGGCGGTGACGTCATCCACTCCGGCGACCACAAGGGTGTCGCCTCCGCGTTCCAGCAGCACGTGGCGGTTGCGCAGCGGCTCCCAGCCCAGCTCGTCCATCAGGTCGACCCAGCCCTGGGCCTCGCTGTAGTACTCGTGGTTGCCGGTGACGTAGACACGGGCACGCGTCGCCTGCACGGTGGCAAGCGGGGCGGCCTGGGCACGGCGGCGTTCGGCCGTGCCGTCCGCGATGTCGCCGGTGTGGCAGACCAGGTCGGCCTGCAGGGTGTTCACCTTTTCGCAGACCTGTGCCGACCAGCGGGCGCGGTCGAGGGGGCCGTAGTGGGTGTCGGTGATGAGGACGACGCGCAGGCCGTCCAACCCGGCACCCAGGCGGGGGAGTTGCACGTCGAGTCTGCGTACGCGCGGCACGCGGCGGGCTTCTGCGTAGCCCCAGGCGAGCAGGACGGCGCTGACGCCGAGGACGGCCCAGGTGACGATTCGGGCCCGGTCCTGGCCCTCGCCTACGCCGGCCAAGGTCAGGGCGAGCCGTAGCAGGACGCCGAGTACAACGGACCAGGTGAACAGGACCCAGCTGGTGCCCAACAGAGTGTCACCGACGATCGCAGCCCAGTCCTGCTGGCGCCGACCGTGACCGCGCGCCATCGCGAGCGGCATGGTGACGAGCCCGAGGACGAACAGGCCGGTGCCGGCGAGCGTGATGGGCAGCGGCCAGTGCTGGCCGGTGTGCAGGAGCACCCAACACGGCACAGCCCACAGCAGAACAGGGGCGATCAGCGGGAGGTAGCGCATCACGCGGTGCAGCCAGCTCTGCCGTGGCGCTCGCGCGTCACGGTCGGCGGGTCGGGTGTCGCTGGTGTCGGTCACGCTTCCCCTCACAAACCAGGCTGCCGTCCTGCGCACTGTATCCGCTCGCCTTTGGCCGGGCAGGAAGAGCAGTCACCGGCGCCCTCTTTCGGCTCGCGCGCGACGGCCAGTACGACGCATGCAGCCTCGGCCTAACCTTGGTCGTGATCGCCCTGCTCGGTGCCGCCCCGCACAGTGAGGTAGTACGAGCCCACGTCGGCAACACCAATCAGTTCACCGCGTAGGGGCCCGATGACCGCGGCACGGTGCTGGCCGTATGCGACAAGATCCATGGGCCTCTGGTGACTGAGCGGCCCCTGCGGCCGGGTGACGGCCTGCTGCCGCCCCTCAACGTGGTGGGCTTCCACCAGGGCACAGGCGGGCAGCGTGCCGGCGGCGGAGCGCCACCCGCACCCTCCCACCTTGCGCTCCGATCGATGACTTGAGCTTCCGCCGACAGTGCCTCCACAGCGGCAGTTGATACCTTGGTACGGCGTACTGTGCATGGGTACCGATATTGGCAACGGTGAGTGCCCCTTGAGGGCGGACAGGAGGCGGCATGAGCCAGGCACGCTTGACCGTTTCCGAGCACACCACCGCTGGAGTGCACGTCCTCGCGCTGGCCGGAGAGATCGATCACACTACGGCCGACGTTTTCCGCCAGGCGCTCACCGACGACGACAGATCCGTCCGGTACACGGTCATTGACTTCCGGGACGTCACCTTCATGGACTCGAGCGGTATCAATGTCCTCGTCGTCGCGAACAACGAGGCCCGGGCCTGCGGTGGCTGGCTCCGCTTGGCCCACACTCCCGCCCCCGTGCTCCAGCTGCTGCGCATCGTCGGCCTCGACGACGTCATCCCGCTGTACCCCACTCTCGATCAGGCCCTCGCGCCCGAAACCGCCGCCTGATCCCCGCCCGGTCGATCCCAGGACCGGTGGGCCTGCTGGCTGATCCGGGCGTGCGGGTGGCACTGGGCCCGGTCGCGGGCTTGTGGGAGCGGCTGTTGGGTTGGCGGCAGGACCAGGCCGAGGCGGCGGCGACCCGGTGAGCAATGCGACCCCACGGGTCTGTCTTCTCTCGGTGGTGCCCGGGAGGTCCGGGTATCGGCCTGACGGTCGGCGCACTGGCGGCCTCCGGCCCGCTAGGCATCGGTCTCGGCCTCGCTGCGGCCGATATGGACATCGCCGGTGCGGGCCGTCAGCGGGGCGTCCGGTTCCGAGATCGCCGGGGTAGCAGTAGTCAGCTCCTTCACCCTCGGTGTCGGAGGGGGCGCCAAGCCCGTGTCGAAGGGGAGCGCGGTCGCCGGCCGAGCCGCCACGGGCGTGGATGCCGGGTACGCGCTCCTCGGATACGGGACCAACGAACTGATCACGAGCTAAGGAGTCAGCACTATGACCTTCGCGGCGGGCGGGGCGAGCAGTGGCAGCGCGGTGCTCAGCGTCATCCTGGGCATCGTGTTCATCGCGGCGGTACTGCTGGTGGTGAGGGCGCAGAACCGCAAACGTTGACGCGACCGTTCTGAAGTGTGACCGGCGGTCCTCTCTCCGACACGCTCAAGTCGTGTGCTGTAGGAGGAGCAGCTCTTGTACTCCGGATCCTTCTGATCGTTGCCATCCTGGCGATCCAGCAACTGATGCAAGGCAGTCCGTCTCTTCTATCGAACTGGCCCACACTCATCGACGATCACGGTCGGCTCTGGTAGGAAGACATCCCGGTCGACGGGGCCATAAGCGATCAGGTCGTACAGCGATCGCCCCTCGCCGAAGTCGGCGTCCAGCGAGAGCGCAGCATCAACCGGTGGCATCGACACCGAGCCCACTCGCCGTCCAATACGAGTCGGCCGCCCTGGTCGCAGTGATCAGTGAGTGGCTGCCGCCCCTGACACGGCACGCTCCATGCACACCAGTTGCTCCCGTTCCTCCCAAGATTCGGCGACGGTGAAGCCGAGTCGCTCGTACAGGGCGATGGCAGCCGTCCGCCACTTCCACACCGACAGCCGTACCGTGCTGACGCCGCTCCCCGCGGCATGCGCGAGCGCCGCGCTGACCAGGCCGGCCGCGACGCCCCGACTACGGAAGGCCGGGTCCGTCCAGAGCCTCTTGATCTCCGAACGCCCGCTGTGGGGGGCGGTCACCACCACACAGCCAACGACTTCGTCGCCGCTCAGGGCCATCAGTACGACATCGTCGGCGAACGCGGCCCGCGGGTCCGAGATTTCTGACCGGTAGCGGTCCGGCAACCCGTGCGCATCAACAACGGCCTCGCCCTTCTCGGCCTCCGTTTGCAGATGGTAGGCCGCCAACAGCTTGGCCAACCGGTCCGCGGAGGGCCCCTGACCTGGCCAGCGGACGATGACAACCTCGCATTGATCAGTCACTTCGCCAGCATCACACGACCGTGCCTGTGATCGCTCAACTGCCCAGGCCAAACCGTCCAGTTCGAGGGCGCGATACGGGAGCTGGCTGATCGGTACTCGGGCAGCTCCAGGTATGCCCCTATAGGGAGCAGTATTTCATTTGCTGCATTTCCTAGCGACGCTGCTTAACGCGTCATGAGAGTAAGCAGTAATGCTAGTGCATACGCAGGAGGGCTGGGCCAAAGAGATTCTTTGGCCCAGCCCGCCTGCGTATTTCTTGCTGGCTACCAGCGGTACCAGCGACCCCGACGGCCGCTACTGGCATGGGGCCGCATAACAAACCCCAGCAACCACACCACGAGAACGACGACCGCTATCAGCCACAGGGCCTTGAGAGCGAAGCCGGCGCCGAAAAGAACGAGTGCGAGAAGTAGAACAAGAAGCAGGGGAACCATGATTATCGACCTCCGCAGAAGCATGTGCCCTGCCTTCGAGAAGGCATACCTGCGAGTTTTTGGGTTTGATCCTTCTGCGGTGCGGTATAAGGTGCGCCGCTGCAGTTCTCGAGTACGGCCGACCCCGGGCACTGTCCCGAGTTCACCCTCCCTGTGTACAGTCGGCTCGCCTCGGCGGTGCCGGACGCGCGGGGCGGCCTTTCTCGACCGGCCAGGAGGAGCCGTGACCAGCACACCCACCGAGTCAGAAGGGTCCCGAGTGACAGCCGCGTCGTCCTCGTCCCCGGCGGAACACATACAACGGATGAGGCGCCGTCTGGAGCGACTGATCGGCATCGCCGCCACGGAAGGCAACGCCCTCCTGCCGCTGCGTAACGGAGACGAGATCTTCGCGGCGATGCTCAAGAGCATCCGCAGCGCCCAACACACCGTGGACATGATGACGTTCGTGTACTGGCGTGGCGAGATAGCCCGCCAGTTCGCCGAGGCGCTGGCTGACCGGGCTCGCAACGGGGTGCGTGTGCGGCTACTGCTGGACGGCTTCGGCAGTCGGCTTATTGAGCGGAATTTGCTGGATATGATGGGCCGGGCCGGGGTCGAAGTGGCGTGGTTCCGTAAGCCCTTGTACCTCACTCCGCTCAAGCAGAATCACCGCTGCCATCGCAAGGTGGTGGTCGTGGACGAGGAGACGGCGTTCACCGGCGGAGTGGGTATCGCCGAGGAATGGTGCGGAGACGCTCGCAACGAGCATGAATGGCGTGACACTCACGTTCAGGTTCGCGGACCCGCGGTGGACGGTATCGCCGCCGCCTTCGCGCAGAACTGGGCCGAATGCCATGACACCCTCTTCGATGAACGCGACCGCTTCAGCGACCACACGCCGGAAGGCGATGCCGTGGTCCAGGTCGTCCGCGGCTCGGCGAGCCTCGGCTGGCAGGACATGCAGACCCTGCTACGGGTCATGATCGAATGCGCGCAGCACCAATTCCGGTTGGCCACCGCCTACTTCGCCCCTGACGCCTACTTCATCGAATTGCTGTGCGCGGCCGCCCGGCGCGGCGTCGAGGTGGAGATCCTGCTGCCCGGCCCCCACACCGACAAGCGCGTCTGTCAGCTGGCCGGCCAGCACTTCTACGAAGACCTGCTCGACTGCGGGGTGCGCATCTTCGAGTACCAGCCGACGATGATGCACGCCAAGGTCATCACCGTCGACCAGGTAGCCGCCTTGATCGGCTCCACCAATTTCAACCGCCGGTCTCTCGATCACGACGAAGAAGTCATGCTCGCCGTCCTCGACGAAGACTTCGCCGCCACCCTCAACCGGCACTTCGACGAAGACTTGCAGGTCAGTGAACGGATCGAGAAGGGTCGCTGGAAACGCCGCTCCGTCACCCGGCGACTGGGGGAGGCGGCCGTCTTTCCCATCCGCCGCTTTCTGTAATCCACGGGCCAATCCACAAGCCAATCCACGGGTCGAAGCCTGCGGGACAGCAAGGGCACACAAACTACGCTCACACCATCCGCATAACCCGTATCCAGGATTCGGGCCAAAGCCCGTCTAAACTTCCGAGACCGACTGACGGAAGGCCGGCGTTATGCGGAGACTGCTCTACGGCATGAACCTGTCCCTGGACGGCTATGTCGCCGCGCCCGGCGACGACCTCAGCTGGAGCGAGCCGAGCGACGAACTGTTCCATTGGTGGCTCGACGAGGAGCGGGCGATCAGCCTGTTGCTGTACGGGCGCAAGCTGTGGGAGACCATGAGCTCCTACTGGCCGACCGGCGACCAGCAGCCGGGCGCTACGCCAGCGCAGATCGACTTCGCGCGGAACTGGCGGGAGACGCCGAAGGTGGTGTTCTCCTCGACGGTCGACAAGGTCGACTGGAACGCTCGCCTGGTCACCGGTGACGCGGTCGCGGAGATCACTCGGCTCAAGGCCGGGGACGGTGGCCCGATGAGGGTCGGTGGCGCAGCGCTCGCCGGGGCGGCGATGCGGGCCGGGCTGATCGACGAGTACACGATCGTGACCCATCCCGTCCTGGTGGGTAGCGGCAAACCGTTCTTCACCGCGCTGGACGGCCGGACGAACCTGAACCTGGTGGAGACCCGGACGTTTCCCGGCGGTGTGGTCCTGAACAGGTACGAGACGAAACGCTGAACGCGGATCAATATGCCAGGAGAATCTCGACAGTGATCGCCGCTGCCAGCACCACATAAACGGCGCACGCAGCATAATTCAGCACGGCCGTCGCCCTTGTGGAGCCGGTGAGTCGTCCATGAAACGATCCCGACAAAACTCCGATGCCCCCGTAAAGAATTATCTCCATCAGGACATTGATCGCACCGAGCATGGCCATCTGTAGTTCAGGATTCTCTGCACTCCCTATGAACTGCGGGAGGACCGCGAGGTAAAAAAGAATTATTTTCGGATTCGTCAGGCTGACCAACACGCCTCGCAGATACCACCTGCCTGTCGCGATATCACCGTGTCCGTTGATCGCCCGCCGCGCATTTCGCATGGTCACGTACGCCAGCCACAGCAAATACGCGGCACCCAATATTCTCACCGCATCAAGCACCGATGGGTGAGATCGGGCGACTTCGCCCATCCCGGCAACGACGGCGGCGGCATAGACGCTCATACCTGTACCTATGCCGAGGATGGCTTTCAGTGCGGACAGGCGACCCCCCTCAAGGCCCACTGCGAGCATGTAAGCCATATCGGGCCCGGGCGGAGCGAGAAAGAGCAGGATCACCGCAATGTAGCCTGGCAGCACCGCTAAATCCAGCATTGTCAACTACCTCCGGCTTGGCGAGTCACCCCAGTTGGTGGCCGGAAACCTGCTGCTGACCTTGGAGGATTCACGAGAGTCCCGGTGGCTCCTGTGTGTGGCCCTGAGTTTCGCCTCGGTAAAGTGCTGACGGCCAACTTCACGGGGACCCTGTCAGAGCGTCGCGGTGAAACAGTGGAACGCATCCCTGTGCCCACTCGGCTCACGGACTAGTTGGCAGTCAATGGACTCGCGGCCGACTCCTGCACCAAGCTCCAGCTCGACCGGGCCCGAGAGCTAAGGGAATCAATTCACGCGGCTGCCACGATCCTGACCCCCGAGGGTGACCGAAAAAGGCGGCTGGGATCCTCTTCCGTGGAAGATGCGCTCAGCGTGATCGCCGCCGACGCGATCAGTCTTCTCGCGGGAGAGCGCGAGGGAGAGATCTCCCTGTGCGCCTCGCTCACGTGCCGAGCCGCTTTCCTGGGCACGAGCCGAGGCGGCACACGGAAGTGGTGCGACATGAAAACGTGCGGAAATCGCGAGAAGAAGACACGCTTCCTCGTCGAACAAGCTCAATAGCTCACGCCAGGTCAGCGGGCGTCCTCGGTCGGGCGCGGAGGGTGAAAGCAGGCCGTGACGGACTTGCCGTCGGGGCAGGGGCGGGCTTCCCAGTCGTCGGCCAAGGCGTCGACCAGGAACATGCCCCGCCCGCCGAGGCGGTCACCGCTGGGGGCGCGTGGGGTGGGCAGGGCGGCGTTGTCGTCGTGCACGGTGACGTGCAGGCACTGGCCGTCCCAGGTCAGGACGAGCCGAGCGGAGGAGCGTGCGTGGATGTGTGCGTTGGTGACCAGTTCCGACACGGTCAGCAGCACATCGTCCACGGTCTGGGGAGCGCTGTGCGCCCAGTCGAGCGTCTCCAGATGCTTGCGGGCCCAGTCGCGCGCCGCCTTCGGGCCGGTGTGCATGGGCAGCGAGCGTGCCCAGCCCACCGCTCGCAACGACGATTCATCCACTGTGACCCCTCCTTGCAACGAACCCGGCTTTGCCCTGACGCGGGTACCCGCTGTATGCGTGCTGACGCGAGGAGCCACACTTTGGCTGGGCGTTTCGGGTCAGTGGCCGCACGATGAGGGTGGGGAAGTCGTCGACAAGATCGAGAGGGATGTCCTCGGCCCCGGCCGCCGGTGCGTAGGCGCGGGCACCGGGCACGCACCCGCCGGAGCAACTGGGATGCCGCTATAGGCTAAGGGTCCGGAAGAAGCTTTTTGCTGCCCGTACTGTTGGGAGAGGCAGTCGGCAGGTGGCTGCTGGATGGGTGGAGGAGACCGAGCGGGGATGCCCCACACGGTCCGGCAATGCCAGGGAGGATCATGTTGGAGGTGAGCCCGTTGCCCGGTCGTACCGGGATACGTGCCCGTGGTGAGATCAGCGCGCTCACCCGCCCGGCCTGGGAGCGGGCCCTGTCCGACCTGGCCCGGCAGCATGCGGGTGTCTCCTACGTGGAGCTGTCCGACGTGGCCTTCGTCGACGTGGCCGGCGTGACGGCGCTGGCGGTCACCGCCATGAACCTGCCCGACGGACGGGTGGTCGTCGAACATCCCCCGCCCCAGCTGCCCGCGGTGCTGGCCATGTTCTGGCCGGGCTTGAACCGGATCGAGGTGGCGCCGCGATGAGCGCCGTACATGCCGACGACCTGTTCGTGCACCCTGCCCTGTTCTACCGCAGCGAGCAGGAGTACACGCAGCAGACGCTGTCGTTCCTGAGGGAAGGGCTGGCCAACGGCGAGCCGATGGCCGTCGCGGTGCCCGGCCCCAACCTGGAGCTGATCAAGAACGGGCTGGGCGCGGACGCCCAGGACATCCTGTTCCTGGACATGACCGAGGCCGGCCGCAACCCCGGGCGGATCATCCCCAAGGTGCTGCGCGGATTCGCTGACGCGCACCCCAAGGGGCGGGTGCGGATCATCGGGGAACCGATCTGGGCCGGGCGCAGCGCGGTGGAGTACCCGGCGTGCGCGCAGCATGAGGCGCTGATCAACGCCGCGTTCGAGGGCCGCGCGGTGACGATCCTGTGCCCCTACGACGAGACACGGCTGGACCCGGAGGTGATCGCCGATGCGCGGATCACCCACCCCACCCTCATCAGCGGCGACGGCCGTGAGGAGATCAGCGACGTCTACGACTGGAAAGCGGTCGTCTCCCACTACAACCAGGAGCTGACGCCCGCGCCGGACGCCGCCGTCTTCTCCTACGGGGCTGAGGAGCTCCCAGCGGTCCGCAAGTTCGGCGTCGCTAAGGTGGCCCGGCTGGGTCTGGCCGGCGAGCGGCTGATGGATGCGGAGCTGGTGATCGCGGAGCTGACGACCAACAGCGTGGTGCACGGCGGCGGCCGGGGAACCCTCGCGGTCTGGGCCGAGCAGGGGCAGGTCGTGATGGAGGTCCGCGACGCGGGACGGCTGACCGACCCCTTGGCCGGGCGCCGCCCGGCGCAGCACGGCAAGCCCGGTGGGCGAGGACTGCTCCTGGTGCACTACGTCGCCGACCTGGTGCGCCTGCACACCACCAGTGAGGGCACGACCGTCCGCGTCTACGTCAGCGCGTGACCACGGTGTGGGCGCCCACCTGCCCGGGTGGCCGCCCACCCCTCCATGTTTCCGGTCGGCGTGGCGCCAGGGAGCGATGTTGCAAGCTCATGCTGGCGGCGCGCAGCAGCCCCCCAGGCGTAGTTGCAGGACGGCCGAAGAAGGGACCGCCGCCCACCGCGCGCCAAGTGGCTTTCGTCACCGTTTGCGACCATGCGCCGCCGTCACCGCGGCGGCGGGCGCACACCTGCGACTGCGAATCGAGCTGAGTACCCCTTCCGGGCCCGGGTATGCACACTCCCACCTGTCCGTATCCCTGATTTCCTTGGTTGCTCCGACGCTTTGTTCCGCGCCGGTAATCTGGGTTAGCCTGCGGCGTGTTTTTCTCGTTGCGTACTTCCGTGAGCTGCGGAACTGCACGCACGACGGCCGGGCCGCCGATCGGTTCGGGGGGTTCCGAGTTCTCGGTGTCGAGGGCTCCTGGGGAGCGGAACGAGGGTACGCATGACCAGCAACAGCGCCGGGGTCGTAGAGGTCTCCAAGGGTGATCAGGAGCTCCGGCGGCTCCTGGCGGGCCTGACGGCCGTGCGGGACGGGGACTTCGGCACCCGTCTGCCGGTCGACGCCGACGGCCTCATGGGCGACATCGCCCAGGTCTTCAACGGCATGGTGGACCAGCTGTCCGTGTTCACGTCCGAGGTCACCCGGGTGGCCCGCGAGGTGGGTACCGAGGGGACGCTGGGCGGCCAGGCGGAGGTGCCCGGCGTCTCGGGGACCTGGGCCGACCTGACGGACTCGGTCAACGCCATGGCGGGCAATCTGACCACCCAGGTCCGCGACATCGCGCAGGTGGCCACGGCCGTGGCCAAAGGCGACCTCTCCCAGAAGATCGACGTGCCCGCCCGCGGCGAGATCCTGCAGCTGAAGGAGACCGTCAACACGATGGTCGACCAGCTGTCCGCGTTCGCCGACGAGGTCACCCGCGTCGCGCGCGAGGTCGGCAGCGAGGGGCGCCTGGGCGGCCAGGCCCAGGTGCCGGGTGTGGCCGGTGTCTGGCGCGACCTCACCGACTCCGTCAACCACATGGCGGGCAATCTCACGAGCCAGGTCCGCTCCATCGCCCAGGTCACCACGGCGGTGGCCCAGGGCGACCTCTCCCAGAAGATCACCGTCGATGCGCGCGGTGAGATTCTTGAATTGAAGAGCACCATCAACACGATGGTCGATCAGCTGTCCGCGTTCGCGGATGAGGTCACGCGGGTGGCCCGCGAGGTCGGCACCGAGGGACGCCTGGGCGGCCAGGCGGATGTCAAGGGCGTCAAGGGCACTTGGCGCGACCTCACCGACTCCGTGAACTTCATGGCGGGCAACCTCACCGGCCAGGTCCGCAACATCGCGCTGGTGGCGACCGCGGTGGCCAAGGGAGACCTCTCCCAGAAGATCACCGTGGACGCGCGCGGTGAGATTCTTGAACTGAAGAGCACCATCAACACGATGGTCGATCAGCTGTCCGCGTTCGCGGATGAGGTCACGCGGGTGGCCCGTGAGGTCGGCACCGAGGGGCGCCTGGGCGGCCAGGCACAGGTGCGCGGCGTGTCGGGCACCTGGAAGGACCTCACCGACAACGTCAACGTCATGGCCTCCAACCTGACCGGCCAGGTGCGCTCCATCGCCCAGGTCGCCACCGCCGTGGCGCGCGGTGACCTGTCGCAGCGCATCACGGTCGAGGCCAAGGGCGAGGTCGCGGCTCTGGCGGACGTCATCAACACCATGGTCGACACCCTGTCGGCCTTCGCCGATGAGGTCACCCGGGTGGCCCGTGAGGTCGGCACCGAGGGACGCCTCGGCGGCCAGGCGCATGTGCCGAACGTCGCGGGCACCTGGAAGGACCTCACCGACAACGTCAACTCGATGGCCAACAACCTCACCGGCCAGGTGCGCAACATCGCGCTCGTGACGACCGCGGTGGCCAAGGGTGACCTGTCGAAGAAGATCGACGTCGATGCACGCGGCGAGATCCTCGAACTCAAGACGACCATCAACACGATGGTCGACCAGCTGTCGGCCTTCGCCGACGAGGTCACCCGGGTGGCCCGCGAGGTCGGCACCGAGGGACGCCTCGGCGGACAGGCCGAGGTGGAGGGTGTCTCGGGCACCTGGAAGCGCCTGACGGAGAACGTCAACGAGCTGGCCGGGAACCTGACCCGGCAGGTGCGCGCGATCGCCGAGGTCACCAGCGCCGTGGCGGAGGGCGACCTGACGCGCTCGATCAACGTCGAGGCCTCCGGCGAGGTCGCCGAGCTCAAGGACAACATCAACTCGATGGTGGAGTCCCTGCGCGAGACGACCCGCGCCAACCAGGAGCAGGACTGGCTCAAGACGAACCTCGCCCGGATCTCGGGCCTGATGCAGGGCCACCGCGACCTGCCCGTGGTCGCCGAACTGATCATGGACGAGCTGGTCCCCCTGGTGGCGGCCCAGTACGGGGCCTTCTACCTGGCCGAGGAAGGCGACGGCGGCCCTCGGCTGCGGCTCGTCGGCTCCTACGGGTACCCGGAGGACGACGCCCGGCCCACGCGCATCGCCTTCGGCCGTACCCTGGTCGGCCAGGCCGCCCGCAGCCGGCGCACCATCACGGTGGAAGATCTGCCGGCGGACTACGTGACCATCTCCTCGGGGCTCGGCGGGGTGGTGCCCACCGCGCTGGTGCTGCTGCCCATTGTGGTCGAGGACCAGGTCCTCGGCGTCATCGAGCTGGCATCGGTCACCTCCTTCACACAGATCCAGCACGACTTCCTCGCACAGCTGATGGAGACCATCGGCGTCAACGTCAACACCATCGTGGCCAACGCCCGTACCGACGAGCTGCTGGCCGAGTCGCAGCGCCTGACGGCCGAACTCCAGGACCGGTCGGCGGAGCTGCAGGTGCAGCAGGAGGAACTGCAGCGCTCCAATGCCGACCTGGAGGAGAAGGCCTCGCTGCTGGCGGCGCAGAACCGGGACATCGAGGCGAAGAACCTGCAGATCGAGCAGGCGCGGCAGGAGCTGGAGACCCGTGCCCAGCAGCTGTCGCTGGCCTCGAAGTACAAGTCGGAGTTCCTGGCGAACATGAGCCACGAGCTGCGCACCCCGCTCAACAGCCTGCTCATCCTCGCCCAGTTGCTGGCCCAGAACCCGGCCCGCAACCTCACCCCGAAGCAGGTCGAGTACGCGCAGATCATCCACTCCGCCGGCTCGGACCTGCTCCAGCTGATCAGCGACATCCTCGACCTGTCGAAGGTCGAGGCCGGCAAGATGGACGTCACGCCCGAGCGCGTGGCGCTGCCGCAGCTCATCGAGTACGTCGAGGCCACGTTCCGGCCCATGACGACGCAGAAGAGCCTGGACTTCACGGTGACGACCGCGCCCGGCGCGCCCGCGGACCTGTTCACGGACGACTCGAGGCTGCGCCAGGTGCTGCGCAACCTGCTGTCGAACGCAGTGAAGTTCACCGAGCGGGGCGGTGTGCAGTTGAGCATCGAACCGGCGGCGGACGACGAGGTGCCCCACGGAGTGGTCCGGGGCGGCGCTGTGGTGGCCTTCCGTGTCACGGACACCGGCATCGGCATCCCGGAGCAGCACCTGGAGACGATCTTCGGCGCCTTCCAGCAAGCGGACGGCACGACGAGCCGCAAGTACGGCGGCACCGGTCTGGGCCTGTCCATCACCCGGGAGATCGCCCATCTGCTCGGCGGCGCCGTCACGGTGCACAGCACGCCCGGCCAGGGCAGCACCTTCACGCTGTTCCTGCCGGTGGCCCGTCCCGACTTCCAGGAACTGGTCGACCACGGCGGCACCCCGGAGCGGGTCCCGGACGAGTCCCTCCCCGAGGGCTTGTCACGCCCGGTACAGGTGCCCCGGCTCGGGCCCGGACCGCGGCCCCGGCGCCTGCTCGTCGTGGAGGACAGACCGCGCGGCCTGCTGACCCTCGTCGCGGAGAGCGTGGTCGCGGACCTCGCGCACGGCCGTGAGGACGGCGGGCAGCGGCCCGCGGTCGAGATCATCACCGCTGTCGGGGCGCAGGAGGCGGCGGGCGCCCTGGCGGCTGACCCGTGCCACTGCGTCGTCCTGGAACTGGGCACGCCGGACGGTGAGGCCGCCCGGTTCCTCGAGGCCCTGGAGGGTGACCCGGCGCTGGCGAGTGTTCCTGTGCTGGTGCACAGCGGTCATCGCACCGACCCGGTCCGGGAAGAGACGCTGCGGTCCTACTCGGCGGGCAGGGCGCTGGAGTTCCTGTCCAGTCTCGACGAACTGCGTGAGCGGATCGTCCTGCACCTGTCCGCCGAGGAGCCCGGGGACGTACTGACCCTGGTCCGGTCCGAGGACGCGCGGCCGGTGACACCGCATCCCGTCGACGACGAGCCGGCGGACCGTACCGTCCTGGTCGTCGACGACGACGCGCGCAACCTCTTCGCGCTCAGCGGGATCCTGGAGTTGCACGGCTTCCGGGTGCTGCATGCCGAGAACGGCCGCCAGTGCATCGAGACGCTGGTGAACAACCCGGACGTCGCGCTCGTGCTCATGGACGTGATGATGCCGGAGATGGACGGTTACACCGCCACGGCAGAGATCCGCAAAATGCCGCAGTACGCGGAGCTGCCGATCATCGCCGTCACGGCCAAGGCGATGCCCGGCGACCGGGAGAAGAGCATCGCCTCGGGCGCCAGCGACTACGTCACCAAGCCCGTCGACACAGGCGACCTCATCGCCTGTGTCCGGCGCTGGCTGCCCGCATGAGCACGTCGGCGGTCCTCCCGCACTCCGGCGGGTCGGACGCCCCGCAGCGCCTGCCGTTCCGCGCCCCAGGGCGCTTCAGCCGAGGAGCCTTCACACCGTGAGCAAGTCCGAGCATCCGGTCGAACCGGATCAGGGCGGTGCGCCGGAGCTCGAATCCGGAACTCCCGGCGCGTCCTCCTCGCTGTCGGTGCCTGTCGCCGGCGCGGCGCCCGCTGATGTCGCGAGCGGTCCGCCCGCCACACCGGTGGGCAGGCTGGCGGCCACCGTGGAACGGCTCAGCCGGGAGGTGCGGGCCGCCCAGGCGGAAGCCGAGGGACGCGCCCTGATCGAACTGGCCAAGGGCATCCTGGTCGAACGGCTGACGTGCGGGCCCGCCCAGGCCGCCCGGCAGCTCGCCGAGCTCGCCGAGCAGGCTCAGGTCACCCCTCTCGAACTCGCCGTCGACATCATCAACCAGGCGGCCCGGGACCGGATGTCCGAGGTGACGGACGCGTTCCTCGCCGCCACCAGGGCCGCGGAGGAGGCCAAGGCCGAGTCCGCCGCCGTACGCCTGCGCGCGGCGGAGAGCGGTGCACTGGCCGCGGACGACACCCAGGCAGTCGCGGAAGCCCTGCTGGAGCAGGCGCTGCGCCCGCTCGGTGCGGTGGCCGTGGCCGTGTGGTCCGCGGGGTCCGACGGTTCGCTCACGCTGGCGGGCAGCGCCGGGTTCTCCCCGGCCGAGGCCGCTCGCTGGCGGTACGTCCCGCCGGACGTGGCGACGGTGGCGCGGCGCGGGCTCACCGAGCGCTCGGGGCAGTGGTTCACGTCCCTCTCGGAGACCGGACTTCCCAGCATCGGCCTGCACCACCATCCGCACGGGGGCCGGGCCGCCCTGCCCGCCGGTACCGGGGGCCGTATCCACGGCGTGCTGGAGATCGCCTGGCCCTCACCCCTGGGGCCGCAGCCGCCGCAGATCGTCCGCCAGGTGGAGGCCCTGGCGGAGCTGTGCGGTCACACCCTGGAGACCTACACGCTGCTGCACGGTCCCGCCCAGGAACCGCGCGTCATGCCGGACGCCGCGGAGCTGATGGACCTGGCCGACGGACTGCACGATCCCGCGCTGGTCCTGGTGCCTCACCTGGACGACGCCGGGAACCTGGTGGACTTCCGTATCCAGCACGTCAACAACCGCTTCCTGGACCCGGCAGGCCGGGCTCGTGCGGTGGTGAGCGGCGCGCTGCTGCTGGAGGCGTACCCGATGGCCGCGGGGGACAGCGAGCTGTTCCACCGCATCGAGCACGTGTACGCCACCGGTGAGCCCTTCCGGGCCCGCCGGATGAACCTCACCGCCTTGGTCGACCAGGTCCCCCTCTCGGCGGTCGCGGACATCAGCATCAGTCGGCACGGCACCACCGTCCTGCTCATCTGGCGCATCGAGGACGAGACGGCGCGCCTGGCGAGCCTGCTCCAGCACGCCCAGCGCCTCGGCCGCATCGGCGGCTTCGAGGAGAACGTGCTGACCGGTGAGATCACCTGGAACGGACAGCTGTTCGATCTCTATGGGCGCCCGCAGTCGAGCACCCCGGTGCCCCTGGAGCATCTGCCGGCCCACGCGCATCCGGACGACGGCATCGCCATCCGCCAATTCCTGCGCACGCTGCTGCACCACCGGCGGCCGGCCGCCGCGGCCTTCCGGCTCCAGCGACCGGACGGGGTGACCCGCCACATCCGCATCGTCGCCGAGCCGGTGCTCGACACCGACGACCGGCTGCTCCTCGTACGCGGCGCCTGCCAGGACATCTCCGCCCAGCACTGGACCGAGGTGGCGCTCGCCGCCACTCGCGACCAGCTGGCGCACACCGAGCAGCAGGCCACCGAGCGCAACCGGCTCACCCTGCAGCTGCAGCACGCCATCATGCCGCCCGAGCAGACACCGCTGGAGGTCCCCGGCCTCCAGGTGGCCGTCCGCTACCGGCCCGCGGAAACCGAGCAGCTGGTGGGTGGCGACTGGTACGACACCGTCGAGCTGCCCTCCGGGCAGGTGCTGCTGTGCGTGGGCGACGTGGCGGGGCACGGCATAGAGGCCGCGACCAGCATGGTCGTCCTGCGCAACGCCCTGCGTGGCCTTGCGGTGACCGGTGCCGGGCCGGGCCAGCTGCTGTCGTGGCTCAACATCGTGGCGCACCACCTGACGGGCGCCGTCACCGCGACGGCGGTGTGCGGGCTGTACGACCCGGCCCTGCGGACGCTCCGCTGGGCGAGGGCGGGCCACCTGCCGCCCGTGCTCGTCCAGGGCAGTGACGCGGCCGCTCTACCCCTGGTCAAGGGGATGCTGCTCGGCGCGCTGCCCGAGGTCGGGTACGAGGAGAGCGAGATCCAACTGGCCGAGGGGGACACCCTGCTGATGTACACGGACGGTCTGATCGAACGCCGCGACCGGTCCGTGGAGGAGTCCCTGGTCCACCTGCTGACCACCGCCCGCACGGCGCCCAGCTCACTCGACCAGCAGCTGGACCGCCTGCTGACCTACAGCAACTCGGACACCGACGACGACACGTGCATCGTGGGCATCCGGCTCGGGTGAAGGAACGTCACGGATTCGTGCTCCCGGCGATGTGCCCGCCGGGGTCGTCGGCCAGCGCGATCAGCGCCGTGACGCGCTTGCCGACGGGTTCACGATGGACCTCGTAACCCTGGCTGACCGCGAGGGTGATCTCCAGGCCGTGCCGGCCGACTCGCCGCGGGTCGGTGGCGGCGACGTCCGGCAGGACCGGGTCGCTGTCCCACACCGAAATCCGTACCGCGCCGCCGACGATCCGCAGATCGAGCATGACCGGTCCTGGCGCGTACTTCACCGCGTTGGTGACCAGTTCGCTGACCACCAGCTGCGTCATGCCCAGTGCCCGCTCGGACACCGGCACCCCGTGCACGGCCTCCACGTCGCTGAGAAAGCTCGTGGCCAGGTGCCGCGCGGCGCCGATACAGGAGGAATCGCCGTCATAGGCGGCCGACGCCCACAGCGGATCCCGGTCCCCCGTCTTCTGTCCCTCGTCCCCCACGGTCTGTCCCATGAGCCCCGTCCCCGTCTCACATGATCGTCACGCAAACTTCACGCTGCACTCAGGCAGCATCGCACGGCCACCTGTCGGCTGCCCCGGCACAGGGGTCTTCAGCCTTCAGGTAGCACCCGTAATTCAGGGTCCTCGAAATCAGGCTGGTGAGCCAAATCCGGAGGGGCGGCTGGCGAGAGCGCAGCTGATGCATCGCATCAGGGCTGACGAAGGGGTACGGGGGTACAAAGGTGAAGTGGTCGGGCGGGCTCTTTCAACTTCGCGCAGTCCAAGACCACTTGCGTTGCTCGTTCACTGAGCCGCCCGTTCCCGCAGGCTGTTCTGCCACATGGGGCTCTGCTCCTCCGGGGCCGCCTCGGGGCGGCGGCCGCCGCGGGCGAAGAAGTCCGCGAGGGGCAGGATCGCGGCTCCTACGGTGACGGCGTCCGGTCCGAGGGTGCCCAGATCGATCTCGACGCGCCCGGCCGGGTACTTCAGCGAGTACGACGCGGCGTACGTCCGCACCGTGTCGAGGAAGCGCCGGCCGAGCTGGAGGCCGGCCCAGCCGCCGACGAGGACACGTTCGGGCTGGAACAGGTTGATCAGGTCGGAGAAGCCGGCGCC
The DNA here is from genome assembly GCF_042888685.1 of Streptomyces sp. NPDC002779. Lineage (NCBI taxonomy): Bacteria > Bacillati > Actinomycetota > Actinomycetes > Kitasatosporales > Streptomycetaceae > Streptomyces > Streptomyces sp. NPDC002779. Next base: position 580,468 of record NZ_JBIAQC010000004.1, read on the forward strand.
GAGGTACTCCGCCGTCTCCTCCAGGACGGCCAGCGCGGTCGCGTCGGTCGGCGCGGTCGTCCCGTCGGCGTCGGGGGTGGGGTACGCGGCGGCGAGCATGGCGGTCAGCGCGGTCTCTTCGTCGACGCCGGCCAGGGGCCGCCCGCCTGCCTCGGCCCACCGTTCCAGGAGCGCTTCGGAGCCGGCGTACGCCTCCAGACAGCCCTTGGCGCCGCAGCGGCACTGCCGCCCCCGTACCCGTACGGTCAGATGCCCCCACTCCACGGCCCGGCCGGACCGCATGTCGTCGGTGACGACGCAGGCGCCGACACCGGAACCGAAGAGCACCACCACGGCGTTCTGCGCGCCCCGTCCGGCACCGAACCACATCTCCGCCTGGCCGAGCGTCTTGGCACCGTTGTCGATGTAGTACGGCACGTTCTCCGGCAGCAGCCGGGACTCGCGCAGCAACCGCTCCAGCGGGACGGCGTCCCAGCCGATGGTCTGGCCGTGCACCACGGCGCCATCGTGTGCGCTCCTGGCGACGATGCCGGGGACGCCGATGCCGACGCCCAGCAACCGCTCCGCGGGGATACCGGCCTGGCTCAGCACTTCGGTGATGCCGTCGCGGAGGTGACCGACCACGACACCGACGTCGTAGCGGTCGACGCGCCGCGGCCCCTCGGTCGCGAGCGGCTTCTCCACCCGGGCCAGTTCGGTCAGTGCCAGGTCGAAGAGCTCGATCCGCACCCGCGTCTCGCCGACGTCCACGCCGATCATGTAGCCGCTGTGCGCGCTGATGCGCAGGAGTGTGCGGGGGCGGCCGCCGGCCGAGTCGACGCTGCCGGCCTCCTCGACCAGGCCCTCGGCGACCAGCTCGGACACCACGTTGCTCACCGACCCCGAACTCAGCCCGGTGACCGGGCCGAGCGAGAAGCGGCTCAAGGGCCCGTCGAAATACAACCGTTGCAACACCGCGGTGCGGTTCGCCCGCCGCAGGTCACGCACCGTACGGCCGCTGCGCATTGTCACCCTGCCCCCTCGTCTTGGATGTCCTGCACGCAACTTACATGGGGCGGAGCCCTTGACGCGACCTTCACTTGAGGTTTAACTCACACCGTGAATTAAGCGGTGGGGTGCTTCAGGCCTCGAACGCGGGACGCCAGTCGTGTCGCACCCTCCCCGCAGGCGAAGTCCATCCACCTCCCCGGAAGGGCCCTTGGAGTCATGCGCAGAATCAGAGCCGCAGCCGTCGGCGTCGTCACCCTCTCCCTCGTTCTCACCGCGGCTGCCTGCGGCGGGGGCTCGTCCGGCTCGGAGGGGTCCAACGACAAGCCCAAGACCCTCACGTACTGGGCCTCCAACCAGGGCGCCAACCTGGAGGTGGACAAGAAGGTCCTCCAGCCCGAACTCGACAAGTTCGAGAAGGAGACCGGCATCAAGGTGAAGCTGGAGGTGGTGCCCTGGTCGGACCTGCTCAACCGCATCCTCACCGCCACCACCTCCGGCCAGGGACCCGACGTCCTGAACATAGGCAACACCTGGAGCGCCTCCCTCCAGGCCACCGGCGCCCTGCTGCCCTGGGACGCGAAGAACTTCGAGGCGATCGGCGGCAAGGACCGCTTCGTCGACTCCGCGCTCGGTTCCACCGGCGTCCAGGGCCAGGACCCCGCCGCCGTACCGCTGTACTCCATGGCCTACGCGCTCTACTACAACAAGAAGCTCTTCGCCGAGGCCGGCATCGAGAAGCCCCCGGCCACGTGGGACGAGCTGGTCGAGGCCGGCAAGAAGCTCACCGCCAAGGGCAGTAACGGCCTCGGCGCCGAGGGCTCCAACCTCTCCAACAACATCCACCAGGTGTTCGTCCTCGGCAAGCAGCACGGCGCGGACTTCTTCACCCCTGACGGCAAGCCGGACTTCACCTCCGACGGCGCCGTCGCGGCGGTCAAGCAGTACGTCGACCTGATGGCCAAGGACAAGATCATCGCGCCCGGCAACGCCGAGTACGCGCAGAACCAGTCCCTCAGCGACTTCGCCAAGGACAAGACCGGCATGGTGCTGTGGCAGACCGCCTCGGCCACCTTCAAGACCCAGGGCATGAAGGACGACGAGTGGGGCGTGGCGCCCGCTCCCGTCCAGTCCGGCACCCCCGGTGAGGGCGCCAACACCAACTCCATGGTCGCCGGCATCAACCTCGCCGTCTTCAAGAACACCAAGAACATCGACGGCGCCAAGAAGTTCGTCAACTTCATGACCAGCGAGGAGGAGCAGGTCATCCTCAACAAGGCGTACGGCTCCATCCCGCCGGTCAAGGCCGCCCAGGAGGACCCGGCCTTCAACACCCCCTCGCTCGCCGTCCTGCGCGAGACCCTGGCCACCAGCGCCACCGCGCTGCCGCAGGTGCCGGAGGAGTCGCAGTTCGAGACCGTCGTGGGCACCGCCGTCAAGGAGCTGTTCGCCGACGCCGCCGCGGGCCGGGCCATCACCACCGAATCGGTACGGGCCAAGCTTGAGAAGGCCCAGCAGCAGATGCCCAAGAACTGAGTACGGACACCCAGATGACTCTCACCGCTGCCCCTGGCACAGGCGAGCGGAAGGCACGCAAGAGCCCCCCCGAAGCGGCGCGCACGCGCCGCTTCGGGCGGCTGCGCCGCATCGGCCTGCCGTACCTCCTGCTGCTCCCCGCCCTCCTGCTCGAACTCCTGGTTCATCTGGTGCCGATGGTCATCGGCATCGCCGTCAGTTTCAGGGAGCTCACCCAGTTCTACATCCGTGACTGGACCACAGCTCCCTGGACCGGATTCGACAACTACTCCCTCGCGGTCGACTTCAACGCCCCCATCGGCGAGGCACTGCTGAAGTCCTTCGTCACGACCTGTCTGTTCACCGTGCTCTCGGTCGGCCTGTGCTGGCTCCTCGGGGTGGCCGCCGCCATCTTCATGCAGGAGAGCTTCCGCGGCCGTGGCTTCCTGCGCACGCTCTTCCTCGTGCCGTACGCGCTGCCGGTCTACGCGGCCGTCATCACCTGGGCGTTCATGTTCCAGCGGGACAACGGCCTGGTGAACCACGTGATCCACGACCAGCTCGGGCTCACCGACAGCGCGCCGTTCTGGCTCATCGGCGACAACAGCTTCATCGCCCTGCTCGTCGTCTCGGTCTGGAAGGGCTGGCCGTTCGCCTTCCTCATCGTCATGGCCGGGCTGCAGAACATCCCCCGCGAGATGTACGAGGCCGCCGCGCTCGACGGCGCCGGCATCTGGCAGCAGATCCGCCGCATCACCCTGCCGTCCCTGCGCCCGGTCAACCAGGTGCTCGTGCTGGTGCTGTTCCTGTGGACGTTCAACGACTTCAACACCCCCTTCGTCCTCTTCGGCGAGGCGGCACCGGAGGCCGCGGACCTCATCTCGCTGCACATCTACCAGTCCTCGTTCCAGACCTGGAACTTCGGCACCGGCTCCGCCATGTCGGTCCTGCTGCTGCTGTTCCTGCTCCTGGTGACGGGCGCCTACCTCGCGCTCACCTCCCGCGGAAGGAAGGCCACCGATGCCTAGCCGGTCCGGGCTTCAGGCCCGCTCTCCGATGGCCGCGCCGCAGTCCTTCCTGTGGAGCCGGCGGATCTTCCTGACGCTCCTCGCGGGCTTCGTGCTGCTGCCCGTCTACGTGATGATCTCCAGCTCGCTGAAGCCGCTGGAGGACGTGTCGGGGAAGTTCCAGTGGATGCCCTCGAGTCTCACCGTCCGCCCGTACTTCGACATCTGGGAGACGGTGCCGCTGGCCGACTACTTCATGAACTCGCTGATCGTGGCCGGGGCGGCGACCGTCTGCTCCGTCACCATCGCGGTGTTCGCGGCCTACGCGGTCAGCCGCTACACCTTCCGCGGCAAGCGCGTCTTCACGGTCACGGTGCTGTCCACCCAGATGTTCCCCGGCATCCTCTTCCTGCTGCCGCTGTTCCTCATCTACGTCAACATCGGCAACGCCACCGGCATCGCCCTGTTCGGCTCCCGCGGCGGCCTGATCCTCACCTATCTGACCTTCTCGCTGCCGTTCTCGATCTGGATGCTGATCGGGTACTTCGACTCGGTCCCCAAGGACCTCGACGAGGCGGCCAAGGTCGACGGCTGCGGGCCGCTCGGCGCCCTGTTCCGGGTCGTGGTGCCGGCCGCGATCCCCGGCATCGTCGCCGTCGCCGTCTACGCGTTCATGACCGCCTGGGGCGAGGTCCTCTTCGCCTCCGTCATGACCAACGACACCACCCGCACCCTCGCGGTCGGGCTCCAGGGCTACTCCACCCAGAACGACGTGTACTGGAACCAGATCATGGCCGCGTCGCTCGTCGTCAGCCTGCCCGTCGTCGCCGGGTTCCTGCTCCTGCAGCGCTACCTCGTCACCGGCCTGACCGCCGGCGCCGTCAAGTAGCAGCGCGCGGCGCTTCTTTCTGATCTCGCTTCCTCCGACCACCCCAGAGAGGCACCCTCTGTGTCCGATTCGATAGACCTCGCCGCCTTCCCCGACGACTTCACGTGGGGTACGGCCACATCCGCCTACCAGATCGAGGGCGCCGTCGCCGAGGACGGCCGGGCACCGTCGATCTGGGACACCTTCTCCCACACCCCGGGAAAGATCGACAACGACGACCACGGCGACGAGGCCTGCGACCACTACCACCGGTGGCCCGAGGACATCGCCCTCATGAAGGAGCTGGGCACCGACACCTACCGGATGTCCATCGCCTGGCCACGCGTGGTCCCCGGCGGCGACGGCCCGGTCAACGCGGCCGGCCTCGACTTCTACGACCGTCTCGTCGACGCCCTCCTCGCGGCGGGCATCACCCCCAGCATCACCCTCTACCACTGGGACCTGCCCCAGGTCCTCCAGGACCGCGGCGGCTGGACCGTCCGCGACACCGCCGAACACCTCGCCGCCTACACCTCCGCCGTCGCCGGGCGCCTCGGCGACCGCGTCACCCAGTGGGCAACCCTCAACGAGCCGCTCTGCTCGGCCTGGATCGGCCACCTGGAAGGCCGGATGGCACCCGGCCTCACCGACCTCACCGCCGCAGTACAGGCCTCGTACCACCTGCTGCTCGGCCACGGCATCGCCACCCAGGCCATCCGCGCGGCGGCCCCCGGCGCTCAGGTCGGACTCGTGACCAACCACTCCACCGTCGAGGCCGCCTCCAGCCGCCCGGAGGACATCGCCGCCGCCGCCCGCATGGACGGCCACACCAACCGCTGGTGGCTCGACCCGGTCTACGGCCGCGGCTTCCCCGCCGACATGCGCGAGCTCTATGGCGTCGAACTCCCCGAGCGCCCAGGCGACTTGGAGGCGATGGCCGTCCCGCTCGACTGGCACGGCCTGAACTACTACTTCCCCGTCACGGTCGCCGACGACCCGGCCGGCCCCGTCCCGTACGCCCGTGAGGTGCGCCTGCCCGACGTGCCGCGCACCGGGATGGACTGGCAGATCGACGCGGGCGGTCTGGAGGCGTTCCTGATGAGGCTGACCGATGACTACGGCGTCGGGCGGCTGTACGTCACCGAGAACGGCTCCGCCTTCCCCGACACCGTCGGCCCCGACGGCAGCGTCGACGACCCCGACCGCGCTCGCTACCTGGAGCAGCATGTCGCCGCCTGCGCCCGCGCCGTGCGCAAGGGAGCCCCGCTGGCCGGCTACTACGCATGGTCCCTGCTCGACAACTTCGAGTGGGCCTACGGCTACGACAAGCGGTTCGGGCTCGTCCACGTCGACTACACGACCCAGGCACGCACCATCAAGTCGAGCGGTCGCCGGTACGCGGACATCATCGGCGCCCACCGGCAGAGCCAAGGCTGACCGTCGGCCCGGAGCAGGAGCTTCGCGGAAGGTGCGGGTGGCGGTGACCCGTGGCCTGCCGCCGCCCGCCGCGGGCGAACCAGCGTGGCATATCGTGAAGTGTGATGATCCGGCCGCCGCGCCCGCTGCTCGCGGGCGCGGCGGTGTGGTGTACGGGATGCGGGCTTCTCCAGCCATCGCGGCGGACGTGATGAGCGAGCGCGGGAGATTGCGAAGCCGGAGCGCGGCTTTCAGGTCAGGACCAGCCAGCGGCGGCCGTCGATCAGCTCTCGGGCTGCGTCGAGGTGGCCCGCGTGGCACGCGGTCTCGGTGATGACATGGAGCATGACGTCACGCAAGTTGTGCAGATGCGGTTCCCCGAAGAGGTGGTGGGGCCACCAGGCCAGCGTGGTATCTGCTGAGCAAGCGGCGATAGAAGCGTTTGCGAGGTCCATCTCCCGGCAGTACCGCTCGATGACCCCGGTGGCCGGCACATCGGGTGCCACCTGCCAAGCGTCGTCGGTCTCGTCCAGAGCGCGAATGACGTCCTTGTCCCCGAGGACGACCGCGCGGAACCAGAACCGCTCAACATCCAGCGCGAGGTGCTGGACGAGCCCCAGACAGCTCCAACCCGACGGCAGTATCGGCCGCCGCAGCGCCTGGTCGTCGAGACCGTCCACGATGCCGACGACATGGCGCCGTTGTCCGTCCAGGGAGCTGAGAAGTGCGTTGATCTCCGGGTCGGTTGACGTCGTACTCATTGCGCGATCTCCCAGATGTGGCCGCCCGGGTCCTGGAAGCTGGCGGTCCGTATTCCCCAGGGCCGGTCCATCGGACCGTTCAGCAGCGTCACGCCGAGTGCCACCAGTTCCTTGCACTTCGCATCCACATCGTCCACCGGGAGGGTGAGCTGGGCGCGGGATCCCTTCTCCGGGGCCGCCACGCTCGCGGGAGCGATGAGATCGTGTGCCGCGGCCGACTTCAGCAGGTTGATGATGGTGTTGCCGAAGCCGAACACGGCCGAGTTGTCGTCCTCGTAGTGCACCGGCAGGCCGAAGACCTCTCGGTAGAACTGCTTCGTGGCCTGCAAGTCCTCAACGAACAGGGTGATCGCGCTGATGCGGGAGGGCCACGAGGGATCGCTTGCCTTTTCGGTCATGGCTCAAAGGATCTACGAGCGACCCCACCGTGCATAGAGGGCGACCGTGGGCGTGCAGTGAACAACATGGCCTGCTGGAAACGCGGTTGACTGCAAGCCCGTTACCCCACCCCGGCTCGCGCAAGGCCCGCACGGCAGCTGACCCCCACCTTGCCGGTCCCTGCGTGCTCAGCCGACGGGAGAGACGAAGCCCGCGATGTCGCCCGCGTTCAGGGGGTTGTTGTTCGTCTTCCAGTTGTACGTGGCCTTCTTCACCATGTCGCTCTCGTTGCCACCGACGGTGGTGACGAGGTCGCCGTCGACCGCCACGACCAGGTTGACGTGATCGGCGTCACCGCCACCGTGGTAGCCGTAGACCACGGCGTCACCGACCCTCGGGGTGCTGTGCAGGGTGCCGTTGTTCAGGCCGTAGGTGTAGAGACTGCCCGACTCCGGAGTGACACCGCTGGTCTTGACCCCCACGTTGGCCCACACGTAACGGACGAACTCGGCGCACCAGGCGTTGTTGTGCTGGAAGTTGAAGTCGTAGAAGTTCTTGCCCACTTGGGCGTTGGCGACCTTGGCGATCTTCTCGCCGGTGGTGGCGGAGGGCGCCGGCGGCACATAGGCGCAGTTGTTCGCGTAGGCCGACAGGAGGCTCTGAGTCCAACCGGAGGCGTCCACCGGGTCGTTGGGGTGGTACGCGATGTCGGAGCCGTCTCCGTCGGTCGGGTCGGCGTCCTGGTACCAGTACATGCCACCGCTGGTGCGGCCGTAGTACAGGCCCCCGCCGGGGGAGGTGAGCGAGTCGACCCCGGTCCAGCCGGCGCTCTTGAGGGTGGCGCGGGTCCAGTCGTTCACACCGTCGATCTTGTAGCTGTAGAGCTGGCCGCCGGATGTCGAGGCGATGATGCGGTCGTCGCCGGCCGCCGCGAGCGTCTTGAGGACGAACCCGGTGTCGATCACCACGTGCTGGCCTATGTGTGCCGTTCCCGAAGGCTTGGCCTGGGACACGACGTACTGGTGGAGTTGACCGTCGACCGTGCCGTAGAGGTGGCCGGCGCCGTCGTAGACCATCTTGTCGAAGGTCCAGCCACCGTCCCAGATCTTCACGACGCCTGCCAGGGTCAGTGAGGTGTTGTTCGTCTGGACGTCGACGCGGTAGAGGTCGCCGGTGGTCGAAGTGACCAGGATGGTGTTGAAGTTGAGGGTCGCCATGGCCTTGGGGGTGAAGCCGAGGTCCGGGCCGATGAGCGTCTTGAGGCGGTCGCCGGTGTTCGGTGCGATCTGGGTGTACGTCAGCCGGCCGTCCGACAGGGTGCCGTAGATCGACACGTCGCCGGTACACGAGGCGGCGGCCTGCGCGGTCTCGCCGGTGACCGTGACCAGTGCGAGGGACATGGCACCGACGGCGAGGGCGGCGGAGGCACGACGGACGGTGTTGCTCAGCTTCATGTTCTCTCCTGCGGCATGGAAGACGAGCGGGCGCGCGGCACATCCCTGGCTCGGACAGCTGCCCTGCAGGTGCAGCTGTGAGAGCTGGAACGGGGTGTGGCGCCCGGTGGCAGAAGCCACTTTCGCCGCAGGTCACGGCCGGGGGAAGAGGGTTCTGGTGGACGCAAGAGTCCCTGGCCGGTTGCGTCCTGAGGGGTATGGGTATGGGGGCCGGGGCGAATCCGAGGCCCGGGACCGGGATGGGTCAGAGGCGGGCCGGGAGCCAGCCTTGCTGAACGGCGCGTACGCCGGCCTCGAACCGGCTGCGTGCGCCGAGGCGCTCCATCAGTTCGGAGGCGATCCGCCGGGCCGTACGAGGCGAGACCCCGAGCCGCTTGGCGATCGTCTCGTCGGTGTGGCCCTCGGCCAGCAGGCGAAGGGCGGTCGCCTGCTGGCCGGTGAGCCCGTCCCGATCGACGGGAACGACCTCGCCGAGCGGCCGGGCGGTCTCCCAGGTCGTCTCGAAGAGTGCGCACAGCGCGGTGAGCATGCCCTGTCCGGTCAGCAGGACCGCACCCGTGCCGGTGTCGTCGCTGTTGACCGACATCATGGCGATCCGCCGGTCCATGAGGATCATCCGCGTGGGCAGGGACGGCACCGTGCGGACCTGGCCGCCCAGACCCGCCAGCCAGTCGGCGTGCTCGACGGTGGGCCGGTTGGTGCGGACGCTGTCGAGGTACACCGTGCGCATCCGCACTCCACGACCGAGCAGATCCTGATTGAGCGGCCGTGACGCGGCCATGTTCTCCGAGGTCTGCGGCCCGCCGGGGGCGAAGGTCAGGAACTCCTCGGCCACCTCGCGGGTGAGGACGGCCAGCCGGTCACGGATCTGGTCGAGGCCGACCAGCTGTTCTACTTCGGGATGGCTGGTGGCCGGGCGAAGCTCGGCGTACTCGGAGATGAGCTGGGCGGCAGCCGCCCGTGACGTTTCGAGGCGCTCCTGGTGGGCCGCCAGCAGCGCCTGCTGCCGGGCCATCAGGATCTCCATCCCGATGTCGGGCGAAACAGCGCGGAGTCGGCCCGCGTCCCCGGCGGCCGGACGCACCAGGGCCAGCTCGCTCAGCGTGTCCAGGGCGTCCCGCACGCTCTCCTCGGACAGCTCCACGCTTTCGGCGAGGACGGCGACACCGGCTGCCGGGTGTCTGAGCATCGCGCGATACACCGTCTCGGCGACGGCATCGAGTCCAAGTGCGGTCATCATGTGGCCCCCAGGTCCCTGCATAGAACATCCCATACCCGTCGGGAATCCTCGCAGAGGGCGGTTGATCGTCACAGCCGAAGGACGGAATGGGCCACGACCGCAACCGTCCAGGCCGATATCCGCCCCGAAAGCGTCTTGCGTTGAGACTCTGGAGCGCATGTACCTGGTCCACGCACATCTGGATCTACCCGACGGTGTGGAACTCCCGCAGAACGTCAGGGAATTGGTGCGACGCGCGATCGTCCCCGGCGATCGCGTCGAGCACATCGCCGTGCACGCGTGCCCCCCGCGCGGACTCACACTCGGCGTCTATCTGCTGGCAGGCGTCCTGGAGGAGGCAGAGGCGCGGGCCGTACAGGTCTGCGACCGGCTGCTGCGCGAGATGCCGGAGCTGGCCGGGGCGCGGTTGACCGGCGCGGGAGTGCCGGTGCAGCCGCTCGCCTTCCTGCCGGGGCCGGCGGACTGAGAGGAGGCTGCGGACTGAGACGGGGCCGGCGGACCGAGACGGGGATGGACGCGGCCTGCGTGGACGCATCAGTCCAATGCCTCTTCCGTCCATTCGCGGAGTCTTTCCGAGGGGCTGAGCTGCGGCAATTCTGAGGTGACCGGCCAGGCCGAGCGTCACCGCGGGACGCGAAGGCTGCCGACACCGCACCTCACCTCCGGATGAACGGACACCCTCATGCTTCGTACTCGCCTCGCCAGGACTGCCGCGGTCACCTCTCTGGCTGCTGCGGCGTTTCTCGCCGCCCCGGCTGTCGCGTTCCAGTCCGAGGCGGAGACGGTTCCGGCCTCCTCCGTGCTCGCCGACGCCGGCTGGCAGAGCGCCCCCGCGGACGCCGGCTGGCAGGCCACCCCTGCGGACGCCGGCTGGCAGTAGGCGGCTCAGCCGCATCTCGTGCGCCACAGCCACGGGCGTCTCAGCGAGGTTCGAGGTCGCTGTGGTGCCGGGCGGCCAAGGCGGTGATTCCCGCGGCGGCGGCAGCGGCGAGGTCGGTGACCAACGCGTCGTCGACGGGCAGATTGAGGATGTACAGGGCGGACGCCAAGGAGCCCAGAAGCAGCAGGTGTGCCATCGCGGGGTCGACCGGCCCGACCAATTCACCGCGATTCACGGCCCGTTCGATGATGTCGGCGAAGACGGCCTGCTCGGCAACCAGGAAGGTTTCCTGGAACCGCCTGTCCAGTTCGGGGTTGGCGGCGATCTCGCTGATCAGCGCCGGTGCCAGATGCCGGGCGGCCGGGGTGGCCACGCGCCGGTGAAATGCGCGGACCAACGCGAGCAGATCCCCGTACAAGGAGCCGGTCCCGGTCAACGCGGGCAGCTCCCGCTCGTCCGTGGTCGCGACGAACGCCATCTCGGCCTTGGAGGCGTAGCGGCGGTGGATCGCGGCCTTGCCCACCCCGGCGCGCGCCGCGACCTGGTCGACGGTCAGGGCCGGGTAGCCGATGTCGTCGATCAGCTCGCGCGTCGCCTGCAGGATCCTGTGATCCACGCGACTGTCTCGGGGGCGTCCGCCCCGTTGCCCTCTCACTGTCATGCCTGGTTCAGATGATCAAGTGGGCCGGCTGGATCATCACCTTGTGCGGCGCCGCGCACACGCTCGGCGCGCTGACCGTGGAGAAGGCCGCACAGCACGCCGGGACATGGTTCAGCGGGGGGGTGCCCCTATGTCTTTGGTCAAGGTGGATGGGTGCTGATTCGGGCGTCTGGAACGATGTGCCTGTGCATGCTGATGATCAGGTTGGCGAG
>NZ_JBIAQC010000005.1:0-82380 GCF_042888685.1 Streptomyces sp. NPDC002779
AAACGCCCGGTTACATTCCGAACCCGGAAGCTAAGCCTTACAGCGCCGATGGTACTGCAGGGGGGACCCTGTGGGAGAGTAGGACACCGCCGAACTCCTTTTACAGCTCTGGCTCTTGGGCATCTGCCCAGGAGCCAGAGCTTTTTTGCGTTGAGGTAAGGTCAGGGAGCATCGTTCGCACGTTTCCCTCAGGAGGCCCCGGGTGGAGGTCCAGGAGACCCGTGTCCAGACGGACAGGGTCCTCACCATCCCCAACATCCTCAGCATGGCTCGCCTCGTTGGCGTGCCCGTGTTCCTGTGGCTGATCCTCTGGCCGGAGTTCGGCGGGCCGAAGAGCGATGGCTGGGCCCTGCTGGTGCTGATGCTGAGCGGGATCAGTGACTACCTGGACGGCAAGCTCGCGCGGCGCTGGAACCAGATCAGCAGCCTCGGCCGGCTCCTGGACCCCGCCGCGGACCGGCTCTACATTCTCTCGACTTTGGTCGGACTGACCTGGCGGGAGATTTTGCCGCTGTGGTTGACCGGTGTACTTCTGGCACGAGAACTGCTGCTGCTGGTGATGGTGGGCATCCTCAGGCGTCACGGCTATCCGCCGCCCCAGGTGAACTTCCTGGGCAAGGCGGCTACCTTCAACCTGATGTACGCCTTCCCGTTGCTCCTGCTCAGTGACGGGAGTGGGTGGCTCCCGTCACTTGCTGCTATTTTCGGATGGGCGTTCGCAGGATGGGGTACAACCCTCTATTGGTGGGCAGGAGTCCTCTACGTGGTACAGGTCCGCCGCCTTGTCCGTGCGGACACCATGGCCGATTGAACCTCGCCCATTGCCGGGCTCCAGCGGCTCGATGGCCCGCTGACGAAAAGTGCGGGACAATTTGGACGGGTGAAGTCGGCTAGACCGTCGTCTTAGAGGAGGACGCTTCCGACATGAAGGCCGTCGTGATGGCCGGAGGCGAAGGCACACGCCTTCGTCCCATGACCTCAAGCATGCCCAAGCCGCTCCTGCCGGTGGCCAACCGGCCGATCATGGAGCATGTGCTGAGGCTGCTCAAAAGGCATGGGCTGAACGAGACCGTCGTAACTGTCCAGTTCCTGGCCTCCTTGGTCAAGAACTACTTCGGTGACGGTGAAGAGCTCGGAATGGAGCTCACCTATGCCAATGAGGAGAAGCCACTCGGTACCGCCGGAAGCGTCAAGAACGCCGAAGAGGCGTTGAAGGACGACGCCTTCGTTGTGATCTCCGGTGATGCCCTGACCGACTTCGACCTCACCGACCTGATCCGTTTCCACAAGGAGAAGGGCGCGCTCGTCACCGTCTGCCTGACGCGGGTGCCGAATCCTCTGGAATTCGGAATCACCATCGTCGATGAGGAAGGCAAGGTCGAGCGTTTCCTCGAGAAGCCGACCTGGGGCCAGGTCTTCTCCGACACGGTGAACACCGGTATCTACGTCATGGAGCCCGAGGTCTTCGACTACGTCGAGGCCGATGTGCCCGTCGACTGGTCCGGCGATGTCTTCCCGCAGTTGATGAAGGAAGGCAAGCCGATCTATGGGTACATCGCGGAGGGCTACTGGGAGGACGTCGGCACCCACGAGAGCTATGTGAAGGCGCAGGCCGATGTCCTGGAGGGCAAGGTCGACGTCGAGCTCGACGGGTTCGAGATCTCCCCGGGCGTGTGGGTGGCCGAGGGCGCCGAGGTGCATCCTGACGCCGTTCTTCGTGGCCCTCTCTACATCGGCGACTACGCCAAGGTGGAAGCCGGCGCCGAGATCCGGGAGCACACCGTGGTCGGCTCCAACGTGGTCGTGAAGAGCGGCGCCTTCCTGCACAAGGCCGTCGTGCACGACAACGTGTATGTCGGGCAGCAGAGCAACCTTCGGGGCTGTGTCGTCGGCAAGAACACCGACATCATGCGTGCCGCCCGGATCGAGGACGGCGCCGTCATCGGCGACGAGTGCCTGATCGGTGAAGAGTCGATCATTCAGGGCAATGTGCGGGTCTATCCGTTCAAGATCATTGAGGCCGGTGCGTTCGTCAACACCTCGGTGATCTGGGAGTCCCGGGGGCAGGCGCATCTGTTCGGTGCCCGTGGCGTGTCCGGAATCCTCAATGTGGAGATCACGCCGGAACTCGCTGTACGCCTCGCCGGTGCCTATGCGACGACCCTCAAGAAGGGGTCCACCGTCACCACGGCCCGCGACCACTCCCGTGGTGCTCGGGCGCTGAAGCGTGCGGTGATCTCCGCGCTGCAGGCGAGCGCCATCGACGTACGGGATCTGGAGAATGTACCGCTGCCCGTGGCGCGACAGCAGACCGCTCGCGGCAGCGCCGGCGGGATCATGATCCGGACGACGCCCGGTGTGCCGGACTCCGTGGACATCATGTTCTTCGACAGCCAGGGCGCCGATCTGTCGCAGGGCAGTCAGCGCAAGCTGGACCGGGTGTTCGCGCGTCAGGAGTACCGGCGGGCGTTCCCCGGTGAGATCGGGGATCTCCATTTCCCGGCCAGCGTCTTCGACTCGTACACCGGATCGCTGCTGCGGAACGTGGACACGACCGGGATCGCGGAGTCCGGGCTGAAGGTCGTCGTGGATGCCTCCAACGGCAGCGCCGGCCTGGTGCTGCCCAGCCTGCTCGGCAAGCTGGGTGTGGACGCGCTGACCATCAATCCCGGTCTGGATGAGTCCCGGCCGACCGAGACGGCGGACGCTCGTCGTTCCGGGCTGGTGCGGCTGGGCGAGATCGTCGCCTCCGCGCGGGCCGCGTTCGGAGTGCGGTTCGACCCGGTCGGTGAGCGGCTGTCGCTGGTCGACGAGAAGGGACGGATCGTCGAGGACGACCGGGCGCTGCTCGTGATGCTCGACCTGGTGGCCGCCGAGCGGCGCAGTGGGCGGGTCGCGCTGCCGGTGACCACCACGAGGATCGCCGAGCAGGTGGCGGCGTACCACGGGACACAGGTGGACTGGACGACGACGTCGCCCGACGACCTGACGCGGGTCGGCCGGGACGAGACCACCATCTTCGGCGGTGACGGCAAGGGCGGGTTCATCGTCCCCGAGTTCAGCGGTGTCTTCGACGGCACGGCGGCCTTCGTACGGCTGATCGGGCTGGTGGCGCGGACACAGCTCACCCTCAGCCAGATCGACGCGCGGATTCCGCGGGCGCACGTCCTCAAGCGGGATCTGGCGACCCCGTGGGCGGTCAAGGGACTCGTGATGCGACGGGTCGTGGAGGCTGCCGGTGACCGGTTCGTGGACACCACGGACGGTGTGCGGGTGGTGGAGACCGACGGGCGCTGGGTGATGGTCCTGCCCGACCCGGCCGAGGCCGTCACCCATCTGTGGGCGGAGGGTCCCGACGACGCGTCGGCCCAGGCCCTGCTCGACGAGTGGTCGGCCGTGGTGGACAGCGCCGGGCGCTGAAATCCCCAGCACGCGCGCGTGCCGGACAAGTGTCCCCAAGGGGGCCTGTCCGGCACGCCGGTGGGGCCATTCGGAGGTACGTGGCGCGACGTGCGACGATGTGCGGCATGCCGCAGCAGCCCCCCGTTCGGAGCACTCCTACGCGACCCTCGCGCCCGGACGCCTCCATGTCGCTGCTCACCAACGTCATGGATCACAGCCTCGATGACGGGTACGCCGAGGCGGCGGCCCGGAAGAAGGCGGCGGACGGCGGTCTGCCCAAGACCCTCAGGGCGAAGCTCGGACTCGCGGCCGGTCTGGTGCTGGCCGCCCTCGTCGTCACCGTCGGGGCGGCCCAGGCGCGGGTCGCGGCTCCTGTGGTGGCGAAGGAGCGCGAGGAACTGATCGACCGGATCGATCAGGAGACCGAGGCCGCGGACAAGCTCGAGGACAGCGTCGACGAGCTGCGCGAAGAGGTGAGCGCGCGCCAGCGTGAGGCGCTGAAGGAGAGCGGCAGCGAGCAGGGGGAGCTCGTGGGCATCCTGTCCGGCGCCGTCGAGGTGCACGGACCCGGGGTGAAGCTGGTCGTCGACGACGCCCGGGAAGCCGGTGGGGGCGGTGACGGGGATCCGCGTGAGACCTCCGGGTTCTCCGACACCGGGCGGGTGCGCGACCGTGACATGCAGCGGGTGGTCAACGGGCTGTGGGAGTCGGGCGCCGAGGCGATCTCCATCAACGGACAGCGGCTGACGGCCCTGTCGGCGATCAGGGCCGCGGGCGACGCGATACTGGTCGACAACAAGCCGCTGGTACCGCCGTACACAGTGCTCGCGGTGGGGGACGGGGAGCGGCTGAGCACCAGGTTCCAGGACAGTGCCGACGGGCTGTATCTGCATGCCCTGCAGGAGAACTTCGGCATCCGGACGGCAATCTCCGTGGAAGAGGACCTCCGGCTGCCGGCGGCACCCCGTGTGACCGTACGAACAGCGCAGCCGAACACCGAGAAAAGCGAGAAGGGCACATCGTGATCGCCGTACTGGGCCTCGTCGTGGGAGTCGTGGCCGGCCTGTTGGTCCGGCCTGAGGTTCCGGCGGTCGTGGAGCCTTATCTGCCGATCGCCGTCGTGGCGGCGCTGGACGCCGTCTTCGGTGGCCTGCGGGCCATGCTCGACGGGATCTTCGACGACAAGGTCTTCGTGGTGTCCTTCCTGTCCAATGTGGTCGTCGCCGCGCTGATCGTGTTCCTCGGTGACAAGTTGGGTGTGGGGGCGCAGCTGTCCACCGGTGTCGTCGTGGTCCTCGGGATCCGTATCTTCTCCAATGCCGCGGCGATCCGCCGGCACGTGTTCCGGGCGTGAGACCGATGAGCAACCAGGACGAGGCGGCCGAGAACAGGCTGCGCAAGGAACTGCCCGACGAGGTCCCGTCCCAGGCGGCCGCGGTAGGCGCGCACGAGGCGGAGACGCGGCCGGAGCTCACCGGACGGCAGCGGCTCGCCAAGGGGCTCTGGCCGCCGCGGGTCACCCGGGCTCAACTGATCGTCGCCCTGTTGCTGTTCGGCCTCGGCTTCGGCCTGGCCGTGCAGGTCGCCTCCAACAGCGACGGGGACGACGCCCTGCGCGGCGCGCGCCAGGAGGATCTTGTCCGGATCCTCGATGAACTGGATGACCGCACACAGCGTCTTGAGGACGAGAAGCAGGGACTCGAGCAGCAGCGGGACGAGCTCGAGAACAGTTCGAACCAGGCCGAGGAGGCTCGTCGGCAGACGGTCGAGAAGGAGCGGCAACTCGGCATCCTGGCGGGCACGGTGGCGGCGCAAGGACCCGGCATCACGGTGGTCATCGACGACACGAAGGGCACGGTCGAGGCGGACATGCTGCTCGACGCCATTCAGGAGTTGCGTGCGGCCGGTGCGGAGGCGATCCAGGTGAATGGGGTACGCGTGGTGGCAGGGACCTATCTGACCGATTCGGGAAACTCCGTGAGCGTCGACGGGAACAAGATCAACGCGCCCTATCGTTTCAAGGTCATCGGCAAACCTCAGGACCTCGAACCGGCGCTCAACATCCCTGGAGGCGTGGTGCAGACCCTCGAGAAGGAGCAGGCCGTGGTGACGGTCGAGCGGTCGGACAAGATCGTTGTGGACGCCTTGCGAGCCGCGCAGCAGCCTGACTACGCTCGGTCGTCCTCGCGGTGAATCGGGGGTGCATGGGGGACGTCCGGCGAGGGCATGAGGTTGCGGGGGGTCGGCGCACCGAATGGGTGGTGCGTGGTGGAAACTGTCTGGTGGATACGGACGTTGTGAGGATGTCCGGGTCGGCCGGAGTGTGCAGTCAGGGTTCGTCCTGCCCCACGGGCGGGTCTGTTTCAGTCAAGGGGAATCGCCCGTGAAGTTGTTTGCGAAGTTGTTCGGCAAGAGCGCGCGGCAGGGCAACGACAACGCCACCGCCCGCCACCGCGCGCAGCCTGACGCAGAGGGCCAGCGGCCGTTGTTCCGGGACCAGGTGGGTGGCCCGGGCGGGGACATTTCCGGAGGTCAGGGCGCGCCGTCTGTTGACCCTGCCCAGGCCGGAGGCATAGGTTTCGGGCAACCCTCAACCTCAGGTACGGGTGGAGGGTTCACCGCCGACCCGTATGCGTCCAATGCCCCCGCGGGGCAGCCGCGGCAGGAGGATCCGTCCATGTCGGCCCTGGTGTGCACGAGGTGCGGTAACCGCAACGCGGAGAACAGTCGCTTCTGTTCCAACTGCGGTGCTCCGCTGCGGGCGGGTGCGGTGCCCGAGCGTCCGTCCGAGACCACCTCCACGATCTCCATCTCCGGTCTCGAGGCCTACGACGCCGAGGCCACCGGCCAGACGCAGATCCCGGCGCTGTCCCCCGAGGCGCAGGCCGCCGTCGAGGCGCTGCCGCTCGGCTCCGCGCTCCTGGTGGTGCGCCGCGGGCCGAACTCGGGCAGCCGCTTCCTGCTGGACAGCGACCTGACCACGGCCGGCCGTCACCCGCAGAGCGACATCTTCCTGGACGACGTCACCGTCTCGCGCCGGCACGTGGAGTTCCGCCGGAGCCCGGACGGCTCGTTCACCGTGGCCGACGTGGGCAGCCTGAACGGCACGTACGTCAACCGCGAGCGGATCGACCAGGTCGCCCTGTCGAACGGTGACGAGGTGCAGATCGGCAAGTACCGGCTGGTCTTCCACGCGAGCCAGCGAGGCTACTGACCCTCCCCCGGAGAAGGTCCATGCTTCACACACCGAGCGGCGGTGCCGGACACGGCACTGCCGCCACGGACAGCGGGCTGATTAGCATCGGCACCGTGCTGAGCGTGCTGCGCGACGAGTTCCCCGAAGTCACCATCTCCAAGATCCGCTTCCTGGAGTCCGAGGGACTCGTCGAACCGCAGCGGACCCCTTCGGGTTACCGCAAGTTCAGCGCCGACGACGTCGAGAGACTCGGCCATGTGCTGAGGATGCAACGGGACCACTATCTGCCCCTCAAGGTGATCAGGGAGCACCTGGACGCCATGGAGCGCGGCGAGGCCGTGGCGCTGCCCACCGTGGGCCGACAGCGCGACGGAGAGGCCGGACCGGAGCTCTCCGATGCTCCTACGGCGGCCCGGATCGGGCGGAGCGAGCTGCTGGCCGCCGCGGAGATCGGCGAGCGGGAGCTCGAGGAGTGGGAGTCGTACGGGCTGATCGCCCCGCTGCCGGACGGGGCGTACGACGCCGAGGCGGTCACCGTGGCCTCGCTCGTCGTCGAACTGGGGCGGTTCGGGATCGAGCCGCGGCATCTGCGGGCGATGAAGGCCGCCGCGGACCGGGAGGCCGGGCTCGTGGACCAGGTCGTGGCACCGCTCAGACGCCATCGCAACCCGCAGACCAGGGCCCATGCCGAGGCCCGCACGAAGGAGCTGGCGGGGCTCACGGTGAAGCTGCACGCGGCGCTCGTGCAGACCGCGCTCGGGGTGCGGCTGCCCTGACCCGGAGGGCCTGGGCGGTCCGGATGGGCCGCCCGTTTCCTGCCCGACTACCCAAACGTCCCGGGCACGGCCTAGGGTTGCTGTGTGAACGAGCTCGATGTCGTAGGTGTCCGGGTCGAAATGCCCTCCAACCAACCGATCGTGCTCCTGCGCGAAGTGGGAGGCGACCGTTACCTCCCCATCTGGATCGGGCCGGGGGAGGCCACGGCCATCGCCTTCGCCCAGCAGGGCATGGCCCCCGCACGACCGCTGACCCACGACCTGTTCAAGGACGTGCTGGAGGCCGTCGGCCAGGAGCTCACCGAAGTGCGCATCACGGACCTGCGTGACGGCGTCTTCTACGCCGAGCTGGTCTTCGCCAGCGGCGTCGAGGTGAGCGCGCGTCCCTCCGACGCCATAGCACTGGCCCTGCGCACCGGAACGCCGATCTACGGCAGTGACGGCGTGCTGGACGACGCGGGGATCGCGATTCCGGACGAGCAGGAGGACGAGGTGGAGAAGTTCCGCGAGTTCCTCGACCAGATCTCGCCCGAGGATTTCGGCACGAGCAGCCAGTGAGACGTCCGGTTCCCGGCAATTGCCAGCGGCGAGTGAGAGCGTCCTGCGGCCCGCTCCGAGCGCATTCGGCTAGCCTTTCCCCGCGGTGGGGTACGGGAAACCACTCCTAGGGTGATTATCACTCGGCGTGCCGAGTGTGGCGATCGTTGACGCACCCCTGGTGACTGCCTACCGTCGAGAAGGCAGGTCAAGGACGGAGGTCGGCGTGAGAAGCAGCGGCGACGGTACGGCTGGGGGTGCCCCCGGACGCGGTCTCGGGGAGAGCGGTCCGTACCCTCCCCCGAGCTCACGACTCCGCTCCGGCGGGGGATACCCCCAGCCGGGTGGTGCGGCCGACCGCGCCCCGCAGCGACCGACGGCCGTGCCGAGCGGCGGAGGGGCGACGTCCATGACGTCCGAGCAGATCGGCTACCGGGGCCCGACGGCCTGCGCGGCGGCCGGCATCACCTATCGGCAGCTGGACTACTGGGCCCGTACGGGGCTCGTCGAGCCCAGTGTGCGGCCCGCGCACGGGTCGGGGACGCAGCGTCTGTACAGCTTCCGGGACGTGGTCGTCCTGAAGATCGTCAAGCGGTTCCTAGACACCGGTGTCTCGCTCCAGAACATCCGCACCGCGGTGCAGCACCTGCGGGAGCGGGGCTTTCGTGACCTGGAGCGCATGACGCTGATGAGCGACGGCGCCACGGTCTACGAGTGCACCTCGCCCGACGAGGTCCACGCGCTGCTCCAGAGCGGGCAGGGAGTCTTCGGGATCGCCGTCGGCGTGGTGTGGCGGGACGTGGAGAGCGCGCTGTCGCAGCTGCACGGGGAGCGCATCGACACCGGGGAGACGCTGGTCGGCCCCAATCCGGCGGACGAGCTGGCGCGGCGGCGGAACCGGGCGGTCTGAGGACGGCTCCGCCGTGTGGGCTGTGCGGGGCGGCGTGGAGGCCGCTCGGGGGCATTGTCAGTGGCGTAGGGCAGCATCGGACATGTGAGAAACACGCCCACGATCCTGCATCTCGACATGGATGCCTTCTTCGCCTCGGCGGAGCAGGCGTCCAAGCCGAGTCTGCGCGGGAAGGCGGTCATCGTGGGCGGGCTGGGGCCGCGTGGTGTGGTGGCCACCGCGTCCTACGAGGCCCGGGTCTTCGGGGTGCACTCGGCGATGCCGATGGCGCAGGCCCGGCGGCTCGCACCGAACGCCGCGTATCTCGTGCCGCGGTTCGCGTTCTACCGGTCGATCAGTGAGCAGGTGATGGCGCTGCTGCGGGCGCTGTCGCCGCTGGTGGAGCCGTTGAGTCTGGATGAGGCGTTCGTCGATCTGGAGGCCGGGGGAGCGGCCTGGGACGAGGCGTCGGCGCGGCTGGTGGGGGCGAAGCTGCGGGCGGACATACGGGCGGTCACCGGGCTGACGGGGTCCGTGGGGCTCGCCGCGTGCAAGATGCTCGCGAAGATCGCTTCCGAGCAGGCCAAACCGGACGGTCTGGTGGTGATCGAGCCGGGGACCGAGCGGGCGATGCTGGGGCCGATGCCGGTGCGGACCCTGCCGGGGGTGGGGCCGGCCACCGGGGATCATCTGCGGCGGGCCGGGATCCACACGGTCGAGGAGCTGGCCGAGGCGGGCGAGGACGAGCTCGTGCGGATGCTGGGGAAGGCGCACGGGCATGCGCTGTACGCCATGGCGCTGGCGCGGGACGAGCGGCCGGTGGTGGCTGAGCGGGAGACGAAGTCGGTGTCCGTGGAGGACACGTATGACGTGGACATCCATGACCGGGTGCGGGTGGGGCTGGAGGTGCAGCGGCTCGCGGATCGGTGTGTGCGGCGGTTGCGGGAGGCCGGGTTGTCCGGGCGGACCATTGTGCTGAAGGTGCGGCGGTACGACTTCTCCACGCTGACTCGGTCCGAGACGTTGCGGGGGCCCACGGATGATCCGGCGGTCGTGCGGGAGGCCGCGGGGCGGTTGCTGGAGTCGGTGGACACGACGGGGGGTGTGCGGTTGCTGGGGGTGGGGGTCAGTGGGCTTGCCGACTACACGCAGGAGGATCTGTTCGCGCAGGCCGCGGGGGAACGGGGTCGGGGTGCGGAGGATGTGGGAGAGGACGGGGCCGGCGAGGTTGGCGAGGCCGGGGGTGTGGGTGCGGCTGCGGAGATGGGGGCGGCTGTGGAGCGGCGGTGGGCTGCTGGGCATGACGTTCGGCATGCGGAGTTCGGGCATGGGTGGGTGCAGGGGAGTGGGGTGGGGCGGGTGACTGTGCGGTTCGAGACGCCGGAGTCCGGGCCGGGGCGGGTGCGGACGTTTCGGGTCGATGATCCTGAGCTTGTTCCTGCGGAGCCGTTGCCGTTGGTGCCGCGGAGGCCGGGGGTTGCTGTGGATGAGGTGCGGGCGTGAGGGGTGGGGGCGGTGTTGGTGGGGGGTTGGTGCACTCGCCCGCGTTGGCGGGGTGCCTCCCCCAGAGGGGCCCAGCCCACCCGTGCCGCCCCAGCGGCACGACTGCCCGCAGCGGGGGTGCGGGCCGGGGGTTGTGCGGGCGATGGGCTGTAGGGCTTTGAGCAACAGGCTGAGGGATGTGCGGCTGCGGGTTATGGGATACACGGCACGCGACTCGGAGCTATGGGCATGCGGTCATGCAGCCAGGGGCGCGAGGGGTGCGGTCACCCAGTTGCGGGGCGGCGGGGGCCGCGGTCACTCAGCTAGGGGGCTACGACGGATGCGGCCGTCCCGCTGTGAGGGCAGACAGGTAGGCGGCTACGGGGCGGTGGTGGCACGGTCGCTCAGCTGCGGGGCGAGGTGGGACGCGGAGGCCCAGCTCCTGGGGCTGCGAGGGGTGCGGTCGCCCAGCTAGTGCGCCCGAGCAGCGCTGGATCCGCGACGACAGCCTGGCTGCCCTGGGCCAGGAGGGGCGCGGCCGTCCCGCTGCGAGGGCGTGCAGGTGCAGCTACGGGGCGGCGGGGGCGCGGTCGCTCAGCTGCGGGGATAGGAGGGACGCGGAGGCCCAGCACTGGGGCTGCGCGAGGGGTGCGGGTACCCAGCTGCGGGGCGGCGGGGGACGTCGTCACCCAGCTGGTGCGCCCGAGCAGCGCTGGATCCGCGACGACGGCCTGGCTGCCCTGGGTCACGAGGGACGCGGCTGCTCCGCTGCGAGGGCGTGCAGGTAGGCAGTTGCGGGGCGGCGCGGGCGCGGGCGCCTAGCTGCGGGGAGCGGAGGGGAGCGGAGGCCCAGATCCCGGGGCTGCCAGGGGGCGCGTCGGTGCGGGGCACGAGGGGTGTCGGGTGCGGTCGCGTTGCGGGGCTACGTGGGGGGCTTAGGTGTCTGCTTCTTCTGTGCCTGCCAAGTTGCCGAAGTCGTAGTCGGGGGGTGTGGGGGAGGTCAGGTCCAGGCCGTAGTGGTGGTAGAGCTGGAGTTCCTGTTCCGGGGAGAGGTGGCGGCCTACTCCGAAGTCGGGGGCGTCCTTGATCAGGGAGCGGTCGAAGGGGACGCGGAGGGCGCCCTCCACCAGTTCGCTGGGCTCCAGGGGGACGAAGGCGTCCCTGCTGAACAGGCCCGTTCGTATGGCTGCCCACTCCGGTACGCCGGTGGCGTCGTCGAGGTAGACCTCGTCGATGGTGCCGAGCTTCGTACCGTTGCGGTCGAACGCCTTGCGGCCGATCAGGTTGCGCGGATCGATGTCGGTCTGCACGTGCCCTCCACTTGGTCGCAACTCATCCGTAAGCACTACGAAAGAGCACATTCGGGTGCGCGGCCACTCGAACGCCTGGGCGTTGACCTCGCTGGTAGGCTGACAGCGGCTGCTGACCCCGTGCGGGAGAGTCCTCCGGACACCATCCGGAGGCGCCGAAGGAGCAAATCCTCCCCGGAATCTCTCAGGCCCACGTACCGCACGGACGAGGTCACTCTGGAAAGCAGAGCGGGTGTCGACGGCTTCCGCTCTCACCGACGGTGAAAGCCGGGCGCCCTCATGCCCCGGTGAAGCTCTCAGGTTGAGATGACAGAGGGGGAGGCCGTCCGGGTACCCGTGCCGTGGTGCCCCTCGAAGGTCGTGTCGACCAGGAGGCCTCCGCAATGACCGCCTATCGCATTCCGCTCTCCGAGCTCGAGCAAGGGATCCCCTTCGAGCAGCGTCACATCGGTCCTGATCATGAGGCTCGGGCCAAGATGCTCGCCCAGGTCGGCTACGGCTCGCTGGACGAGCTCACCGCCGCCGCGGTGCCGGATGTGATCAAGAACGCCGACGCCCTCGACCTGCCGGGCGCGCGGACCGAGGCCGAGGTGCTCGCCGAGCTGCGGACCCTCGCCGACCGCAACCAGGTGCTGGACTCCATGATCGGGCTCGGCTACTACGGCACCTTCACCCCGCCGGTCATCCTGCGCAACGTCATGGAGAACCCGGCCTGGTACACGGCCTACACGCCGTACCAGCCGGAGATCTCGCAGGGCCGCCTGGAGGCCCTGCTGAACTTCCAGACGATGGTCGCCGAGCTCACCGGGCTGCCCACCTCCGGTGCCTCGCTGCTCGACGAGGGCACGGCGGCTGCCGAGGCCATGGCGCTGTCCCGGCGCATGGGCAAGAACAAGAAGGGCCTGTTCCTCATCGACGCGGACGCCCTTCCGCAGACCATCGCCGTGATCCAGACGCGGGCCGAGCCCACGGGCGTCGAGGTGGTCGTCGCCGACCTGAGCGAGGGCATTCCGGACGGCATCGCCTCGCGCGAGATCAACGGCGTGCTCATCCAGTACCCGGGCGCCTCCGGTGCCGTGCGGGACATCAAGCCCGTCATCGAGCAGGCCCATGAGCTCGGCGCGCTGGTCACCGTCGCCGCCGATCTGCTCGCGCTGACGCTGCTGACCTCCCCCGGCGAGCTGGGCGCGGACATCGCGATCGGCACCACGCAGCGCTTCGGTGTGCCGATGGGCTTCGGCGGTCCGCACGCCGGTTACATGGCCGTGCACGAGAAGTTCGCGCGCAGCCTGCCCGGGCGGCTGGTCGGGGTGTCCGTGGACGCCGACGGCAACAAGGCCTACCGGCTCGCGCTGCAGACGCGTGAGCAGCACATCCGCCGGGAGAAGGCGACCAGCAACATCTGTACGGCGCAGGTGCTGCTCGCCGTCATGGCCGGCATGTACGCCGTCTACCACGGGCCCGAAGGGCTGAAGAGCATCGCCCGGCGGGTCCACCGGTACACCTCGATCCTGGCCGCGGGGCTCACCGCCGGCGGAGTCGAGGTCGTGCACGGCTCCTACTTCGACACGCTCACTGTGCGGGTGCCCGGTCGGGCCGCCGAGGTCGTCGCGGCCGCGCGGGAGAACGGCGTGAACCTCTGGCTGGTCGACGCCGACCACGTCTCCCTCGCCTGCGACGAGACCACCGGCCGGGCCCAGCTCACCGCGGTGTGGAGCGCCTTCGGGGTGGACGGGGACGTCGAGGCGCTGGACGCGCGGGCCGAGGACGCGTTGCCGGCGGCGCTGGTGCGCGGGGACGAGTTCCTGGCCCACCCGGTCTTCCACCAGTACCGCTCCGAGACCGCGATGCTGCGCTACCTGCGCCGCCTCGCCGACCGTGACTACGCGCTCGACCGCGGCATGATCCCGCTGGGCTCCTGCACGATGAAGCTCAACGCGACGACCGAGATGGAGCCGGTCACCTGGCCCGAATTCGGGCAGCTGCACCCCTTCGCGCCGGAGGAGCAGGCGGGGGGTTACCTCACGCTCATCCGCGAGCTGGAGGAACGTCTCGCCGAGGTCACCGGGTACGACAAGGTCAGCCTCCAGCCGAACGCCGGATCGCAGGGTGAGCTGGCCGGTCTGCTCGCCGTCCGCGGCTACCACCGGGCCAACGGCGACGAGCAGCGCACCATCTGCCTCATCCCGTCCTCCGCGCACGGCACCAACGCCGCCAGCGCCGTGATGGCGGGCATGAAGGTCGTCGTCGTCCGGACCGCCGAGGACGGCGAGATCGACGTCGAGGACCTGCGGGCGAAGATCGAGCAGTACCGCGACGAGCTGTCGGTGCTGATGATCACGTACCCCTCGACGCACGGCGTCTTCGAGGAGCACGTGGCCGACATCTGCGCGCAGGTGCACGAGGCGGGCGGGCAGGTCTACGTCGACGGCGCCAACCTCAACGCGCTGGTGGGCCTGGCCAAGCCGGGTCACTTCGGTGGTGACGTCTCGCATCTGAACCTGCACAAGACCTTCTGCATCCCGCACGGCGGCGGTGGCCCGGGCGTCGGCCCGGTGGGTGTGCGGGCGCACCTGGCGCCGTACCTGCCGAACCACCCGATGCAGCCGAGCGCCGGCCCCGAGACGGGTGTCGGGCCGATCTCGGCGGCGCCGTGGGGTTCCGCGGGGATCCTGCCGATCTCGTGGTCGTACGTCCGGCTCATGGGCGGCGAGGGGCTGAAGCGGGCCACGCAGGTCGCCGTGCTCAGCGCGAACTACATCGCCAAGCGCCTGGAGCCGCACTACCCGGTGCTGTACACCGGCCCGGGCGGGCTCGTCGCGCACGAGTGCATCATCGATCTGCGGCCGCTGACCAAGGCGACCGGTGTGAGCGTCGACGACGTCGCGAAGCGGCTCATCGACTACGGCTTCCACGCGCCGACGATGTCCTTCCCGGTGGCCGGCACGCTGATGATCGAGCCGACCGAGTCCGAGGACCTCATCGAGCTGGACCGGTTCTGCGAGGCGATGATCGCCATTCGCGGCGAGATCGAGAAGGTCGGCTCCGGCGAGTGGGCCGCGGACGACAACCCGCTGCGGAACGCCCCGCACACCGCCGCCGCGCTGGGCGGGGACTGGGAGCACGCGTACAGCCGCGAGGAGGCCGTGTTCCCGGGCGGGGTCTCGGCCGCGGACAAGTACTGGCCGCCGGTGCGCCGTATCGACCAGGCCTTCGGCGACCGGAACCTGGTGTGCTCGTGCCCGCCGATGGACGCGTACGAGGGCTGATCCGGCGTAGGCGAGGGGCTCCGCCCGGGCTGTACGGCTCGGGGGGAGCCCTTCGCTGTTTCCCGCTCCTGTTTCCCGCCGGCCGGACGGACGGCCTAGGCCGGGTAGGCGTGGGTCTGCGTCGCCTTGACCGTGGCCCAGACGGGGGCGCCCGGGTGCAGGTCCAGCTCCGCCGCGGCGACCGTGGTGAGGTCGGCGGCGAGGGGGAGTTCGCCGGTGAGGTCGGCGCGGATCTGGTCGCCGTGGGTTTCCAGCCCCTCCACCTGGCAGTGCCAGAGGTTGCGGGCGCTGGCGCCGGTGGGGCGGTCGCGGAACAGGGTGACGGCGCCCGGGGGGAACGCGACGAACACCGGGCCGGTGAGGTCCTCCGTGGTGGTGATGACGGGACCCGCGTCCAGCCGGACCGTGTGGCCCGCCGCCGTGCCCTTGTAGAGGTTCAGGCCCACCAGCTGGGCGATGTAGTCCGTGCGGGGGTGGCGGGCGATGTCCGAGGGGGTGCCCTCCTGGACGATCCGGCCCTGCTCGATGACCACCAGTCGGTCCGCCAGGACCATGGCGTCCAGGGGGTCGTGGGTGACGAGGACCGCCACCGCCGCGAACTCGGCGAGATGGCGGCGCAGCTGGGCCCGGACCTCCAGGCGGGTGCGGGCGTCCAGGGCCGCCAGGGGCTCGTCGAGGAGCAGGAGGCGCGGGTTCGTGGCGAGGGCCCGGGCCAGCGCGACGCGTTGCGCCTGGCCGCCGGAGAGGTGGCGGGGCTTGGCGTGCGCGTGGTCGGCGAGGCCCATGCGGTCCAGCCAGGTCCGCGCCTGGGCGCGGGACTCGGCCTTGGTGGCGCCTTGGCAGCGGGGGCCGAAGGCGACGTTGTCGAGGGCGGTGAGGTGGGGGAAGAGGAGGTAGTCCTGGAAGACGACGCCGACGGGGCGGTGTTCGGGGGGCGTGCGGTCCAGGGGGGTGCCGTCGAGGCGCAGGTGACCGGCGGTCAGGGGGACCAGGCCGGCGAGGGCTCGCAGGGCGGTGGTCTTGCCCGCGCCGTTGGGGCCGAGGAGGGCCACGACGTCGCCGGGGGCGGCGGTGAGCCCGATGTCCAGGTGGAAGGTGTCCCGGTCGACGATCAGGTGGGTGTCCAGACCCGGGCGGGTGTCGGTCATGGGGTCGCCATCCATCGGTCCCGTAGTGCTGCCAGCACCGTGATGGACACCGCGAGGAGCACCAGGCTCAGGGCGATGGCGGCTGCCGGGTCGGACTGGAGGGCCAGGTAGACCGAGAGGGGCATGGTCTGGGTGCGGCCCGGGAAGTTGCCCGCGAAGGTGATGGTGGCGCCGAACTCGCCCAGTGCGCGCGCCCAGGCGAGGACCGCTCCGGCCGCGATGCCCGGGGCGATCAGCGGCAGCGTCACCCTGCGGAACGCCGTGAAGCGGGACGCGCCCAGGGTCATGGCCGCCTCCTCGTAGCGGGGATCCGCCGCCCGGAGCGTGCCCTCGACGCTGATGACGAGGAACGGCATCGCCACGAAGGTCTCCGCCACCACCACTCCCGCGGTCGTGAAGGGGAGCGTGACGCCGAACCAGCTGTCCAGCCACTGGCCCACCACGCCGTTGCGGCCCAGCGCCAGGAGCAGCGCCACGCCGCCCACCACCGGGGGCAGGACCAGCGGCAGGGTCACCAGGGCGCGGACCAGGCCGCGGCCGGGGAAGTCGGTCCTGGCCAGCAGCCAGGCCAGCGGGACGCCCAGGAACAGGCTCAGGGCGGTGGCCGCCGTGGCGCAGAGCAGGGACAGGCGCAGGGCGTCCCAGACCTCGGGGCTGGTCAGCTGGTCCGGCAGGGTGCTCCACGGGGTGCGGACCAGCAGGGCGATCAGCGGGACGACCAGGAACGCCAGACCCAGCAGCGCGGGGAGCAGCAGCGGCAGCGGCACCAGGCGGGGCCGCGGGCGCCCGGGGCCGCCTTTCGAGGGCGCGGCGGGGTGCGTCACGGCTTCAGGAACCCGGCCTCGGTCAGGGCCCTTCGGCCCTCGGCGGACCGCACCAGGGCCATGAACGCCTTGGCCGTGTCCGGGTTCGGCGCGTCCTTGAGGAGGGCGATCGGGTAGTCGTTGACGGCGTCGGCGGCCTCGGGGAAGTCCACGCCGTCCACCTTGTCACCCGCCGCCTGTACATCCGTCCGGTACACGACGGCGGCGTCTGCCTCCTTGAGCTCCACCTTGGTCAGGGCGCCCTTGACGTCCTGCTCGTAGGAGACGGGCGTGACCGTCAGCCCCGCCGCCGCCAGCGCCCTGTCCGCCGCCGCGCCGCACGGCACGGTCCTGTCGCACAGGACGACCTTCAGGCCGGGCTCGGTGAGGTCCTTCAGGGAGGAGATCTCGTCCGGGTTGCCCGGCAGGGTGGCGATCTCCAGCTGGTTGCGGGCGAACGTGGACGCCGTGCCCGCCACGTCCTTCGCGGCCGTCACGATCTCCATGGTCTGCGGGCTGGCCGCGGCGAACACGTCCGCGGGGGCGCCGCCCGTGATGTTCGCCGCGAGGGTGTCGCTGCCGCCGAAGCTGAAGGTGACCTCGGTGCCGGGGTGCTCCTTCTCGAACGTCTCGCCGAGCTGGGTGAAGCTCTCCTGGAGGGAGGCGGCGGCGAAGACGGTGACCGTGCCGGAGAGCCTGGACGAGCCCGAGGAGCCGGACGCCTCGGAGGAGGACCCGGACGAGGAGGAGCAGGCGCTCAGCAGGAGCAGTACGGCGGCTCCCGCGCCGGCCGCCTGCACCGTCCTGCGGGTCCGGCGGGCGTAAGGGGTCATCACGGGTCCACTCCCTCGGTCTCCGGGGGAGGAAGCCGCCGGGACTCACCGTCGGCCTCCCCTCGCATACGCCGATGATACTTACGCAGATACGAGGAGAAAGTCTGCTGGCTCTTCGTATGAGCGAGGGGGAAGGGGGATGGAGGTTCGTATGTGCGAGACCAGGTGTGGGTCTCAGGTGCGGTCGATGTGTACGTTTGTCGACTTCACCCGGGCCGTGGCCTCCATGCCGACCTCCAGGCCCAGCTCCTCCACGGCCTCCCGGGTGAGCAGGGAGACCAGCCGGTGCGGGCCGGCCTGGATCTCCACCTGGGCTGCCACGTCACCGAGCTTGATCGCGGTGACGATGCCGGGGAAGGCGTTGCGGGCCGAGGTGTAGGGGGCCTCCTCGTCGGGTGCGGCCGCCGTCCTGGCGAGCTCCACCGAGAACTCGGCCAGGTCCCGGCCGTCGATGAGCCGCCGGCCGCTGTCGTCGCGGTGGGTCGCCATCCGGCCCGCGTCCGCCCAGCGGCGGGCGGTGTCCGGGCTGACCCCGAGAAGTCGTGCGGCCTGACCGATCGTGTAGGACTGCATGCCGGTCACGATAGGGCGTCGACCTTGGCTTTCGGCCGTCGGCGTAAGAGAACCGTCAAGGACGGTCGGTGATCCGTATGGGAGCCGTCAACGGCGGTCGGAAGCGGTCAGGGGAGAGGTTCGCTCTACCCGTCCCTGTTTTCCCACCGCATCTCAACTCCAGGAGCTCACGATGGCCGATCTGGCCTTCGTCGTCACCACGGTCGCGGTCTTCGCGCTGGTGGCTCTCGTCGCCAAGGGGGTGACCAGGCTGTGACCGCCGAGAACATCGTCGGCCTCGTCGTGGCCGTCGCCCTGCTGGGCTATCTCGTCCTCGCCCTGATCTTCCCCGAGAGGTTCTGAGCGCTGATGGGTCCCGTACTCGCCGGCGTGCTTCAACTGCTGGCACTGGCAGGGGCGCTCGCCCTCGTCCACATTCCCCTCGGCAACCACCTGGCCCGGGTCTACTCCAGCGACCGTCACTGGCGCGTCGAGAAGTGGATCTACCGGGGGATCGGAGCCGACCCCGACACCCGGATGCGCTGGCCCGCCTATCTGCGCGCCCTGCTGGCCTTCTCGCTCGTCGGGGTCCTCTTCCTGTACGCCCTTCAGCGGCTCCAGGGCGTGCTGCCCGGCTCACTGGGGTTCACGTCGATCGACCCGGACCAGGCGTTCAACACCGCCGTGTCCTTCGTGACCAACACCAACTGGCAGTCCTACGCCGGTGAACAGGCCATGGGCCATGTCGTGCAGACCGCCGGCCTCGCCGTGCAGAACTTCGTCTCCGCCGCGGTCGGCATGGCCGTCGCGGTCGCGCTGATACGCGGGTTCGCGCGGTCGCGTACCGGTGAACTCGGCAACTTCTGGGCCGACTTGGTGCGGGGCGTCGTACGCGTGCTGGTGCCGCTGGCTGTCGTCGCGGCGGTCGTGCTCGCCGGCTGCGGGGTCATCCAGAACTTCTCCGGCATCCATGGGGTCGGGCAGTTCACGGGTGGCTCGCGGGAGTGGAACGGGGGTGCCGTCGCCTCGCAGGAGGCCATCAAGGTGCTGGGCACCAACGGCGGCGGTTATTTCAACGCCAACTCCGCGCATCCGTTCGAGAATCCGACGCCGTTCTCGAACCTCTTCGAGATCTTCCTGATGCTTCTCATCCCGTTCTCCCTGACCCGGACGTTCGGGGTCATGACCGGCTCGGTCCGGCAGGGGTACGCCGTCCTCGCCGCCATGGGCGTCATCTGGCTCGGCTTCGCCGCGCTGATGCTGTGGGCCGAGTTCGCCCACCACGGCCCGGCGTTCGAGATCGCCGGCGGGGCGTACGAGGGCAAGGAGGTCCGCTTCGGGGTCGGCGCCTCCTCGATCTTCGCCACGTCGACGACGCTCACCTCGACCGGTGCGGTGAACTCCTTCCACTCCTCCTTCACCGGCCTCGGCGGCGGCATCACCCTGCTCGGCATGATGCTGGGCGAGATCGCGCCCGGGGGTGCCGGATCCGGCCTCTACGGCATGCTGATCATGGCGATCATCGCGGTGTTCCTCGCCGGTCTGATGGTCGGCCGTACGCCCGAGTACCTCGGCAAGAAGATCGGCACCCGCGAGATCAAGGCGGCGGCCTGCTTCATCCTCGTCACCCCGGCCCTGGTCCTGGTCTGCACCGCCGTGGCGATGGCACTGCCCACCCCGCCCCACTCGATGAGCAACGGCGGGGCCCACGGATTCACCGAGATCCTCTACGCCTACACCTCCGCCGCCAACAACAACGGCTCGGCCTTCGCCGGGCTGAACGCGGACACGCAGTGGTTCAACAGCACCCTCGGCCTGTGCATGCTGCTCGGCCGTTTCCTGCCCATGGTGTTCGTGCTGGCGCTGGCCGGCTCGCTCGCCGAGCAGCGGCCGGTGCCGGTCACCGCGGGCACCCTGCGCACCGAGAAACCGCTGTTCACCGGCGTGCTGGTGGGCGCCATCCTGATCATCACCGGTCTGACCTACTTCCCGGCCCTGGCGCTGGGACCGCTCGCCGAGGGGTTGGCGGCATGACCATCGACGTAACACATCCCGAGGACGCCATGTCCACCACCGCCCCGACCCGGGCCCCGCACACCGTCGGCGCCGGTCTGTTCGCGCCCCGGCAGCTGCTGCGGTCGCTGCCGGACGCCTTCCGCAAGCTCGATCCGCGGGTGATGATCAAGTCTCCCGTGATGTTCGTGGTGCTGGTCGGCTCGGTGCTGACGACCGGGTTCTCCTTCGCGGATCCCGGAGACTGGTTCGGCTGGACGATCAGCGGCTGGCTGTGGCTGACGGTCCTCTTCGCGAACCTCGCGGAGGCCGTGGCCGAAGGGCGCGGCAAGGCGCAGGCGGACACCCTGCGCAAGGCCAGGACCGGCACGGTGGCCCGCAAGGCCGACGGGACCGTGGTCGCCGGGACCGAGCTGCGGGTCGGTGATCTGGTCGTCTGCGCGGCGGGCGATGTCATCCCCGGCGACGGGGACGTGGTCGAGGGCGTGGCCAGCGTCGACGAGTCGGCGATCACCGGTGAGTCGGCGCCGGTCATCCGCGAGTCGGGCGGGGACCGCTCGTCCGTCACCGGGGGTACCAAGGTGCTCTCCGACCGGATCGTCGTGAAGATCACGACCAAGCCGGGGGAGACCTTCGTCGACCGGATGATCAACCTGGTCGAGGGCGCCGCGCGGCAGAAGACGCCCAACGAGATCGCGCTGAACATCCTGCTGTCGTCCCTGACGATCGTGTTCCTGCTCGCCTGTGCCACCCTCCCGCCGTTCGCCGGCTATGCGGGCGCCCACTTGACGACGGTCGTGCTGGTGGCGCTGCTGGTCTGTCTGATCCCGACCACCATCGGCGCCCTGCTCTCCGCGATCGGCATCGCGGGCATGGACCGGCTGGTGCAGCGCAATGTGCTCGCCACGTCGGGCCGTGCGGTCGAGGCCGCGGGTGATGTAGCCACGCTGCTGCTCGACAAGACCGGCACCATCACGCTCGGCAACCGGCAGGCGGCGGAGTTCGTGCCGGTGCGCGGGGTGACCGCCGCCGAACTCGCCGGGGCCGCCCAGCTGTCGTCGCTGGCGGACGAGACGCCTGAGGGCCGTTCCGTCGTCGTCCTGGCCGAGGAGCGGTTCGGGCCGCGCGAGCGGCGCGAGGGCGAACTGGCGCAGGCCCGCTGGATCCCCTTCACCGCCCGGACCCGGATGTCGGGGGTGGATGTCGCCGGGCGCAAGGTCCGCAAGGGCGCGGCCGGTTCGGTGCTGGCCTGGGTGGCCGAGCAGGGCGGCCAAGTCGCTGAGGACGCCAGGGAGTTGGCCGAGCTGATAGCCGCGGCGGGCGGTACGCCTCTGCTGGTCGCGGTCGAGGATGCCGGCGGGGCCCGGGTGCTCGGTGTCATCCACCTCAAGGACGTCGTCAAGGAGGGCATGCGCGAGCGGTTCGAGGAACTGCGCAGGATGGGCATCCGGACCGTCATGATCACGGGGGACAACCCGCTCACCGCCAAGGCCATCGCGCAGGAGGCCGGCGTCGACGACTTCCTGGCGGAGGCCACCCCCGAGGACAAGATGGCGCTGATCAAACGGGAGCAGGCCGGCGGAAAGCTGGTCGCGATGACGGGCGACGGCACGAACGACGCCCCGGCGCTCGCCCAGGCGGACGTCGGCGTGGCGATGAACACGGGGACGTCGGCCGCCAAGGAGGCCGGCAACATGGTCGACCTCGACTCGGATCCGACGAAGCTGATCGAGATCGTGGAGATCGGCAAGCAGTTGCTGATCACTCGGGCAGCGCTGACCACGTTCTCGATAGCCAACGATGTCGCCAAGTACTTCGCGATCATCCCGGCGCTGTTCGCGGCCGTCCATCCGGGCCTGGACAGGCTGAACATCATGGGCCTGTCATCGCCGGACTCGGCGATCCTGTCCGCGGTCGTCTTCAACGCGCTGATCATCATCGCCCTGGTGCCGCTCGCGCTGCGCGGAGTGCGGTACCGGCCGATGAGCGCGGACCGGATGCTCCGCCGCAACCTCGCGGTCTACGGACTCGGCGGGCTGATCGCACCCTTCGTCGGCATCAAGCTCATCGATTCGATCGTCTCGCTGATCCCCGGGATCGGGTGAAGGACCATGAACAACTCCGTGCTGAACACCGGCCGTTTGCTGGGCGCGGCGCTTCGGGCGCTGCTCGTGTCGACCGTGCTCACAGGCGTGCTGTACCCGCTATCCGTCACCGGTGTGGCGCAGGCGCTCTTCCCCACCGAGGCGAACGGCTCGGAGGTCAAGGCGGACGGCCGGGTCGTCGGCTCCGCCCCGATCGGACAACAGGGCTACAGCCTGGACTGGTTCCAGCCCCGCCCCGCCGACGGACTGGGTGAGAACTCGGTCAACACCCAGTACCGGCTGATCCTCTCCGGCGCGACCAACCGCTCGGCCGACAACCCCGAGCTGATCAAGTGGGTCAAGGAGGCCAAGGCCAAGGTCGTCCAGGAGAACTCCACCGCCGGCCACCGGGTCGAACCCTCCGACGTACCCCCCGACGCCGTCACCTCCTCCGGCTCAGGGCTGGACCCGGACATCTCCCCGGCGTACGCCGAGCTCCAGGTCCACCGGGTCGCCGAGCGCAACCACCTCTCCGTCGCCCGCGTCGAGCGGCTCGTCGCCGACCACACCGAGGGCCGCACCCTCGGCTTCCTCGGCGAACCCCGCGTGAACGTGCTCGCACTCAACATCGCGCTCAAGGAGTTGATCGACGGCCGCTGACCGCCCAGGGCTCGCGGGGCTTCTTGTCCGCCCCCGCGGGCCCCCTTACAGTCCGCTCCGTAAGGTTCGCCACCCAGACCGAATGTTTCGCTCGGTCTCCGGAAGGACTGACGCATGCGGACGTACGACAACCCCGTCCTCGCCGGCTTCCACCCCGACCCCAGTGTCTGCCGGGTCGGGGAGGACTACTACCTGGTCTGCTCCAGCTTCGAGTACTTCCCCGCGCTGCCGCTCTTCCACAGCCGCGACCTGGTCAACTGGCGGCAGATCGGCCATGTCCTCGACCGGCCCGAGCAGTTCGAGGTGCCGCACGACCTGCGCGCCTCCGACGGCATCTACGCACCCACGATCCGCCATCACCGGGGCCGCTTCCACGTCATCACCACCAACGTCGGCGCGGGGGGTAACTTCCTCGTCACCGCCGACCGCCCCGAGGGCCCCTGGTCGGACCCGGTGTGGATCGACCTGCCCGGGATCGACCCCGACCTCGCTTGGGACGAGGAGGGCACGTGCTGGAGCGCGGTCGCCGGTGTGGGGCTCGCGCGCATCGACCCCGTGGCCGGGAAGGTGCTCGAAGGGCCGTTCCCCGTCTGGTCGGGCACGGGCATGGCGGATCCCGAGGGGCCGCACCTGTACCGCGTCGGGGCGTGGTGGTACCTGATGGTCGCCGAGGGCGGCACCGCGGACGGGCACAGCGTGTCGATCGCCCGGGCGCGCACACCCCGGGGGCCCTTCGAACCGGCCCCGCACAACCCCGTGGTGAGCAACCGCAGCACCGGGCTGCCCATCCAGTGCACCGGCCACGCGGACCTCGTCCAGGCGGCCGACGGCCGGTGGTGGATGGTGCTGCTCGGGACGCGTCCGCGCGGCTTCTTCCCGAAGTTCCACGTCCTCGGCCGGGAGACCTTCCTGGCCCCGGTGGAGTGGGTGGACGGCTGGCCGTACGTCGGCACGGTACGCGAGCGGTACGAGGCCCCGGCCGTCCTGCACCCCTTCCCGCCGGAGCCCGCCCGGGACGACTTCGACGCACCCGTCCTCGCCCCGCACTTCATCTCCCCGCGCCAACGCCCAAAGTGGTCGACGGCCGAGCGCCCGGGATGGCTCACCCTGCACGCCGGCGGCGACAGCCTCGACCGGCCGGGCCACACCTTCGTCGGCCGTCGCCAGCAGCACCACGACTGCCGGGTGGCGACCCGCCTGGACGGCGGACCGGGCAGCCGCGCGGGCCTGTCCGTCCGCATGGACGAGGCGCACCACTACGACCTGGAGGCGCACGACGGCACGGTCAGCGTGCTGGCCCGGATCGGCCCGCTGCGCCAGTGCGTCGGCCGACTCCCCGTCCCCGCGGGGCCCCTGACCCTGGCCGTCGAGTTCCGTACGACCGACGCACCGCCGCCCACGGAGGGCGTCCGCCCCGCCGGTCCCGACACGATCGCCTTCTCGGTCGAAAGCCCGGAGGGCACCGTCACGGTGGCCGAGCTCGACGGGCGCTACCTCTCCACCCAGGTCGCGGGCGGCTTCACCGGACGGGTCGTCGGCATGTACGTCACCGCGGGCAGCGCGGCTTTCGACTGGTTCGAGTACCGGGAACGGGGCCCCGAGCCCCGCTGAACCCGGCTGTCCCACGGCCGCAGGCGCGTCACAGTCGGATTCCCCGTGCACGAGGGGTTGCCACCCATCAAGCGCTGTCTCTAGGGTGCGGCAGCAGCGAAGCTTTCTGGATTCATACCGAAACTTTCGAAATCCCTGGTGGGCGGAGTGACACGCCGTCCCGGATCTCAAGGAGCGCATGATGGGCGACCCGGCACTGTCCCGCCGCGGCTTCCTGGCGGCCTCCGCCGCAGCCGGTCTGAGCATGACGGCACTGAGCGGCTGCGGCGGCGACTCGGACGGAGGGTCGTCCGACGGCACGACCACGGTCGAGTGGTGGAACATCTCCACCACCCAGCCGACGAAGGACGTATGGGCAGGCCTCGCGCGGAAGTTCGAGGCCCAGAACCCCAAGGTGAAGATAAAGATCGTCCAGCTGGAGAACGACGCCTACAAGTCGAAGATGACGGCGCTGACCGCCTCCGGGAAGCTCCCGGACATCTTCCACACCTGGGGCGGGGGCGTACTGCGGCAGCAGATCGACGCCGGTCTCGTCGAGGACCTCACGGACCGCACCAAGGAGTGGGCCGAAGGGCTGGTGCCGGTCGCCAAGGAGCCGTACCTGGTCGACGAGAAGCTGTACGGCATTCCCTTCGACATCGGCATGATCGGCTTCTGGTACAACAAGGCGCTGTTCAAGAAGGCGGGCATCAGCGCACCCCCCGCCACCTGGAGCGCCTTCCTGGAGGCGGTCGGCAAGCTGAAGTCCGCCGGTGTCACCCCGCTCGCCCTCGCGGGCAAGGAGACCTGGACCGGCATGTACTACTGGGCGTACCTGGCCATGCGCACCGCCGGTGCCGAGGCTCTGCAGAAGGCCAACGACGACAAGGACTTCTCCGCCCCGGGGCTCGTCCAGGCCGGCGCGCACCTCAAGGAACTCGTCGAACTGCAGCCGTTCCAGAAGGGTTTCCTCGGCGCCTCCTACTCCGGGCCCACCGGACAGGCGGCCACCGTCGGCAACGGCAAGGCGGCCATGGAGCTCATGGGCCAGTGGGCGCCCGTCGTGCAGGCGGACGCCGGGAAGGGCCTCGGGGACGACCTCGGCTTCTTCCCGTTCCCCACGGTCGAGGGCGGACAGGGCGCGATCACCGAGGTGTTCGGCGGGGGCGGCGGCCACGCCCTGCGCAGCGGCGCCCCGCAGGCGGCGGTGGACTTCCTGAAGTTCTTCGCCTCGGAGGCGACCGACCGGGAGCTGGTCAAGAAGACCGGCGTGCTGCCCGTCGTCCCGGCCGCCGCGAGCGCCATCACCGACCCCAACGTCAAGGCCGTACAAAAGGAGTTGACGGCCGCGACCGGGTTCCAGCTCTACCTCGACCAGGCGTACGCGCCCGCCCTCGGCCAGGAGGTCAACGACAGCGTCGGGGCGCTGATCGCCGGGTCCAAGTCGCCCGAGCAGGTCACCGACTCGATCACCAAGGTCGCGAAGGAAGAGCAGTAAGCGCCGATGACCTTCACCTCGCTCAAGGACGAACGGAGCGGCCTCGACCTCCCGCCCCCGCCCGCCCCCGCGGGCCGGGGGCGGGCCAGGCGCCGGACGCTGAACTGGCTCACCGCGGTCTCCTTCCAGGTGCCCGCCCTCGCCCTGTTCGGCGTCCTGGTCCTGCTGCCGATCCTGTTCGCGCTGTACGCCGCGTTCTTCCGGTGGGGCGGCTTCGGCATGCCCGCCGACTACATCGGCGTCGACAACTTCACCCGGCTCTTCGCGGACCCGGTCTTCCTCGGCGACCTGTGGCGCTGCCTCGTCCTGGTCGTGCTCTCACTGGTGCTGCAGCTGCCGTTCGCGCTCGCCATGGCCGTCGCGCTCAACCAGCGCATGCGCGGCCGGGCCGTGTACCGGATGCTGTTCTTCGCGCCGTACGTGCTCTCCGAGGCCATCACCGGTGTGCTGTTCGCCATGATCTTCGCGCCGGGCGAGGGGCTCGCCGACGAGATCCTCGACGGGGTGGGCCTCGAAGGGCTGGGCGGTGAGTGGTTCGCCGACCCCGACATGGTGATGGCCACCCTGTTCCTGGTCATGACCTGGAAGTACTTCGGCTTCCACATGATGCTCTACCTGGCCGGACTCCAGTCCATCCCCAAGGAACTGCACGAGGCGGCGCTGATCGACGGCGCCGGGCCCTGGCAGCGGTTCCGCAGTGTGACCCTGCCGCTGCTCGCGCCCACCCTGCGG
The DNA here is from genome assembly GCF_042888685.1 of Streptomyces sp. NPDC002779. Taxonomy (NCBI): domain Bacteria; kingdom Bacillati; phylum Actinomycetota; class Actinomycetes; order Kitasatosporales; family Streptomycetaceae; genus Streptomyces; species Streptomyces sp. NPDC002779. Next base: position 26,775 of record NZ_JBIAQC010000005.1, read on the forward strand.
ATCAGCGTCTTCCTGTCCGTCATCGGGGCGATCCAGCTCTTCGACCTGGTCTGGGTGGTCACCGCGGGCGGCCCCGACCATCACTCCGAGACCATGGCCGTGACCATGTTCCAGTACGGCTTCAAGCGCTACCAGGTCGGCTACGCCAGCGCGATCAGCGTGGTCATGTTCGGTATCAGCCTCGTCTTCGCCCTCGCCTACCAGCGGTTCGTGCTCCGCCGGGACCTGGAGGGCGCGACCACCACCATGCGGGGAGGCGGCACGTGACCGTCCGTTCCACCAAGCGCGGGCGCTCGATGCCGCTGCACCTCGTCCTGATCGTGGTCGGCGCGGTGATGGGCATCCCCCTGCTGTACGCGGTGCTCTCCGGCTTCAAGTCCACCGACCAGCTCTCCCGCAACCCCATCGGGCTGCCCGACCCCTGGGTGACCGGCAACTACACCGACATCCTGGCCACGGGGGACTTCTGGCGGCTGGTCGGCAACAGCACCCTGATCGCCGTGGCCACCACGGCCCTCGTGGTCGCCGCATCGGCGCTCGCCGCGTTCTCCTTCGCGCGGTTCGCCTTCCGGGGCCGGGAGATGCTGTTCACCCTGTTCACGATGGGGCTGATGTTCCCCTTCGCGGTGGCGGCGCTGCCGCTGTTCCTGCTGCTGCGCGAGATGAACCTGCTGGACAACCCCCTGGGTGTGATCCTCCCGCAGGCTGCCTTCGGGCTGCCGATGACCATCATCATCCTGCGCGGCTTCTTCCGGCAGATCCCCGGGGAACTGGAGGAGGCGGCCACCCTCGACGGCTGCGGTCCGCTCGGCTTCTTCTGGCGGGTGCTGCTGCCCATGGCGCGGCCCGCGCTCGGCACCGTCTCGGTCCTGGCCGTCGTCACCAGCTGGAACAACTTCTTCCTGCCGCTGCTCGTCTTCAACGAGCCCACCTGGTGGACCATCCCGATCGGCGTTCAGCAGTTCCAGGGCCAGTACTCGCAGGACGTGGCCCGTTTGTTCGCCTATCTCGTCCTCGCCATGGTCCCCGCCCTGGCCTTCTACGCCGTCGCCGAGCGCCAGCTCGTCGGCGGTCTCACCGCCGGCGCCACGAAGGGATGACCCGCGCCGCGGACGTACGGCTCACCCACCCCTGTTCCGTGAGGAGTCGCACCATGCGCAAGAACCGTCTCCGAGTTGTCGGTGTCCTCGCCGCCGTGCTGGTCACCGTCACCGGGCCGGCCGCCGTGGCCCACGACGAGCCGCCCACGCTCGCCGACCTCGCCCAGCGCCACGGCCGCTACTTCGGCAGCGCCACCGACAACCCCGAACTCACCGACGCCCCATATGTCTCGCTCCTCGGCAGTGAGTTCGACCAGATCACCCCCGGCAACGGCATGAAGTGGTACGCCACGGAACCCCAGCAGGGCGTCTTCGACTTCTCGCAGGGCGACGAGATCGTCGACCTGGCCCGCGCCAACCACCAGAAGGTCCGCGGCCACACCCTGGTCTGGCACAGCCAGTTGCCGGACTGGCTCACCGGCCGCGAGTGGACGGCCGGCGAGCTGAGGGACGTACTGAAGAAGCACATCCAGACGGAGGTACGGCACTACCGCGGCAAGGTCTTCGCCTGGGACGTCGTCAACGAGGCCTTCAACGAGGACGGCACCTACCGGGACACGATCTTCTACCGGACCCTCGGTCCCGGCTACATCGCCGACGCCCTGCGCTGGGCCCACCAGGCCGACCCGCGGGTGAAGTTGTACCTCAACGACTACAACATCGAGTCGATCGGGCCCAAGAGCGACGCCTACTACCGGCTCGCCAAGGAGCTGAGGGCACAGGGCGTCCCCCTGCACGGCATCGGCCTCCAGGCCCATCTGGCGCTGCAGTACGGCTATCCGACGACGCTGGAGGACAACCTCCGCCGTTTCGCGCGGCTCGGTCTGGACACCGCGCTCACCGAGGTCGACATCCGGATGTACCTGCCCGCGGACGAGGAGAAGCTGGCCACGCAGGCCGAGTGGTACCGGGACCTGACCGAGGCGTGCCTCGCGGTGCGCCGGTGCGTGGGCATCACGCTGTGGGACTACACGGACAAGTACTCCTGGATCCCGGCCTTCTTCGAGGGTGAGGGCGCGGCCCTGCCCTGGGACGAGGACCTGCGGCCCAAGCCCGCGTACTACGCGATCCGGGACGCGCTGAAGTAGCCGTCACCGCGCGGACGGTGGTGCGGTACGGGGAGTGACCATCGCCGGACATGGGTCGGGGCCGGAGCGCAGAACGGATCTGCGGACCGGCCCCCAAGGTCTCCGCGCGGTCGGTCGACCGCCCGGCCGCGCTCAGGCCGCGGTCATCACCTGGTTGGCGCCCACTGGGCGGTGCGGGGCGATGATCTGGCCGTCGGGCAGGAGCTCACCGGTGTCCTCGAAGAGCAGAACGCCGTTGCACAGCAGGCTCCAGCCCTGTTCCGGGTGATGCGCCATGAGGCGCGCCGATTCCCGGTCGGCGGAGTCTGCGGAGGGACACGGTGGCTGGTGCTGGCACATGGGTGGGATCTTTCGCTCTGACGTGTTGTTCATGGCCGCCCCCGTTGCGACAAGTGGTTCGAACCCAGTGTTGCCCCACGGGCGTCAATCCGCAGGGATTTCGGTGCACCGCTTCTCACAGGTTGAGGACGCGTCACCCGCGCGGACGGTTCATCCCAACTGCACTGTCATTTCGGGTGGTTCAGGGGGGCCGGATGGGGCTAGTCCATGCAGGTAGCGGGCTCTGGGGAGCGCGCCGGCGCTCGTACGAGCGTATGGCCGCCGCGGGCAGCGCCGTACCCCGCGGCCGGCGACCGGCGGCGGGGCACGGGACCCTCGGTGCGGACGGTCAGGCGGGTGAGCCGAGGAGCGGCGCCCGGGTCACGCGGTGGGTCAGCACCGAGAGGAGATCGGCGGCCTGATGCGGTCGGTGTGCCGCGATGCCGGGGGGTGCCGGGGCCAGCGGGACCAGGACGTCCGTGGGCTCGGGATGGCCGGCGGAGGCGTCGGCGGCGATGTCGCCGTGCAGCCACAGGGCCAGCATGTACAGGCCGGGGATCGACAGCAGCCGTGGCTGGTAGGTCGCCTGCATCGTCTCGGCCTGGCGCAGCGCGCGCTCGGTGGACGTGATGTAGGGGCCCTCGAAGAAGTGCGAGAAGGCCCACCCGTCGGGCGTCAGCCGGGTCTCGGCGGCGGCGACGGCTCGGTCGCCGCAGCGGATCAGGAACCGCCATCCGGCGAGCCGGGTGGTGGCGGGTCCGGTGGCGGTGATGCCGTCCAGGACATGCACCGGCAACGGCAGTTCGGGGGTCGCGGGTCCCTGGGCGGAGCGCAGGGCGGGAGTTCGGGCCTCGCGGACCGCGGTGGGGGACCCGAGTGCGGTGATGACGGAGCGAAGTGCGGGCGCGGGAGCCGGGGGGACATGCAGCGGCATGGTGGGTCGCCTCTCATGAGACAGGCACGGTGGCGCGAGGGCGGGGGCGGACGGCGCTGTCAGCTCGCGAAGGCGGAGAGGCTCGGGCCGAGGTCCTGCGTACGTGGGTGTGCGAGAGGCCCGCCGCACGTCCATCGCTACGGCAGGTTCTCCGACCGGGCGCCAAGCATCCGCCTTGTTCGCGGAGTTTATACGACAAGTGTTCAGGGAGTGTTTCGTCTAGCCGTTTCGGACGCACTCGGCAAGGGCGCATTCGGACGGCGATCCGCGGGTTTCATCCCGATTCCGGAAGGAGTGTAAGGCGGTGACCTCGGGAAATACGGGAGAAGCGGTCGGCCAATTCTCGTCGGCGTTTTTCACGAGTTCGTCGGCGGCCCGAAACTGCGCGCTGCTCCATGCCTGGCGAATGTGCCGCCCGTCACGTTCGACAGCCTAGCGGGCCTCGGGGCGAGGCGGGACGTTATCGATCGCTTGGGCGGGGCATCATCCCACGTGACCCAGGACACCGACGGCCGATCTTCGGCCCGACGATCGAGAGGGATGCTTCCATGGGCGAGAAGGTCGCGGCAGGTCGGTTCGATCTGGCCGACCGCCAGCACTACCGCGACAAGCTCCGGAAGTGTCTGGCGGGTCTGGAGCGGCTTCTGGCGGAGAAGCGGTTCGATCGACCCAAGAATCTCATGGGGCTCGAGATCGAATTGAATCTCGCCGGAGCCGACGGCATGCCGAGAATGTTGAATGCACAGGTTCTCGAGCGGATCGCGAGCCGGGATTTCCAAACGGAACTCGCGATGTTCAACCTGGAGGTGAACATTGCCCCCCACCGGCTGGGTGGCCGGGTATTCGATCAGCTCGCCGAGGAACTCCGCACCTCGCTGGCATATGCCGACCGGAAGGCCGGTGAGCTGGACGCGGGAATCGTGATGATCGGCATTCTGCCGACCCTCGACCGGGACGACCTGGTCTCCTCCAACCTCTCCGACGTCGACCGCTACACCTTGCTCAACGACCAGATCGTGGCCGCTCGCGGCGAGGACTTCCTGCTCGACATCGACGGCGTGGAGCGACTGACCTGCACCTCGAAGTCCATAGCGCCCGAGGCCGCCTGCACCTCGGTCCAGCTGCATCTCCAGGTCACCCCGGGCCGCTTCGCCGACGTCTGGAACGCCGCCCAGGCCGTGGCCGCCGTCCAGGTCGCGGTCGGCGCCAACTCGCCGTTCCTGTTCGGCCGGGAGCTGTGGCGCGAGTCCCGCCCGCCGCTGTTCACCCAGTCCACCGACACCCGCCCGCCCGAGCTCCAGGCGCAGGGGGTACGCCCGCGGACCTGGTTCGGTGAGCGCTGGATCTCCTCCGCCTACGACCTCTTCGAGGAGAACCTGCGCTACTACCCCGCCCTGCTGCCGATCTGCGACGATGAGGACCCGCTCCAGGTGCTCGACGAGGGCGGCATCCCCTCGCTGGCGGAGCTCGTCCTGCACAACGGCACGGTCTACCGCTGGAACCGCCCGGTCTACGGCATCGCCGACGGCGTCCCGCACCTGCGCGTGGAGAACCGCGTCCTGCCCGCCGGCCCCACCATCACCGACGTCCTCGCCAACGCGGCCTTCTACTACGGCCTCGTCCGCGCTCTCGCCGAGGAACCGCGCCCGGTGTGGACGCGGCTGCCCTTCGAGGCGGCCGCCGCCAACTTCGACACCGCCTGCCAGTACGGCATCGACGCCCGCCTCCAGTGGCCCCGGCGCGGACGCTACGGCGGCATCGCGGAGATCGACGCGGCCACCCTCGTACGCGACGAACTGCTGCCGCTCGCCGCGAGCGGACTGGACGCGTGGGGCGTGGAGGCCGCCGACCGCGACCTGTACCTCGGGGTGATCGAGGAGCGCTGCCGGCGGCGGGCCAACGGGGCATCCTGGCAGTCGGCCACCTTCCACCGCGCCCTGGAGCAGGGGCTGTCCCGGGACGCCGCCCTGGCCGCCACGACCCGCCGCTACCGCCAGCTGATGCACGTGGGCGACCCGGTCCACGCCTGGCCCGTCGGCCTGCCGGAGACCATGCCGCTGGGCTGAGGGGCGCCTGAACGGGGGCCGCCGCCGTCCGCCTCATACTGGTCGGGCAAGCTGTGACGTCCTATGACGGTGGTGCCCCCGGGAGGCAGTGTGCAGGCGGAGGCGGGCCCTGTGTCCGAGTCGTTCCCGCAGGAGGGGCCCTCGCGCCGGATCCTCCGTGACGAGCTGCTGCTCGTGCTGGCGCTCTCGCTCGGGGCGAGCGGGGTCTCCGCCCTCATCAGCTTCATCGGCTCGGTCACCAGGCCAGGCGGTCTGAAGGACCAGGCGGCCACCCTCAACGCCTCCGCCGCTCCCGGGCGGCCCTGGCTGGACCTCGCCTGGCAGCTCTTCGGCATCACGACGTCCCTGGTGCCGGTTCTCCTCGTCGCGCACTTCCTGCTGCGCGAGGGCAGCGGTCTGCGGGCCCTCGGGTTCGACCGCACCCGGCCCTGGCCGGACCTCGGCCGGGGCGCCGCCATCGCCGCGGTGATCGGCAGCAGCGGCATCGCCTTCTATCTCGCCGCCCGGGGCCTGGGCTTCAACCTGACCGTGGTCCCCGAGGCGCTGCCCGAGGTGTGGTGGAAGTACCCGGTACTGATCCTCTCGGCGCTCCAGAACGCGATCCTCGAAGAGGTCATCGTGGTCGGCTATCTGCTGCGCCGGCTCCACCAGCTGGGCTGGACGCCCGGGGCCGCGCTGATGGCCAGCTCGGTGCTGCGCGGCTCGTACCACCTCTACCAGGGCATCGGCGGCTTCATCGGGAACCTGGTGATGGGCGTGGTGTTCGTCTACCTCTACCGCCGCTGGGGCCGGGTCGGCCCGCTGGTCGTGGCGCACTCGCTGCTCGACATCGGCGCGTTCGTCGGGTACGCCCTGCTCGCGGGGAAGGTGGACTGGCTGCCCACGGCGTGAGAGGCAGCGACAGGGGCGTACGCGGGATGCGTACGCCCCTTCCGTCTGTCCGGGCTCAGGCCAGCAGCTCGCCGTCGATCACCGTGACCGCGCGGCCGCCGAGCAGGGTGCGGTCGCCGCGCACCTCCGTGCGGACCAGGCCCGAGCGGGCGGACGCCTGGAGGCCCGTGAGCTCGGGGCGGCCGAGGCGCTGCGACCAGAACGGGGCCAGCGCGGTATGGGCGCTGCCGGTGACCGGGTCCTCGTCGATGCCGATGTTCGGGAAGAAGCAGCGGGAGACGAAGTCGTAGCCGCGTGCGGGGTCCTCGGCGCGGGCGGTCGCGATGAAGCCGCGCTCGGAGCAGGCGCCGAGGGAGCGGTGGTCGGGTTTCAGGGCGCGGACGGTCTTCTCGTCGGCGAGCTCCACCAGCAGGTTGCCCACGTCAGAGCCGGTGTCGAAGACGGCCAGCGGCTCGGCACCCAGTGCCTCGGCGGCGCCGTCGGGGATCTGGGCCGCGGTGAGCGGCGCCGTCGGGAAGTCCAGGATGAACGAGCCGTCCTCGCGGGGCGTGGCGATCAGGACGCCGCTGCGGGTGGCGAACCGCACCGGGCCCTCGTGGGCGCCCGTGCTGTGCAGGACGTGGGCCGTGGCGAGCGTGGCGTGACCGCACATCGGGACCTCGGCGGCGGGGGTGAACCAGCGCAGCGCCCAGTCGGCCTCCGGGTTGTCGGTGAGTCGGTGGGCGAACGCGGTCTCGGCGTGGTTGACCTCCATGGCGACCTGCTGGAGCCGGTCGTCGGCGGGGAAGGCGTCGAGGAGGAGGACCCCGGCGGGGTTCCCGGCGAAGGGGCGGTCGGTGAAGGCGTCGACGATTCGGATGCGCATGGGCCGACCGTAGAGGGGCGACGAAGCCGCAGGCCAAGGCCAATTCGGGGTCAGTGGACCGACCGGGGGTTGTCATGCGAACTGTTCCGATATATCGTTGAGGCATCGCGACAGATCAACGATGGGATGGAGTGATTGACATGCGTTCCCATGGATTCGCACAGGGGCACGGTGAAGCCGGCCGAGGTGGTTTCGAGGGTGGCCGTGCCGCCTTCGGGCCCTTCGGGCCGAGTGGACCCGGCTTCGGTGGACCGGGCTTCGGCCCCGGGCACTGGGGCCCCAGGGGTCGCGGCGGACCTCGGGGAAGGGCGAGGCGGGGTGATGTACGCGCCTCGATCCTGGCCCTGCTCAGGGACCGGCCGATGCACGGCTACGAGATGATCCAGGAGATCGCCGAGCGCAGCGGCGGGGCGTGGAAGCCCAGCCCCGGCTCGGTGTACCCCACCCTCCAGCTGCTGGAGGACGAGGGCCTGATCGCCAGCGAGAGCGAGGGCGGCAAGAAGCTGTTCGCCCTCACCGACGCCGGCCGCACCGCGGCCGAAGAGGGCCCCGAGGCACCCTGGGAGGACGCCTCCAAGGGCGTCGACTGGGAGGCCCTCGGCGAGATCCGCCAGGCGGGCTTCGGTCTGATGGAGGCCTTCGGGCAGGTCTGGAAGACCGGCAGCAAGGAACAGCGCGAGAAGGCGATCTCCGTGATCAACGACGCGCGCAAGAAGATGTACCTGATCCTCGCCGACGAGGACTGACGGCCTCCCGCCGTGCAACGAAGGCGCCCCGCGGAGCGATCCGCGGGGCGCCTTCTCGTGTACGGCTCTTCCGTACGGCCCTCATGTCACCAGCCCGGCGCGGGCGAGGCTCGGCCGACGAGCCGTATCACCGCCGCGTCGAACAGGTCCCACGCGCGCGGGAAGGCGCTCTCGTCGTGGCAGTGCCAGGCGTCCCAGAACAGGTCGGCGGGCAGTGCGTCCTCCGGGGCGTACACCCGGTAGACGTACTGTCTTCCGTCCACGGCCGGCAACGCCACCAGCCAGCACATGCTCTCCATGCACCTGTGGGACGTACGGGAGCGCGCCGTGGTTGCGCGCGGGGCGCGACGCAAGGCGGCGCACGCCCGCGGGGGAAGCCCGGCGTGATCTCCTCCTCAAGGAGGAGATTCCGGCCCGCCGGGTCCACTCTGTGTGGGACGCGAAGATGCGTCCCGCCGGGGATGCCCTGTCCGGCGGAGGCTGATGGGGTAAGGGATGTGCCACCCCGTACCCCTCACCGGCCGGGCCCTCACCAGGCCGGCGGACGCTTCGACAACGATGCCGGGCTCAGTGCCGAACTGGCAGCGGTGATCTCCGGCGCCCGGCGTCGCGTGGTACGGGACGCGGACCGCCAGGTCGACACCGCCCATCTGCTGCACTCCCTGCTGGAGCACGACCCCGAGGTGCGGGACGTCCTCGGCGACGGGCCCCGGATCGCCCGGCTGCTCGGCTATCTCGTCCAGCGCAGCATCGGCTACGGCCTGCGCTGGCAGGGCAGCGTCGAGGACTCCGGAGCGGTACCCGGGGTGACCGAGGCGGAGGGCTTCTCCCCGCTGGCCGCGGGTGCGCTGGAGTACGCCTGCGAGCGCGCCGCCCGCCGTGGGGACGGACCCGCCCGGGGCGTGGACCTGCTGGCCGCCATCCTCGTGGACAGCCAGGCGCGGGCCGTCGAGGTGCTGGCCCGTGCCGGGATCGACGCGGGTGAGGTGTACGCGCGCATCGACAGCCGCCCCGGGAGTTACCCCGGCGAGAGCGGCTGCTGAGGGCGCCGCTGCCCAGGTGCCGGGTGCCGTCCAGTCGTTGAGACAGGTGTCATCGGGGGTGACGCTCATGTCATCGCCTGTCATCATGTGCCGGTGCGTACGTCAACGAGCAGTCAGGGCCATGGCGGCAAGGGGATGGGGCTCGGTCTCGCCCTCGTCTCCGCGCTCGCCTTCGGCGGATCCGGTGTCGCGGCCAAGCCGCTGATCGAAGCGGGCCTCGACCCGCTGCACGTGGTGTGGCTGAGGGTGGCCGGGGCGGCCCTGGTGATGCTGCCGCTCGCCGTCCGCCACCGCGCGCTGCTGCGCCGCCGCCCCGCGCTGCTCGCCGGGTTCGGACTGCTCGGGGTGGCCGGCGTCCAGGCCTTCTACTTCGCCTCCATCTCCCGTATCCCGGTCGGCGTCGCGCTGCTCGTGGAGTACCTCGCGCCCGCGCTGGTGCTGGGCTGGGTGCGGTTCGTGCAGCGCCGTCCGGTGACCCGGGCCGCGGCGCTCGGAGTGGTCCTCGCGGTGGGCGGTCTCGCCTGTGTCGTCGAGATCTGGGCCGGGCTCGGCTTCGACGCCCTCGGCCTGCTCCTCGCCCTCGGCGCGGCCTGCTGCCAGGTCGGCTACTTCGTCCTGTCCGACCAGGGCAGCGACGCGGCCGAGGAGGCGCCGGACCCGCTCGGCGTCATCGCCTACGGCCTGCTCGTGGGCGCCGCCGTGCTGACCGTGGTGGCCCGGCCCTGGTCGATGGAGTGGGCCGTACTCGCGCACAGCGCGGACATGGACGGCACCCCCGTCGCGGCGGCGCTGCTGCTCTCCTGGATCGTGCTGATCGCCACGGTCCTCGCCTATGTGACCGGCGTGGTCTCGGTGCGCCGGCTCTCCCCGCAGGTCGCGGGCGTGGTCGCCTGCCTCGAAGCGGTCGTCGCGACGGTGCTGGCCTGGGTCCTGCTCGGCGAGCACCTCTCCGCTCCGCAGATCATCGGCGGGGCGGTCGTCCTGCTTGGCGCCTTCATCGCCCAGTCCTCGGCACCGGTGAAGGGCTCCGCCGAGCCGGTGGCCAGTGGTGGTGAGGAGCGGGAGATGTCACGGCGGGGTTCTGCGGCGTGAGGGGTGCGTCCGGGCCTGCTGGTCCGACGGGGTGGTCGTGTTGCCCGGGGCTTGCAGTGCCAGGGCCCGGGATCGTGGATCAGGGCCCGGGTCGGACGGGAGTGCGGCGGCTGTCGGGGTGATGCCGCCGCGTCCGTCGTGCGCGTCGTGGGTCACAGCGCCTTGAGGTAGGCGGGCACCTCGGTGCCGGGCGCCAGGTTCGGGTCGTCGACCGGGGTGTCGTAGCCCTTGCGCAGCGGGACCACGCCCGCCCAGTGGGGGAGGGCGAGGTCCTCGGGTTCGTCGTTGACGCCGCCGGTGCGGAGCTTGGCGGAGACCTCGTTCAGGTCGAGGCGGATGACGGCGGTGGCGGCCAGTTCCTTCTTGTTGGCGGGCCGGGAGTCCGCCGAGCGGCCCGGCACGACATGGTCGACCAGCGCGTCCAGCGCGATCCGCTTCTCCTCGGGGTCCGTCACCTGGTGGGCGACGCCGTGCACCACCACGGACCGGTAGTTCATCGAGTGGTGGAAGGCCGAGCGGGCCAGGATCAGCGCGTCCACGTGGGTGACCGTCAGGCACACCGGCAGCCCCGGGTCGGCCTGTCCCGTCATCCGCAGCGGGCGCGAGCCCGTCGAGCCGTGCACGTAGAGCCGGTCGCCGACCCGCCCGAACAGCGTCGGCAGTACCACCGGGGCGCCGTCCCGGACGAAGCCCAGATGGCAGACGTAGGCCTCGTCGAGTATCGAGTGCACCAGGTCCTTGTCGTACGACGCCCGCTCGGCGGAGCGCGTGGGGACCGTGCGGTCGGTCGGCGTGTAGGCGGTGGGCTGCGACGTCGGCTGTGCGGTCCCCTGCATTGCGGTCTCCATTGTACTAGTGCATAATTGGGTTTGTGCTAGGAGAATACCGGATCAGAGGTCGGCGCGCAGCTGAGATTGCGGCCGGTATCGAGGCGGCGGTCGGCTCCGGGGAGCTGGAGCCGGGACAACCGCTGCCGCCCATGCGGGACTTGGCGGTGGAGCTGGGCGTCAACCCCAACACCGTCGCGGCCGCGTACCGGACCCTGCGGGAGCGGGGGGTCATCGAGACCGCCGGGCGCCGGGGCAGCCGGGTGCGGCCCAAACCGGCCACCACCGCGCGCGAGTACGTCCGGGAAGAGGTGCCCGCCGGAGTGCGGGACCTGGCGAACGGCAACCCGGACCCGGCACTGCTGCCCCCGCTCGGCCCGGCGTTCGCGGCCGCGGCGGAACAGGGCGACCGGACGCCGGTCCTCTACGGGGACGACCCGCTGGATCCCGAGCTGGCGCGGGCCGCACGCGCCGAACTGGACGCCGACGGGGTGCCGGACGGGCCCCTCGCCGTCACCTCCGGCGCGCTGGACGCCATCGAGCGCGTCCTCGCCGCGCATCTGAAGCCGGGGGACACCGTCGCCGTCGAGGACCCCGGCTGGGGCAGCGTCCTCGACCTCGTCCCGGCGCTCGGGCTGCGCGTCGCACCCGTGGGCGTCGACGACGAGGGGCCGCTCCCCGACGATGTACGCCACGCGCTCGGCGCCGGGGCCCGCGCCCTGATCGTCACCGACCGGGCCCAGAACCCGACCGGCGCCGCGGTGAGCGCCACGCGTGCGCGTGCGCTGCGTTCCGTGCTCCGGGAGTACCCGGACACCCTGCTGATCGAGGACGACCACGGGCACGCCATCGTCGACGTCCCGCTGCACCCCTTGGCCGGCACCACCCGGCACTGGGCCTTCGCCCGCTCCGCCGCCAAGGCCTACGGCCCCGACCTGCGGCTCGCGGTGCTCACCGGCGACGAGGTGACCCTCGACCGGGTGCGCGGCCGACAGCGCCTCGGGCCCGGCTGGGTCAGCCTGATCGTCCAGCGGGCCGTGGTCCGGCTGTGGTCCGACGGCTCGGTCGACCCGAAGGTGGTGGCGGCGGCGTACGGCAGACGCCGGGACCGGCTCATCGGGGCGCTCGCCGAGCGGGGCATCACCGCCCGGGGGCGCACCGGCATGAACGTCTGGATCCCCGTCCCCGACGAGACCGGCGCCGTCTCCCGCCTCCTCCACGCCGGCTGGGCCGTCGCCCCGGGCGCCCGCTTCCGCCTGAACACCAGCCCAGGCCTGCGCGTCACGATCTCCACCCTGACCGAACCGGAAACCCACGCCCTGGCCGAAGCCATCGCCTCGGCCGTACGCCCGTCGCGTGGCCGGAGCGGCGTGTAGGGCTCGACTTCGGCCGGCGGGGTCGGTCGTAGGCGGGGCCGCGCCGCGGAGGGCGTAGCTGCGTCCGTGGTGCCCCCGCCGGCGGTGGCCCAAGCCCGGGCAGACCCCGTCGCCTGGGCTGTACGGCCGTCCTCGTCGGGGCAGGGTTCGGGCCGGTGATCGCATCGCGCGGTCGAGGGCGGTCGGCCGGGATCGTGTTGCGTGGTCGGAGGGGTCGGCGTAGGCCGGGATCTCGTCGCGCTCGGGGGGACGTTTCCGTGTCAGGTCCGCCCCCGTGGGCACGGTCGCCGCCGACTAGGGTGCCGTCTTCGCCGGGGTCCGTACCGGGTGGGCCGTCTCGGTCGGGATGGAGGCGCGTTCGCGGGGGCGGATCTGGGTCAGGGCCGCTCCTGCCAGGACGATGGCCGCGCCTACCGGGGTCGACCAGGTCAGGGACTCGCCGAGCAGGGTGACGCCTGCCGCGGTGGCGATGACCGGGATGAAGTAGGTGACCATCTGGGCCGTCGTCGGGCCGACCTCGGCGACCAGGCCGTACTGGAGGAGCACCGCGATGCCCGTGCCCAGGGCGCCGAGGGCCGCGACGGCGAGCAGGGGGAGCAGCGGGAAGGTCTCCGGGGACGTGGTGAACAGGGGGGTCACGACGGCCAGTTGGAGGGTGGCGAGCAGCAACTGGGCGCCGGTCAGCGACAGGTGGGAGGAGTCGGAGCCGGCCAGCGTGCGGCGGACGTAGATCCAGCCGACCGGGTAGCACAGCGAGGCCAGCAGGGCCATGCCGGTGCCCCGGGCGTCCATGCCGGTGAAGCCCTGCCAGGCGCCGAGCACCGTCAGGACGCCGAGAAATCCCAGGCCGAGACCCGCGAGCCGCATCCGGGTGGGCCGGTCCTCGGAGAGCGCGACCAGGGACAGGGCCATGCCCCACAGCGGTGACGTGGCGTTGCAGATGCCCGCGAGCGTCGACGGGATCGTCAGCTCCGCGTAGGCGAACAGCGAGAACGGCAGCGCGTTCAGCAGCAGCGCGGCGACCGTCAGATGCCCCCACGTGCGCGCCCCGCGCGGGAGCCGGTCCCGCCGCATCGCCATCGCGACCGCGAGCACCGCCGTGCCGAACACCAGCCGGCCGAGAGTCACCTGGAACGGCGCGAATCCCTCGGTGCCCACCTTGATGAGCAGAAAGCTGAAACCCCAGATGAGGGAGAGGACGGCGAAGCGCAGCCGCCAGTCGAGCAGGGAGCGAGAGCGGGTCATGGGATCAGGGTGGGGGCTCAGGACGTCGTAGCACAAGCGAGATTTTTCGAGTTGTATCTCGTAGTATTGCTTACATGTTGAACCTGGAGCGCCTGCGCACCCTGGACGCCCTCGCCCGGCACGGCTCGGTCAGCGGCGCGGCCGAAGGGCTGCACATCACCACATCCGCCGTCTCCCAGCAGATGTCCAAGCTGGAGCGGGAGGTCGGCCAGCGGCTGCTCGCCAAGAACGGCCGCGGGGTCCGGCTCACCGACGCCGGGCGGCTGCTCGCGGAGCACGCGGCGCGGATCCTGTCCCAGGTGGAGCTGGCCCAGGCCGACCTGGAGGCGCAGCGCGGCCAGGTCGCGGGGGAGCTCAGACTCGCGGCGTTCCCGACCGCCGCGCGCGGACTCTTCCCGGCCGCCCTCGCCGAACTGCGCACCGAGCACCCCGCGCTGCGGCTGCGCTCCTGCGAGCTGGAACCGGAGCAGGCCGTGGCCGGAGTGGTGCGCGGCGATCTGGACCTGGCGGTGGTCCTCGACTGGTACAACAAGCCGATGCCCCTCCCGGACGGCCTCGTCAAGGCGCCGATCCTGGACGACCCCGCCGATGTGGCGATGCCGGTCGGCCACCGGTTCGCGGGCCGCGACGAGGTGGATCTCGCCGAGTTCGCCGAGGACGAGTGGATCACCTGGGGGCAGGGCGAGTTCTGCCACGAGTGGCTGATGTTCACCCTCCGCTCCAAGGGCATCGAGCCGATCGTCGGCCACCGCGCCGCCGAGACCCACACCCAGCTCGGTCTGGTCGCCGCGGGCCTCGGTGTGTGCGTCGTCCCGCTGCTGGGCCGTCACCCGATGCCCGCGGAGGTCGTCACCGTGCCGCTCAAGCAGCGGGTGCGGCGGCATGTGTACGTGATCTGGCGGGCGGACGCCGACCGCCGCCCGTCGATCCGGGCGGCGGTACGGGCACTGCGGTCGGCGGGGGAGCGGGTGGGTGCTACGGCGACCACGGCCTCTGCGGAGCGGCTGGGCGCCACAGCGGCGGCAGCCTCAGCGGAGCGGCTGGGCGCCACAGCGACGACAGCCTCTGCAGTGCGGCCGGACGTTACAGCGACGACAGCTTCCTGAAGTCCCAGGACACAATCTTCTCCGGCGTCAGCCGCATCCACGCGTGCCGGCCGTCGTGCGGCATCTCCTCCAGGCCGAAGTTCTTCCGGGCGAACAGCGTCTCCGGCACGTCGAGTTCTGCGCACAGCTCCCCGGTGCGCGGGATCTCGCCCACGAACTCCACGGTCCCGGACAGCTCCACGCCGCGCAGCTCGTCGTACTCCTCGCCCGTGTCGACCACGACGGCGACCCGCTGGTCGCGGCGCAGCTGGGCCCAACGCCTGCTGCGCACCACCGAGTAGAGCCACAGCGACGTGCCGTCCCAGGCGAACCACAAGGTGCTCACATGCGGGGCGCCGTCCGCCGACACGGTGGCGACCCGGCAGGTGCGCTGGGTGGCCAGGAACTCGTCCAGCTCACCCGGTGTCATCATGATCTTCCGGCCCCGGCGCTGAGTGACGGTCATGCGTCCCCTCTTCTCCAACGTCGTGTCAGAGGAGATCCTCTGACATCACGTCAGAAAAGAATGGGTCGTCTTCCCTCCTCGCGCAATGGTCGTTACCCTCGCCCGCCCGGACCGCCCGCGACAAGGGGAACCGTGCCGTCGTACGAGCAGCTCAGTGAAGTCCTCGACCCGGCCACCGCCGTGCTGCTCACGGTCGAGTGCCAACAGGGGGTCGTCGGACCGGACAGCGCCCTGCCCGAACTCGCCAAGGAAGCCCGCTCCTCCGGGACGCTCGCCAACGTGGCCCGGCTGGTGGACGGCGCCCACGCCCACGGGCTCCAGGTGATCCACGCGATCGCCGAGCGCCGCCCCGACGGCCGCGGCGCGAACCGCAACGCCCGTCTGTTCCGCGCCGCCGAACGGCTCCCGGTCCAGCAGCTGTCCGGCACCACCGCGGTCCGCCTCGCGGCCCCGATCGAGGTCACCGAGGAGGACTTCGTCGTACGGCGGCTGCACGGCCTGTCCCCGATCCACGGGACCGAGGTCGACGCCCTGCTGCGCAACCTGGGCTGCCGCACGCTGGTGGTGACCGGGGTATCGGCCAACGTGGCGATCCCGAACGCCGTGTTCGACGCCGTCAACCGCGGCTACACGGTCGTGGTGCCCACCGACGCGATAGCCGGGGTGCCCGCCGAGTACACCCGCGCGATGATCCGCAACACCCTGGCCCTGGTCGCCACGCTGACCACCACGGCCGACATGCTCGCCGCCCTGCGGGTCAGGCGAGCGTGATCGAGTCGCCGTCCACGGCCACCTCCCGCGCGGGCAGCGGCTGGGTGGCGGGCCCCTTCTGCACGCTGCCGTCCTCGATGGAGAACCGGCTGTTGTGGCAGGGGCAGGTGATGGAGCCCTCGGAGACACCCGTCACCGGACACCCCTGATGGGTGCACTCGAACGAGAACGCCTTGAAGGTGCCCGCCGTCGGCTGGGTGACGACCACCTTGTGGTCCTTGAGGACCTTGCCGCCGCCCTCGGGGATGTCCGAGGTCCGTGCGACGACGGTCCCACCGGACTCGGCGGACTCGGCGGGCCCGGCCGCCCCGGACGGCTCCTCGTCCTCCGACCCGCACGCGTTCAGCGCGAAGGTGAGGCCCACCGCGCCGACCGCCGCCACGACGGTACGGCGGCTCGGGGGCGCGACGGGGTGGAGCGGTTCGCTGGTCATGCCGGTCTTCCCTTCCACGGAGGTATGCCTTGCGCCCACAGGTACGGGCGGCGCGCGGGTGCCGTTCAGAGCGCCGGTAACCTGGGGCGATGCTCAAGGAAGTCATCGCGACCCGGTTCATCACACCGCTGCGTGAGGGCGGCTCGCTGCCGGGACTCGTCGAGGCCGACGACTTCGGGACGTACGTCATGAAGTTCCGCGGCGCGGGGCAGGGCCGCAAGACGCTGGTGGCCGAGGTGGTGTGCGGGGAGCTCGCCCGGCGGCTCGGGTTCCGGATGCCCCGGCTCGTGACGGTCGCCCTCGATCCCGTGCTCGGGCTCGGCGAACCCGACCAGCAGGTGCAGGAGCTGCTCCGGGCCAGCGGCGGCACCAACCTCGGCATGGACTTCCTGTCCGGCGCGCTCGGTTTCGACCCGCTCGCCTTCGCGGTGAGCCCCGAGGAGGCCGGGCGGATCGTCTGGTTCGACGCCCTGGTCAACAACGTCGACCGTTCCTGGCGCAACCCCAACCTGCTGATGTGGCGCGGCGACCTGTGGCTCATCGACCACGGCGCCACCATGATCTGGCAGCACAACTGGCCCGCCGCCGAAGCCTCCGCGGCCCGCCCCTACGACGCCCGCGACCACGCCCTCATGCCCTTCGGCCCCGATGTGACCGCGGCCGCCGGGGAGTTGGCGCCCCTGGTCACCGAGGACCTGCTCGCCGAGGTGACCGCCGAGATCCCGGACGCCTGGCTCGCCGACGAACCCGGCTTCGACACCCCGGACGACCTCAGACGGGCCTACGCCCGCCCGCTGCTGGCCAGGGCAGCCGTCATCCACGAGCGAATCGAGGGCACCGCGTGAGCGACGACCGCCACTTCATCAAGGGAGGCCCGAGCGAGCGCGAGGTCTTCGAGTACGCCGTCCTGCGCGTCGTGCCCCGGGTCGAGCGCGGCGAGTGCATCAACGCCGGGGTGCTGGTCTACTGCCGTGCCAAGGCGTACGTCGGGGCGCTCACCCACCTCGACGAGCGCCGTCTGCTGGCGCTGGACCCGGAGGCCGACCTGGCCGGTGTGCGCGCCGCGCTCGGGGCGGTGGAGCGGGTCTGCTCCGGGGGAGCGGCGGCGGGCCAGGCGGCCTCGGACGACGCGGGCCGCCGCTTCCGCTGGCTGATCGCCCCCCGCTCCACGATCGTCCAGCCCGGCCCGGTCCACACCGGGCTGACGACCGACCCCGCGGCGGAGACGGCACGGCTCCTGGAACTGCTCGTCCGCTGACTCAGGCGCGGCGGCGCTTGACCACGAATCCCGCCGCGACGGCACCGCAGGCGACGAAGGCGATCCCGGCGGCAGTCTCCCAGCCGCCGAGCCCGGAGTCGGTGGCGCCGCCCACTCCACCGCGCACACCGAGCGTCGGACTGGCGGTGACGCGGGTGGGGGCGGCGGTGGGGGTGGGTGTGGCCGTGACGGGGGCGGGGATCGAGGTGGCGGGCGCGAGCGTGCCGCGGGCGGTGGTGCCGCGCGCGGGCAGCGCCTCGCAGGCCACGCCGTCGTCGGGGCCCTGGTCCGCGTCGAGGTCGTGCGGATCACTGGGGTCGGAGTTGTAGACGGCCTGTGCCTCCTCCCGGTACGTGAAGTTGACGCAGTCCAGGTCCTGCGCGTGGGCGATGCCGGCCGGCGGCACGATCGCGGCTATGGCTATCAGCGTGCCGGCGGCTGCGGTGCGAGGGCGCATGGTGCGCCTCCTTTCCGGCCACGAGGGCCTCCGGCCGACGCTAGGGGCCGCCCGGCGCGGGGACGCGCTCAGCTGGGCCGATCGGGTGGCGGGGGAGGGTCGCCGCGAGCCGGGGGCGCGGGGAATGGATCACACGTGGCGGTGTGCCGTTGACACCGGGTGCCAGGGCTTCTAGCGTCACGTCTGCTGAAGGTACTAAGCGGTCGCTCACCGATGGGCGGACCGTGGAGCCGCACCCCCAAGGGCGAGGAGAAGCAGCCATGTCCACCACTGACCAGCGGGTCGCCGTAGTCACCGGCGCAGCGCGCGGTATCGGCGCCGCCACCGCCGTACGTCTGGCCGCCGAGGGCCGCGCGGTCGCCGTCATCGACCTCGACGAGGCGGCCTGCAAGGACACCGTGGAGAAGATCACCGCGGCGGGCGGCAAGGCCCTCGCGGTCGGCTGCGACGTCTCCGACGAGGCACAGGTGGAGGCGGCCGTCGCGCGGATCGCGGCGGAGCTCGGCGCGCCCACGATCCTGGTCAACAACGCGGGCGTGCTGCGCGACAACCTGCTGTTCAAGATGAGCGTCTCCGACTGGGACACGGTCATGAACGTCCACCTGCGCGGCGCCTTCCTGATGTCGAAGGCCTGTCAGAAGCACATGGTGGACGCCAAGTTCGGCCGGATCGTCAACCTCTCCTCGTCCTCCGCGCTCGGCAACCGCGGCCAGGTCAACTACTCCGCCGCCAAGGCCGGTATGCAGGGTTTCACCAAGACCCTCGCCATCGAGCTCGGCAAGTTCGGGGTCACCGCCAACGCCGTCGCCCCCGGCTTCATCGCCACCGACATGACGGCGGCCACCGCCGAGCGCGTCGGCATGGGCTTCGAGGACTTCAAGGCCGCGGCCGCCACCCAGATCCCCGTCCAGCGTGTCGGCTACCCCGAGGACATCGCGGGCGCCATCGCCTACTTCACGGGTGATGACGCCGGCTTCGTCTCCGGCCAGGTGCTGTACGTCGCCGGCGGACCGCTCGACTAGAGGATCAGGCACATGACTGCAGTGGAACTCTCCGGCAAGGTCGCCCTCATCACAGGCGGCAGCCGCGGCATCGGCTACGGCGTCGCCGAGGCGCTCGTCGCCCGCGGTGACCGGGTGGCCATCACCGGCCGCAACGAGGACTCCCTCAAGGAGGCCGTCGAGCAGCTCGGCTCGGACCGCGCGATCTACATCGCCGGCAAGGCCCACGACGAGGCCCACCAGGCCATCGCCGTGGAGCGCACCATGGAGGCCTTCGGGCGCGTCGACTTCCTGGTCAACAACGCCGGCACCAACCCGGTCTTCGGGCCGATCGCCGACCTCGACCTGGGTGTCGCGCGCAAGGTGTTCGAGACCAATGTGATTTCGGCGCTCGGCTTCGCCCAGAAGACCTGGCACGCCTGGCAGAAGGAGAACGGCGGCGCGATCGTCAACATCGCCTCCGTCGCGGGCATCGCGCCCTCGCCCTTCATCGCCGCCTACGGCGTCAGCAAGGCCGCGCTGATCAACCTGACCCAGCAGCTGGCGCACGAGTTCGCGCCCGGGGTGCGGGTCAACGCGATCGCCCCGGCCGTGGTGAAGACCAAGTTCGCCCAGGCGCTGTACGAGGGCCGGGAGGAGGAGGCGGCCGCCTCCTACCCGCTGGCCCGGCTGGGCGTGCCCTCCGACATCGGGGGCGCCGCCGCCTTCCTCACCTCCGAGCAGTCCGACTGGGTCACCGGTCAGACGCTCGTCGTCGACGGCGGCATCTTCCTCAACGCCGGCGTCGGCTGACCTGCGTCGGGCCCGTGTCTCCCGGCGGGGGCACGGGCCCGAATCCGTACAAGCCGGTCGTCCCGCTTCGACCGAACAGATTGACCGACGGCTGACAACGTAGTCAAAGGTTTATCGATCAAGAACCCCTGTGAGACACCGGTTCAATCGGCCGAGCTCTGCGGTATGGTCTGCCGACCCTTGGTATGGCAGATCGAGGAGCGTGCGCGTGTTCAACCGGAACCGATGCCTGCGGCAGGTGGCGGCCATCGCGTCCATATCGTCCCTGATGACAGGATGCGGAATTCTCTCCTCGGACTCTTCCGAGGACGAAGGGCCGATCGTCGTGGGCACCACCAGTGCGCCGAGCACGCTGGATCCCGCCGCGTCGTGGGACAGCTCCTGGGAACTGTTCCGCAACATCTACCAGACACTGCTCAGTTACCCCGCCGGGGCGAGCGTGCCCGAGCCGGACGCCGCCGAGGAGTGCGCGTTCACCGACAGCACGAACACGGCCTACCGCTGCGAACTGCGTGACGGGCTGGAGTTCTCCGACGGCAGCACGCTGGACGCCCAGGCCGTCAAGTACTCGATCGACCGCATCCGGGACATCAAGGTCAACGGCGGTCCCGCCGGTCTGCTGGGCAGCCTCGACCGGGTCCAGGCGCTGGGCGACCGCGAGGTCGTCTTCCATCTCAACAAGCCGGACGCCACCTTCCCGTTCGTGCTCGCCACGCCCGCCATGTCGATCGTCGACCCGGACAGCTACCCCGCGGACAAGCTGCGCGAGGACGGCAAGGTCGTCGGCTCCGGCCCTTACACGCTCCAGTCCTACGAGGACGGCAAGACGGCCGAGCTGGTCCGCAACGACAAGTACGAGGGCTACGCGGAGCGCGAGAACAGCGCCGTGACCATCCGCTACTTCCAGGACTCCGGCGAGATGGTGGGCGCCCTGCGCGAGCACGAGCTCGACGTCGCCTTCCGCGGTATCGCCGCCGACGACATCCTCGAGCTCCAGACGCACGAGGCGAAGAAGGAGTTCCAGGTCGTCGAGAGCGTCAGCACCCAGATCAGCTACCTGGTCTTCAACCCCAAGGACCCGTGGGCCGCCAAGCCCGCCGTCCGCAAGGCCATCGCCCAGGTCCTGGACCGCCCGGCCATCGCGCACAAGGTCTACAAGGACACCGTCGAGCCGCTGTACTCCATGGTCCCCAAGGGCCTGACCGGGCACACCACCGGCTTCTTCGACGACTACGGCCAGCCCAGCACCTCCAAGGCCCGCCAGATCCTCTCCGAGGCCGGTATCACCGAAAAGGTGCCGCTCATCCTCTGGTACACCACCGACCGCTACGGCTCCGAGACCAAGGCGGAGTTCGAGGAGATCAAGAAGCAGCTGGACGGCTCCGGACTGTTCGAGATCACCCTCAAGAGCCGCCCCTGGAAGACGTACGTCACGGGCTACCAGAAGGGCGAGTACCCGGTCTTCGGCCGCGGCTGGTCCCCCGACTTCCCCGACGCCGACAACTTCATCGCCCCCTTCGTCGGCGACCAGAACGCCCTCGGTACGCCCTACCCGGCCCCGGAGATCACCGGCAAGCTGCTGCCGCGCTCCCGCAAGGAGAGCGACCGCGCCAACGTGGAGAAGGACTTCGAGGAGGCGCAGAAGATCCTCGTCGAGGACGCCCGTCTGCTGCCGCTGTGGCAGGGCCGGCAGTACGTGGCGGCCAACAACGACATCTCCGGCGCGGAGCGGGCGCTGGACCCGTCGACGATCATGATGATGGGCGCGCTGTACCGCAAGACCAGCTGGTAGGGCCGTCCCCCGGGCGCGTTGTCAGTGGTCGCCGGTAGGTTCTGTGGTCAGGAAGCGACGCAGGTCGTAGTGACCGCACACCGAAGGAAGTTGACGTGACCGACATCGCCATGCTGCCCGAGTCCTGGCGCGGGGTTCTGGGCGACGAACTGCAGCAGCCCTACTTCAAGGAGCTGACGGAGTTCGTCGAGGAGGAGCGAGCGAAGGGTCCCGTCTACCCTCCGCGCGAGGAGGTCTTCGCCGCGCTGGACGCGACGCCCTTCGACCGGGTCAAGGTCCTGATCCTCGGTCAGGACCCCTACCACGGCGAAGGGCAGGGCCATGGCCTGTGCTTCTCGGTCCGTCCCGGTGTGCGGACCCCGCCCTCGCTGCGGAACATCTACAAGGAGATGGAGCAGGAGCTGGGCCTGCCGGTCCCGGACAACGGCTATCTGATGCCGTGGGCCCAGCAGGGCGTCCTGCTGCTCAACGCGGTCCTCACCGTCCGCTCCGGCGAGGCCAACTCCCACAAGGGCAAGGGCTGGGAGAAGTTCACCGACGCGGTGATCCGTGCGGTCGCCGACCGGCCCGACCCGGCGGTGTTCGTGCTGTGGGGCAACTACGCGCAGAAGAAGCTCCCGCTGATCGACGAGACGCGGCACGCGGTGGTCAAGGGCGCGCACCCCTCACCGCTGTCGGCCAAGAAGTTCTTCGGGTCCCGTCCGTTCACCCAGATCAACGAGGCGGTCGCGGCGCAGGGCCACGACCCCATCGACTGGCGGCTGCCGAACCTGGGCTGACCTGCTGCGGGGCCGCTCCTGCGGGTCGGCCCCGCCTCGCCGGGATTGCCGGTGGCTGCGGTTAGCGTCGGGGGCGACCAGGCGCCGAGGGTGTGGAGGACGCGGTGGCGGAGCGACAGGAGCGGACGGCGCCGGATGCCGTGATGACACGGATCGGGCAGGTCGTCATGTTGCATCACGCGGGCGACCGCGAGGAGGCCCGGCACCGCCTGCTCGGTCTGTGGGCCGAGATCGGCGAGGACGGCGACCCGCTGCACCGCTGCACCCTGGCCCACTACCTCGCCGACACCCAGGACGAGCCGGACGACGAACTCGCCTGGGACCTCCGGGCGTTGACGGCGGCGGAGGAACTGACCGACGACCGCCTCGCCGAGCACGAGGGGGCGCTCGCGGTCCGGGCGCTGTATCCGTCGCTGCATCTGAACCTCGCCGCCGACTATGTGAAGCTGGACCGCGCCGAGGCGGCGCGGACACATCTGCGGCGGGCCCGGACGGCGGCGGACGCGCTCGCCGAGGACAGTTACGGGGACGGGGTGCGGGCGGCGATCCACCGGCTGGAGCTGCGGCTGGGGGACGACGGGGGCTCCTCCGGAGGCTGGGGGCCGCCGGGGCGGCGGTCCTGACGCTCAACGCCCGTACGTCTGCTCGCAGATCCTCGTCTCCGGGCTCTCCTTGCGCCAGCCGCCGTACTTCCTGCCCAGGGCGCAGACGTCGGTGTTCTTGCGGACCGAATCCGCGACGTCCGGGATCTCGACCCGCGGGTGCGGCGGAGCGGGGCGCTCGGGGCGGGGGTGTGCCGGGCGGGGATGACTCGGGGGAGTGTCCGGCCGGGCGGGTGGTGCCGGCGGCGGGGCGGGGCGGGTCGGCCGCCGGGTCGCCGGGGGTGTGCGTTCCGGGCGGCGGGGCGGGCCGATGAGTTCCAGCGCCTCCTGGGCCGGCGCCTGCACGATCTGCGGCTCCGCCCTGCCGTCCGGCCGGGGCACGGAGGGCCGGGACGGTGCCGTGACCGGCCCCGGGGCGGGCGGGTGCTGGACGGTCACACAGCCCGCCAGGGCCGACGCAGCCACGGTGACCAGGAGCGTTGCGGTCGTCGTCGTTCGATGCACCCGGGTCACTCTGGTGGTTGGGGCCCCCTCCGGGACAGCCCACAAGCGCAGGATGCCCCGCACGGGTGATCTCCGCCCCCGTACGGAGGCCGTGGGTCCGCCGAGGGTGACGTCAGTCGCCGGTGGACCCGTCGACGCGCTCGCGGAGGAGGTCGGCGTGACCGTTGTGGCGTGCGTACTCCTCGATCATGTGGGTGTAGATCCAGCGGAGGTTGAAGGTCTCCCCGGACCGGCTGGTGCCCTTGGAGAAGTCGTCGAGATCCAGGCCGGCGGTGTTGCGCCGGGCCCTTTCGATCTCGGCCTGCCAGGTGTCGTGGGCCTCCTGCCAGGTGTCCGCGGCGGAGAAGTGGAAGTCGCCGTCCCGGTCCTGCTCGGAGGAGTAGAGCACCCCGAGGTCCTCGTCGAGGAGCACCTCGTGGAACCAGTACCGCTCGACCTCGGCCATGTGCCGCACCAGCCCCATCAGGGTGAGCTCCGACGGCTCCACGGAGGCGGTCCTGAGCTGGGCCTCGGTCAGGCCCGCGCACTTCCACCCGAGGGTCTGCCGGTGGTAGTCGAGCCAGCCCTCCAGCATGGTGCGCTCATCGGCGTTCACGGCGGGTTCACGGCGTTCGGTCGTCATGGCCGCATCCTTGCCCAACTCGCCCACGTCCACCAGCGGTTTTACGACGGCCCGAACATCCCTTCCAGCAGCTCGCGCAGTCCGGCGCGCACCTCGTCCAGGGTCGGTTGCCGCGCGCCGAAGGAACCGGCCACGCAGGAGAACATCAGCCCGTCCGCCCACGCCACCAGGGACAGCACGTGCCGGGCCGGATCCGTCGACCCCAGCGCGGTCATCAGCGCGCCGAGCTGTTCGTGGAAGCGGGCGCCGGTGGCGTCGAAGTAGGCGCGCAGCTCGGGGCGCCGGGTGGCCTCCAGGGCCAGTTCGTAGCGGGCGAGCGTCAGTTCGCGGTTGCGGGTCAGGGAGCGGTGGGTGGCCAGGGCGAGTCCGTCCACCAGGGCGTCCCGGCCGCCGCGCGGGTGGGGCATCTCCTCCAGGGCCAGTACGCGGGCCTCGCGTTCGGCGAGCCGCCGTACCGCCAGCTCCAGCAGGGCCTGCCGGGTGCGGGCCAGGTTGGAGGTCGAGCCCTGGGGGAGTCCGGCCGCCTCGTCGACCGCCCGGTGGGTCAGGCCGCGCATGCCGCGCTCGGCGAGCAGACGGAGGGCGGCGTCGGCGACGAGGTCGGCGCGGGCGGCGCCTGCGGTGCGTGCGGACATGGAGATCAACCTACCCGGCTCACTACATCCGTAGTACGGTAATGCTCACTACAGCTGTAGTTGTATCGGGAGGAACCATGGCACAGCCCAAGCGGGCCGTCGTGATCGGTGGCGGGATCGGCGGGCTGACCGCCGCCACGGCACTGCACCGCCGCGGCCTGGAGGTGACCGTACTGGAGCGGGCCCCGTCGCTGGAGCCGGTCGGCGCGGCGATCTCGCTCGCTCCCAACTCCCTGCGCGCCCTCGACGTCATCGGCCTCGGTGACGAGATCCGCGATCTGGCCGCCTGGCAGGGCGACGGAGGACTGCGCGCCCCGTCCGGACGGTGGCTCGCGCGCACCGACGCCACCGCCGCGGCCGAACGCTTCGGCGGCCCCCTGGTCCTGCTGCACCGGGCCACCCTCGTCACCAGCCTGGCCGCGGGCCTCCCGCCGGGTACGGTCCGCACGGGCGTCACCGCGACCGTCGCCGATCCGGGCGCCGCCGGCCGCCCGGCCCGCGTGAGCACCCCGGACGGCGACCGGGAGGCCGACCTGGTGGTGGCCGCCGACGGCATCCACTCCGCCGTACGCGGGGTGCTGTTCCCGGACCATCCCGGAGCCGTGTACTGCGGGTTCACCACGTGGCGGGTCGTGATCCCGGTCCCCGGCGCGCAGTTCGCCTCCCACGAGACCTGGGGCCGGGGCCGCATCTGGGGCTCGCACCCCCTCAAGGACGGTCGGGTGTACGCGTACGCGGCAGCCCTGGCGCCCGCCGGGGAGCGCGCCCCCGACGACGAGCGTGCCGAACTGCTGCGCCGCTACGGCGACTGGCACCACCCCGTGCCCGCGATCCTCGCCGCCGCCCGCCCCGAGGACGTCCTGCGCCACGATGTCCACCACGTCGCCCCACCGCTGCCCGCCTTCCACCGCGGCCGGGTGGCCCTCGTCGGCGACGCCGCGCACGCCATGCCGCCGATGCTGGGCCAGGGCGGCAACCAGGCGATCGAGGACGCCGTCGTGCTGGCGCACCATGCCGACGACCTCCCGGCCTACAGCGCCGCCCGCCGTCCGCGGGCGACCGCCATCGCCCGGCAGTCCGTCAGGACCGCCCGCCTCAACCTGATGACCGGCCGCGCGAGCATCGCCGTACGCGACGCCCTGATCACCGCCGTCGCCAAGGCCGGGCCCGCGCTGCTCCTGCGGGGCTTCGACGGCATCGCCGACTGGCGGCCCCCGCAGCCGCCGTATGCTTCCGTCGTGTCACCCCCAGGAACACGGTAGGAGCATCAGTGAAGGTCGGCTGCATCGGACTCGGCGACATCGCACAGAAGGCATACCTGCCCGTGCTCGGCCACCAGCCCGGTGTGGAAGTGCACCTCCAGACCCGCACGCCCGCCACGCTCCACCGCGTCGCCGACACCCTCCATCTGCCCGCGCGGCAGCGCCACGCCGATCTGGACTCGCTGCTCGCCCAGGGCCTGGACGCGGCCTTCGTGCACGCGCCCACGGTCGTGCACCCGGAGATCGTGGCGCGACTGCTCGAGGCGGGCGTGCCGACGTACGTCGACAAGCCGCTGGCGTACGAACTCGCCGACTCCGAGCGGCTGGTGGAGCTCGCCGAGCGGCGCGGGGTGAGCCTCGCCGTCGGCTTCAACCGGCGCCACGCACCCGGGTACGCGCAGTGCCTGGATCATCCGCGCGAGCTGATCCTCATGCAGAAGAACCGGATCGGGCTCCCCGAGGAGCCGCGCACGATGATCCTGGACGACTTCATCCATGTCGTGGACACCCTGCGCTTCCTGGCGCCGGGGCCCGTCGACGACGTGACCGTGCGGGCCCGTACCGAGGGCGGTCTGCTGCACCATGTGGTGCTTCAGCTCGCCGGCGACGGGTTCACCGCCCTCGGGGTGATGAACCGGCTCAGCGGCTCGGCCGAGGAGATCCTGGAGGTGTCCGGGCAGGACACCAAGCGGCAGGTGCTCAATCTCGCCGAAGTGATCGACCACAAGGGGCAGCCCACGGTGCGCCGGCGCGGCGACTGGGTGCCGGTGGCCCGGCAGCGCGGCATCGAGCAGGCGGTGCTGGCGTTCCTGGACGCGGTGCGCGCGGGCAAGGTGCTCAGCGCCCGGGACGCGCTGGCGACTCATGAGGTGTGCGAGCGGGTGGTGCGGGCGGTGCAGGAGCAGGGCGCCTGATCCGCAGGGTCCGCACGCCCTCGGCCACGCACCAGGCGGCGAGGATCAGCAGCGCCGCCTGCACCGGCCAGTCGCCGAACCGGACGTAGGGCGTGGTGCCCCGGGCCAGCGGCACGTCGTAGACCTGCGCCGTGCGCGCGCTGGTGCCGAGCCAGGAGCCGACGCGCTGTCCGCTCGCGTCGTGCACGGCGGACACGCCGGTCAGGGTCGCGTGCACCATCGGCCGGCCGGTCTCGGCGGCGCGCAGGGCGGCGAGGGAGGCGTGCTGCTCGGGGGCCCAGCTCTGCTGGAACGTCGACGTCGCCGACTGGGCGACCAGCACCTGGGCGCCGTCCTCGGCGAGATGGCGGCTCATGTCGGGGAAGGCCGACTCGAAGCAGACCATCGGGCCCACGCGCAGGCCGCTTCCGGCGTGCATGACGACCTGTCCGGAGCCGCGGCGCCGGTCCTCGCCGGCCGCCTCGCCGACCGAGGTCGCCCAGCCGAGCAGGGAGCGGGCCGGGACGTACTCGCCGAAGGGGACGAGCCGCATCTTGTCGTAGCGGGCGCCGGTCAGGCCGTCGGGGCCGACCAGCACCGAACTCTTGTAGATGCCGGGCCGGTCGGAGCGGCGGGCGTCGACGTTGACGAGGACGGGCGCCCCGGTCTCGCGGGAGAGGGCCGCGAGCCGGTCCGCCAGGTCGGGACGGCGGCCGAGGTCGAAGCCGACGCTGCTCTCGCCCCACACGACCAGATCCACGTCCTGGCCGACGAGTTCGCGGGTGAGCCGCTCCTCCGCGGCGAAGCGCCGGTCGGCGCTGTCGCCGCCCTGGATGACGCCCGGCTGCACGACGGCGATCCGGGTCCGCCCGTCGGCGTCGGGCCGCGGTGACCAGACCCAGGCCGCGGAGGTGACGGTGGCCGTGGCGACCAGTCCCGCGACGGCGGGGACGCGCGCGCCGGGGACCGAGACGAGGACGGCGACGGCGACGTTGAGCGCCACCACCAGAAAACTGAGCAGCCAGATCCCGCCGACCGAGGCGAGCCGCAGCGCCGCCTCCACCGGCCACTGACTGGCCCCGAGCACGCCCCAGGGGCCGCCGAGCCCTTCCCAGGAACGGACCAGCTCCACCCCCAGCCACCCCGACGGCAGGACCGCGAGGGCGGCCCCGGTCCGGCCCGGCCCGGGGGCGCCGGCGAGGAAGCGGCGCACCAGCCACCCCCACGGGGCCCACAGGGCGCCGAGCAGCGCCGCGAGGACGAAGGTGAAGACGTGCAGGTTCGGCAGCAGCCAGTGGTGCATGGCCAGCATGAAGCCGAAACCGCCGCACCAGCCGTCGCGGAGCGCCCGGCGGCCGGTCGGGGCGGTGCGCAGCAACAGCAGCCAGGGCACCAGGGCGACGTAGGCGAACCACCACAGGGCGGGACCCGGAAAGGCGAGGACGGGCAGGGCACCGGCCGCCGTGGCGACGAGGGAACGCCGCCACGGGATGACGAGCCATCGGCCGAACCTCTGCATGCGGCGCCTCCCTGACCCGTGGTTCCTCCAGTGTGCGCGCTGGGATCGGCCCCTAAACAGAGCACCCGCAGGGAATCGATCATCGTGTCGCGGGCAGCTGCCGCCACTTCTCCCGCACGACGACCCGGTCGAGCCGCCAGCCGTCGTCGGTGCGGGTCATGCCGAAGGCGTACCGGCCGCCGCAGACGAAGTCGGGGGCGGCGGAGGGCTCGCCGTCGCGGGCGAGGCGCATCGGGTTGACGTAGTCGGCCTGCACCTGGGCGGTGTCCCCGGTGTCCTGGTCCAGGGTCCCGAAGCGCACGCGGCGGTTGACGATGAGGTGCTGGCGCATCGGGAAGAGCCGCATGTTCTCCGCGAGCCACTCGGCGATCTGTCCGGCGTCCCCCTCGATACCGCCCGCGGAGCGGTAGTCCGCGCGCCCCGCGGGGGCGAACAGCCCGCGGTACGCCTCCCAGTCGCCGTCGTCCACGGCCACCGCGTACTCGGTGATCAGACCGTCGACGGCCAGCCGGTCCATCACGGTCGCGAGCTCCACACGCTGCGTCATCGGCTCAGTGTTGGGCATGGGACGAACGACGCCAAGAGGCATGCCGCGACTGCCGTCGCCCTATGCCGCCTCGATGACCTCGCAGCGGATCGCGGACGCCCATTCGACGACCAGCAGTTCGTACTCGGCGCGCTCCTGGGCGGACAGGGTGCCGCCCGCACGCACCCACAGGGCGCGGATCTGCTCGTTCACCTCGGCGGCCGAGCGCACGGAACCAGGGGTTAAGAAATCCGGGGACATGCGGGCAAGCCTAGGGGCAAGCACTGACACTGCGCTACCGAACGGCTACGCATCCCGTATGTGATGAGTCACGGAAAATTCCGCCGCGGTCAGTGCGCAGGCTCGCCCGCGTGAGGGCTCAGCGCACCGGTGGCCACCAGCACGATGATCAGGATGCCGAGGGCGATGCGGTAGTAGACGAAGGGCATGAAGCTCTTGGTGGAGATGAATCGCATGAACCAGGCGATGACTGCATATCCGGTGAAGAAGGCGATGACCGTCGCGAAGATCGTCGGGCCCCAGGTGACGTGGCCGCCCTCCATGGCGTCCTTGAGTTCGAACAGGCCGGAGGCGAGGACCGCGGGGATCGCGAGGAGGAAGGAGTAACGGGCCGCCGACTCGCGGGTGTAGCCCATGAACAGGCCGCCGCTGATGGTGGCGCCGGACCGGGAGACGCCCGGGACCAGGGCCGCGGACTGGCAGAGGCCGAAGATCAGGCCGTCGCGGACGTTGAGGTCCTTGAGTTCCTTGCGCTGCTTGGCGGCGCGGTGCTTGCCGCCGTTCTCGTCGCGGGCCGCCATGCGGTCGGCGATGCCGATGATGATGCCGACCACGATCAGCATGGTCGCGGTGATGCGCAGATCGCGGAACGGGCCCTCGATCTGGTCCTTCAGCGTCACGCCGAGCACACCGATCGGGATCGAGCCGACGATCACCAGCCAGCCCATCTGGGCGTCGTGGTCGCTGCGCATCGCCTTGTTCGTGAGCGATCTGGACCACGCCAGGATGATCCGCCCGATGTCCTGGCGGAAGTAGATCAGCACGGCCGCTTCCGTGCCGATCTGGGTGATCGCGGTGAAGGCCGCGCCCGGGTCCTCCCAGCCGGAGAACGCCGCGGTCAGCCGCAGGTGGGCGCTGGAGGACACGGGGAGGAACTCAGTCAGCCCCTGGACGAGTCCGAGGATGAGGGATTCAAACCAGGTCATGAAAGTACGACGTCCAAGTGCTGATGGCGGTAGGCGAGAACGGCCACACCGCGCCACGGGGGCACGGTGATCACAGTGGTCGAGGGCAGCGTAGCGCCCCTCGGTGACGGCCATGGCACAGGGGTTTGGCAGAGAGCGCCCGGCCCCGCCCGTCGCTAGCCTGGATTCATGGCTACCGTGCGGGTCAGAGGGGTCGAGGTCGCCTACGCGCGCGTGGGAGACGGACCGGGGCCGCCCCTGGTCCTGGTGCACGGCGCGGGTCTGGACGGCCGGATGTGGCGGCCGCAGACCGAGGCGCTGGCCGGCGACTTCACGGTCGTCGCCTGGGACGAACCGGGCGCCGGGCGCTCCTCGGACGTGCCCGGCGGATTCGGGCTCGCCGACTACGCCCGCGCCCTCGCCGCCGTCATCGAGGACCTGCGGCTCGGCCCGGCCCATGTCGCCGGGCTCTCCTGGGGCGGCACCGTGGTGCTGGAGCTGTACCGGCAGCGGCCGGAGCTGGTCAGGACGCTGCTCCTGGCCGGCACCTACGCGGGCTGGCAGGGCTCGCTGCCGGCCGACGAGGTGACCGCGCGGGTGGTGGCCGCCGAGCGGATGCTCGCCGCGCCGCCCGAGGAGTTCGATCCGACGCTGCCGGGGCTGTTCGCCACCGGCGCTCCGCCCGCCGAGTTCGCGGCCCTGCTCGACGCGATGCGGCGTGACGTGCGCCCCAGGACGCTGGGGGCACAGCTGCACCTGATGGCCGAGGCCGATCTCCGGGACGTGCTGCCCCGCGTCGCGGTGCCGACCCTGCTGCTGTGGGGCGAGGCCGACGCCCGGTCGCCGCTGGCGGTCGCCCGGGACTTGGCCGCGGAGATCGCGGGCGCCGAGCTGGTCCTGCTGCCCGGGGCAGGGCACTTGAGCAACCTGGAGGACCCGGAGGGGTTCACGCGGGCGGTGCGCGCCTTCTGCCACGCCCACGCGTGAGGGCTCAGGCCGCCGCCGTCGGCCCCGCCACCGTCCAGCCCTCGGCCTGCGGATGGGCGCTGAGGTCCTCGTGGCGCACCTCGTCGCCGCAGGCCGAGCAGGTGACCACCGGGAGCAGTTCGTTGCCGCAGACGTGCTCGATCACCATCGGCCGGTTGTCGTCCCCGCGCAGATGCCGGTCGCCCCACGCCATGAGGGTCACCAGGACCGGTTCCAGTTCCAGGCCCGCCCGGGTGGGCCGGTACTCGAAGCGCTGCGGCCGTTCGCTGTAGGCCCGCTTGGTCAGGATCCCGGCGTCCACGAGGCGGCGCAGCCGGGTGGCCAGGATGTCGCGCGGGGCGCCGATGTTGCGCACCAGCTGGTCGAAGCGGCCGTTGCCGAGGCACACCTCCCGCAGGACGAGCAGGGAGTACTTCTCGCCGACCAGTGCCAGGGCGTCGGCGATGGAACAGGGGCGCGGGTCCTTGGGGGCGGGCATGACGCCAAGCCTAATAGAGGGTTTGTTTTTCCAACTCACCGGTCTATGGTGAGTTTGGATTTCCTACTGACCAGTAGTCGCGGAGGCCGCTCCATGCGTGACGCAGTGATCGTCGAAGCCGTACGCACCCCCCTCGGCAAGGGCAAGCCCGGCGGTGCCCTCGCCCACGTCCACCCCGTCGAACTCCTCGCCCACACCCTGCGCACCCTCGTCGAGCGCTCCGGCGTCGACCCCGCGCTGATCGACGACGTCATCGGCGGCACCGTCGACCAGGTCGGTGAGCAGGCCATGAACACCACCCGCTACGCCGCCCTGTCGGCCGGCTTCCCCGAGTCGGTGCCGGCGACCACCGTGGACCGCCAGTGCGGCTCCTCCCAGCAGGCCGTGCACTTCGCCGCGCAGGGCGTCGTCGCGGGCGCCTACGATCTGGTGGTGGCCTGCGGGGTGGAGTCCATGAGCCGGGTGCCGATGTGGTCCAACGTGCCGCCCGGCAAGGACCCCTTCGGCCCTGGCATCGCCGAGCGCTACCCCGAGGGCCTGGTCCCACAGGGCATCAGCGCCGAACTCATCGCCGCCAAGTGGTCGCTCACCCGGGACCGGATGGACGCCTTCGCGGTCTCCTCCCACCACAAGGCCGCCGAGGCCTGGGCCACGGGCCGCTTCGACGCCGAGGTCGCCCCCCTGGACGGGGTCGCCCGCGACGAGTGCGTCCGCCCGGAAAGCACCACCGAGATCCTGGCCGGACTGAAGCCCGCCTACCACGACCCCGCCTTCGCGGAGCGCTTCCCCCAGATCGAGTGGAACGTCACCGCGGGCAACGCCAGCCCCGTCAACGACGGCGCCTCCGCGGTGCTCATCACCTCCGCCGACACCGCGGCCCGGCTCGGCCTGCGCCCGCTCGCGCGGCTGCACAGCTTCGCCGTGACCGGCTCCGACCCGCTGCTGATGCTCACCGGAGTCGTCCCCGCCACGGAGCAGGTGCTGCGCCGGGCCTCGCTCACCCTGGACGACATCGACCTGTTCGAGGTCAACGAGGCCTTCTCCAGCGTGGTCCTGGCCTGGCAGCAGGAGACCGGCGCCGACCTCGCGAAGGTCAACGTGCACGGCGGCGCCATCGCCCTCGGCCACCCGCTCGGCGCCAGCGGCACCCGGCTGACGACGACCCTGGTGCACGCGATGCGCGAGCGCGGCGCCCGCTACGGCCTGCAGACGATGTGCGAGGCGGGCGGCCTCGCCAACGCGATGATCCTGGAGTCGGTCTGACCGCTCAGTGGCCGCGCAGGTGATGCCGCTTGCGCCAGGCCACCACCACGCCCGCCAGAGCCGGTACGGCGATACAGGCCAGCGCGATCAGGAAGGCGGGCGAGGTCGGCGCCGAGGCACGGGCGCCGGCCACCACGTAGGCGGCGGTGTTCGGGATCGAACCGAGCGCCGTCGCCAGCAGGAACGGCACATAGCCCATGCGGGAGACGGCGGCGCAGTAGTTCGCCGCCCAGAACGGCACCCCGGGGAACAGCCGCACCGCCAGCATCGAGCGGAAGCCGTGCCGGGACAGCTGCCCGTCCGCCGCTTTCAGCCAGCGGCCCCGCAGCAGCGGACGCAGCGCCTCCTGGCCGAGGATCCGGCCGAGCCCGAAGGCGAGCCCCGCCCCGAGCACGGTCCCCGCCACCGCTGCGGCCAGACCCAGCTGGGAACCGAAGAGCGCGCCCGCGCCGAGGTTCAGCAGCGGCCGCGGCACGAACGCCACCGTGCACAGCCCGTACACCACCGCGAACACCACCGTCGCCGCGGCCCCGCTCACCTGCGGGGGCCAGCCGTCCGCCAGCAGCCGCTGCGGCTCGAAGAGCAGCACGGTGACCGCGGCCGAGGCCAGCAGCGCGACCAGCAGGGACAGCCGCGTCCAGGGCGAGAGCAGCGCTCTGGTGCAGCGCGCGGCGAAGCTGGAGGGTACGGCGACGGCGAGCTCCGAAGTGGCGGCCCGGGGAGAGACCACGGCAGTGCCCCCAGAGCGGGTGTGGGCATCGAGCATCCGGTGACACTAACCGACAAATGTGTGTGATCGCCGTATGGTTCGTCTCATGAGCGTGACAGGCGGGAGAACCCTCGAGGTCCCCGACAGCGCGTGTACGGCGCCGCGGCCGATCCGGAACGGGCCGCGCCCATGCGGGCGTACATGAAGGACGTGGCCCACCCCGTCCTGCGCTGCTGGCGGCTGCCGGAGCGCGAGTACCAGTACTGCGCTACCGCCCTGCTCCACCAGCTGCGCTACCGGCAACACACCGACAGGGACGCTTCGTGCCGCTGTCGGTGCGGGAGGCGCTGAAGAACATCGGGGCCTGAAGTCCCGTACCCCGGGCGGCGCCTGGGGTGATACCGCCGAAAACCATTCGACGTCGGACACCGCGTCGACGAGTATCGGCCTCATGTTCCGGCACGCCTTCGTCCTCGCAGCATCCGCGGTCGCGGATGCCCCGAAGGCTGCCGTCCCCGTCTTCCCGGCCGCAGTCGACGGCGCCCGAAGCTGACCCTCTCCGGATCGTCCGGCGGACCCCGCAGGGGGAGGGTCGGCCGCTTCCCGGGGTCCCACCGCCACTTCTGACGCTTCGAGGTACCGCCATGTCCAAGACGGCTTACGTTCGCACCAAACCGCATCTCAACATCGGCACGATGGGCCATGTCGACCACGGCAAGACCACCCTGACCGCCGCCATCACCAAGGTCCTCGCCGAGCGCGACTCCGGCACCCGTTACGTGCCCTTCGACCGCATCGACCGGGCGCCGGAGGAGGCCGCGCGCGGCATCACCATCAACATCGCGCACGTCGAGTACGAGACCGACACCCGGCACTACGCCCATGTGGACATGCCGGGCCATGCCGACTACGTCAAGAACATGGTCACCGGCGCCGCGCAGCTCGACGGGGCGATCCTCGTCGTCTCCGCGCTCGACGGGATCATGCCGCAGACCGCCGAACACGTACTGCTGGCCCGGCAGGTGGGCGTGGACCATGTGGTCGTCGCGCTGAACAAGGCGGACGCGGCCGACGAGGAGCTGGTCGAACTCGTCGAGCTGGAGGTTCGCGACCTGCTCACCGAGCACGGATACGGCGGTGACAGCGCGCCCGTCGTACGGGTCTCGGGGCTCCGCGCCCTGGAGGGCTACCCGAAGTGGACGGCGGCCGTCGAGGCGCTGCTGGACGCGGTGGACACCTACGTCCCGACACCGGAGCGGTATGTGGACGCGCCGTTCCTGCTGCCCGTCGAGAACGTCCTGACCATCACCGGCCGCGGCACCGTCGTCACCGGCGCCGTCGAGCGGGGCACCGTGCGGGCCGGCGACCGGGTGGAGGTGCTCGGAGCCGGCGTCGAGACCGTCGTCACCGGCGTCGAGACCTTCGGCAAGCCGATGGCTGAGGCGCAGGCCGGGGACAGTGTGGCGCTGCTGCTGCGCGGGGTGCCCCGGGACGCGGTGCGGCGCGGGCACGTGGTGGCCGCGCCGGGGAGCGTGGTGCCGCGCAGGCGGTTCACCGCGCAGGTGTATGTGTTGTCGGCTCGTGAGGGCGGCCGTACGACCGCGGTCTCCACCGGCTACCGGCCGCAGTTCTACGTCCGTACGGCGGATGTGGTGG
This sequence comes from Streptomyces sp. NPDC002779, assembly GCF_042888685.1. Classification (NCBI taxonomy): domain Bacteria; kingdom Bacillati; phylum Actinomycetota; class Actinomycetes; order Kitasatosporales; family Streptomycetaceae; genus Streptomyces; species Streptomyces sp. NPDC002779. The sequence continues at coordinate 62,061 of NZ_JBIAQC010000005.1, forward strand.
GCGACGTCGACCTCGGTGCGGCGGGGGTCGCGCGGCCCGGGGAGACGGTCACGATGACCGTGGAACTGGGGCGCGAGGTTCCGCTGGAGCCCGGGCTCGGGTTCGCCATCCGTGAGGGCGGACGGACCGTGGGCGCGGGGACCGTGACCCGTGTGATGGCCGGCTGATGTGCGTGGGGGACTGCCGGCCCGGTCGTGGCTGGTCGCGCAGTCCCCCGCACCCCTTCCCGGCGTTCTCCGCCCCGCACAATGGGGACGTGACCGAAGCCCTCCCCGTCAGCCGGACAGTCGACCACGGCACCGCCAAGCTCATGCCCGACGTCGACCGTGAGCGGGCCTGGCTGCTCACGGTCGACGGGGCTCCGCAGTCCTACGTCGACCTCGACGAGCCGGCTCATCTGGAGTTCGAGTACGCGCGGCGGCTCGGGCATGTGCTGGATGTCGTGGCGGAGCCGGGTGCGGCCTTGGACGTGCTGCATCTCGGGGGCGGGGCGCTCACGATGCCCCGGTACGTGGACGCCACCCGCGCGGGGTCACGGCAGGACGTCGTCGAGGCCGACCGGGGGCTGCTGGAGCTGGTCGTCGAGCACCTGCCGGTTCCCGAAGGCGTACGACTGCACCCCGCGGACGCTCGTGCCTGGGTGGAGGCGGCCCCCGCCGACTCCGTCGACGTCCTCGTCGCCGACGTCTTCGGGGGGTCCCGGGTCCCGGCGCATCTGACGTCCCTGTCCTACGCCCGCGCGGCCGAGCGCGTGCTGCGCGGCACCGGGGTGTACCTCGCCAACCTCGCCGACGCCGCGCCGTTCACGTTCCTGCGCTCCCAGCTCGCCACCTTCGCGGCCGTGTTCGAGGAGCTGGGGCTGATCGCCGAGCCGGGGGTGCTGCGGGGGCGGCGGTTCGGCAACGCCGTTCTGGTCGCCGCGCACCGGCCCGTCGACCTCGCCGCCCTGACCCGGCTCACCGCGTCCGACGCCTTCCCGGCCCGGGTGGAACACGGGCCGGCCTTGCGGAGGTTCATCGGCGGCGCGCGGCCGGTACGGGACGAGGACGCCGTACCGTCACCCGAGCCCCCCGACGGGGCTTTCGGCATCGGCTGACGGCTGCGCGGAGGCCGCGGTCACGTGCTTGGTACGGCGGCGCAGATTCCGTACGTCCGGGACGCACAGCACCGCCGCCGTGACCACGACGACCAGCACCGCGCAGCCCCACAGTGCCGACGTCCGCCCGAACGCCGACTCCGCCGGGCCCGCCAGCGCGGCGGTCAGCGGAACCAGGGCGACCGAGCCGAACCAGTCGTAGGCGGAGACCCGGGAGAGCTTGTCCTCCGGGATCTCCTGGTGGAGCGCGGTCATCCAGCTGACGCCGAACACCTCGAGGGTCACCCCGGTGAGGAACATCACGGCACACAGGACGCCGACCGAGGTGGGGATCGCCAGGGCGGCGGAGGGCAGGGCCAGCGGGAAGACGCACAGGGTGCCGGCGAGGAGCAGCCGGCGGGGTTTCCAGCGGGTCATCAGCAGGGCGCCGGCGACCGTGCCCGCGCCGAAGAAGCCCAGGGCGAGGCCCCAGGGCGCGGCGCCGCCCAGATGGTCGCGGGCGACCAGGGGGCCGTAGACCGCGTCGGCCGCGCCGACCACCGCGTTCGCGATCGAGAACTGCACGACCACCGCCCACAGCCACGGCCGGCCGCTGAACTCCTGCCAGCCCTCCCGCAGATCGGAGAGCAGGCCGCCGCCGGGGGCGCGCGGCGCGATATGGCTGACGTCGAGGAAGGCGCGCAGCGACCCGGCGACGGCGAAGGCGGCGGCGTCCGCCGCGAGCACCCAGCCGGGACCGATCGCGGCGACCATCGCACCGCCCAGGGCGGCACCGCCCACCGCGGCGCCCTGCATGGCCATCCGGAACATGGCGAACGCGCGGCTCACCTGGTCGCCGCTGACCGAGGACATCAGCATGCCCTCGGCCGCGGGGGAGAAGAAGGCGTGGCCGGTGCCGCCGAGCGCGGTCAGCAGCATCATCTGCCACAGCTGCGGCTCGCCGGTCAGCACCAGCACCGCGAAAGCGGCCTGCGACACGCAGTTCAGGGCGTTGGCCGCGACCATCACCCGGTGCCGGGGCAGCCGGTCCGCCACGGCTCCGCCGATCAGCAGGAACAGCACCAGCGGCAGGGTCCGGGCGGCCGCCACCAGGCCCACGTCGCCGCCGTCCCCGCCCGACTCCAGTACGGCGAACGCGGCGGCGATCAGCGCGCCGTGGCTGCCGAGGTTGGTCACGACCGCGGACGCGGTCAGCAGGGTGTAGTTGCGGCCCGCCCAGGTCGGGCGGCGGAGCGGGATGGTGGGCTTCACCCGGCGACTATCGCCGCGGCGGGGCCGACTTGCCAAATACGATTCCGGGCAACTTCGGTCCCCGCCGGCTGCGCCTAGGTGTCGGTCGGCATGGCCTCGGTGAGGCGGACGGTGCTCAGGATCTTCTGGATCGTCGCCTCCGGGATCTCCTCCTTGACGCCCTTGGCGCCGAAGAGGTTCCAGGTGACGAAGTCGCCCGCGCCGTTCTCGAACGCGAAGGTGATCGCCTTGCCCTCGCTGTCGCACTTGCCGTTCTGCGGGGTGTTCTCCGAGTGGGCGGTGGCCACGCTGCCCTCGATGCCCGAGGTCGTGGTGTACGGCTTGGGCTTGGTGAACTTCACGCTCTTGCGGTCCGGCTGGGTGTACCCGCCGAAGATCCACCACGGCACCCGGGTCTCCGCGGCCTCGGCGAGGTCCTTCGCGCCGTTCTCGCCGCGGGTACCGGCGGTGACCAGGGCGGTGTCCTCGGTGCGGCCGTCCTTGTCGGAGTCGACCGTGCACCACTTGGACTTGAGGTAGGCGGGGGCGGTGACGGTGGACCGGTCGAGCTTGCCGTCTTTGTCCTCCCACTCGAAGCCGACGCTGGTATCGGCGTTGTCGATCTCCCAGTCGGCGGGCACGTCGAACATCGTGCCGAAGCGCGGGTTGACGACGACCTTCCAGCCCTCGACGGTCGGCTCCAGCTCCTCCTCGCCGCGCGGGTCGGCCTCAGAGCCGGACTCGGAGGCGGTGGGCTCGGCCGACTTGCTCACGGTCGGCTTCGGCGACGCCTTGCCGTCCGCCTTGTCGCTGTCGTCGCCGCCCAGCACCAGGAGCCCGGTGACACCGGCCGCCACGACCACGGCCGTGGCCGCCACGATCGCCACCAGCTTGGTCCGGTTGCCGCCGCCCCCACCGCCCTGCGGAGCCGGCGCCCCGGCCGGGGTCGGCGCGCCCCACTGAGGCTGCTGACCGTAGGCGTTGGGCTGCTGATAGCCCGGCTGCTGGTACGGATTCGGCTGCTGGTACCCCGGCTGCTGGTACGGGTTGTTCTGCTGCTGCGGGTTCTGCTCGCCCCCGGGCGGCTGCTGTCCTGGCCACATGGGCAGCAACCCTAACGGCGCCAGGGACACGATTCGGTCACCGGACCTTGTCAGGGACGTAGCAAAACGGTGGCGGATCGGCGGAACGTCCGTACGGCGAGCGGGACGGGAATCTGGCCAGCGACGCTACTCGTGGGTAACATGCCGCCATGAGCGCAGATCAGATGTCGATCGGCGAGTTGCTCGCCGCCACGGTGCCGATGGTTCGGACGCTGAACCTGGAGTACCTGGAGACCACCCCGGAGAAGGCCGTGCTGGCCCTTCCGGACCAGAGCGAGTACCGCAACCACGTCGGCGGACCGCATGCCGGTGCCATGTTCACGCTGGGGGAGTCGGCCAGCGGGGCGATCGTGCTCGCCGCCTTCGGGGACCAGCTGTCCCGGGCCGTGCCGCTCCCGGTCACCGCGGAGATCGCCTTCAAGAAGATCGCCCTGGGGGCGGTCACCGCCACCGCGACGCTGGGCCGTCCGATCGACGAGGTCGTCGCCGAGCTCGACGCGGGCGAGCGGCCGGAGTTCCCGGTGAGCGTGGCGATCCAGCGCGCGGACGGCGCGGTCACGACCGAGATGACCGTGGTGTGGACGCTCCGCCCCAACGGCTGACCGGACACAGAGTTCTTCCGCAGAGGGTCCCCGGTGGGGGCCCTCTGTGTCATGTGCGGAGAATCCGTGCGGTAATCCCCTTGCCGTGCGCACACCTTCGGGATTGGTTCGGACCACAGCTTCGAATGCCGGTGCGGATACCGGCGGTAACTATTCTGCATTCCAAGGCACTTGCCTAACGGGCCCTTCGAACTCCTTGTTTCCCGTCAGTCGTTTGTGCGAAAGTGAGCGCCCCCTCACGGGGTGTGCCGCAAGCGGCCTGGAAGGAAATGATTCCGTGCAATCCCCTTACCCCCCACGCCCCCCGTACCCCCCACGCCCAGGACTGCACCTCGAAGACTCCGACCGTGATCTCCTCGCCCGTCTCGCACCGTCAGGCACTGGTGCCGACGGTGTTCCGTTGCTGATGGCCCGGCACTGGCGGCCCGCCCACGAGTACGCCGTGATCTGCCTGGCCGTGGCCGGTAGCCCGGCGTCCATGGTGACCGCGAACGCCTTCCACCGGGTCCTCGGCAAGCCGGCCGGCGGCGCGCTGCGTCCCCAACTCCTCATGGCCGTACGCGAGACGGTCAAGGAGTGGGCGGCCGACGAAAGGATTTCCGCCGCCCTTCCGGAACTCCGTAAAACGACCGGAGCCCGTGGGCTTCGGGCGGCGAGGTCCGTGACCCCTGAAAGGCGACGGCTCGCCGAACACGCATTCCGGGCCCTTCCGGGCGCCTCGCAATGCCTCTTGTGGCACACCGAGGTCGAGGCGGAACCCATATCCGTACCGGCTGGTCTGCTGGGCGTGGACGGCGTGACGGCATCGGCCGCCCTGGAGCAGGCCCGCGAGCAATTCCGCACCGCCTGTGTCCGCGCCCACCATGAACTCGCGCCCACCCGGGAATGCCGCTTCTACAACCGCCTCCTCGATGTCCCGATCCGCCGGGGCGGTTCGCTGCTGCCCGATGTCCAGCGGCACCTGACCGAGTGCCGCTACTGCCGGCAGGCCGCCGAACAGCTCAGCCACTTCGAGGTCGGCCTGGAGGAACTGCTCGCCGAGACGGTCCTCGGCTGGGGCGCCCGGCGCTATCTGGACTCCCGCCCCGGCCGCGCTCACGAGCACCCGACGACATCGGCACGCGCGCGTGGCGGACGCCACCGGCCCGTCGCGGCACGGAAGACGACCCGGCCCGCCGGGCGGACCAAGGTCGTCGTCGGTGTCGGTCTGACCTCCCTCGCCCTGCTCGCGACCGTCCTGATCAGCAAAGGCTGGACGGATGACAACGGTGTCCCCGCCCCGCACGCCACCTGGGGCGCGCCGAGCGCGGCCACCGAGCCGCCGACGCCGGACCCCGCCTCCGTGAGCCGTTCCCCGGAACTGGGCCACGGCCGACTGCGCAACCTCGGCACCGGACTCTGCCTCGACCTCCACGGCGCGGCGCCCCGGCCCGGCGTGGCGACCGTCCTCGCGGGCTGCTCGGCCGCCGGATCCCAGCGGTGGTCGTACCGAAGCGACGGCCTGCTGCGCAGCGCCGCCGATCCCACCCTCTGCCTGAACTCCCGCGCCGAGGAGGGCACGGTCGTGCTCGATGACTGCCTGGTGCACGCCGGCGAGGTGCGCCACGACCTCACCGTGCACGGCGAGCTCCTGCTCCGCGGCGACCAGGACCGAGTCGTGGCGCCCGGCGACGAAAAGGACGTGACGGTCGCGGGGCGGGACGGATCCGCGGACCAGCGCTGGGCGTTCGACACCCCGGAGGTGAGGAAGGAGCGGCAGACCCCCGACCGGAGCCGGCAACAGGAGCCGTACGAGACCCGCGTCGCCCAGGCCGACACGCGTACAGAACCCGAACCGGCAGCTCAGCCCGACCCCGTGGACGGGGCCGCTTTCCTCCCCGCCGGGGCGCTGGACACCCTCTCCGCGGTCACCGAGCCGCTCGACTCGCTGCTCTCCTAGACCAAGGGGCCACTCCCACCGGGGTGGCCCCTTCTCTGCTCGGCTTATTGACACGAGTCACCGCCGGTCCTACGTTTCCGACGCGCCGGTGGCGTCGCTCACGGGGTGTCAAGTCCGATTGACGCATAGTGCGTTCAAAGGGCGAAGACAGACCGGGCGCTCCAGCGCACCGCGGTTCACATCGTCGTGCCCGCACACCGAAGGAGTGACGGCTGCCATGACCGACACTGTTTCCCGGCGATCCGCCCTGCGGCTGGTGGGCGGCGCCGTCGCCGTCGCCGCCGCGGCGACCGGTGGACCGGCCCCACTGTCCAGCGCCCACGCGCACGGCCGAACCGGCCCGAGCGCCGGGCGGCGCGTCGAGAGCCTCCTCGCCCGGCTCACCCTCGACGAGAAGATCTCGCTCCTGCACGGCGCCACCGACCCCGCCCCGCTCGGCCAGGCGGGCTACCTCCCGGGCGTCGAGCGCCTGGGCATCCCGCCCCTGCGCCTGGCCGACGGCCCGGCCGGGGTCCGGGTCACCGCACATGCCACCGCCCTGCCCGCACCCGTCCTGCTGGCCTCCGCCTTCGACCCGGAGCTGGCCCGCCGCTACGGCCGGGTCATCGGGCACGAGGGCCGCGCCCTCGGCCAGGACGTCCTGCTCTCCCCGATGGTCAACCTCATCCGCACCCCGTACGCCGGGCGCAACTTCGAGACGTTCAGCGAGGACCCGCTGCTCGCCTCCGACCTGGTGGCCGCCGAGATCGAGGGCATCCAGGGCGAGGGACTCGTCGCCACCGTCAAGCACTTCGCCCTGAACAACCAGGAGCGGGACCGCGAGACCGTCGACGTCCGGGTGGACGAGCAGACCATGCACGAGGTCGAACTGCGCGGCTTCGAGGCCGCCGTCGGCGCCGGCGCCGGCGCGGTCATGGGCGCCTACAACAAGGTCAACGGCACCTACGCCTGCGAGAACAAGGCCCTCCTCACCGACATCCTGCGCACCCAGTGGGGGTTCGAGGGCCTGGTGATGACCGACTGGTTCGCCGCCCACAGCACCCACAAGGCCCTCACCGCGGGCCTGGACCTGGAGATGCCGGACGGCACCCACTTCGGCCCGGCGCTGCAGCGGGCCGTACGCGACGGCAGCGTGGCCGAGCGGTCCGTCGACCGGGCCGTACGCCGGATCCTGTCGGTGATGGACCGGTTCGGTCTCCTCGACGGCAGCGCACCGCCGAGACCCGCTCGCGACAGCCGGGCGGGAGCGGCCGTGGCGCTGGAGGTCGCCAAGGCGGGCGCCACCCTGCTGCGCAACGAGCGCGGCACCCTCCCGCTGACCGGCGGCAGCATCGCCGTGATCGGCCAGCCCGGGTCCCTGCCCTTCATCAGCGGCGGCGGCAGCGCCCATGTCGTGCCCGACCGCGCCGACAGCCCCCTCGACGCCCTCCGCGCCCGCGGCGGCCGGGTGACCCACGCCCTGGGCGAGGACATCTTCGGCAAGCCCCTCCCCGCCGCCGCGCTCAGCCCTCGCTTCGCCAGCGAGGGCAAGCGGGTCGAGGCGGGACGGACCTGGTCGTACGACGGCACGCTCACCGTCGACGAGGACGACGAGTGGACCTTCGTCATCCACTACTCCGGCGCGCCGACGATCCGGCCGAAGGTGGTCCTCGACGGCGAGGAACTCTTCCCGCTCGTGCCGGGCTGGGGCGAGTACTTCATGGGCGGTTACGTCACCACCGCCGCCGACGGGATGTCCGTGCGCCGCAGGACGGTCGAGCTCGCCCGGGGCCCGCACAAGCTGAGGATCACCGCACCGGGCGGGGACACCGGGCAGGAGTTCCGGTTGCGCCGTATCACCAGCGCGACCCGGGCCCAGGACGTCGCCGAGGCCGTACGGGCCGCGCGCGCCGCCCGCCAGGTCGTCCTGTTCGCCTACGAGGACGCCACCGAGGGACAGGACCGCACCACCCTCGAACTCCCGGGTCAGCAGGCCGGGTTGATCGAGGCGGTGACGGCGGTGAACCCGCGCACCACCGTGGTCCTCAACACCTCCTCCGCCACCTCGATGCCCTGGCTGGAGCGCACGGGAGCCGTGCTCCAGATGTACTACCCGGGTCAGGAGGGCGCGGCCGCCACCGCCGCCGTCCTGTTCGGCGACTGCGATCCCGGCGGACGCCTCACCCAGACCTTCCCCGTCGACGACGACCGCCATCCCGTCGCCGGGGACCCGCGCCGCTACCCGGGCGTCGACGGCACCGAGGTCTACTCGGAGGGCGTCCACGCCGGACACCGCTGGTACGACGCCGAGGGCCAGCGCCCGCTGTTCCCCTTCGGGCACGGGCTGTCGTACACCTCCTTCACCTACGAGGACGTCTCCGCGCAGTGGAACCGGCGCGGCCTCGACGTGCGCTTCACGGTCCGCAACACGGGGCGGCGCGCCGGGATCGCGGTTCCGCAGGTGTACGTGGGCCGCTCGCCCGACCTGGAACTCGACCAGGCGGTACGGGTGCTGGGCGGGTACCGGCGGCTCGCGCTGGACGCGGGGCGGCGGCGCCGGGTGACCGTGCGGGTCGCGGCGCGGACGCTGTCGTCCTGGGACGCGGCCCGCCACGACTGGGTGCTGGGCACCGGGCGGCGCAGCGTGTGGGTAGGGGCGTCCGCGGGGGATCTGCGGCTTCGTACGAGTGTGGAGGTGCACGGGTGATACGTCCGAGTGTGGAGGTGCACGGGTGATACGTCGTGTCGTGACAGCACTGGCGGCCCTCGCGGCCGCGGTGATCGTCCCCGCCCCGGCGCAGGCGGCCGAGGGGCAACGGGGGCCGGTCGTACGCACCGAGGCGGGGCTGGTGCGCGGTGAACGCACCGCCGAGGGGCGGCAGTTCCTCGGAATCCCGTACGCCGAGGCGCCCGTCGGCGCGCTGCGCTGGAAGGAGCCCCGGCCGGTCCGCCCCTGGCAAGGCGTCCGCGGCGCCCGCGACTTCGGCAACAAGTGCGTGCAAGGCGCGAGTTGGGACCCCGGGTACGAGCGGCCCAGCCACACCGAGGACTGCCTCGACCTCAATGTCTACGTGCCCGAGGGCTCCCGGCAGCGGGCGGTGCTCGTCTGGTTCCACGGCGGCGGACTCACCGCCGGAGCCGGTCAGGACGTCGTTCCCGACACCTTCGCCCGGCAGACCGGCACGGTCGTCGTGACCGTCAACTACCGCCTCGGGGCGATGGGCTTCCTTGCGACAGCCGGCCTCGACGACGAGGCCCAGGACGGCGTCTCCGGCAACTTCGGCATGCTCGACCAGCAGGCCGCGCTGCGCTGGGTGCGCGCCAACATCGGCCGCTTCGGCGGCGACCCTCGCCGCGTGACCATCGCGGGCGAATCGGCGGGCGGCCGCTCGGTCTGCACCCAGCTCGCCTCGCCCACCGCGACGGGCCTGTTCCGGGCGGGCATCATCCAGAGCGGCGCCTACGACGACTGCGCCGCCCGCACCCGGGAAACGGCGGTGGAACAGGGCGCCGCCTTCGCCGAGAAGCTCGGCTGTGCCACGGTGGCGTGTCTGCGCGGTAAGTCGTCCGCCGAGATCCTGGCCGCGCAGGGCGGCTTCGACTGGGGACCGGTGACCGGCGGCGCCTTCCTGCCCGTGCAGCCCGCCGCGGCCTTCGCCTCCGGAACGGCGGCCGGGGTGCCGGTGATGAACGGCGCCAATCTGGACGAGGGGCGGCTGTTCGCCTTCGGCCGCTTCGACGGGGCGGGCGCTCCGCTCACGGCCGACCGGTACCCGGCGGTGATGCGGGCCTCCTTCGGCGAAGAGGCGCTCGCCCGCTACCCCCTGACCGCCCACCCCTCCCCGACGATCGCCTTCGGTACCGCCCTCGGCGACCGGATGTTCGCCTGCTCCGCGCTCCGGCTCGACGGCACGCTCGCCGGACGCGGCCCGGTGTACACGTACGAGTTCGCCGACCGTACCTCCCCGCCCTTCGCCTCCCTGCGCGGCCTCGGCACCGACTTCGACTTCGGCGCCACCCACGTCAACGAGGTGCAGTACCTCTTCAAGCACTTCGGCCTCAAGACCCCGCTGAACACCGAGCAGCGGGCGCTGGCCCGGCAGATGGTCCAGTACTGGGGCTCCTTCGTCCGCACCGGAGTGCCCCGCGCCCACGGGCAGCCCGCCATGCCGGAGAGCGGGCCGGAGCGAGTGCTGTTGCTGCGGACGGCGTCCGCGGGCGGCAACGCTCCGACCACGTCCGTGTACGGCGACCACCAGTGCGACCTGTGGGACGCGGAGGCACCGCGCTGAGCAGGTAGGCTTCCCCGGCGCGCGCTCGCCCACGAGCGCGCGCCGGGAACACGCCCGGAGGAGAGGAAGCGGCGTTGCACGTCCAGGAATGGCTCGAAACGGTGCCCCCGCTCGCCATCTATCTGCTGGTGGGCGTAGTCATCGGTCTGGAGAGCCTGGGCATCCCGCTGCCCGGCGAGATCATCCTGGTCTCCTCGGCGCTGCTCGCCTCGCAGCACGGTGAGATCGACCCCGTGATCCTCGGCGCCTGCGCCACCGCGGGCGCCATCGTCGGTGACTCCATCGGCTATGCCATCGGCCGCAAGGGCGGCCGGCCACTGCTGGCGTGGCTGGGCGGCAAGTTCCCCCGGCACTTCAGCGAGGGGCACATCGCGACCGCCGAGCGCTCCTTCCAGAAGTGGGGCATGTGGGCCGTCTTCTTCGGCCGCTTCGTCGCCCTCCTGCGCATCTTCGCGGGCCCCCTCGCGGGCGTCCTGCACATGCCGTACTGGAAGTTCCTCACGGCCAACGTCCTCGGCGGCATCCTCTGGGCGGGCGGCACGACGGCGGTCATCTACTACGTGGGCGTGGTCGCCGAGTCCTGGCTGAAGCGGTTCTCGTGGCTGGGCCTGGTGGCGGCGGTCCTGATCGGCCTGACGTCGTTCCTGATCCTGAAGCGCAAGGCGAAGCGGGCGCCGTCCGCGGAGCCGGAGCTGGTGAGCGCCGGGGAGTAGGGCTCCCTCCGGGGCGCGGGGAACCGCGCGATCGACCCCCGCGCCGCCGCAGACCGCATACGACCCCTAGTGACCGTGCTCTTCTCGGTGAGCCCCTGCCAACTGCGCATACATCGTCCCGTTGAGCGTGATCCCCTGACGCTCCTCTTCCGTGAGCTCCCGCTTGACCTTCGCAGGCACTCCGGCCACGAGCGACCCGGGCGGCACGATCATCCCCTGCGGTACCAACGCCTGCGCGGCGACCAGGGAACCGGCCCCGATCACCGCCCCGTTGAGCACGGTCGCCCCCATCCCGACGAGGCAGTCGTCCTCCACGGTCGCCCCGTGCACCACGGCGTTGTGCCCGATGGAAACACGTTCCCCCACGGTGACCGGAAAGCCGGGGTCCGCGTGCAGGGTGCAGTTGTCCTGCACGTTGCTGCTCGCGCCGACGGAGATCCGCTCCACGTCACCGCGCAGCACGGCGCCGTACCAGACGCTCGCCCCCGCCCGCAGCGTCACGTCACCGATCACCGAGGCGGTGGGCGCCACGAAGACGTCCTCGTCCACCTTCGGCTCCCGGCCGCCGATTCCCTTGATCATCATCGCCTCCCGGTCATGTGACTCAGGGCACCGTACGCCACCGGTTGGGGTGAAGATCACAGGCCCTCCGGTTCATCAGGGCGCCGGACGCTCAGTACGGTGAGCGCGTGCCGAAGAGCAAGAACACGTTCTCATCCTGGCGTCGCCGAGTGGCGCAGCGGGCCGTCCACGCGGGCTGGGCCTGGGTGCAGCGCACCGGCTCGGTGACGGCCGAGCGGCCGGGGCGCTTCCACTTCGGCGCGATCGGCGAGGCCACCCGCCTGGCGTTTCCGCTCGGCACGGTCTTCGGCGAACCGTGGATCCACCTGGGCTCCCACTGCATCGTGGGCGAGCAGGTGACGCTGACCGCGGGCCTGATGCCCGACCTCGACCTCGGCCCCGAACCGATCCTGCGCATCGGCGACGGTGTCGTCCTCGGCCGGGGCAGCCATGTCATCGCCGACACCACGGTCACCATCGGCAGCGACTGCTACTTCGGCCCGTACGTCTACGTCACGTCCACCAACCACTCCTACGACGACCCGCACGAGCCCATCGGCAAGCAGTGGCCGCGGATGGAGCCGGTGTCGATCGGACCGGGCTGCTGGATCGGCACCGGCGCGGTGATCCTGCCGGGTGCGCGGATCGGCCGGAACGTGGTCGTGGCGGCCGGGGCCGTGGTCCGCGGCGCGGTCCCCGACCACGCGGTCGTGGCGGGCGCGCCCGCCCGGGTCGTACGCCGCTGGACCCCCACGGACGGCTGGCAGCCCCCCTTGCGGACACCGGCACCGGTCCCCATACCGGACGGCGTGACCTCGCAGCAACTGGCGGCCCTGGCGGACCTGGACGAGGAGTCGGTGGCGCGACTGGCGGAGCTGGACGCGGAGGGGTGAGCTGAGGAGTGAGCTGAGCTGACGGGTGCAGAGCCTGGGCATGGGCGTGGTGGCAGTCGCCAGGGCGGGAGTGTCCGCCGGTCCTGGTGTGGGCTGTGCTGGCCCGGTGCCGGTGCCGGTGCCGGTGCCGGTGCCGGTGGCGGGCACCGAGGGTTGATGGGGCGGGCCGTCCTGGATTGAGCGGGCGCTGCCCCGGGCGCCTCCCGGCGGGGGCGGCTGCGTCGGTGTTGCTAGCGGGCGGCGACAGCCGGGCCGGGTCGGGCGGGGTTGGACCCCATGACGGGTGGCCGTTGCGGTGGGGTGTCGAGGTCTGTGGGCGTGGGCGTTGCTGGTCATCCCTCCGAGTGGCTGTGCTGGACGTGCCCGGCGGTTGGGGCTGATGTGGGCGGGCGCCAGTGGGGCCTATGCGGGTGGGCCTCTGCGCCGGTGTCGATCCCGGGCGGGATGGTCGCCGTCGGGGGCGGTGAGATGGTTCAGCCCGTGGCCAGCAATAGCGTGCCGGCCAAGGCCAGGCCTGCTCCCGCCGCCTGGATCCCGCGGAGCCGTTCGTTCAGGGTGATGCGGGCGGCCAGGGCCGTCACCACCGGGAACAGGGAGGCGAGGACCGCCGCCACGGTGACCGGGCCGTTCTGGGCGGCGATCGAGTACGTGCCGTTCGCGGCGACATCGGCGAGCCCCACGAAACCGAGCGCCGGCAGCGCGCGCCAGGGGAAACCGCCCTCGGGCAGGGCGGGGGAGCCGCGCCGCACCGAGACGTACAGGGCCGTGCCGCCCACGACGACATTGGTGACGCGCTGGACGAACAGGGCCAAAAACAGGCCCGTGAGGGACGTCGACGCTTCGGAGATCAGCGCCATCACCGCGCCGAACCCGAGCGCGGCGACCAGCGTCAGCACGATGGCCCGGCGCTGCACCGGGGCGCCCTTGACCTGCGGCCCGCTCGCGAGTACCACCCCCGTCACGGCCGCCACGATCCCGCCGAGCTGGAACATCCCGGGACGCTCGCCGAGCGCGAGGCCCACGCCCACGGGGACGGCGACGCTCAGTGAGCACAGCGGGGACACCACCCCCATCGGGCCGAGGGCGAGCGCCTTGTAGAAGGCGAACATCGCGACCGGTCCGACCACCCCGGCGGCGACCGCGAACCACAGCTGCGGGACGATCTCGGTCCAGCCGCCGGTCGCGAGGACCATCACGCCCAGCACGACCACGGCGACCGACTGCGAGACGACCACCACGGTGAGCGCCGGGATGCGCCGGGCCAGCAGTCCGCCGCCGAAGTCGGCCAGCCCCCAGAGCAGACTGGTGGCCAGGGCGAAGAGTGCTGTCACGGGGCTGCCTCGCAGTACAGTTCGGTGCACGATCGGGTGCACCCCACCGTAGTGCAGTAAATTGAACCGTGCCATTCACTGTGATGGACCAAACGTTGGACGGAACGTGTCGGACCTCGACCTGCTGACCCAGTCCCTGGCCCGCAACGTCAAGCACTGGCGTGCGGTACGCGGCTTCACCCTGGACGTGCTCGCCACCCGGGCCAACGTCAGCCGCGGGATGCTCATCCAGATCGAGCAGGCGCGCACCAACCCCAGCCTCGGCACGGTCGTGAAGATCGGCGACGCGCTCGGCGTGAGCATCACCACGCTGCTGGAGTACGAGCAGGGCCCGCAGGTCCGTATCGTCCCCGCCGACCAGGCCGTACGGCTGTGGCGCACCGACACCGGCAGCTACAACCTCCTCCTCGCCGGCACCGAGGCACCGGGACCGCTGGAGCTGTGGGAGTGGCGGCTGATGCCCGGCGAGAGCAGCGCCTCGGACCCGCATCCGACCGGCACGGCCGAACTGCTCCACGTCCTGGAGGGCGAGCTGACCCTCACCGTGGACGGCGTGGAGTACCGCGTCCCGGCGGGCGCGACCGCCTCCTTCGAGGCCAACACCCCCCACACGTACGGCAATACCGGCGAGGTGCCGATGCGCATGGTGATGGCGGTCTCCGTCCCACCCGTCAACTGAGCGGCGCCGCACGCTTGCTACCGTGCGGCCATGCGCGCACCCATCGGACACTTCGACCGGGCCGTCCCGGCCCCCGACTGCCTCGACGAGCTGACCGCCCCGGTCGCCGACGCCGTACGCCACTGGAGCGGCGCCGTCCCCGCCGAACAGATCGTCTACGTCGACACCGACCCGCAATGGGCCGACACCGCCGTGTTCGTCGAGCACTACGGCCAGGAGCTGCTGGAGCAGTCCGCCAACTGTGTCGTGGTGGCGGGCAAGCGCGGCGGTGAGACCACACTCGCCGCCTGTGTCGTGCTCTCCACCACCCGCGTCGACGTCAACGGTGCCGTCCGCCGCCAACTCGGCGCCCGCAAGGCATCCTTCGCCGCCATGGACACCGCGACCGGCGAGACCGGCATGGAGTACGGCGGCATCACCCCGATCGGACTGCCCGCCGACTGGCCGGTGCTGGTGGACTCCGCCGTGGTCGACCTTCCTTACGTCCTCGTCGGCAGCGGACGCCGCCGCGGCAAGCTGCTGGTGCCGGGCAAGGCATTCGCCGAGCTGCCCGGAGCCGTCGTACTGGAAGGGCTCGGGCTCGCCTGAGCTCAGGCCGCCGTGTGGTGGGCCAGCGGCAGATGTGGATCCGCCTCGCCGGGCACGGGCGCCGGGTCCGCGTGGACCAGGGCCGCGGTGAGCCGGGGGACGGCGTGCAGCAGGGCGTGCTCGGCGTCGACCGCGATCGCGTGGGCCTGCCGTACCGTCGCCTCGCCGTCCACCACGACCGCGACCTCCGCGCGCAGCCGGTGCCCGATCCAGCGCAGCCGCAGCTCGCCCACCCCGCGCACCCCGGGCACCTCCCGCACCGCCCGCTCGGCCCGGTCCACCAGGGCCGGGTCCACGGCGTCCAGCACCCGCCGGAACACCTCCCGCGCCGCGTCCCGCAGCACCAGCACGATCGCCGCCGTGATCGCCAATCCGACGACCGGGTCGGCCAGTTGCCAGCCGAGCGCCGCCCCGCCCGCGCTCAGCAGCACCGCGAGCGAGGTGAATCCGTCGGTACGGGCGTGCAGACCGTCCGCGACGAGTGCGGCCGAGCCGATCGCCCGGCCGACCCGGATCCGGTACCGCGCCACCCACTCGTTGCCCGCGAACCCCACCAGCGCCGCCGCGGCGACCGCGGGAAGATGCTGGACGGGGCGGGGGTCCAGCAGCCGGTCGAACGCCGTCCACGCGGCGAACGCCGCCGACGCCGCGATGGTCAGCACGATCACCAGCCCCGCCAGGTCCTCCGCGCGGCCGTAGCCGTAGGTGAAGCGCCGGGTAGCCGCGCGGCGGCCCAGCACGAAGGCGATGCCGAGGGGTACGGCGGTCAGCGCGTCGGCGGTGTTGTGCGCGGTGTCGCCGAGCAGGGCCACCGAGCCGGACATCGCCACGACGACCGCCTGGACGAGTGCCGTCGCGCCCAGCACCGCGAGCGACACCCACAGCGCGAGCATGCCGCGGGCCGATGACTCCAGGGCGTTGTCGAGCTTGTCGGCCGTGTCGTGGGAGTGGGGCCGGAGGAGGTGGGTGATGCGGTGGCGGCGCGTGGGGTGGTGGTGCGGTGGGTGGTGGTGCGGAGGGTGGTGCGGGTGGCTCACGGGGCCCCCTTGCGGTGACGGCGGTTCCGGTGGCGGGCGGTTCCGGTGACGGCGGTTCCAGTGACGGTGGTGGACTTACCCGGTCCACGGCGTCATTATGTGCGTATGAGCGCACGCATGCACCTGTCATCTGCGCACGATGCGCATCCGCGCACCCCCGGCGAGGAGCAGTTCGCCCTCGCCGCCGAACTCCTCGCCCTCCTCGGCGACCGCACCCGCCTTGCCCTGTTGCACGCGCTGACCCGGGAAGAGGCCGACGTCAGCACGCTCACGGAGGCATGCGGAGCGGCCCGGCCCGCCGTCAGCCAGCATCTGGCACGGCTGCGTCTCGCCGGTCTGGTGAACACGCGCAAGGAAGGCCGCCGGGTGATCTACTCCCTGCACGACGGCCATCTGCGGCGGCTGGTGGAGGAGGCGCTGAAGGTGGCGGACCACCGGATCGGCGACCGGCCCCCGCATGACTGAGCGGCAGTACGGGTGCTTGTGACCTAGCCGTACGTGTTCTTGCCCAAGTACTGCTCCGCGAAGGCGAGTCCCGCGGACGGGGAGCCGAGCAGACGGTGCAGCCGGGCCAGCGCGGTGCCCGCGCGATGCGGGTCGCCGGAGGAGGCGCCGTGGTACACCTCCGACAGCCACTGCGAGAACTCCTGGTAGTCCCAGACTCGGCGCAGACAGGCCGCCGAGTAGCCGTCCAGGCCGCTCCCGTCGCCCTTGGTGAGCTGTGCGACGAAGGCGTCGCCGAGCAGGAAGGCGTCGTGCAGGGCGAGGTTCATGCCCTTGGCCGCGATCGGCGCGGTGAGATGGGCCGCGTCCCCGGCCAGGAAGAGCCGGCCGAACGCCATGGGCTCCACGACGTAACCGTGCATGTCCAGCACGCGCTTCTCGATCAGCCGTCCCTCCGTCAGCCGGGGCGCGCCGGCCGCGCCGAGCCGCTGCTGGAGCTCGGACCAGACCCTTTCGTGGGACCAGTTCTCCGGGTCGTCGCCGGGCGGGCACTCCAGGTAGTAGCGGGTCACCTCGGGGCTGCGGGCCATGTGCCCGGCGAATCCGCGCGGATGCATCCCGAACACCACGCAGTCGTTGGACGGCGGCGCCTCGGCGAGCAGCGCCAGCCAGCCGATGCCGTAGTCGTACCGCGAGATCTGGGCGCGGCCGGGCGGCAGTGCGTCCCGGCTCACTCCGCGCGCGCCGTCGCAGCCCGCGATGAAGTCACAGTGCACGGTGTGCCGTTGGCCCGAGCCGGGGTCCGTGTACGACACGGAGGGGTGGTCCGAGTCCAAGTCGTGCAGCTCCACCTCCCGCACGCCGAAGCGGATCGCGCCGCCGCGCACGTCCGCGTACTCCCGCACCAGGTCCGTCACCAGCAACGGCTGCGGATAGACGTAATGGTGATGCCCCGTCAGCTCGGCGTACTCGAACCGGTGACGCCGCCCGGCGAACCGGAACTCGCACTCATTGTGCACCTGGCCGTGGGCCAGCAGGTGCGCCGCGAGGCCGCGCTGATCGAGCCCGCGTACGGCCCACTCCTCCAGGACGCCGGCCCGCGGCCGCCGCTCGATGAACTCACGGCTCTCGGTCTCCAGGACCAGACAGTCCACGTCGGCGGCGCGCAGGACGTTGCCGATGGTGAGCCCGGCCGGTCCCGCGCCGACGATGACGACCGGAAAGCGGTGTGCGGCACCGGGGTTGGGGTGGGTGGGGAGGGAAGTCACCCGAGCATTATGTGCGCGCCGGGCCTCAGGCGTCCGCCGCGCAGCGGAATCCCGCGTGGCCGCTGGCGCTGTCCGGGGTGTTGGCGCTGCGGGCGGCCACCCGGTAGCGGTTGCAGTAGGAGGCGTGGCACAGGTAGGAGCCGCCGCGGATCACCTTGGCGGTGCCCTCGGCCGGGCCTACCGGGTCGACCGCTCCGCCCTGCTCCCCGGCGCGGTGCTCCGTGGACCACCAGTCCGCGCACCACTCCCACACGTTGCCCGAAGTGTTGTACAGGCCGTAGCCGTTGGGCTCGAAGGCGGTCACCGGAGCCGTGCCGGAGTAGCCGTCGGCGGCGGTGGTCCTGGTGGGGAAGGTGCCGCGCCAGATGTTGCAGCGGTGGGTGCCGTCCGGGTCGAGTTCGTCGCCCCAGGGGTAGCGTCGCCGGCTGAGGCCGCCGCGGGCCGCGTACTCCCACTCGGCCTCGGTGGGCAGCCGCTTGCCCGCCCAGGCCGCGTAGGCGGCGGCGTCGTACCAGGAGACGTGGACCACGGGATGGTCGCCGCGCCCGGCGAGATCGCTGCCCGGGCCCTCCGGCCGGTCCCAGGCCGCCCCCGCGATCGCGCACCACCAGGGCGTCCGCTCGGGCCGCGGGGCGCCTTGGCGCAGCGCGGCGGGCAGGAACCCGGCGAAGACGTACGACCAGTCCAGGCGCTCGGCGTCGGTGAGGTGGCCGGTGTCGGCGACGAAGGCCGCGAAGTCGTCGTTGGTCACCGCGCAGGCGTCGATGCGGAAGGGGTGCAGCCGCACTGTCCGGACCGGGCCCTCGGCGTCGTCCGGGAAGCCTTCCGAGTCCTCGGCGCCCATGAGGAACTCGCCGCCGGGGAGCAGGATCATGCCGTCGGTCGAGGCGGGGCGGCCGTCGGGGAGGGCTGGGCGGCTTGTGGCGGTCTGCGGCGGCGGGTTGAGCGGGCCGCCGGTCGCGGACGACGGCGTGCAGCAGCGGTTGGGGGAGCGGGGGTCGGGCATCGATGCTTCCTCGGGGGCGGACGAGCGGGCGGGCGCGGACCCTGTCTACGCCCTGCTCTTGTGCGTCACCGGTTGAACGTCACCGCTTGTGCTTTACCGCAGGAGGGGGATCTCGATGGCCGGGCAGCGGTCCATGACCATCTCCAGGCCGGCCGCCCGGGTGCGGTCGTAGGCGGCCTCGTCGATGACGTCGAGCTGGAACCACACCGCCTTGGCGCCCTTGGCCACGGCGTCGTCGGCCACCGGTCCCGCCAGCTCGCTGTTGACGAAGACGTCGACGACGTCCACGTCGAAGGGGATGTCCGCGAGGGAGGCGTAACCCTGCTCGCCGTGCACCGTCTCCGCCTTGGGGTGGACCGGCACCACGCGCTTGCCGTAACGCTGGAGCACCTGGGCGACGCCGTACGCCGCACGCCGCTGGTTCGACGACAGACCGACCACGGCCCAGGTGTCGCCGAGCTCGGTGAGGATCTTGCGGACCGTCGCTTCATCGCCGTACACCCAGGGCCTCCTTGACCTCATGACGTGCCTGTTGTCCGCACAACGGCCAACGGGGCGGGGAGATTCCCGGGCCGAGGTGCGGTTTCCCGGGCGGATGGGCCGCTCCCTGTCCGGAAAACCGCGCCGCGTGCTGCGCCGGGGCGCGCGCCCGCCTAGGCTCGGGGAGTGCTGCGCATCATCGACTCCCGAACGGGGGTCCCCGTCGAGGCCGCGCCCACCCGGCGCGGACTGACCCGCGTCGAGGCCCACGCCCCGGGCTTCGACACCGGCGCCCTCCGCGTGCTCCTCGTCGCCGATCTCCTCGTCCGCGCGCTGGAACTCGGCGGTACCCCGGTCTGGGCCGTGCTCCACGGCGAACGGGAACAGCCCGAGCTGCGGGCCGGGGCCGCGGCCCTGGGGATCCGCCCGCTGGAGGACAGCCGTGAGGCCGGCCGTGGGCTCGGTGAGAAGCAGGTCATCCATGTCGTGCCGGAGGACGGCCCGGCCCCGGACGGCGTCCGCGTCCACGTCGCGCCCGTCCACGCCACGTCACCCGCGCCGCTCACGGGCGCCGACCCCGTCGCCCTGCGCCTCGCCCTGCTCAGCCGGCGCCGGGACCGGCCGGTACGGCTCGACACGGCCGCCCTGACCGAGGCCCACGACACCCTCGTCCGCTGGCGGCGCGCGGTCGCGTCCTGGGCGCGGCACCCCTCGCGGCCCATCCCCGAGGAGGTGCGCACCGATCTGCACGGCGCCTGGGAGGACGACCTGGACCTGCCCGGTGTACTGCGGCTGCTGGCCCGCGTCGAGACCGACCCGGACCTCCCGGACGGCGCCCGCTTCGAGACCTACGCCTACGCCGACCGACTCCTCGGCCTGGACCTCACCCGCGACCTGGGATCCCCCGAGTGATCGCGTACTCGGGGACGGGTCGGCGGGGTTGCCGGGTGGCGCGGTGGGGGGTGCGGCGCGAAGGGATGCCGGATCGGCGCCGCCGGACGGTGTCCGCCGCGGGTCGGCCGGCCGTTCGGCCTGGAACGTCCCTGCGGTTGGGGGTCCCGGACGTGATCGCGCGCATC